>JBJEBQ010000041.1:0-121259 GCA_051870215.1 Candidatus Cryptobacteroides sp. | reverse complement strand
AAGTAATTCTCAAAAAATAAACTGCTTCATTTTGAAATTTCTTTTTGGTCTATATCCCTTTTCTCATCGGTCATGTAGCCCGCTATGGTCCGACTTCCGTCGGCTGCTCGCTGCAAAAGTCCACAGGACTGTTTGCTATTCGCTTCACGACCTCTTCCAAAAGAAATCTATCCTCAAAAATTTTATGCAAACTGATGCTGTTTATTTTTTTCAAATTACTAAAAGTCTGCAAAATTAAATAATTATCCGCTAAATGAAGAATTTTTTTTAATAATATGGAACAGTATGGAATTTACCTACCTATATAAGTGGTATTTTGCCGAAAGAAGGCGGAAATTCTCTTCGTCTTTGCGCCAGAAATCTTTGATTCTGTCGAAATCATAGTCCTTTGCCAGTTCCATTCTGATGTGGTCAGTGCCGCAGACCTTGTCGAAAAGTCCGGTGCCGGTAGCTGTGTTGAAAGCCTTCTTGTCCGGATAAAGTTCCGCAATAGCCTGAATCACATAGAATTGGGTCTCCGTTATATGGGCTTTGTCGTAGTCGGTATAGAAAAATTGTATGCCTTTGACGGATTTTTTCGCAAGCGAGCCGAAGAAAGGAGTGTAATGAATAGGACGGAATTCCACTCCCGGGAGCCCGTAGCTGTCAAGTCTGGCTTTGAGTTTGAGCGGGTCAAGCCAGGTGGCGCCGAAGGTCTGGAAAGGAATGGTGTAGCCTATGCCGATGTTAAGAAAATTATAGAGTTCACCGCAGATTCCGGCTGACGCGCAGTAAACCGGAGAGTCGCAGTAAGGAATGTTCGGAGACGGAAGCACCCAGGGGAGATTCGTGTCTTTGTAGAGCATATTGCGCTGCCAGCCCTGCATGGGAATGACCGAGAGCCTGCATTTGCACGGAGCATCCTTGCCGAGCTGACCGCGGTTGAGTCCCTCTTCGTTGATGAGCGTGGCAAGTTCGCCGACAGTGAGGCCGTAGACATATGGAATTCGGTATTGGCTGACGAAAGAATTGAAAGGCTGCTCAACGTATGAGCCTTCGATTTTCTGTCCGCCGAGAGGGTTGGGACGGTCGAGTACCATGACTTCAATGCCGAGTTCGGCGCAGGCCTGCATCATCAGTCCGAGCGAAGAAATGAAGGTGTAGGAGCGTATGCCGGTGTCCTGGATGTCGTAAACGACTACATCCAGTCCCTGCAGCATCGCCTTGGTCGGTTTGCGCGTGGCACCGTAAAGGGAATGCACGGGAAGTCCTGTCTTTGTGTCCACGGCATCGGCGACCTTGTCGCCGGCATAGACATCGCCCCTGACTCCGTGTTCCGGTCCGAAAAGCGCCACTAAATTGACTTCCGGTGCATCAAAAAGTATGTCTATAGTGGAATGCAGCCGACTGTCCACACCCGTCGGATTGGTCAGCAGGCCGACTCTTTTGCCTCTGAGCGGAGCAAAATCCATCTCCCGCAGCACTTCGATACCCGGCTTGACAACAGCCTTTGCACTTGCGGCATTCCCTTGTCCCTCAAAGTCATAGACTTTTTCATCCTTAGCGGATGTTCCCATTTCGCATACCTCACCGGCATTTCCATCCGCCTTTCCAGATCCGGCTCCATACACCACAAAAAGCGTATCCCTCACAAGGAGAGTATCGGTTTTCACCCGCCACAAAGTATCATGCTGTACATAAACATTGCCAACAGCCACAGCCTGAGTCCTGCACGCCGTCACCGCAAACAGCAGCCACCACAACGCAGCCAGGCCTAAAATCACATTATTTGTCTTTTTTATCATTATTTTCATGTTGTTCCAAGAAAAAACGTTTCTGCTGCTCGATCTCCCGGCTCAATTCCTCCTCTGTCGGCATATATGCCATATATTTGGATGCAAAAAGTTGTTCGCTATTGTGCAAAACTGAATATTTAGCTATAGTCGTATCCGTTTCTGTACAAAGGAGGACTCCTATTGTAGAATTGTCCGTCGGCTCTTTCATTATATCATCAAACATACGTACATACATATCCAGCTGGCCGACATCAGCGTGTGTGACTTTATGGGTTTTCAATTCAAAAAGGACAAATCGTTTCATTTTAAAATTATAAAACACCAAATCAATGTAGAAATCGTCTGTATCAGTAACAATGTGTTTTTGTCTCTCCACAAAAGCGAAACCTCGTCCCAATTCCATAATGAATTTTTCCAAATTATCAATCAGTGCCTGTTCCAAATCACTCTCAGCATATTTGGCATCACGCCTGAAATTGAGAAACTCTGCCACTACAGGGCTCTTTATATACTCCTTTGGATCATTTCCACTAACGATTTCAGTCTTCGGTAACACCTCGTTTTCTCTTTTTGCAGCACACAATCTTCCATAGAATTGTGTAGATATGTTTCTGTCGAGAGTTCGGATGCTCCACATTTCACGAGATGCCTCTTCCGCGTACCACCTCCTGGCATCAGGATGTGGAACAGCCATAATGCGTCGAAAGTGAGTCCAAGTAAGATTTGGCACTCGCGAGTGCCAAATCGGCAAATCGCTGAAACTCAAGTAGAATTGCCTATAATCTCGCAGTCTCCGCTCAGAGTAATTTGTCCCGAATTCGATTGACAAGCGTTCTGCAATCAGTTTTATTAGTTGAATTCCATATTGAGCCCTCGCTTTACCTTGCTGCTCCTCCTCTACTATACGTTTTCCGATATGCCAATAAGTAAAAACAGCAACCTGATTAACTGCTGTAAAAGCCTGTCTTCTGCCCTGCTCAATAATATTTCGTATATCTGAGAGGAACTTGTTGTTTGCCATATCTTGTAATTCATTCTTTTCCATAAGGCATTTACTTGAATTTTATGCAAATGTAATAAAATTAACGGCTTAAACGCTTATTTTAAAACCTGCGGTTTTACAATCACTCACGCCTCGGCATAGTCAAAGCGAGCTTTGCCTCTGCTCTCGGCTTAAACGCTTATTTTAAAACCTGCGGTTTTACAATCACTCACGCCTCGGCATAGTCAAAGCGAGCTTTGCCTCTGCTCTCGGCTTAAACGCTTATTTTTTCCCGAAGTCGGCGTCGACTTTGACGAGGGCGGTGACGGCGACAGTGACCAAACAGCAGATTATCACCATTATAAAGAAGCGGACATAGCCGAGATGTTCGAAAGCGTAGCCGGCAATCATACCGGGAATCATCATGCTGAGGGCCATGAAGGCTGTGCAGAGCGAATAGTGTGCGGTCTTGAATTCGCCTTCGGAAAAATAAATCAGGTAGAGCATATAGGCGGTGAAACCGAAGCCGTAGCCGAACTGGTCAAGTGCGACGCAAGAGGCTATCAGCCAGATATTCTGCGTCTGGGTCAGGCTGAGCGCGACGAAGGCGAGACATGGGAGGGTCAGGCTGAGAGCCATAGGCCAGAGACTTTTTTTCAGACCCCATCTGGAAGCGGCAATGCCGCCGATGATGCCGCCGACAGTGAGAGCAGCCACGCCTATTGTGCCGTAAACCAAACCGACCATTTCGGTGGAAAGTCCAAGACCGCCTTTGTCGATACCGTCAAGCAGGAACGGGTTCATCATTTTTACGAGGAAGGCTTCCGGTAGACGATACAAAAGCATGAATATCAATGCTATGACTATGCCTTTTTTGCTGAAGAAAGTGGCGAAGGTACGGCCGAAATCCCTGAAAATCGCTTTGACGTCGGTCTCCTCTCGGGAAGTGTCGGCCGCAGGTTTCGGAAGTTTGAAAATGTGCCAGAGAGTAATGCCTGCGAACAAGACAGCGCAGAGTCCGAGGGTCAGCGACCAGGCTTTCGGGACGTCAGCATAGTGTCTTTCGAGCAGACCGGCAACGACAACGAGCACGCCCTGGCCGAAAATGGACGAAAGACGGTAGAAAGTGCTGCGTATACCGACGAAAAGGCTCTGGTCCTTGGGTTTAAGGGCGAGCATATAGTAGCCGTCGGCGGCGATGTCATGGGTGGCGGAAGCAAAGGCCGTGAGCCAGAAAAGAATCAGAGTGACGGTAAAAACCGAGACCGGACAGCCTTCAGGGATGTTGTGTGGCAGGCTGAGGGCAGCGAATGCGAAGGCTGCCGACATCAGTATCTGCATTGCTATTATCCACCAGCGTTTTGTGCGGATGATGTCAACGAAGGGGCTCCAAAGAGGTTTGATTACCCACGGGAGGTAAAGCAGACTGGTGTACATCGCCATGTCGCCTTTCGACATGCCCATATTGGTGAACATCACCACTGAAATGTTGTTCACTATGAAATAGGGTATGCCTTCCGCAAAATACAGCGTCGGTATCCAAAGCCAGGGGTTTATGTTTTTATTCTGTTTCATGATGACAGACTATGGTTCCAGGATAGTAATGTTCCAATATCCGGCGGTAGTCATAGCCGAGGGAAGCCATTACGGCGGCACCGATCTGGCACAGACCGACACCATGTCCCCAGCCCTTGCCGTCAAAAATCACCTTGTCGCCGTCAAAAGTCACGTCAAAAGCCGAACTCTTCAAATGGCTTGTACTGAGCAATTTCCTGATTTCCAATTCCTTGCCCACAATCAGACTTTGCTTTGAACCCGTAATCCTCAGCTTAGAAATACGTCCGGACCCTCCCTTCTCCAATGCAGCAATGGCAGTAATTTCACCCAAATCGCAAGCGCTTTTCTCCTTCACCAAAGCCGACAGTTCCGCCCTGTCATAAACCACCTTCCAACGATAGAAATCCTTGGTTTCCAAATCGTATGAATTCAACACCTGAGCCAGCACGGCCTCATCATCAGTGTCGCAAAAACACCGTCCCTCACCATGCTCCGGAGTATCCGCCAAAGCAGGCAGGTAGGCATAGTCCTTGTCCTCCCAGCAAGTCGAATATTTCTCAGTCATTCCTCCGCAACATTTCGAAAAACGCGCATCACAAATTTCCCCCTCGTAGGTCAGAACCTGCCCCCAAGTCTCGTCAACGGCCTTTTTCACATTCTCACCGACCACACGGCCAAGGCCCTGGTATCTCTGGCAATGGTCGTCAGCACACACGTCAAAATCCTTATGTTCCTCATGGTCATACCACCTCACATACTCCAATGTGCCGTTTCCATCCGCCTTCCCATCAGCATTGGCCGAAGCCGCAAGCCAAGTTGCAAGCTGGGCCTCGGAACTTATCTCCGGAGCAGCTGTTTTCCGACAGCATGGCGTCCGTAAAATCTTGGACATCAACCACGAACGCGAAATAACGGCATGGGCTTTCAGAAACTCCAGCGATGCCGCAGCATTCATTTCTGAAGAAATTACGCTGAGCAGATAATCCTCAACGCCGATGACATTCACGGCCACGAGTCTTTTATCCGACACAATGATTTTCAAAGCCCCGGCAAAGACCTGCCGTTCATTTCTCTGCCAATGGAACTCCTTGCCTATCACCACATTATCCAAGCGGAAAGACTCCTGGGCAAAACGAGTCGAAGGATTCGGTTCCTCAAAATAAAGTTCGTCAAAAAGAGCCCCGTCATATTCTATTTTTCCTTCCGTATATTTGGCTTTTCTCACTCCTGCGCCATCCGAAAGTATCTCAAAATCAATCTCTTCGCCCGACACGATACCCACCTCGACCTTTCTCTGGGTCCGCGTCAGCCTGTCGATGATTTTGTTCTGCTCAGCCTCGGACAAAGTCACCTCAGACACCACCTCTGACAAGAGCCTGCTGTCCAGCTTTTTGAATTCCTCCCCCACAGGGCAGACGAACACACCCGCCATATCAATGCAACCCGGACTCATGGTCAGATGGTCAGGACCTTCGGAAAAATAATGATGTGACCTATGTCTGGTGCGGAAAACCACGATAGTGTAATATTGCCCGCCCTTGAAATAAGCGAAAAGATTGAAAAGCGGCTCGGACTCGCCTTTCGGAATATCCTGACAATCAAGCAGTCTGTACAGAAGTTTGGCCGCAGACTTGACCGTGTCGGAAGCAATGACGAAGACTCCGTTGCAGAATTTGCAGTAGCGGTAGAGCCTCGCATCCATCAGCGATACGATGTGGGTCAAAGCCTCGCCATCACCGGCAAACTGGGCATTGATTTCAACCTCAAGAGGAGTCTGTCCCTTGGGAATGCCTTGAAAATGATGATGGTCCGGAGCAGAAGCGCCACTTTTCGGACCATTGTAAAAGAACAGATAGCCCTGATATTTTTTCGACAGATCAAGAATATCAACATATCTCTTCCAGATGGTCTGAGGCGTATGACTGCTGTTGGCAATCACAAGGTGCTCCTGAAAAATAGGATATGGATTGACCAAAATGTCGTATTTTTTGCCTTTCCGGCCCTCAAATTTCAACATAAGCTGTTCCGGAGGCCTGTTTTCACGGCAGAGAAAACATTTGCGGGCAGCTATGTCCTCCTTGCTGAGTTTTGCCGCCGAAGAAATCATCCTGGCGGGGTTGAACTGGGCTTTCACCTTCAGTCCTCCGACTTCCAAATCTTTGGTTTCCACCGCTTTGAGTGCGCGGAAATTGTTGCAGGCAAGCGGCCAGCAGGACAATTGGTCACCTACGAATTTTTGCAATATCTTCTCGTTCTGAGCCATTGTATTTAGCTTCTCAAATTATTTGTTTTCAAGAGTTTGCCTTTGCCTGTTCAGCTGTATTCTCGCCTCAAGCTCGATACTGCGCAGGCTGTCTTTATAGAAATTATTTACATTCACTTTCTCGATGCCAAGCGCGGCATCCGAATTTCCTTCCCAGCGACGGCAGCAATACAGCACATCGTAGATGCGCCCGATTCGGTATTCCCTGCTTATACGCAGGCCCACGGCATAATCCTCGCCATAGCTTGTATTCGGAAGGTTGATTTTCCTAAGCAGCGGAGTCCAGAAGGCACGCGGAGCGCCCAAACCGTTGATTCTAAGAGCATTATTTCTTCCGTTATCCTCAGTCCACTCCTTATGGTCGATAATTCCAGGAGGAATGGGATTCATCTGAAAATCAGTCATTTGATAGGTACCGATGACCATGGCACAGCGTTCCCGACGGAAAGTGTCCACAATTTTCTGCAAAGTGCCGACGCCGCTGTAGACATCGTCGCTGTCGAGCTGCACGGCAAATTCTCCACAAGCAGGATGGTGCACTGCCAAGTTCCAGCAGCCGCCTATCCCGAGGTCCGTCCGCTCAGGCACCAAATGTACAAGTCTCTCATCCACTGCCAATTCGTCGAGCATTTCGGTCGTCCCGTCAGTGGAATGATTATCCACTACGATGACATTGAAAGGGAAATCGCAAAGCTGGCTCAGAGCACTCTCCACGGCGTCTTTTATTGTCTTCACCCGATTGAATACAGGAATGACCACCGTTGCAGTGACAGGAAATTCACCACCGCCATCAGCTTCGGCATACCCTGCATCATTAAATTCCGGCTTGAGATATGCCCCGATCCGCTTCAGATGTGCAGTGCAGATTTTTTCCATTTCGAGCTGCACACTGCGGTTTTTCGGATCCACATAATCGAACTGTTTCTGCCCGGAAGCACGGCTGTCCGTTTCGTCCTCAGTATAGAGCAATTCATTGATATGCACTATTTTATCCATCCTAAGGCGCAGATCATACAGCGCACCCCACTGCCAGTCCTCCGAAATGGCTTCCACTGCCGCCCTGAAAGATGAACTGCGCAGCAGCATAACGGAACCGAAATCGAAATCATCCCTCAACGCACCTTTCTGACAGTCAATCAGAGAATGTTTCCTGCGCGAGCCGTCCGCCAAAATGTCCCAATGGTCGGCATAGACCATATCCGCAGAAGTGTCATCAGCAACGGCTTCCAAACGTTCCAAAGCGAACTGCCCGAAAATCACAGGTTTGGAAGTCAGCAGCAGATATTTACCTTTCGCCGACGCCGCAATTTCCTGCAAACGTGAAACCGGCACAAGTCTGTCAATATCAAATTGTTCTATCATAAGCATATCATTACAAAGCGCGTCAAGCCATCACTTTTCGTACTACAGCAGGACGGAATATTCATTTTCTCATAGCAGAGCAAGGAGCGAATGCCTGATGTCGGCAAACTCCTCCTCGAAATTTTCAGTGAAAACGCCTTTTCCGGCAGCGGCATCGATGTCTTCTATACTCCACCAGCGGCCTTCGTCCACCTCGTCATGGTCGGGCTTCAGTTCAAAAGCACCCACAGCAGCGAATACATTGACGAACTCCCTGTCCCTGTCGGTCTCCCAGACGTAAGTCCTGAGGTACACCGGATTGAATTCATCAAGACCGAGTTCCTCGTGAGCCTCCCTGTACAAAGCCTCCATCAGCGACTCGCCATAGTCAACATGACCACCTACCGCAGTGTCCCAAAGCCCGGGGGCAATGTCTTTCTTCATTGAGCGCTTCTGCAGATATATTCTTGAATATCTGTCAATTATATGCAGGTGCACCACCGGATGGAGCAATTTGGAACCGCTGTGGCAATATGCTCTCGTAGCTCTGCCCACAACTTCTCCGCTCGCCTCGACCACAGGGAAAAATTCCTGTCCTTCGTCATCAGTCACTACACCGGCCGTCGGAAGCGGCAATTTCTGCGCAAGTCCTTCGACAGGATAAATCAGCTCAAACATATCAGAAAATCAATGCAACAATAAATGAAGACACACCGTCGACCTTGCCCTCGACATAGCAGCACAGCCCGTTTTCCTGCTCGACGCACACCTTATACAGCTGGACGGTCTCGCCCGGACGCACTTCATGATTGTAGTTTATGAGCAGCTCTTTGACACGCTTTTGGGAAACCAGCCCATAGTCAAGCACATCCATTGCCCAGTCCACATATTTAGTGTTGTTCGCGTGAGAATTGATGTCCACATCAGAGTACCTGACAACATGCTCCCCGGCAAGTTCCGGCTCCACTCCGCGAGGCATTCTGATACGGGGAGCAGCGGCTTCAATTGCATCGTCATGAACCTCATCCCCCTCGGTCATCCCGCTCCAATGAGCTTCTACCGAACGGCTTGCAAGATTGAGTATTACCCATGAGGATGTACCCGTTATAAGTTCTTCGCCCTCGGGAGTCTCCATTCTGTAGTCTCTGATATAGTAAAGATTGTCCTGACGCTTATGCCATGATGAAAGCACAAAATTCTCGTCCAGACCAGGCATCCTTTTGAATACATAACGGGCACGTGAAACGACCCATGCCAAATTATGTTTTACCAATTCGGCCTGGCTGGCAACAGGATTCAAAAAACCAACTTGCTCCACTGCGATTGATTGCGCCATAAGCAGAAATGCCGACGGTCTCAAATGTGATGAAACATCGGCATCCGAGCTTTCTACAAAACGATTTCTAAAACACTTTTCCGTCATAATTCCATATTAGATTTTTTCTATTATTTCCAATTCTTCAGGGGTGTAGAGGATGGAGTCCAACCATGTGTCGAGCAGGTCCGGACAGTAGCTTGTCATCACGAAATATGCCACTACAAGCAGACCAAGCACAAACACTACGGCAAGACTTACCCACAGCCAAGTCAATTTTTTCTTCGGCTTGTCAGACTTTTCTTTTCTGTCTTTTTTCTTTTTGTTTTTTTCAGCCTCCTGTTTTGCCTTCCAAAGCGCATATTTCTCCTCTTCGGTTAACGGCTTCCGCTCATCTTCACCCTCTTCTCCTTCAACTTTTTCTTCTCCCGTATCTTCAACCTTCACCACGCCCCCCGGTTCTTCTGCCACGTCTCCACTCACTGCTTCTTTCTGTACAATTCCTTCCGCCTTCCTATGCTCCTGTTCTTCATTCTTTTCAGTCCCGACAGCCGGTTCCCCGACTTCTGCCTGTTCTGTTACATCTCCCTTTGGCTGTTCTTCAACTATCTCTGTATCAGCTTCTTCCTCCGGTTCTTTTTCAATTTCCCTTTCTTCTTGTTCGACAGCAGCTTCTTCCACAATTTCCCCGTCAGCGAGTTCTATCTCCTCGACCTCAGTCATTTTCTCCACTGCATCCGCCAAATCCCCGACTGCGGTCTCCCACAACTTCGCCGAAGCCTCCTCCTTGTGCGACTTCAGCGACACGGTCTCCAGACCAAAACCCTCAGGATAAATGTCAGCATCCTCATTAGCCACGAAGAAAAAATTATTCTCCTTAGTCGCCCTGAGCCTGCCAAGTTCCGGAAACACAATGAGTTTCTTCTCCTTCAGCACCTCAACCAGCTCCTTCACATACCCCTCCAGAATCTGACGCGCCTGCCCCTCGGCAACGCCTTCCGACTCCGCATAGTATTTCACAAGCAGAGCCCCGTCATTGGGCTGGGACCTGAAATACAGTCTCCTGTACGGAGGATTTATGGTATAGCCCTTGTCCGAAAAAGACGCCGGCACCATCTCCGCGATAAAACAGCCCAGACCGGGCAGAGAGACCCTGTCATTAAGCAGCAGCAAGTCTTTCACCATTTTGGCAAGCAAGTCAATATCCATAGCCTGAAGATTTAACAAACATCAAAAAACCCAAGTTTCACATCTGCAAAACTCAAATTAAATACAAAAAGCCGAATATGCAAAAATAGCAATAAAAAATGAAACTCAAACTATCTTGGCAGCGGGAGTTTCTTGCGGCGTCCCCTGTTCAGACGCAGACCCTCCTGATAAGCCTCCTCACCATGAAGCAGATCAATGTCAAGTTCCCCGAGATTGACCAGAATGCCTCGGGCCATCAGACCTGCATCCTCATTCTGCTTGTGAGGAAGCTCCTCAGCAGCCTTTTTCAAGTCACTCAGCGCATATTTCTTTATCACAGGACGCATTGCAGGATCCAAAGAAATGCATTCAAGGGCCGAATAATATATTTTCCTGTAATCCGGATTTTCCACAGGTGCGGCAAGCAATTTCACGGCCTCTTCCGCCTTTCCGAGATAAGCCATGGCGTATGAAGCTTCCGCTGCCACGTATGGATTGCTGTCTTTCATCAGTTTATGCAGCGCCTTCGGAGCTTTTTTCAACTCTCCGTGACGGGCAAGCGAAGCATATCCCGCAGCAGCCCAATATTTGAATTCATCTTTGTCCGAAAGCAGATATTTTTCAAGGACTGCAACATCCTTTTTCGTGGCAACTCCCGCAAGTTCAACAAGCTGATACAATTCCTCAAGCGGATAGTTTTCAGCGCGCACCTTGTCATAAAGCACACAGTTTTCACGCGAAGTCGGCAGGAAAAAGCCCAAATCCACAGTACTCCTGATATGCTCAGACAAGGCGTTTCGCAACTCCGCCAATTTCTCCGCATACTGAGGATTCTGCGACAAATCATGAATCTCGCCGGGGTCATTCTCCAGATCAAAAAGCATTTCAGCCGGATGCTGCCCGAAAGGCAGAGCCCAGACAGGATTTTCATTTTTTCCGCTCAGAATATATCTGTCCCAGGCCTTGTTGGACGGCATGCCCCACTGGTAGTAATTGCGCATAGCGAACTGACGGTAAGGCAGATAGGTGCGCAGGAGCTTGAACCGCCCGTCAGTCACCGCACGGGTAGGAGTGAAATGGTGCAGGTGATTGGCAGCCAAGCCAAAATTGTACTTTCTCGGAGTATGCTCACGATATTTGCCCATCAAAGCACGTCCCTGCATCTGTGCCGGAGGCTCCACGCCGGCAAGACTCAGCATGGTCACACCCAAATCGACAAAACTTACCAAATCATAATTTTTGCCAGGTTCCACTCCCGCAAGTTCACGGTATTTTGGCGGAATATATGCAAGCATAGGGACGCGCAGTCCGCTTTCGTAGAGATAGCCCTTGCCACGCGCAATACAGCCGCCGTGATCGCTGAAAAAGAAAACGATGGTATTGTCTGCTTCCCCGCTGTCTTTCAAGTCTTTAAGGAAATATCCGAGCCATTCGTCAATGTCCTGCACCGCTTCGAGATGGCCGGCATAGTCGCTGCGCACCTCAGGCAGATCAGGCACATAGTCAGGCAGCACGAGTTTGTCCTTGTATATTCCTTCTTTAGTGAAATCGCGCCGGCCGTCGGTGTGAAAAGTCCTCACGCGGCCCATGTGGGAAGCCATGCAGTTGTAGACGGCAAAGAACGGCTGGTTTTCACCGCGTTTTTCGCTGTGCCAGCTGGCATGCTTGCCACATTCGTCCCAGCAGGATTTGTGGTCAACGGTCGAATTGTAGTGGGTTTTATGATTGTTTGTGCAGAAATAGCCGGCATCCCTGAGCCACTGAGGGAAATAAATATGCTCGGGAGTATCGTACGGCACCGGGTGGACATCCATACCGTAGGTCGTTGCATAACAACTTGTTATAAGGCAAGAACGGGCAGGCGAGCTCTGAGGTCCGCAAGACCAGGCATTCATGAACTGTATACCCGAAGCGGCAAGGGCGTCCGAAACCGGAGTGTTTACGCCTTCGTTGCCGTAGCAATGAAATTCCGCTGCGCTTGTATCCTCAAATGTGACCCAGAGAATGTTCGGGCGGTCTTCCGTCTTTTCCGGGAACTCTTTTTCCTGTGCCTGAGCGTTCTGGATTGCAGCTCCTGCACACAATATCATCAATGCTGATTTTGTACTTTCAGACATGATTATAAAATTTTATATGTTCTTAATAATGAAATATTTTCGCCTGAAGCAAAAAGTCTGATGCCAGCTGCAGAATAATCAGGATTTTCAAGCGGAGCAGCCGATGCGCTTTCCGGGCTGATGAGTCCTTCGCTGCGCATTACATCGACAAGCCGTCTTGCAACCGCAGGAGCAGGGTCAATAATATTTATCTTACTGTCCGTCGGAAGAAGAGAATGACGTCCAGCAGCCATATATTCTTCGCAGACCTTATTTATCGTTGCAAAGAGGAAAGGATAATGTGTACATCCGAGAACTATGCTGTCGGCGCCTTTATCGAGCAGAGGTTCAACACTTTGGCGCACAATTTCATACGCATGGGGACTATCCAGATCACCGTTTTCCACAAGTTCCACAAAACCTTGGCCCACATGTTCGAGTATAGTGACATTGTCCGAATATGCGTCCTTGATGTTCAGATAGTTCGAGCCCTTGAGCGTCCCTGCCGTGGCAAGGACTCCGATGATTTTGGTTTTCGAAGCCAAAGCGGCAGGTTTGACTGCAGGCTCCATTCCGATGAACTGTATATTGTCGAGCCTGCCTTCCGACATTTCCCTGACGAGTTCGGAATCCGGGCCCGAATATAGTTGTCTGAGAATGGCGATTGCGGCAGAAGTCGCTGTATTACAAGCGACTACAATCACGTCGGCGCCTTCGGACACAAGTTTTTCTGTAATTGCTTTTGCCCTTTCTATTATATATTCTTTCGTTTTCTCCCCGTACGGGCAATGGGCGTTGTCCGAAAAATAAATATAGCTTTCATCAGGAAGACGCTTGTATATCTCCCTGAACACGGAAAGTCCGCCTACTCCGGAATCAAAAATACCAATCATACCGACTTCTTTTACTGCCATGCAAAGATAACCAAAAACTCTTGAACACTTCTACAATATGTACAAGATTTCTCGACTGCGCCCTTAGGGCTTCGCTCGAAATGACAACGAGGCGAGCGCAATGTCAAACCTGTTTGAACATTGCCGAGCCGAGGAAGTCATTGTAAATCCACAGGCTTTAAAATGACAACGAGGCGAGCGATATGTCATTTCGACCGGAGTGCAAAGCACGCAGCGGAGAAATCCTGTACACATTATTTTAAATGCAAAATGGTAAACATATCACAATATGCACAAGATTCCTCCACGCGGCACTTCGTGCCTTGGTCGGAATGACAGCGAGGGATTTGGTCGGAATGACAGGAAGGCAAGGCAGAGTCCCATTCGGTCAATCAGAGGAGGCAAAAGGCCGTCATTCAATTGTGGAGGGCAGACTGCAGAACTTCACTGAGGCTTGGGTGCGTGTGTATGATGTCACGCGCCTCCGCCACCGTAGCTTTGCACTGTATCAGGGCACAGGCCTCGGCAATCAGGTCCGAAGCGTGGACTCCCATGATGTGGCAGCCGAGTATTCTGCCGCTTTCGATGTCACAGATGATTTTGCAGTAGCCGTCCGGCTGCCCCATTGCGAGAGCCTTGCCGTTGGCGCGGAAGAAAGACTTCAAACATTTGATTTTCAAGCCTTTCTCTTTACACTCTTCTTCGGTCAGACCGACAGTACCGATTTCAGGCTCAGTGAAAACTGCAGCAGGCATAATGCCGAGGTCTATCCCATCGTCTTCTCCCAAAATATGGTGCAGGGCTTTGAGTCCCTGGAAAGTTGCGGCATGGGCAAGCATCATCAGCCCGTTGACATCGCCTATGGCATAGATGTTCGGCACATTGGTCTGCATAAATTCATTGACGGCAATTCCGCGGCGGCCTGCCTCCACACCGGCAGCCTCAAGATTGAGTTCCCCATACCTGGCCTTGCGCCCCACCGCCATCAGCACCTTGTCCGCTTCGACTTGCAGAGTCTCTTCCCTGCACTTATATGTCACGCAAAGAGGAGACTCCTCAACAGCAAGCACTTGCGCAGAGGTCATGACATTTATTCCCCGTTTGACAAGCGCCTGTTTCAGGCGTTTTGCAAGGTCGGTGTCAAAGCGCGGCAATAGCTCCTTACAGTATTCAATCACAGTAACTTGCGAGCCGAACGAAGCGAAAATCGAAGCAAATTCCAGTCCGATGACTCCACCGCCGATAATGCACAGCCTCGCCGGCACTTCGCTGATGTCGAGCATTTCTTTTGATGTCAGCACCTCAGACAGCTCCACCCCGGGTATAGGCAGCGAAGCGGAAGTCGAACCGCTTGCTATTATAATATAGTCAGCAGAATATTCCACCCCGTCAGCGACCACGGTATGGGCGTCCCTAAAAGCCGCACCCGCGCGTACAAGCTTAATCAATTTATTGTTCAGAAGGCCCTCCACACCAGTTCTGAGCTGGCTTACAACTGCATTTTTCCTTTCCAGGACCTTTGCCATATCAATGACCGGACCACCGCCTGGGCTCACGCCGAACTCCTGCGCCTGTCTGACAGACTCAAGGATTTCTGCGTGCCTGCACAATGCCTTGGTCGGTATGCAGCCCTCATTCAGGCAGGTCCCGCCAACATCCGCACTTTCGAAAATCGTGACTTCAATTCCTTTTTTTGCAGCGGCGACGGCTGTCTCATATCCGCCCGGCCCCGCTCCTATGATTATCAGTTTCATTGTTATTTTATTCAATTGTCCTATATTTCTGATTCCGACTATTAGGCTTATCAGGAATAGTCATTTGAAGTTTTGTGCCGATAAATGGAGCAACATATTTTTTACGCACCCATCTTCTATCATTCACCCCAAGCATATCAGCTATTTCAACGATACTTTTCGGAGATTTACAAAATTCAAAAACTTTTTCTTGTGGTGTGACGATATTCGACTGGTCGTGTATTTCTTTATGACTTGGGGTGAAATCATCATCACTTGGGGTGAGACTTGGAGTGTATGAATCCTCCGCTTGGGGTGCAGATGTTTTTACACCACCAGTCAGTGATTGTCTGAACCATATTGAAAGATTCACAAACGGCGGGACAACTTTGATTTCGGGAACAGGCAGTCCTTGTTCCGCACAACTTTCCATAATAAGTCCGAGGCCTCGTCCCCAAGCCTCCATTATTCCACGGCGATAAAAAACATTTGCAATGGTCGGGTTGGCAGGAAGGGAACCGATTTGGTCATTCACAAAATCCTGCCATATCATACCAATCGGAAACGCTCCCGGATTTTGAAATACAATGCGGTCATCATAAATAGCCAAACTCGGAGTTGTATTTTCCGCACTCCAAGAACGATGGCAAAGCATATTGATTGCAGCCTCTTTTATAGCTTCATATGGAACTGTCAATGTATCTTGTCTGAATTTGCTATCCATCCGACCAGCAAAATTCAAATGTTTCAAACAAAAGTCCATAACTGCATCATATTGCTCAAATAGATTTCCTTCACAAACTGTCTGGTCTCGAAACAATCTTTTGTCTGTACCTTCAAAACGAGCTAAACGGATTTTACATTGAGAATGGATCAATGTCGGCTCTTTGCCGAACAACACATTAGCAGCGTTCAATATCATACCATCTTTTCTTGCTACACCAAGTTTCTGCATAATCGTTACGGGATCTTGAATAGTCATCGCAGAAGCGTGAATTCTCCTCGAGCCGATTCCGTCATGCAGAGTCTGATACAATAATTCAGTATCAATATCATCAATGGTTATTTCCGAGTTTGGGGTATTCTCCCAACTAAATCGCCGGGGATTGCTGAGTTTCAAACGCTCTTCATACATTTGTCTTGGCATCAGTACTGTAGTACTCTCCACCTTATAGAACGCCCTGCCATCAAATGAATATGGCCCGTTCTTGAAATTATTGGAATCAAAATAAATCGCTATAACATAATAATCCGGCTTTTCAGGAAGTTCCACATACTGAACCTCCACATCTATTGCAGGCTCTATTTTCCGAAGGGCATTACCCACCTCTTGTCGTGTGTTATCTGTGACGTTTTGCCCGACAATTGTTAGCGAAGGTGTTATGCCAAACATCAGCCAACCGCCATCGGAATTGAGAAACGCGCAGGCGGTCTCCATTCCTTTATAGAGTTCACCTGTAGTTTTCTTCAATTCCAAAGTCCTTGTTTCGTCTTTGGCTATCAACTTTTTTATATCATCAATTGTTATCATAATCAAATAAGTAAGTTGGTTTATCTCCGCTTCCCTAATTTGTCTGTTTTCTTTCTTCCGAAGTTTCTACATTTCTGTCATTTTCAAATAGTGGTTTACTAAAGCCAGATTGTTTTCTACGAGTTTCAGGACTTCCAAAATTAGCAATTAAATTTCTTATGGCAAAATATTTCCCGATGGATAAATGTATCTGCATTTTCGTCACTCCGTGCCGACAATATAGGATGCGTCTCGGCAAAGCAAAAAATTTATTTTCCCTTTGCGCTCGACTTTCACTATATTTTTCCTAACTTTGAGAGGCTAAAAGAAAGGAAATGGCTAAAAATGTGATTTTGCCGGACGACAGGCGGCGGAGACTGGTTTTTTACCTGGCGATGGAGGAATTTGTCGCTAAGGAAACCGGTGGCGAGGCGTTTTTTCTGTGGCAGGTGGAACCGACTGTGATTTTCGGGCGGAACCAGTTGATGGAAGCCGAGGTGAATTTAGAGTATTGCCGCAGTCACGGGATTTCGGTTTACAGGCGGAAAAGCGGAGGAGGCTGCGTGTATGCGGATTTGGGCAATGTGATGCTGTCGTATGTGGGACCGCGCGAAGGGGCTTGGGAGAAATATTCGAAGAGGCTTGTGACAGTGCTTCGGAGCATGAGCCTGGACGCTGAGGTTTCGGGCAGAAATGATATATTGGTGGACGGGGCGAAGGTGTCCGGAACGGCATTTCAGCTGCTTCCTGACAGGACTGTGGTGCATGGTACCATGCTGTATGACAGCAACTTTGCGGCTTTGGAGCAGGCTCTGCATCCGTCGGCGCAGAAGCTCGGAAGCAAGGGTATCGCTTCAGTGCGTTCGCGAGTGGGAAATGTGAAGGAGGCTATGTCAAAGCGGGGGCTGTCCATAGGTTTAGAAGAGTTCAAGGCAAGGATTTTGGCAGCTTTCTGCGACGGCGAGCTAAAGTTGAATGAGGAGCAAGTGGCTGAAATCGAGAAGATTGAAGCCGGGTATCTGAGCGATGATTTTTTATACGGACATAATCCGCGCTGCACGGCTAAGAGACGCCGCAGGTACGAAGGGGTGGGAGAATTTGAGTTCGGCTACACTGCCAAAGGCTCGATTTTCAGAGAGTTGTCGCTGAGCGGAGATTATTTTTTGGCAGGAGGGCATAGTCCGGAAGAACTGCAGGCCTGGCTTTCGGGACTTCTGTTGGGGCGGCCGATGACGGAAGAGGCTGTAAGAGAGGCGCTCAGGGACGAAGATGTCGAAGCTTATATTGCAAATATGGACAACAGGCAGCTGATTGATCTGATAACACATTAATAATATAAAACTGTATTTATTTTTACAGAAAACAGACACTAAACCAATAACATTATGTCAGAATTGAAGACCTGTCTTTATGACAGACACGTGGCTTTGGGGGCACTGATGAGCCCTTTCGGAGGCTTTATCATGCCGATTCAGTACAGAGGCATTACTGAGGAGCACAATGCGGTGCGCAATGCCGCAGGTATGTTTGACGTGTCGCACATGGGTGAAATTTTCATCAGCGGCAAGGATGCGGATAAATTTGTGAACCATATAATTACAAATGATATTTCCGTCATTGAGGGAGGGAAAATCCTTTACGGCATGATGCTTTACCCGGACGGAGGCACGGTGGACGACCTGTTGGTATACAAGGAATTTGAGCCGGACCACTATCTTTTAGTGGTGAACGCAGCGAATATAGGAAAGGATTTTGAATGGATTGTCGGCCAGGCCCAGGACTATGATGTCCTCATTGAGAACAAATCGGCTGAATGGGGAGAAATTGCCCTGCAGGGCCCTGAAGCTGAGAAAATCGCAGTGAAAGTGCTTGGTGAGCCTGCCATTGCGGAACTTGGCTTCTACACTTTCTGCGAACTGACCTATAACGGCAAACGCATGATTGTCAGCCGCACGGGCTACACAGGCGAGGACGGTTTCGAGATTTACACCACGACTGAGGCCATTGTTGAAATTTGGGACAAATTGGCTGAAGCAGGCGTGGAGCCTTGCGGACTCGGCTGCCGCGATACTCTGCGTTTTGAAGCCGGACTGCCGCTTTACGGCCATGAACTCAGTGCGGAGATTTCCCCCGTGATTGCAGGCCTGGGCATGTTCGCCAAACTGGACAAAGAGGAATTCATTGGCAAAGAGGCAGTTGCCCGGCAGAAAGCCGACGGCGTCGCGAAGAAAATCGTAGGCATAGAGCTTCATGACAGGGCCATTCCCCGCGCAGGCTATCCGGTGCTCGTCGGAGGCCGGCAGGTAGGAGTGGTGACAACAGGCTATCGTTCAATCACTTTGGACAGGAGTCTCTGTTTCGCTTTGGTCGACAGTGAGGTGTCAGCTTTGGGCACGGAAGTGGAAATTCAGATACGAAAGAAAGTATTCCCAGGCACAGTCATCAAAAAGCGTTTTTATTCAGCTAATTATAAAAAATAGAATTATTATGGCAAAATTTATTGAAGGACTCCTCTACAGCGAGTCACACGAATGGGTTAAAGTGGACGGCGATATGGCTGTCATCGGCATTACTGATTATGCACAGGCCGCACTCGGCGCATTGTCATACGTGGATATGCCTGATGTCGACGATGAAGTTGTCAAAGGCGAAGAATTCGGCGCGGTCGAGAGTGTTAAAGCGGCCAGCGAGCTTTATAGCCCCGTTTCAGGCGTTGTTGTCGAGACCAATGATGCCCTCGTGGATGCTCCGGAACTTCTCAATGAAGACGCATTCGCCAATTGGATTATAAAAGTCAGAATGAGTGACCCTTCCGAGCTTGAAAGCCTGATGGATGCCACCGCTTACGAAGCTTCATGTAAAGAGTAAAACGATGTTTCCATATTTTCCACACACTGAGGAAGATGTCAGACAGATGCTCGATAAGGTGGGAGTGAAATCCCTGGATGAGCTATATAGTGATGTTCCTCAGGAATTTGTCTACCGCAAGGAATATGATTTGCCTGACGCAAAGTCGGAAATTGAGGTCCGCCGGTATTTTGAAGGGCTGGCTGCGATGAACAGTCCGCTGACCTGTTTCACAGGTGCAGGCGCATACGACCACTATGCTCCGGCCGTGATTCCATACATCACTTCGCGCGCTGAATTTCTTACCGCCTACACTCCTTATCAGGCTGAAATTTCCCAGGGTACTCTGCGCTACATCTTTGAGTACCAGAGCATGATCTGCGAATTGACAGGCATGGACTGCTCAAATGCTTCGATGTATGACGGGGCGACCGCAGCTGCCGAAGCCTGCTTTATGGCCGTTGCCTCCACGAAGAAATGCAACAAGGTATTGGTATCCGAAACGCTTCAGCCTCAAGTGCTTGCCGTGATAAAAACCTACGCCGGCTACCACGGGATGGAGATTGAAATGCTCGCCGGAGCCGACGGGCAGACACTCTACGGCAGTCTGCTTGCGAAACTCGCTGAGGGAGGCGTGGCAGGCGTACTTGTTCCGACCGTCAACCGCTACGGAATCATTGAGGACCTGACAGGTTTTGCGGATGCGGTCCATGCAGTCAAGGCCCTGTTTATGACCTACAGCGACCCGTCATCGCTTGCCGTACTGCGTTCTCCAGCCGAATGGGGAGCCGACATTGCCTGCGGTGACTGCCAGACTTTGGGCATACCTATGTGCTACGGCGGACCATACGTGGGTTATCTCGCCTGCCGAAAGGATTACGTCCGCAAACTTCCGGGCCGTATTGTCGGCGCAACCGTTGACGCGGAAGGCAAGCGCTGCTTCGTACTCACGCTCCAGGCCCGAGAACAGCATATCCGCAGGGAAAAAGCCACCAGCAACATCTGCTCGAACCAATCATTGATGGCGCTTTATGTGACTGTATATCTTAGCCTTATGGGCAAATCAGGTTTGAAGCAGGTCAATGAACAGTCTTTCGGCGGAGCGCATTATCTGCATGAACAGCTTTTAGGCACAGGACTTTTCACGGCTCCTTACGACAAGCCTTTCCTCAAAGAATTTGTATTGGCCACCACCTTGGATGTCAAGGTTTTGCACAAATATTTGGCTGACAAAGGAATGTTCGCCGCCCTGCCTGTCGGAGACGGCCTTGTGAATTTCTGCGTCACCGAAAAACGTACGAAAGAGGAAATCGACGAATTGGTGTCACTGATTAAGAAGTTGTTTTGACTTGATTAAAAATTTTTGATAGAATGAAATACTATGACAAACTGATATTCGAGCTTTCAAAAAAAGGAAGACAGGGATATACCCTGAGTGACAGCAAATGGTCTGCAGACACTTCCGAACTGCCTGGAGGACTGCTCAGAAAGGATGCTCCGGAGCTTCCGGAAGTGAGCGAACCGGATGTCGTGCGCCACTACACAAATCTTTCCAACATGAATTTCGGAGTGGACACGGGCTTTTATCCGCTCGGAAGCTGCACCATGAAATACAATCCGAAAATCAACGAGGAAATAGCATCCATGCCTGCCTTTTCGGACATTCACCCTTTGCAGCCCGAAGAGACAGTGCGCGGAGTGCGCAAACTCTATGAGGATCTGACTCACGCTCTTTGTGCAATCACCGGTATGGCCGATTTCACCCTTAATCCTTTCGCAGGCGCCCACGGAGAGCTTACGGGGCTGATGATTATGCGCAAATACCACATTGCCCGCGGTGACTTGGGCCGAACCAAAATCATTGTTCCGGACAGCGCCCATGGCACCAATCCTGCGAGTGCCGCGGTCTGTGGCCTGGAGGTGGTACAGGTGAAGTCCCTTGAGAACGGACGCATTGACGTTGAGGCTCTGAAACCTTTGCTGGATGAGTCTGTGGCAGGCATTATGATGACGAATCCCAACACTCTCGGACTGTTTGAGACTCAGATAAAGGAAATTGCAGAGCTTGTCCACGGCTGCGGCGGTCTGCTCTATTACGACGGAGCGAATATGAATCCGCTGCTCGGCGTAGTCCGTCCGGGCGACATGGGCTTTGACATTATGCACCTCAACCTCCACAAGACATTCTCGACACCTCACGGCGGAGGAGGCCCGGGTGCAGGTCCTGTCGGAGTCGCCGCGCATTTAGTGCAGCATTTGCCTGAACCTTGCGAACATGCGACAGACCCTTGCGGACAGATTTCAGGTTTTGCCGGCAACTTCGGCGTGCTCCTCAGGGCATACACCTACATTCTTATGCTCGGCAGACAGAACATACAGATGGCAGGACGGCTTGCCACTTTGAATGCCAATTACATCAAGGAAAGTCTGCGTGACGCTTATCTGCTGCCTATTGACGGAGTCTGCAAGCACGAATTCGTCTTTGACGGCCTTGCCGACAAGTCCACTGGAGTCACTACGCTCGATGTCGCCAAGCGACTGCTCGACTATGGTTTCCATGCCCCTACGATTTATTTTCCTCTCCTATTCCACCAGTCACTGATGATTGAGCCGACGGAGACGGAGTCAAAGGAGACCATCGACAGCTTCATCGAAGTCATGCACCGCATTGCTGCTGAGGCGGTTACTGAACCTGACCTGCTGAAGACTGCGCCGCACAACACGCCGATCGCACGTCCTGATGAAACCACGGCCGCTCGAAAGCCCGTCATTTCGTACAGAGATTTGGCGGAGTGCTGATTTTTCATTTGGTGATATAAAATTTTAACGGTAATTTTGCACTCTGCTGTCATTCCGGGCTTTCCCATGCAAGTCGGACAGAAAAAGAGAGTTCGGTAGAGTTCAAACAGGTTTGACACTGTAACCGCTTCGTCATTTTAAAGCCTGCGGCTTTACAATGACTTCCTCGGCTCGGTAGAGTTCAAACAAGTTTGACTCTACACTCGCCTCGTTGTCATTTCGACTAAGTGACGAAGTCACGCATGGAGAAATCCAGTACATTTTGTTTACATACATAGTAGTTTCACAAAACTATAATATGCACAAGATTTCTCCACTCGCTACGCTCGGTCGAAATGACAATGTGGTTACGCTTGGGATGACAATAGGAGAGACTGTCGCCCAGAATAACAAAAAAGAGGCGCCAGGAATGGCAGAGAGAGGGGCTTCAGAATGACGGAAAGGGATCAGTGATCCTTGAATGCAAGAAAGGCACTCAGAATGATATTTAAAAGAAAAACTATATGATAGGATTGGACGAAATAAAGGCTTTGGAACTGAGGGTAGGCACCCTCGGACGCTGTGTGAATGTGGAGGAGAAACGTAAGTTAGCGGCTCAGATGACAGAGAAGACGCTGGCCGCGGATTTTTGGGACAATCCTAAGGAAGCGGAGAAGTTCCTGAAGGAGCTCTCGGGCGTAAAATATTGGGTTACAGGCTATGACAAAGCCGCGTCAGCAGTGGAGGATCTTGCCGTACTGCACGATTTCGCAAAGGAAAGCCAGGCCGGTGACGACGAGGCGCAGACTGACGAGGTGGCAGAATTAGAGCTTGCGTACAATGCGGCCGTGGCTGAGGTGGAAGCCCTGGAACTCCGCAATATGCTCGGCGGGGAAGGAGACAGTCTCGGAGCCGTGCTTACAATAAATTCCGGTGCAGGCGGCACTGAAGCCAATGACTGGTCGGCTATGCTGATGCGTATGTATATGCGCTGGGGCGAAAGAAACGGCTACAAACTGACCGTAACCGATGAACTTGAAGGCGAAGATGTCGGCATCAAATCTGTGACCATACAGTTTGAGGGCGACTATGCTTTCGGCTATCTGAAGGCCGAGAGCGGAGTGCACCGTCTTGTACGAATTTCGCCTTTCAATGCCCAGGGCAAGCGTCAGACCACTTTCTCATCGGTTTTCGTCTACCCATTGGTGGATGACAGCATCGAGATTGAAATCAATCCTGCAGACCTGGAATGGGACACTTACCGTTCGAGCGGGGCCGGCGGACAGAATGTCAACAAGGTGGAGACCGGAGTGCGCGTAAGGCATATTCCAAGCGGCATTGTGGTGGAAAACACCGAGACCCGTTCCCAGCTTGACAACCGTCAGAATGCCCTGCGAATCCTGAAATCGCGTCTCTACGACATCGAACTGAAGAAGCGCCAGGAGAAGCAGGCCGAACTCGAAGGTCAGAAGAAGAAAATCGAATGGGGTTCCCAGATACGCTCATACGTACTTCACCCGTACAAAATGGTGAAGGACCTGCGCACCGGCTACGAGACTTCCGACACCCAGGCTGTCCTCGACGGCGACCTCAACGATTTCATGAAGTCCTACCTCATGGGCGACACGAAATAGTCATTCCGGTCAAGGCTCGCACCTCAAGCACAGGGTTGTCTCCCACCCGAAAATACCTACTGACCCTCAAAGATCATACACCCATTAATCAGTTGAAATACAAATTTAGAACAAACAATCATCAATACTTGATTCTGAAATAGTCAAGCATGGCTTTGAAACAGTCCTGGGCGGTGAGACAGGTGTCGGTCAGATAACCCTTGATGCAGGGCCATTCGTGCAAACCCCGGTAGTAGAACATTTTAAGTTCGTCGGTAATAATGAACGGCACTATTCCGTGACAGAGACACTCCTTGAACATTATCAGTCTTCCGACACGACCATTGCCATCTTGAAACGGGTGGATTGACTCGAAACGCTGATGGAAATCAAGTATATCTTCAAATCGGACTTCCTTTTTCGATTTGTATCCTTTCAACAAAGAACGAATTGCCGCACCGACCTTATGAGGTTCTACAGTTTCGATTCCTCCAACTTCATTCGGCAGGCGTTTGTACTCCCCAACCGCAAACCACGGTTTCCCGGCATCAGATGTTCCGTATTTGAGCAGATAATGGAGTTGTTTGATCATGTTTTCCGAAAGCGCTTCTGTGGCGTGGTCAATGATATAGTCAATGCAGCGGAAGTGGTTTGTCGTCTCAATGATGTCATCCACCTTTATAACATCGTCAGAAATGCCTATAGTATTGGTTTCAAAGATATAGCGGGTCTGTTCTTTAGTCAGCCGACTGCCTTCTATATGGTTTGAATTGTAGGTCAGGTCAATCTGGACCCGATGATATATTCCGCCTCTAAGCCTGCTGTCCTTTTGTTCACGAAGCGCGGTCAATAAGGGAGTAATCCTGATAATAGCATTCTTTCTCTGCGGCAGGGGCGCATCAGCCGGAATGCTCCAAGTCTTACCGACCAGCTTAGCACCGGCAATCTTGCCCTGCACGCAGTAATTACGCACAGTGCGTTCAGCCAGACCATGACTTTCCGCATATTCCTTTACTGAAACAAAATCCATATCCATCGGCATAAAAAATCAATTATACCGGCAAATATAGCAATTTTCTTGCCGATATCGGCAAGAAAACAAACATTTTCACTCCTTTTCAGGAACTATATTTTTTTATCCTTCAACGATGACAGATAATAATTGCTACCTTTGTGGGGATAAAATTATTGAGCCGATATGACAATGACAAAGAAAACAGATATTGAAAACTGGTCGCGCAGGGAGATTTACGAATTGTTTTCTCCTTATTCCAATCCTTTTTATGTGGTTTCCTTCAATGTGGAAATCCATAATCTATACAATTTCTGCAAAAAGAACGGCATCGGGGTCTACCATGCCATGATCTGGTGTATCACCCGGGCTATCAACAGCGTCCCGGCCTTCCGCCAGAGGATAGTGAAGGGAGAAATCGTTGAATACGACAGGACTTTCCCGAGCTACACCTTCCTTAAGGCCGGTGAGGATGCCTTCAAAATCTGCACCCTGAGTGCCGACGAAGATATTATCGGTTTCGACCGCAAAGCCAAGCTCGCTGAAGCGTCTCAGACTACCCTCCTCGGTGACTATGACCTGCCACCGGAACCGCTCATCTATCTTTCCTGCCTGCCGTGGATTGAAACCACCTGCATCACCAGCGAGCGCAACCTCGACAGGGACGACTGCATTCCGAGAATTTCCTGGGGCAAGTTCCGCAAAAATCCCGACGGAAGCATCATGCAGAATATCACGGTTGACACCAACCACCGCCTCGTTGACGGATACCACATCGGTCTCTTCGGACAATCCCTGCAGGCGGCCATTGATTCCATGTAACGTGAGGCTGAAATCAGTATTTTCTCTAAGTCCTGAAATTTGCATATTTTTCAAAAGTTTCAAACTATGAAATAAAAATATTTAATCATATATTTGCAGGATATTAATACTAAATACCACTCTTTCATGAAAAAAAGTATCTTGTTCGCGGCACTTGCCACCTGCTTCTTGGCAGGAGAAATTTTGTCTTTAAATGCCCAGACATCCCAAAATGCATCTGAGAAATTCATCTGCTCCGAGCAATACGGCATTGTATTCGGAAATTTCGATTCAGATGTTCCGAACGGGCGGGGAATTCAATATTTACCGGATGGCAGCAAATACTATGGTGATTTTGTCGACGGTCAATATTCCGGACACGGTCAATTTCACAGCAGTTCCGGAGAAATCATTTTCGGCGAATTCAAAAACGGCAAGGCTGAAGGTCTCGACACTTTGATTTATGCAAACGGTATGGTTTTTATCGGCACGATGCGGGAAGGAAAAGCCACCCGTAAAGGATTGAAATTTGCATCCGCCGCTTCCGCAGATGTGGTTATCCCCGCATTTCCGGAAGTCAAACTGAATGGAAAACAGAAGAAATTTCTTAAATCCCTGAAGAATACGGCCGCTTCTCTCAATGACAGACCGGCCAGCTACAAAGGCGGCGATATTCATAAATTTTTTAATGACTACATGTCCCCGAGATTGAAATGGCCAAAGAAAAGGGAATACAGCAGCGGTCTGGTCGAGTACGAATTTACAGTAAATGCGGACGGCTCTATAGGCTCCGTATTTATAAAAAAGGACGGTGGAGATTTTTCGAAATCCGTAAAGGATGTCTTGGCAAAAGCCCCGAAGTGGGATCCTGCAGTCTCTGACGGAAAATTTGTTCCGCAGGTCATCAGGCATTCAATTGATTTTTATCAGGCATGGTAACATCCGGTTCCCTCCTCTAAAGAATAAATTTTCTTCGTTCCGCCGGTGTTGAATATCGGGATTTATATGTAAATTTGTAGGATGTAAATTTTGCATGATTTTTAAACAATATACTGTATGGAATTTAAATACGCTCCAATGTTTCAGTTGGGAGAGGATAAAACGGAATATTATCTTCTGACCAAAGACCACGTCAGCGTGGGAGAATTTGAAGGCAAGCCTATGCTCAAAATCGAGAAGGAAGGTCTGGCCAAAATGGCGAATGCGGCTTTCAGAGATGTAAGTTTTCTGCTTCGCGCTGAACATAACGCACAGGTTGCCAAGGTTTTAGCGGATCCCGAGGCATCAGAAAACGACAAATATGTTGCGCTTACTTTCCTCCGCAATGCAGAGGTGGCAGCCAAAGGCAAATTGCCGCTCTGCCAGGACACAGGTACTGCGATTATCCACGGCGAGAAAGGCCAGCAGGTGTGGACTGGATTCTGCGACGAGGAGGCTCTTTCACTCGGAGTCTACAAGACCTACACCGAAGAGAATCTCCGTTACTCACAGAATGCTCCGCTCTCAATGTATGAGGAAGTCAACACAAAATGCAACCTGCCCGCACAGATTGACATCGAGGCTACCGAAGGAATGGAATACCGCTTTCTCTGCGTAACCAAAGGCGGCGGTTCTGCCAACAAGACTTATCTCTATCAGGAGACAAAAGCTATCTTGAATCCTGCGACCTTAGTCCCTTTCCTCGTTGCCAAAATGAAGACTCTCGGTACTGCAGCCTGCCCTCCTTATCACATCGCTTTCGTAATCGGCGGTACTTCAGCCGAGAAGAACCTGCTCACCGTAAAGCTCGCGTCTACCCATTATTATGATGAACTGCCTACCACAGGCGATGAGACAGGACGCGCTTTCCGCGATGTCGAGCTTGAGAAGAAAGTGCTTGAAGAAGCTCACAAAATCGGTCTCGGAGCCCAGTTCGGCGGCAAATATATGGCTCACGACGTGCGTATCGTACGTCTTCCACGCCACGGCGCAAGCTGCCCGGTAGGACTCGGAGTAAGCTGCTCTGCAGACAGAAACATCAAATGTAAGATCAACAAAGACGGTATCTGGATTGAGAAACTCGACGACAATCCTGGACGATGGATTCCTGAAGAACTCCGCAATGCAGGCGAAGGCGAGGCAGTACGCATTGACCTCGACCAGCCGATGGAGAACGTGCTCAAGGAACTCACCAAATACCCTGTATCGACACGTCTCAGCCTCAACGGTACCATCATTGTAGGACGCGACATCGCCCATGCGAAAATCAAAGAGCGCCTGGATGCAGGCGAGGAAATGCCTCAGTACCTCAAAGACCACCCTATCTACTATGCAGGCCCTGCCAAGACTCCGGCAGGAATGGCTTGCGGCTCTATGGGCCCGACAACGGCAGGCCGTATGGACCCTTATGTTGACCTGTTCCAGAGCAAAGGCGGCAGCATGATTATGCTTGCGAAAGGCAACCGCAGCCAGGCAGTTACCGACGCCTGCAAGAAACACGGCGGCTTCTACCTCGGTTCCATCGGAGGCCCGGCTGCCATCCTCGCACAGAACAACATCAAATCCATTGAATGTGTTGAGTACCCAGAGCTTGGCATGGAGGCAATCTGGAAAATCAAAGTCGAAGACTTCCCGGCATTCATTCTTGTGGATGACAAGGGCAATGATTTCTTCAAGACTATAGGATTGTAGTCGTCATACCACCTTATTTCTACTAACGCCAGGTATTTCCAAATGAAATGCCTGGCGTTTTATTCATTACTGCGGAAAAGACCAAGCATCAGAGGGAGCGTTCCGCTTAGTCCCTCTGACGCCTTGGTCTTTTCAGCTTTCGCATTCAGCTAAAATGCCCCTTTGTATGTAATTGCATAAACGTAAAGAGATTGCTACTCTTCTACAGTATTGAAAAGGATCATACGGGCGATGGCTCGCCGGCAGACAGGGCAGAAGGATGTAGAAGTGTTGGTTTTCATACGGCAGTCGGGATAGCCGCGCCACACGCCTTTGGACATATAGCCGCCACCTTCGTATATGCCGACAAAGTCCCGGACATCCGCACCTTCCGCGATTTGTTTCCACAGTTCTGTATCTTTTATCTGAGGAGTTGTTTTAAAACTGCCGTCAGTATTTTTCGGGGCATCCGAAGGCAGCATATCAGCCCATTTTGAAGCAAAATCAGCCATTGTCGTAATGTTCTGCTCCCAAGGTTCCACTTCCGGAAAATAATACGGTGAATACATATCGTCATAGTAATACTCATCGCCGAGACCACCGAAGCTGTGTCCGAATTCATGCACGACTACAGGGCGGAAAGCTTTGTGATGGGCCGTTGTCAGAGTGTAGGAATTGTATATTCCCCCTCCGCCGTAAGTATCTGTATTTGCGAGGATTATAATATGTTCATATGGGATTCCAGAGAGTTTGTCCGCAAGGTTTTTCAGTCTCAGGGTCGTCAGGTAGCGATCCATATAGAAAGTGCTGAAATTCGAACTGAGAGCAGTGTTTTTCCACTCCCCTTCAAGCGGGACACTGACCCCGCTGTCCTCAGACGGCAGAGCCACGGCAATAAAATTCAGCCGATCCTTATAGGTAGAGAACGGCTCATGCGCCAAAATTGACTCCACTGCAATTTCAGCATCATGGTAAAACAATTCCGCTTCCCCGGCAGTATAGCCCTCAGCGACCACGGCCACGTCTATACAATCCTTGGGGTCTCCACTCAGCAGCACATAACGATTCGGAGCAGCCTCGGCACCGGCATTACGGATAAGTATATCCTTCCGATTGACAGGATGTTCCATCGTTGCAGTCACATTTCCCTTGGCGTCATACAACTCTACACTGATGTATGCGGCACTGCGAGGCATAGGGATGCGGAACACGTTTTCGAAAGATTTGTTCACACGGGTCGCCTCCTCCGTCGCCTGCCATTCCTGAAACAAAGTCGAGAATGACTGCTTGTAGAGCACCTTTGCCGAAGCGGAATCACGCAGCTTAATGCAGCCGTTACCCTTCACCGGCACACGGTCCAGATTGACACGCCGTCCGTCCCAACTGTCCGAAACAGACATTTCATCGAGATATATGGCCTGAGTCCGAGCATTGCCTGCAAAAATATAATCCACACGCAAAGTCCTATCCATCAAATATTTATCAAATTCACAACGTTCCTGCGCAGCCAAACCCGCAGTGAAACAGAACGCCAGCGAAACCGCAACAATCAACTTTTTCATTTGCATACCCCAAATTTATTTATGCAAATATATGATTTTTATTTAAAACTGTAGATGCAGGTCTGGGTATAGGTTTCGCCCGGACGGAGTACCGTGTCAGGGAAAGCCGGGTGGTTCGGCGAGTCAGGAAAATGTTGTGTTTCGAGGGCGACTGCACCGTGCAGACCGATTTTGCGGCCATATTTTCCGACAGAACTTTCATTGAAGAAATTGCCGCTGTAGAACTGCAGGCCAGGCTGGTCCGTCAGGATTTCCATCCTGCGTCCGCTCGCAGGATCATACAAAGAAGCCACCGGACGTACCGAACCGTCATAATTGTCCAGCACCCAGTTGTGGTCATAGCCATGGCCGTTTGCGAGTTGGGCGTCATCGGCACCGATTCTTGCACCGATGGCTGTAGGCTCACGGAAATCAAATGGAGTCCCGTCTACAGGAACAATTTCACCGCTTGGAATCAGGAACTCGTCCACTGGAGTAGTCGCGTCTGCTGCAATCCACAATTCCTGTGCGAGAACATCCCCATTGCCTTCGCCTGCAAGATTGAAGAGCGAATGATTGGAGAGGTTCACCACGGTCGGACTGTCAGTCTCAGCCTTGTACCCGATTTTCAGAGCGCCGCCTTCCACAGTGTAAGTTACATGGACAGTCAGATTGCCAGGATATCCTTCCTCACCGTCAGGTGAAAGGTAATGCATTGACACGGAAGAGTCCAATACCTCGTCGACAGTCCAGACAACGCTGTCAAAGCCCTTGACTCCTCCGTGCAGACTCTGTCCGTTATCATTCCGTGCCAGGGTATATTCCTTTCCGTCAAGCGAAAAACGCCCTCCGGCAAGGCGGTTGGCATAGCGTCCGACCACAGGACCGTAAAAACGTGCATCTGGCTCACTCGCATAACGTTCTGCAGTCTCGCAGCCAAGCACGACATCAGCAACGACACCGTTTCTGTCCGGAACAAGAAGGGAAACGACACGGGCTCCATAATTCGTCACCTGGGCAGTAATGCCGCCGTCTGATGAAAGCGTGTACAATTCAACAATTTCCCCGTCAAGCTCAGTCCGGAAACTCTCAGGATCGACAGTCTGATATTTTATTTCATTGCAAGCCAATGCAGTGAAAGCAAAAAGGACAGAAAATATTTTTTTCATCTTCAAACAAATTATAATTTTACCTTACAAAATCTATCTTACAGCGCCGGAAGCGATGACCGAACGGTTGATTTCGGAAAAGCGCCGTTCATCAATCTTGACAATTTCGCGATCGTAGGTCATCAGCCCGTTGACCTCAATTTCGACATCGCTTATCTGCGTATATACCGCCGCCGAACAGCCGTTTGTCACAAAGGTCTCAAGCATTCCGGCAAACTCTTCATACAGTTTCATCACTCCGTCACGGCTGTCCTGCACACCGCCGTAGCCCCAGTTAGAATCTTTCTGCCACAAATGCCCGGGCACGGGATAACCTATACCGCCATACTCTCCAAGCACATTGACAAACTTCCTGTCGAACGCATTCATTGCAGGGCACGGATAGTGATGTACATCGATAATGTCACCGCAGAAACGCAGATTGCCTCCGGAAGCCGCATTCACAAGCCGCGTAGGATCAAGGGCCTTGGTAAACGCCGCGACTTCCTCCGTGTCGAACTGTCCCCACGCCTCATTGAAAGGCACCCATACACATATTGACGGAAAACAGCCGAAATCACGGATAATCTCGCCCCACTCCCTATAATAGTTCTCCTTCCACAACGGAGGCACATTGCAATCAGTCCCGGGCCTGCTGAAAGTGTCCTGCGCCCAGACATTCTTCTGCATACGGACAAGTTCCTCCGGTCTGCCGCTTTTTGCCGCGGACGAGCCGTCTGCAATACACGGCATATCCTGCCATACTATAAGCCCGAGCACATCACACCAGTAATACCAGCGGGCAGGCTCGACCTTGATATGCTTGCGGACCATATTGAATCCCCATTCCTTGATTTTCTGCAGGTCATATTTCAGCGCACCGTCCGTCGGAGCCGTATACAGACCGTCCGGCCACCAGCCTTGGTCAAGCGGGCCGAACTGAAAAAGTATTTCGCCGTTCAACGCCATCCGGCGGTATTTATTCGGAGTATTATCCTTTAAAACCTCTATTTTCCGCATTGCAGCATAGCCGTCGACTCTGTCTATTACCTTTCCGTCACGGACAAGCGACACCCTTACACCATAAAGATAGGGGTGGGCCGGAGACCATGTACACAGCTTGTCCAAAGAGATGACAGCACTTGCACCATAAGTTTCGGCAGAAGCTATCACCTTACTCCCCGGTTTCTCTGCAGAGTAGCCCAGACCGCCCTCGACAACTTCGAAGCGCACAATGTCCCCCTCACGGCGCGAAGCGATTTCCGCCGACAGTTTCATCGTCCCTGAATCAATGTCAGACACAAAAGAAGTTCTTTCTACATGAGTACGGCAGACAGGTTCGAGCCACACAGTCTGCCAGATACCGGTGACCGGTGTGTACCAGATACTCCCCGGCTTTTCGACCTGCTTTCCTCTCGGCTGGAAAGACATATCCGTGGCGTCATATACCCTGACCCTGAGCGTCTGTACGCCGTTTTTGCCGAGATAGGGCGTAATATTGAAACTGAAAGGGTCATATCCGCCCCTATGCTCCCCGACATGAAATCCGTTTACCCACACATCGGCCTTCCAGTCCACAGCCCCGAAATGAAGAAGCACATCTTTTGACTTCCATGACGATGGAATGGAAAAAGTCCTTTCATACCAGAGTTCATTATCCTCCCCGACACTGCGTCCGACACCGGAAAGCGCGGATTCAACGGCAAACGGGACCAGGATTTCCCCTTCAGGAATGAAAGTTTCAGAATTGCAGGGCAGAATGGCATAATCCCATAATCCGTTCAGGTTCATCCACGTTTCACGCACCATCTGCGGACGCGGATATTCACAATGGACCGCGGACGGGTCCACCTGCCGTGCCCAACGCGTCATTATATTGTCTCCGACAGGTTTCCACTGCTGCGCAAGACAAGCCGGGGCAAGAGCACATAGAGCTAAGGATAAAAACAACTTCCTCATAAGAACACGAATTTTCGCTAAATATAATAAAAATGCCTTTACTTTTCAAGGTCTATTATAACTTTCATACAGTTCATGCGGTTTTCATTGATAAACCTGTAGGCATCATCATATTCCTCAAAAGAAAACCTGTTGGAAATCAGAGGTTTAAGTCTGACATTACCGTTCGCCACAGATTCAACGGAGGCGATATAGTCCTCATGGCGGTACATCATCGTTCCGACGATATTCAGTTCATGCTCGCCGAGGTAGAACATACTCAGCGCAGGGTCCTTGGAGAACACGGCCACCACCACAAGCGTACCGCCCTTCTCCATGCACTCCATAAGCGAGCGCACCGAAGACTCCACACCGGCTACCTCGAACGCAGTCTGAAAACCCTCGTCTCCGAAGAAATCCCTCACGGCTTCCTTCAAAGGAGTCTTCGCCACATTCAGAGTGTTCTCTATCCCGCAGCGGCGCGCAACATCAAGACGGAAATCGCTGACATCCGTTATCAGAACCTTCTTCGCACCGCGTGAAATCACAGCCTGAGCGACAAGATTGCCTATAGTGCCTGCTCCAGACACGACAACATTCTTCCCGGCAAGGTCTCCTGCACGCGATGCCGCATGGGCACCGACAGCCGCCGGCTCAATCATCGCTCCATAATCAAGCGACATCTCCTCCGGCAGTTTCACAATGCGGTCTTCCGGCACTATGAAATAATCCTGGGCGGCACCGTCAGCCTGAAAAGCCTGCACACGCAGATTTTCGCATACATTGTATTGCCCGCGGCGGCACGGACCGCATTTTCCGCACACAAGCTGCGGACGCGCTGTGGCATAATCTCCCGGCTTTACGGCAGTCACGGCGCTTCCGACCGCCACAACTTCAGCCGAATATTCATGTCCCTGCACAACAGGGTAAAAAGTTGCAGGATGAAGCCCGTGATAGGAATGAATTTCACTTCCGCATATACCGATGCGTTTTACATTCAAAAGTATTTCGTTTTCCCCAAGCCCTTCGGCTGTGAGGTCGGGGACATTCCTGAACTCAAGATGTCCCGGTTCTTTCAACACGACTTGTCTCATATAATATTATTTTTTCGCTTTACCGAGAAGACAGACTGCAGTGGTGACAAGAGCTCCAAGCGGACACCACCAGGTCCATGCAATATAATTCTGTCCGAAAAGTTCCTTCTGGAACATGAGCGGAATGATGATAAGCATACCGACAATCAGAGCGGCAAGTACACTGCGCCCGTTTCCACGTCCCGTGAATATCGCCGTGAGGAACACCCCGAGCATTCCGACGTATGCAAAACACATCACACCCGTGGCGAAATCCACTAAATTGAGTCCGCTGGACTGCTGCATGACACAGGTCAGTATCGCGAACGCCGTCAGCATGACTCCTGTCAGTACGACAATCCAGCGTGATGAAGCTATCTGCTCCGCATCGCTGCCCGCCTCCTTGCCGTGCTGTCTCCGTATCGGTATGTAGAGATCGGCGACAAAGCTTGACGCCATGGAATTGATGGCGGAGTTGAAACTGGAAAGTGCAGCCGCAAGAAGTCCGGTAATCATCAATCCGCGCACCCCTGCAGGGATATGGTTCTTGATATACTGCGGAAAGACATCGCGCGCATCAGTGAAGAAGCCGGCGCCAAGTTCCCCGTCCAAAGAAGGGTCAAGCCTGTACCGCGCATAAAGAAGCAGACCTATGCAAAGGAACACCAGCACTGTCGGAAGACTCAGGAGCTGTGAAGCCACCAAAGAACGTCCGGCCTGCCTTACATCCTTGCAGGCAAGCTGTCTCTGCACAAATTCCTGGTCTGTAGTGAACTGGGCTATCTTGAACACTGTCACACCTATAAGTCCGCCGATTATGGTGTAGGGCTTGCTGAAATCAAACGAAGGATCAAAAATCTGCACTTTGCTGCCCTCCACCCAGCCGTTGAGCGTGCCGTCGGCGGCAAGTCCGGGAGTCACGCCGGCAGCGGCAGGTGCCTTGACAAAACCGTCCGAAGTGAGGGTCGCCCATACCTCTGCAAAGCTGTAGTCTCCAAGGCTGAAAGCAATGAGGACAAGCGCAAGCACACCCGTGAAAATCATCAGCAGAGTCTGGAAAGTGTCAATATAAAGCAGGCCTTTTATGCCTCCGAGCATGGTATAGATTGTGGAAACGATACCGAGAATTATGATGCTCCAGACCATAAATTCGAACTGTATGTTGCCGAACACAATCACGCTGATGGCAATCGCGGCGATAAAAAGGCGGCTTCCCGAAGTGAACAGCTGCCCGATAAGGAACATTACGGAGACGGAACGCTTTGAGTTTTCTCCGAAACGCTCGCCTATGTAGCCGTAAATGGTTATGGTCCTGGCATTATAGAGACGTGGAAGTATCAGCATCGCGACAAGAGTGCCGCCGCAAATCGCTCCCACAAGATTCATCACGTATGTGAGATTGGTATTGAAACCGAGTTCAGGAGAGCCGACGAAAGTCCCCGCACTTATGGATGTACCGGTAGCGGCAATGGCGACAAGCCAGCCCGGCATGGAACGCCCAGCCACGAAATAGTCCTCTATATTCCTGTTTTTCTTCGAGAACAGATAGCCGATTACAATCAGCGCACCGAGAAACAGCGCGACTATTGTCCAGTCAATGAATGTCATACTTATTTCCGGTTTTCATCAATTATCACGGTCGTCACCGACCATGTATCCAAAGGAAGAGGAAGTCCGAGATATTGGTCTTTGAACTTTATCTGGACCCTTTGACGCGTATTCGGTCTGTAAGCTGCAGCGATACAGATTACATATCCGCCGTCAGGATTGAGGAAGGTAATGGCCGTTATATCCTCCCCCGGCTGCTCTATATTCAAGATTTTTGCGCCGCGCTGCACATAAGGCGAAAAGTGACGGAACACGGTGTACTGATGGCTCCGGCTGATTTCGCCGCTTTCCAAATCGTATGTCACAAGTCCTCCACAGGCATAACGTCCGGTACAAGGCAGACCGTCAGGGTCGAGCACGAGATTCCAGCTCGAATATGACGAACAGCCGTTGTTCAACGCCCCGAAAATCACGTCCGCAAACCATTTCGGATCCTGAATGTCCCGTTTCGCTAGGTTAGGGCCTCTTTCGGTCAGGTGCATCTCCGTACCGGGATATGCCTTAGATATGTTTTTTATCATATCCGGAGTGCCGGAATAAGGATGCCAGGCGATGGCAGATACATTTTTCCTGACATTTTTGTCGCCAAGTTCCTTCATCACCCTTTCCCAGCCGCTGTAGTCGTAATCCCACAGCCATATTTTGGATTTAAGGCCTTTCCTTTTCAAAGCCGAAGGAATAAGCTTGCCGGCAAGTTCGATTTCCTGCTTTGCAGACACAAGAGTAGCCGGATTATAGGAACTCTGATCCGTCTCGGGTTCATTCTGCACCGTAAATGCATCTATCTCAATACCTGCCTTCCTATATGCGTCAAGATAGGATGCCCAATAGTTGGCGAAAGCCGGCATATATTCGTCGAGCAGACTGCCGCCGCACATCGCGCCACTGTCCTTCATCCAGCCCGGAGCGCTCCAGACGGACGAATAGACAAAGACATCCGGACAATGATTGAACACCTGCTTTACCATAGGTATAAGATATGCCCTGTCATGGTCTATAGAGAAATTCTTCATCTCCACATCACCCGGAGTGTCATTATAGCTGTAAAGTTCTGTAGAATAGTCGCTTGCACCGCAATTCAGACGTATCATCGAAAGATTTATGCCCTGCCTGCTGAAGATGTCATTCAAAAGCTTGCGCCTCACATCGGGGTTCATCTGAGATAGAATCCAGCAGGACGCGTCAGTCATCGAGACCCCGCATCCGAAATATTCGTGCGAGACTGTCGCGGCATCCAGATCAATGGCTTTCATCGCCACAATGGGATGGATAGTGAAAGAGCCTGTCCTGATCTGGTGAAGTTCCTTGTCCCTGGTAGTCTGAAACGCCTTGAACTGTATTTCCCCGTCTTTTGGACAATAGACCTGGGCAGGCGCCGATATTCCGCAGAATAACATTGAAATTGCAAGAAATAATGATGCTGTCTTTTTCATATTCGGTTTCATATAGTGCTATTTTACTTTAATCTGTATGTCATCGATGAGCGCATGACCGCCCTTGTCCGTAGCAAGAGCCACCCTGTCACCTTTTTTGAGGCTGATTTCGCAACTGAACTCATGCCATCTGTGATTGTCTCCGACCGACCAGACGTCCGCAGCCGCAGTCATTCCTGCAGAATTGACAAGCTGCACACTTAGCGGTTCTGTCCATACACCGTCAGCCCCTACTTTCGCGACATTGACAGAAATCGCTTTCCCGTACATGGCAAGGCCCTTGAAAGTAAGCGTACAGACAGTCTCTGCATCTGCAAGATTTTTTTTGAGGCGTTCACTGATTACAAAGCCGAGCCTGTCGTCAGTTGCACCGTCCGCAGCCGTATAGTCGGTACCGAGACCGATATAGCCCTGGTAAGGCCATGCGCTGTTGGAAATGTACCAGTCGCTGAGATCAGGGGAAGCATTTCCGTTGCATTTGTATGCGGTCGCACCCTTTATGAATTCCGGAGCGGTGACCGTACTTCCGCCTGTCCCTGTCGTGCACGGATAAGTCTGGCTTTTTCCTATGCCGGTAATCCAGCCGTACTGTGCGAACTGCGATGACGGGTGCGCCATCCTCAACGGCAGGAAAGCCCAGTTGTCCGCTCCCCATGAATACAGAGCGGAGTAGGACAAAGTCCCGACACCGACTCCCGCAGCCTTGTATGACGGGACAGTGCCCACAGCCATATTGATGAAATCCTGATTGAGCGTACATCCGTCAAAGCCCTGGAAAAGCACCTCCCCGGCTTCTGCCGAATGCTCTGCAGGAGTCGAGAAAGTCACAAATTCCGACCATTCGGATTCACCGTTCGGAGAACTTACCTCCGCATCAGAGCCTGCAACAGACGAGACACGGTTACGGAATGTATATTTTTCAAAGGACTTCACCCTGAACCTGTATTCCGTCGACGGCTCAAGCCTGCCGAAAGTAATATTTGTCGGACGCCTGTCTCTCGCGCTTGACAATGCGAGAGAAGTCACAAACGGCTGCCCGGCAATGGTTGCAAGACCGTCCACGACTATACTTGAAAACAGAGCTTCGTCAGTTCCCGCTTTGTAGAGTTCGACATAAAGCGCCGGAGACACCGTATTGGCAGGACCGCCTGCACGGTTCTCGATTGCAACAGACAGCGACCTCGGGCTTATGTTGGCTGTATTTGCCGTCAAGGCTCCCGTACATACTGCGACAGGTATGGACGCCTCCTCATATTCTCCCATTACGGCTGCAACCGTGACACTGTACTCAGTACCTGCGGAAAGTCCCGTCAGATGATACCTGTCCGTGTCGGCGGAGAGCACAGTATCATTGACCCTGACCCCGTCCACATAGACATTGTATCCGTCAGGTTCTCCGAAACGGGACTTCCATACGATGTAGCCGTCAGACCAGAACACAGTCCCTACTTCCACCGAAGGTCCGTATGAAACCGCTCCCGCATCCAGGGTTGTGGCGGCAATCACTTCCGACGAGGCATTTGTAAGCCTGTCCGTCACTTTGAACCAGTAATCCGTCGAAGGTTTCAACCCGGAAAAAGTATATACAAGCCTTGACAGGTCTCCAGGCACTCCTGCACCATCCATATCCCACTCAGCCGTCCCGACCGCCGCCGTACACTCCGGGTCAGAATACAGGCCGAGCGTATATTTCCCCGCAAAATCCTCCGCAACATCATTCCATGAAGTCTCCGACCACGAAAACGCAAGCGAATACGCACTCACTCCGCAGACCATGGCTGCCGGAGCCTTCTGCCAGACAAGCCCATCCGGTATCACGCCGAAATCAACCACGCCGTTACGTGCGAAAGCGGTTCTGCCCGCCTTTTCAGCCTTTGCCCGCAGCCCGTCGGTATTGACAAACTCCAGGACACAGCCACTCTCCATCACAACAGGGAACAGTGGTATGAGGTATGGGCCGCCAAGCGCCTTGCCATCGGACACAAGCGACACTGTCTTGGAAATCCTTGTCACAGACTCCACAAGCGGAGTTCCGTCCTCATCCATAACCACATCCGCAAGACCCGCAAGCACCTCCCCGCCAAGTCCTGAAAGAGTTACTGAAACCACACCCTCTTCTTCCGCAAGGCTTACGCGCAGATACGACACGGCATCCATGAAATGCAGCTCCTCCTGCCGGGATATTTCCGAAGCACAGGCTATCCTGAGTCCGTCAACCCCATCCGAAACATCATACACAGGATTGAGATAGGCCCTGACTCCTCCGTACACAAGTTCATGTTCCACATTGTAGGGCGAAACCGCATAGACGGACATGGCATTGTCGTCTATCCCCTGCCTGCTTGCAAACTTTGGCTGCACACCAGATGAAAGCGGCTGATACAGCACATTCGACACCCCGTCCAAAACACTCACTTTTGCAGAAGCGCTCCACTCAACGGGTTCTCCACCAAGCTCCTCTGCGATGCCGGTAAAAGTGAAATCCGCACCTTTGAAAGTGTCCAAAGCCTTCTCCTGCCCGCATGAAAGAAGGCAGACAGACGCCAACACGGTAAAAAATATTGTCCTTGACAGCTTCATATCAATTATTTTAAATATTTTATCGCTATTGTTCCAAAACGTATTATTATCTCTTTCGAATTATCCGCAGACGCCCGTCCCTGAGTGGAAGACCCGTCCCATCTGTCAGGGAAGGAAGCAATCACATCCGAAGACGGAGACAGCCTGAGCGTAAGGCTCTCCTTTCCGCAGGCATCCTCAGGAAGCGGAACGCTGTACTCCGTAAAACCCATTGCAGTTTCCGAATGCACAGGCACATTCACCCTTTTGCCATGCTGTACATTCGTATAGCACTGCGGACGCAGGATGAACGTCTGCGGAAGCTCCGTGAAAGCACCGCCGTCAACAGAATAAGCCGCTTTCCACTCCACCGGAAACGCCTCCGCATATTTTGAATGCTCGCGCGATGCTATAAAAGAAAAATCAAAATAAAGTTTTCCTGCAGGCACATTCACGGTGGAAGTCCTCACATACAGAGAATGAAAGCCGCACGCCCTGCCTTTTTCATCAAATTCATACCAGTCTGACGACTTCGAATCCAATCTCAGAGCCGCATAAGACCGCGAACCTGTCATACGGGCGGACTTCCATCCGTCAAACGAATGACGTGCGTCAAACTCATCATCAAGGCTCATCCATGCCCCCGAATCCGTCCATAGAAGTCCGTTCCCCGCTTCGGCCTCCAGTCTGTCGTCCTTCACAGTACCGGGCTTCACAAAACGCAGTTCCCCGGCTTTCTCAAATTCCATTGCGGCATATCTGTTATAGTCCCAGCACCACTGCACCAAAGCTGAATATGAACTGCCGTATTCCCTTTCCATATCAAAGCCCGATAGATCAAGGGGACGTATCGAATACCTTCCCAAAGACGAGCCGTAACGGGGCAGCTCGGTATGCACCACAACGCCCGACAGGCTTCCTATACCCTGAGGCACACCGCCATTGTTTCTGCGCCACGTACATATTGAATTGACTATCATATAAATCTGTGAACCACGCTCATCCTTCATCAGACGCGCCCAAGTGTCGGAAGCATTGGTGGCTGCCGGATATGGCGGATTCTCGCAGAAAAGAAGTTCGTTCAGGCTTGTGGTCTGCGCACTTTTCTCAAAAATGTTCAGGTATCCTCCTGTCTTCTGATGAAATTCCACGCCCTCAAGCGTAACATACGTGTAGACATCCTTATCCGTGAGTTCGCCTATATGCTTTCTCTTCACAGGCAAAGAGGCACCCCTGCGGGCTATCCTTACTTTTTCCGCAGTCAGTCCCTCAACAGTAAAGCGCAAAGGCTCTTTCTCGGTCAGCAGAGTGCAGCCGTCAAGGGAAATGCGCACAATATCCCCCTTTTCAAGCCTGTTGTCATAAATACCTGAAAATTTCAGACGCACCCCGCAGCTGCCGTCAAAGCTCTCTATATATGCAGTACGGAGATTTTCGCCCAAATCCACAATATTATGGTCTATATTCGGATTGTATTCCATATTGTCGCTGCGGAAGTCACTCACGACTATGCCGTCTATTGTCCCCTCCAAAGCGACGGGCCTGTCAGCGCCCAACGCCCTCAGTTCCTCAAACGACATGGCATGGAGTCCCAACGGGACCACGCACGCAAACAAAACTGCCAGCACTCTATTCATAGTCAAATATATCATTCAATTGCTCCGACAGACGGTAAGCGGCCTTCCGCACAAGAAGATGCGCAAGTTCAGCCACTCTTCCGGAATAAAAACTCTCATCGTAGGCTCCACCCGGAGTCCACCAGTCATACGAAGGCGCGGACAGCACTGCACAGTCCACAAGCCAGTCACGGAAGTCCCCGCTGACTGCCCCGGCAATCTGTTCCGGAGTCCATACATCAAGGAAAATCCTCCAGTCCTCGAACGTCCATCCGGCTTTCTCCCTCAGCAAAGCGGAATCCCACAGACTATGGAAACTCGATTTCTGGCCGTTGTAGGTACACTTTTTCCACATATAATGGTTGCGCCAAGAGCCGTCAGGCTCAAGTCCTCCCGGAGTGTTGTGCGGCATGATATGGCACGGACAGTGGAAATCCCCGAAAAGATGTATGACACAGCGCAGATACAGGACGACAGCCGAATCGCTCATATTCCGATGGTCCTTCAAGGCTTCAATCAGCATTTCGAGAGTCTGCGCCCCGTGGCACTCGCCGTTGCGGCACAAAGGTTCCGCGGCATAGCTGTAATCCGGGTTTACGGTGAACAGATGCGAATGCCGTGTTAATTCCCCGAGCGCCTCCGAATACTGCACCGGCTGGAAATCCATCCAGTCGGAATACTCGTAAATCGGCTGGTCCAGATAACGTCTGATGTTCCTTTCTGCATTCGGGGCAAGATGCTCCTGCGCGATATACGCAATCACGGCATGCTCGAAACCGCCCCATGCGGAGGCAGTCACGCTCAATATGGCAAAGGCAAAAGCCGCAAACAACTTTCTCATAATCATCTGTAATCTATCTGTACCGATTCAAACCTTATCCATGTCTCACGGGCAGTGTCCTTTTTCTGCACCTTTCCGCTTTTGGAAGGAGAATGGAAATCCACCCTGATACGGGCAATGTCATCCGAAGCAGGCGAAAGCCGCACAATCACCTCCTTCTGCCCGCACATCTCAGACGGAAGGCTGAACGAGCGCTGCTGCGGACCAAGTCCGTTGTCAAAATTGGTCTTCTTTATGAAATCATGGCCCGAACCGGCGATTTTTTTATCATCCCAAGGCAGACTTCTGAGTTCAAAAGCAGCCGCCCCGGTCGCATTCTCGCGCAAGACAGTCCAGTTCCGCCCGCCGTCGCAGGAGCACTGCACCTGCCAGTCAACAGGGAAATACCAGCATTTGTTGCCGTCCTGCGTGCCAACGGACCATTCGAAATTGAACTGTATCTTTTCAGCCTTCAGCTTCTTCGTGCTGAATGACACATAGAAAGCCCTGGAACCCGTCACTTTTCCTGCCTCGTCCCACTCGAACCAGTCCACCGTCCTGCCTTTGAAAAGAATTGCAGAGCTTCCCCTTATTCCCTTGTTGCGGACGTCAAGGGCATTGAAACCGGAATACACATGGACAGCGGAAGGGGTGTCGGTCCAGAAAAACGCAGTCGCCGAACCCGTATCGTTGTAGATTCTGTCTCCCGTCTTCCCTTCATTGAACAGATTGCCGACCGTCCCGTATATCTCGAAATCCAAAGTCGCGCCCGAGCCCTCCGGCTTGATCCATCCGACGTAGGTCTTCCACTGGCTTCGGCCTCCTGAAATCCGTATATCCTCCCTGTCAAGAGGCCTGAGGCAATAGCGTCCCATATTTCCGCCGTAGCGCGGCAGCTGCGTATGCACCACGATGCCGGACACGTCGCCCGTTCCCGACGGGACTCCCCTGCCGTCACGTCTCCAAGGGCACAGCATATTGACCAGCATATAGATGCCGTTCCCTTCCGCATCCCTCAGCAAAGTAGCCCAGCCGTCCATTCTTCCTGCAAGCGTATAATCAACTTTTGAATGGAGCGCAGGCGAATACGGTACAAAAGGCTCGTACACATTCGTCCATGACCCGTCCTTGAAAATGACATCCATATCCTTCAGCGTCACAAAAGTGTACAAATCCTCGTCAGTCAGTTCAGCCACAGTCCGTTCCTTCAAAACTGCATCGGAAGCCTGTCCGTGCCGCACCTTGCGGAAATTCCTCGCCCTCACACCCCTGACAGTGACGGCATCGGGTGTCTTTGTCCTCTCTATAATGCAGCCCTGCAGGTCCATCACCACATTGTCATAGCGTTCAAGACGGTTTTCCGACGGCTCGTCAAAGACAAGACGGACACCCATGCTCCCGTCCCAGGCCTGGACATACGCAGTCCTGAGATTGTCCCTCAAATCCATTCTGACTGAAGTCAGGCTTCTGTTCAACTCCATATTTTCGCTGCGCCAGTCGCTGACGACAACTCCCTCTACAACAAGAGAGCCGTTGACAGCGGCAGACGCGCCACATGGGCAGACATCCCTGAGAACAGACAGTGCCTGAGCCTGAAGCTGCACTGCCCCGAACACAAGAAATGCGGAAAGCAACAGTCTTTTCATCATAATCAGTTCTGGTGTATATCGATGGCGGCTTCCGTAACGGTTCCGTTAAGGTCGGTATATGAAATCACAAGCTTCCCGGACCTTGCGGCGCCGCTGCTGTTTTCCGAAAGCGAAAAGACAAGGCACAGCTGCTGTCCATCAGACTCCACCCTTGCCCCGGACACAAAATCCGCATCGGACAGCACAATCATGTCCCTGTAGACCGGAACGATATTGGAGACAAGAGGAACCGAACATTCCTGTGAGGCAGAAGTATAGGCATCAGGCTGTACAGCCGCAACCGAGGCAGTCTCAGCCCCCTGTTCCACACTCAGGGTCTTCACCCTTTCCATTCCCTCCGTATATTCGGCAGGTATGCCGAGGTCAAAGACCGCAGTCCTGACCATTCCCGCCCAGTTGTCCAGCACCACAAACGAAAATTCAAACTCGACTTTCCTGTTGGTACCTGCGACCTGATTGTCCGAAATCACCTTGTAAGGCGTAATGCCCGACACCCATTTCGCCTCCGTCACTGCACGCGAAGCCGCAATGACCACCGGCGGGATATTCGTCGTCACACGCTGTCTCACCATATACGAGCCCGCTGCAAGCTGCAGACTGCCGTTTCCGAAAGTCATATAATAATCCACGGTAAATGCATTCTGCCTGACAATGACATTCTGCTCATAAGCCCCGCTTTTCAACACCAAGACAACACTCCTTGCCTCACCGTAATTGGCTTTGACATGCAGCCTGACCATTCCGACCCCGGTGCCATGTTCTCCTTCGGTTATTTCCGCCCAGTCCACAGGATTGTCAAACCCGGCAGTCCATGCGGACGAACAATACACATAGACAGGAAAAGCCTTTCCGGAAACGGACACCACATATTCATTGGAATCCACTTCCAGACCGTACTCCTTTTCAAACGGTTTCTGACACGCCGCCAAAGCAAAAGGCAGCAAAACCGCAAATATAAATCTGATAGTCTTCATCATATCCTTTATTCTTCGGTCTCTCCGACCTGTTCACTATACGCGTCATTATTCAAAGCACCTTGTGACAGAGCACATTCCGTGTCAGGAATCGGATAGTAGACATGATACGGCCTGATGTTGTTCTTCACATGGGAAATCTCCGAATACTTCGAAGTCAGCTCAACCCAGTTGCCCCAGCGCACCATATCGAATTTCCTCTGGAACTCCCCTCCAAGCTCCCTCGCCCTCTCGTCCATAATCTCCTGCAGCAGGGCGTCAGCATCCGTAAACTCATAATTCCAGCCCACACCGGCAGCTCCGGTCGCAGGATTGGTGTATGCCCTGCGTCTCACCTTGTTCACATACGCCACAGCCTGGTCATAAAGTCCGTTGCGGTAAAGGCACTCGGCTTTCATGAGCACGGCATCCGCATAACGGAAAATGCGGTAGTTGTTGGAATCGTATGTCTTTGTCATGCCCGGGCACCAGAACTGCGGACCTCCGAAGCCCCTGTTTTCAGTCCTTGTCCACTTGAAAGTGTCCCCATTCGCAAGATTGCCAAGACCGAGCTTGTACACAACCCTATAGTCCACACTCCTGCCTGTCTCAGTCACTCCTGTCGCAATGGCATCGATGTCAAGGTCGGTGTAATAACGCGTGTTGTTGTAGATCTGCTCCGAAAATTTCAGCGGCAGAGTCGGGAAAACCGCCTTTGCATTCGCCGCGTTCTCTTCAGCTTTCCTGCCGTTGGAACGATACAGGGCATAGTGTTTCGAGGACTCGAGCACCCGCCTTGAAGTTGTGGTCACAGCCATATCCGGCAGGGTTACACCGTTATACGAACCGTTCTCGAACCACGGCCCGAGCACATTGGCGACAGAGCCATAGAACTTGACGCCGTTCTCCGACCAGTCATGCCGTATTTCAAAAATGCCTTCAGCCGTGTCCTTGTACCGCCACTGGATTTCCTCCAAAGGATAGGCCGCGATGTCCCCGTAGACAGCCTCTATCTCGTTGAGGGCATACAGGGCGTCATCCCAGGCATGATTCCACATTGCCATCTTCGCCATCAGCATGGCCGCAAGTGCAAAACCGGCATGACCGTCCCTTATATCCGATGTACGCGCCCTAAGTCCGTTCCCCTCCGTAAAATAGGGAAGGGCGTTTTCCTTGAGGTCCCTGTACAGTTCCTCCCTGATATGAGTGGCGTCCGTCCTGCCCAAAGCCCTGATTTGCTCCATAGTGTCAAGGTCCGAGACAGCATAGTCATAATACGGGACATCCCCGAAAAAACACGTCAGTATATAATAATACAAAGCCCTCATCGTCCTCGCCTCCGCAATGAACGGCATCTTTTCATCCTCCGCGATGTCCGAAGCGGAGATGCAGTCAATACACTCGTTAGCACGCATGATACCGATATAGGCATAACGCCAGACAGTCGTACCCACGCCAGGATTTGCCGGAGTGATAAGCAGACGGGCGTTGTCGTTGTTGCCCCATGTGCCCCAGATGTCCGTGCACGCCTCAGTAGCGTAGAGAAAGCCCTCGCAGTAGATATAATGGACAGGTGTGTACAACGCTCTCAGCGCAGCCTTGCACTGCTGTGGAGTCCTGTAGAAATTGTCCCTGGTCACATTCGAATACGGAATCTCCGTCAAAGAGCATGACCACAGACACAGAAGCGACGCAAAAATGTAATATATCCTTTTCATACTCTCAATATCTTATCTGAAGTGTAAACACAAATGTCCTCGCTCTCGGGTATGCGCCCATATCCACCCTGCGGAGCGGCAGCGAAGTGTCCGTGTTGGTGGAAACGTCCGGATCGAAACCGTTGTATCCTGACCACAGGAACAGGTTTTCGCCCGTAAGCCCGAGGGTAATGTCCTTCAATTTCGCCTTTTTGTTCCTGCTCAGGTCAAACTTGTATGATAGCGACAGGGTCTTGAGCCTGAGATAAGAGGCGTCATGCACCTGCAGCGAACTCGGAACGTGCCTTTCAACGCTTCCTGCACGTGGAAGGTCCGAGTCCGGATTTCTGACGGGATGCCAGCTGTCCAGCATATAGCGGTACTGGTTGGTGCTGTATGCCCCTGCCATTGCAAGTTCGCTGTAATTATAGATTTTTCCTCCTATGGAATAAGAAAAATAAATGCCGAGCCTGAATCCGTAGATGTCGAAAGTGTTCTGAAATCCGCCGAACAGCAAAGGGTCCGAAGAGCCGAGCCAAACAAGATCCTTTTCGGTGAGCATACCGTCATTGTCGACATCCCGGTATTTGGGTCTGCCAAGCATGGTATCCTTGTTCTTTCCGGAATACATGACAGTGCTGACATACTCCCGGCTCGTCTGATTGTCAATCAGTTCCTGCTCTGTCTTGAACACGCCTTCATAGCTGTAGCCCCATAGTGAATTCAGAGGGTAGCCCTCCTTGTATCCGTACATCATGTGTCCCTGGGAATCAAGTACGGAGACATAGCGTTCCTGCCCGATATCCACGACTTTCTGGTCGTTGTACGAAATCGAGAACTCTGTAGTCCAGCCGAAATGTCTTTTCTGGAAATTCACGCTGTTGATGCTGAACTCGACACCCCTGTTGGAAGTCCTGCCGAGATTGGTGTATCTGCTCTGGTAGCCCGTGGATTCTATTGTCTGCAGAGTCAGGAGAAGGTCTTTCGTATCGGACCAATATGCGTCTACAGTCATGCCGAGCCTGTTTTTCAACACGGAAAAGTCGAGTCCGATGTTGTATGAAGACGTGGTCTCCCACGTAAGATCAGGATTGGCGACACGTGCAGGGTAGAAACCGGCACTCTGCGAACCTTCGAAAATCGCACCAGAAGTGGACGAATTGTATACCCCGAGAGAGCGGTAGGCGGCAATGCCGTCGTTACCCGACTGGCCGTAACTCAGACGCAGGGCAAGATTGTCTATCCACCTTACTTTTTTCAGGAATTTCTCGTTGCTTATGTTCCACTTGAACGCCCCTGACGGGAAAAATCCCCATTTCCTGTTTGCCGCAAAATTGGAAGAACCGTCGTAGCGGGCTGTAAGAGTCAGATAGTACCTGCTGTTGTAATTGTAGTTCGCCCTTGCAAAAATGGAATGTCTCACGATTCTGTCAGTGAGCGTTGTAATGGTGTAATTCTCCTTGCTGCCGACGGCATTGAGGTTGTACCATTTCAGATTGTCGTCTATAATGCCGTCCGCGGTAATCTCCACATTGTCGTTGTGCTGCAGGCTTGCAGAATAGCCGGCAAGTACCTCCAGACTGTGGCCTCCGCGGAACTTGCCCGTGTATGTAATGGTATTCTCCGAAAGCAGCTTTACCGAATCATATTCCTTTCTGTATGCCTTGCCTCCCTGCCCGTCATACCGCGCCGGCAGAGAATTAGGCTCGAACCGGAACACATGGGCGTTGTGCGGAGTGTAGGTGTTCTGGCTTTTTATCACAAGTCCCTTGACAGGCTTGACTGTGATGATGCCCGAATAGTTCGCCACCTTCCTTGTCTTGTAATAATCTATCAGGTCAATGGCGACACGCGGAGTGTTGATGTACGAACCTCCCTCGTAAAGCGGATTGGTGTCGGAATAGGCTCCGAGATAAGGGGCGAGATACACGGCTCCCGTATAGAAATTGGTACCGCCGATATTCGCCTTGTTCGGATTTTCTTTGGAGTAGGTGTAGTTTGCCTGGAGTCCGAGGGTAAGCCATTTTGAAAAATCGTGGCTGATGTTGAACCTGGCGCTGAGACGCATAAATCCGCTACCGTCAACGATGCCGTCGGTGTTGTTCACTCCGATGGATGTGAAATATGACGTATTCTTCGTCTTCCCGGAAAGCGACACGTTGGCAGTCTCCGAAAATGCAGTACGCGTGATTTCATCAATCCAGTCCGTGTTGTTCCTGTAGGCGTTCATATCGTACGCCGGCACATTCGTCGGACCGTTTCCCGCCTCAAGATTGTCGAAATAGATTTTGTCATTCCTGTAGCGCACCAGTTCCTGAGTATTCATCAGGTCGAGATGCTTTGACAGCTGCGACACGCCGAAAGTCACTTTGGCATTTACGGACGGTCTTGCGGTAAAGCCTTTTTTTGTAGTTATCATGACCACGCCGTTGGCTCCGCGCGACCCGTAGATTGCCGTAGAAGATGCGTCTTTGAGCACATTGACAGACTCTATGTCGGCCGGATTCAGTTCGTTGAGATCCTGCACTGCATCCATGACCCCGTCCACTACAATCAGAGGTTCGTTGGACGCCTCGATTGACCTTGTTCCGCGGACACGGATTGAAGAGCCGGCACCCGGCTCGCCTGTTGTGGACATCACATCGACTCCGGCCATCCTGCCCTGGAGCGCATGGTCGATACTGACCATCGGAGTATCCTCAATATCAGACATTTTAACGGAGGCAACCGCGCCTGTCAGGTCCGCCTTCTTCGAACTGCCGTAACCGATGACTACGACCTCATTCAGGACATTGGTATCATCCGGTTTGAGGTTCACGTCAATCCTGTTGCGTCCGTCGATGACAATACTCTGGGTCACATATCCAAGATACGACACGATGATTATCCTGTCGTTGTCGGACAATGACAGCGAAAAACGGCCGTCAAGATCAGTGACCGAGCCTTTTCTGCCGTCTTCCGAAACAACGCCCGCCCCGATAAGAGGCATACCGTTTTCATCGACGACGGTTCCCGCCACCGTCCGTGTCCCGCCTGCGGTCTGCGCAGGCAGGTCCGTCTGGAACAGACCCGTCAGCAACAGTGCCATAGACAGAATCATTATAATGCCGCTGCGACTTTTCAAATTCATAATAAATCAGTTAAGTTGTAAGTAAATGGCTACCTGTCTTCCGCCTGATGGCCCGTGCGGTCTACCTGGTGGTAGAACTGGGTGTACGGCACATCCGTACGACCAGTACCCTTGCGCATAAGTGCTTTCAGGTCTTCGAAATAAGTGGTGTATATGTCACGCGGGCAGACCTTGCGTTTTGCGCAGATCGAAGCAGCCATGCCGACCACTTCGCCTATCAGTCCGCAGGTACGCATCACCCTTGTAGAACCGAGAGCGATATGTGTCACGGATATATTCCTGCCCGCCATGAACATATTTTCAATGTCCTTGGAATAGAAACACCTGTATGGTATAGGATAGAAATCAATGGGAGTCAGCACGCCGATTGACATCCACTCGGCACCGGGATATTTGCCGGCATTGCGTGGATCGGGATAATGCTGGTCTATACGCCATGTTGCGCAGCAGGTCCCGTCGTCGTAAAGGACAGGACGGGTCAGATCCTGCTCGCGGAGAATCAGGTCACCGACAACACGGCGGCTCTCACGCTTTCCGCTGACGTGGCTCACCCATGTAAGATGGGTGCACTCCCAGTCCTCTTTCTTTGAATAGCGGTTCTTGCAATAAGAGAAAGTGCTGTAGGCCACATACATACCGTAGTCACGGATTTTCTCGGCATCCGCAATCTGGTCGTCGAGCATCCCGACTTCCCAGTACCAGTTCGCCCTGTGCACAGGCTCGACGGTGTATTCGTCCAGTTCGAGTCCCCAGTCGAGAGTGTCCGGGAAAGTGCACGGAGTGTTCCAGTCCTCGCAGTACCATTCAACGGACACGCCCATAGTGTATCCGTCAGCCTTCTCCGGAGCAAGCCTCTCCCCGAACTCGCTGCGTGGTTCACGTCCCATACGGCACTCGGCACCGGCCATTGCGGCGAGGTGGGCGTCCCCGGTGCAATCCGAAAACAAATCCCCGCTGATACGGATTCTGCTCTGGTCCGTAGCCTCCACGGCTGTCACCGCAGTGATTTTGGAACCGGACTTTTCCACTTCCGCCACTGTGTAACCCATGAAAAGGGTGATGTTCTTTTCCGCAAGTATCACTTTCATCTTCTTGTCATCCTGATAGTGATGCGCACCGCGCGCATTTCCTATCCTGTCAGGCCCTATCTCGTTCAGCAGATAGCCGAGGGACGGATAGGGCGCTACATTGATCTGCCCGCCGAGTCCGACACGCACCTCGGAAGAATTGTTTCCGCCGAGCACATAGCGGTCCTGTATCAGGGCGACCCTGCACCCGAGACGCGAAGCCGCCAGTGCTGCGCACATTCCCGAAATGCCGCCGCCTACAACGACAAAATCATAATGTCCTTTCTCAGCAGGCTTCTCCTCGCCGAGCAGTTCCTTTCTCACTGCACGATATTCCTCGATACTGTTGCCAGGCATTTCGTCCGCCTTGGTCAGAATTATCGCATCGCAGCGTCCGTCAAAGCCGGTGAGGTCATGGAGCGCGATTTCATGCGTTCCCTCCGCAAGATGATACGTACCGCCCTGCTGCCAGTACCATGCCGCACGCCCGGCACGCGTGGCACCTCCGCAGCCTATTCCGAACTCTGCAGAATCCGCCGTACCGTCCACCTTTATCTGAAACAAGCCGGGAGTCTTGCCTTCCGACCAGTGAGCCGTCCAGTTTTTGGTTCTGGCCAAAAGCCTGTAATCGCCCTCTTCGGCGATTTCAAAAGCGGTAACGGCGTCCTTTGCGAGCGGAGTTCCGAGTCCGTGGGCAAAAAGATAGCTTGAGCCCATCTGGAGCACAAACTGCTGCTCCACTGTCCAGTCGCCCCTGTCAGCGAACTTGGTCGCAAGGAGCATCACAGAATTTGAAGAATTTATCTTAATCACGATATATGTTGTTATTTTTTTAATGTCAGGTCCACGATGACAGGATTGTGGTCGGATTCCCATGCAAGGCTTTTCTGCTGGGAATTGTCCGTCCAGTATGACTGCACATCGAATTTGTCGTTTATGAAAATGTGGTCCACACGGCTTGAAGCCGGATTGTCAGCCTCAAAATAATGCAGAGTACCGTAAGGTCCGTGAGGCTGGCGGGAAAGCGACCTTGCCTCTTTCATCGTCCCCTCCTCAACAAGCCACCGGAATGCATCGCCCTCCTTGCCCGGAGTGCAGTTGAAATCACCTGTGAGTATGACAGGATAGTCGTCCGACACTTTCTTTATCTTGCCGAGTACCTTTCTGAGCTGCTTCAGACGCATTTCCCTGTATTTCACATCTTCCGTAGTATTGACCTGGAGGTGCACATTGAAAATATAGAACGCCCTGCCCGCGTATTCAAGTTTCGCCCAGTTGCAGCAGCGCATATTATAGCCATTCGACCAGTCGCCCCAATACACGGCATCATTGTCCTCCGCATACCAGAAAGTCCCGTTCTCAAGCATGGTGACGGACGTCTTCCTGTAGTATATCGCCGAAGTCTCGTACGACGAATCATAGCCGGTTTCAGTCAAAGCCTTATTGTGGTTGGACCTTCCTGCCGCCGAGTATGAAGCCATGGAAGCAGCGCCCAATATATCGGCAATCTGTCCCGTGGTGTTCTCCTGCGAGCCCATCACATCAAAATTTTTACCCGCAAGGCTGCCGGGCACAACATTTTTTCTTGCAGCCCACTTTCTCGGGTCCTCCGCTTCCTTATAGTCGCTTTCGGAATGGGAAAAACGTATGTTGTAGCTCATCACCCTCATGATGTTCTCAGGCATGGTACGTACGAACATATCGCCGCGTCCGACTGTCACATCGGCCAGCACCTGCCACTCCCTGAGCCTGTTGCCGTCAGCATCTGAAAACCACGCATAAATGCTCGGATAATTACCGGCCGGGACAGGTATATTGAAAGTCTTTTCCGTGACGGAAGACGAAGCCGCAAACTTCACTATTGCAGTGTTATAGCCGCTGCTCTGCTCCGTGAATACAGTCATCTTCTCACCCGGCGTCAGTGTAAAATCACCCACAATCTTCAAGTCCTTCGAGTTCACGTTGTCCCTTGCCGCAAGATTGAAAGCCACGGCTCCGGCAGGTACATCCGGGCATACCACCCTGATTATGCCTCCGAGATGTCTGAAATACAGTCTGCCGCCGGCATCGACTGTAGAAGCCATGGGAGCCGGCATTTCATTTTCACGATAATTACAGGTGTACGGATAGCGTACGGTCGCGGTCCCGTTCTCCATGGAACGGAAATCCGCTGCAGGGAACACGGCTATATCCTGAGGAGTCTCCCCTGCATCAAGGACAGCGGAGAATGTTGCGACATTCGCTTCAAGGGCGGACATTTCAAAAGTCCTGACCGCCCCTTTCGAAGTATGGACAGCGATTTTGTCCGACATTTCCCATGATACAATTCCTTTTTCATCGAGCATGGACTTTGTGTCAGGGGCAAGTACGGCATACAGTTCGGCACGTTCTCCCGTTGCATTGTCGGGGGCCGTCTCCTGTGGAGAAACTTCCACACAGGAGACCGCTGCCAGTACGGCAAGGACAGACAAAGTGAATTTCTGTCCCATTATTTCAGATTGAGGTTTTCGATATTTCCGCTTACACTGCCCTGATATGAGCCGGGCCAGATGGCAGAAACATCACGCTGATTACCGCGTATATCCACTTTAAGATTTGCATCACCGAGCCATTCAAGGAAAGCCTGACCGACATTGACAGTGCCGGAAACTGCGCTCTTCACCTGCTCCAACGTAGGTTTGACAAAAGTCTTGCCCTCAATGCTTCCGCTCCAGTCATAGTAGTAGATATGCCCTCTGACGTCGTTGACATCCATCGAAGTGCCGTTGGACGCCTTTGCCCATCCGAGGTTGCCGAAAGTCACGCCGCTAAGGGACTCCGTCTCCGTAAAGTTCTGAGTTCCGCTCTTGACCTGGGTATAAAGCGTATAATACAGATTCTGGTATCTCGTAGCGTCATGGTTGTAAAATACATTCGGTGTGCTTGCGGCATTTACGACTATGACATTGACGAACGAACAGCCCGCTGCATCTTTAGAGCCCTGGGTAATCATCGGATTGCCGGTCTGCGAGTAAAGCGTCGTGTTTATAATAGCAGTGTATGCCTTGGTAGTGACAAGGGAACCAATGCCCTTGAATGAAGTGTCGCCGGTCATTGTCACACCCCACGGTGCACGTATCACGCAGTTGTTCATGCCGAGCAGAGCGGTATCCGAATTGATGTCAAGATGGTGTCCCCACTTTTTCGTTGCATTGTCCGGGACCAAAGCTCCGTCTGCACCGGCTTTTCTGTTTACAAAATTGTTTGCAAAGAAACAGCGGTCAAAGAAAATCTTGGTCGCAGCACCCGAAGCGCTGTACACCGCACCACCGCCAAGGCCATTCTCTGACGCCGCGGCTGCCGTAACGGCATTTGTGATGTGAACGAGCAGTCGGTAAACGAGACATTAGCACCGTTTGCCCACACTGCACCGCCACATGAAGGAGTCCTGTTAGCGTCAAAAAGCACATTCCTGAATTCGAGCATTCCTGTATACTCCTTGGAATCCCCTGAAATACCCACTGCACCGCCGCCGTTACTTGCATTGGCCGCTGTATTATTCGAAAAGAGCGAGTTTGTGACAGTCAATGCCGCATCGTTTGTAATTTTATCGACATATACGGCACCGCCGATTGCGCCGGAATTATAGGCGAACCTGCTGTCCTTGATTGTCAGTTTACTGCCTGAACTCATGGTTATCACACCTCCGCGCGAAGTCGTACTGTTTCCCTTTTCCTGTGTACCGAAAGTACAGCCGTCAATGACTGCTTCGCCTATAGTGTAGATGACACCGCCATAATGTCCTGCCGTGTTGGAATAGAAAGCACAATCCTTCAGATTAAGCTTTGCATTGGCATACTGGTAGATGACACCGCCCTGGGCATTGGTGCTGTTGCCCTCGAAAGTACAGTCCTCGAAAGTATTGTCTGATGTTCCCGAAATACGTATCACTCCGGAAGCAGAAGCAGCACTTGCCGCCTTGAAAGTATTATTGCTGACAGTACAATGTCTGAATGTCGTCTTTGCTCCGCCGGCGGCCACAATTGCACTTCCGCTTGTGTTCGTTGAATAAGCATTCCGGAAAGTCACCCCTTCAACGAGCACAGTACCCGGGTTAATCACCATTATCCGCACACCGTTTTCACTTTCAGTATGTCCACCGTCGAAAATCACAGGATTTGCGTTCATATCCCTGTTGTTGATTGCATACCCCGTAGCATCGGCAGAATAGCCGCCATAAATGGAATAATTTCCGCCTTTGATGCTGAGTTCGCCTGCCTCCTTGGTCGAATATGTACCTGCGGCAATATATACCTTTTTCGTCTCCGCTTTGGCAAGCTGTGTTTTGAGCCCTGAAATATCCGCCGCATTGTCCCAGTTTGAACCGGACTTGTCACCGGAGCCGCCTTCCTTGACATAGAACCTGTCCGCGAAACCTGTTCCTATAGTACCTAATTTTCTCACCTGCTTACGTGCTACAGGGATGGCATTATCAGCAACTCTGTCCCCTATAAGTTTGCCGTCGGCATCAAACACCTCAACATACACATCTTCGATATTTCCCGGATACACCGCCACATAGTAAGTCCCTTCACCGTTCAGCTTGACAGTAATGCTCTTGAAACCCTCTTTCATCGCCTTTACCGCCGGTCCTCCTGTTGCAGGGAAAGTGATTGAAGCCTTTCCGGCAATATCCGTTGAGCTCGTGATAACTAATTTGCGCGCACTTGCGTCAGCTATTTCAACCTGCAGAAGTCCACACAGATTCCGGAACGCAAGCGGAGCATCAGGTTTTGTCTTGTTCCATTTTGCAAGAGCCACACTTGCACTTGCGAAAGTACCGTCCTGCTCAGCAGGGACTGTGATGACAAAATCAGAAGCATTCGAGTAATCAATGTCAATGCCGGCAGGATAGGCTGCATACAGGTGAAGAGACTTTCCTCCTGCATTTATGTATTCCTCCTCCGTCATGCGGAATGCCTCGGGCACAGCAGCCGTAAAATCAGCCGAGCCGTCTTCGTTGACAGCGGTCAGAGACGCAGACTCCGCATAGCCCACGCCGTCCATTCCATCGGTCTCCCAGACAAATTTCACGGCATCACCGACAGCCCATGCCACCTTTCCTGTAGCCTCGTCGAGAGTTGCCCTGCTTGCAGTATCCTCCATCACAGCCTTGAACGTAATGCCGGTCACAGGTTTTTCCGGCTCCGGTCCCTTTGCTTCTTCCTTTACACATGACATAGGCAGCATAGCAAGCCCGAGTGTCAAAACAGCAAATAATTTCTTCATAATCATTTCTCCTTACCAGTTGAATACATCCTTGTCAATATCATAATCTTCCGGACCGTTTCCTGTAAAATCCGCATCGCCTGACACGGTCATGACAGGCTGCTCAAGCACGAGACTCAGCACCGTGATTGAGGGAGTCTGGTACCCGTTTGTACCAAAATCATTTAAACGCTTGATGTTCATAGTGTTATTAATATTTAACCTTATTCAGACATTTTTTCAGACATCTAATTTAAGCGGTTGCGGGCTACTTAGGACAAATGAATCCGATTATTTTTTCGGCAATCGTTCCCGCAACCGTTCCCACTTTACGCAACCGTTCCCTTGCGTCAAATTGTGCACTTTTTTTTCTGTAATAGGCCATAAATGACTAACTTTAAAAGTTGTTGGGAAGTTTATAAGCCGCCTGATTTTTTGTCATTATAAATTTCAGGCAGACTCCCGGCAGACAGAAACAGATAGCGGATTTTCCGTTTTTTTACAATAGCCCCATTGCAAATGAGACACATCACCATAAAAGATATAGCGAAAGAATTAGGGATTTCAAAATCGACAGTGTCCCGCGCCCTGTCGGGCGATTCACAGAACGTAAGCCATGACACAATCAGAAAAGTGCTTGAGACCGCGGAGAGAATGGGCTACAGGAAAAACGAAATGGCAGTGAACCTGCGCCACCGCAGCACAAAGACGATAGGCATCATACTGCCTGAGGCGGAAACTTCATACTATATGAAATTCACGGCCATCGTGCAGCACCTGCTGCAGTTGAAAGGCTACCGTCTGCTGCTCGCGATTTCGGACGAGGATTTCCTGAACGAAAGGTCCAACGTCGAACTTTTCGACAAATACCGTGTGGACGGGCTGCTTATCAGCACCTGCCACAACAAGGCGAACTACGATTTCTACGAGTCTTTCCTGAAAAACGGCATTCCGATAGTCTTTTTCGACAGGATAATCCCTGGACTTGACTGCTCATGGGTAAAAAGCGATGACTACAAATCTGCATTTTTCCTGATGGAGCACCTTATATACGACGGACGGAAAAGAATCCTGTTCATGAGTGCACCGGACTACATCAGCACGACTGCGGACAGAATGAGGGCGTACAATGACACTCTCAGCAAACATCATATTCCATACGACCCGTCGTTGGTTTTAATCACTGGCACCAATGAAGATGACGGAGCGAAGGCAATGGAGAAATTCCTTGAAGACCGTCCCGGTAATGAAATGTGCGACGCCCTTTTCTGCTTCACGGACCTGCAGGCAGTTGGCGCGAAGAAAGTACTGGAAAGCCGCGGCATAGCTATACCGCAAACCATCTCCATCGCCTGTATGTCAGGAACGCGTATGGCGGCGCTCGTCTCTCCGGCAATCACCACGGTGGAACGTCCTATGCACACTATGGCACAAGAAGCGGTGCGCCTGCTGCTCGCAAAAATCGGAGACAGCGGCACACCGCCTGAAAAGATTGTCCTGCCTGCGGAGATGTTCATCCGAGGCTCTACAAAATAGTCCTAAAACGGAAAGAACAACGGAAGCACAAACACCATCACAACACCCATGATAATCTGGAGAGGCAGGCCGACCTTGATGAAATCCATAAAAGAATATTGTCCGGCGTTCATCACCAAGGCATTCGGCGGAGTCGAGAACGGCGATGCGAAGCACATGCTCGCAGCCACAGTCACTGCAAAGAGGTAAGGCACAGGACTCACACCGACCTGCAGGGCACACTGCAAAGCGATAGGCGCCATAAGCACGGCCGTCACGGTATTGCTGATGAAGATGGTCATAAGCGAAGTCGTAAAATAGACGCCCGCAAGCAGCACACGCGGTCCGCTTCCGCCAAGCCCCGTCACAATCGCACCGGCAAGTATATCCGAGACGCCTGTCTTCTCAAGGGCAAGCGACATAGGAAGCATAGCGGCAAAAAGCACGATAGTTTCCCAATTTATAGTCTTATAGGCCGCCTCGACACTACGGATACATCCGGTAATTATCATCAGCACAGCCGCCAGGAGCACCGCCGTCACAGGAGCCACGGGTATACTGTCAACAACCATCAGCACAATCATGCCCACCATAATGGCAGCAGCCACCGGAGCCTTGTAGTCAAGAGTGACCTTCGCAGCCTCCTTCAATGGCTCACCAAGCACCACACAGTTGTTGGATTCCTTCCTCAGACGCGCGATTTCGTCCCAGTGTCCCTGTACGAGAATCACATCAGAACTATGAATTTTCACTTCGCCCAAATCATGCAGGAGGTAATCCTGTTTGCGTCTGATACCCAAGACGTTGACACCGAATTTCGCTCTGAAACCAGCCTCGGACACTGTTCTGTTGATCATTGACGAAGAAGGCATAATCAGGATTTCAGCCACGCCTATGTCATAGAAATCCAGCGAAGCCTTGGCTCCGTGAACGATTTCATCCGTCTGATTGTCAAGCAGTCGCAACGAATAGTCTGTAGCGAAACGGCCCACTGCATCAGCATCTCCGGACAGATAGAGCACATCTCCGTTCTGCAGGACAAGATCAGGAGAGACAAGCTGCTGATTGACAGTGCGCACGAAACGGTTGTGCCCTGTCTTGCGTCTGACTTCCAACACATTGATACCGTAGTTTCTACGTATATCCAGATCCACCACAGTCTTGCCTATGGCAGTCGAATTATCATCATTGATATGCACGCGGAAAAGATTTTCGCTGATGCCGTATTCCTTCACCAGGTCCTTCAGCGACTTCCCGTCCTTCTTTTTCTCCTTTTCCTTAGCCTTCGGAGAAAGGAACCATTTGGTCAGAGGCAGAAGAACCAAAATACCGACAGTCAAAGTCACTATACCTACCGGAAGGAAAGAAAAGAATGACAAAGGCTCATAGCCTGCTTCAGTCAAAGTATTCTGTATCACTAAGTTGGGAGGTGTACCGATAAGGGTCATCATACCACCCATACTGCTGGCGAATGCAAGCGGCATCAGCAGCCTGCGCGATGAAGTGCCCGCAGCCGCAGCCATACTGACGACTATAGGCAGCATAAGTGCAACAGTACCGGTGTTGCTGACGAATGCACCGATGGCACCGGTCACGAGCATTACAAGCAGGAAAAGTTTGATTTCGCTCTGGCCTGCAAAACCCATTATCCTGCTACTTATCATCTTGGCAAGTCCCGTCTGCAGTATCGCACCGCCCACGATGAAAAGGCCGACCATCATTATCACCACGGAATTTGAAAAGCCGGAAAGGGCCTCCTCAGGCGTCAGAATCTGACAAAGAAGCAAAGCTAAAAGAGCGCAGAGGGCGACCAGATCCGAACGCACCTTGCCGCTGACGAACAGAGCCGCAGCCACAAGCAATATTATCAGAGTTGCTATCATATTTTTTCCGTTTTAATTTAAATCATGCAAAGATAATAAAAAAGGGACTCTCCTTCACAGGCGGGTCCCTAAAATAACCTTTTATTTACAAGTAACTATTCCTCTTTCTCGCTTTCCATGTAAGCTTTAAGGAGTTTTTCCTGAACATCTCCAGGAACAGGCTGATAGTCAGCAAATTCCATTGAGAATGTAGCGCTGCCGGAAGTAAGTGAGCTCAAAGTGGTCGAGTACTTGTAGAGTTCTGCGAGCGGAACACGGGCTTTGATGACATCGAAACCTTTGTCCGAACCCATGCCCTCGATGATGGCACGACGGTTCTGGAGGTCTGACATACATGAACCCATATACTCGGTCGGAGTAAGTACCTCAACATTATAGATAGGCTCCATAATCTTCGGTCCGGCATTGCGGAACGCCTCTTTGAAAGCATTACGCGCTGCGAGTACGAAAGAAATTTCATTTGAATCAACCGGGTGCATCTTACCGTCGTAGACATATACTCTGATGTCACGGGCAAATGAACCGGTTAGCGGACCTTCGCTCATTTTTTCGTTGATACCTTTGAGGATGGCCGGCATAAAACGGGCATCGATGGCACCGCCTACGATACAGTTGTTGAATTCCAGCTTACCGCCCCAAGGAAGGTCATAGGTATCCTTTGATTTGATATTGAGGACCAGCTCCCTGCCGTCAACTTTGAATCTGTTGCCCGGATCCTGTCCCTCAACGTAAGGACAAATGAGAAGGTGCACCTCTCCGAACTGACCGGCACCGCCGGACTGTTTCTTATGACGATAATCTGCAGCGGCCACCTTTGTGATGGTCTCACGATATGAAATACGCGGTGCGAACATGTCGATTTCAATCTTGTTCTCTGTCGACAGTCTCCATTTCACTGTGTTGATATGCTGCTCGCCCTGACCTTTGAGGATGGTCTGCTTCATTTCTTTGGCATATTCAATGATGATGGTCGGATCTTCTGCCGACATCTTTGCAAGCGCCTCATTCATCTTCTCCTCGTCCTTCTGCTCCTTTGCCTTGATGGCTGTACGGAATTTAGGCTTAGGGAAGGCAATATGCTCGAATTCTATCTCCGTGCCAGGCTGGCAGAGGGTCACATTGGTCTTGGCCGCACGGAGTTTCACCGTACATCCGATGTCACCGGCCATAAGCTCGGTCACGCGCTCCTTCTTCTTCCCGGCCACTGCATAAATGGTCGTAATACGCTCTTTGTCTCCCGTTGCAGGATTCTCAAGGTCCTGTCCCTCAGAAAGTTCGCCGCACATGACTTTGAAATAGGCAACCTCTCCGAGGTGCTGCTCAACAGCTGTCTTGTAAATGAACAGTGCAGTCGGAGCATCCTGTTTGCACTCCAATTCCCTACCGTCTGTAGTAACTCCCTTGTGCTCTGCCGGAGAAGCGGCAACCTTGATGGTAAATTCCATAAGCCTCTTGACGCCTATGTCCTTCTTTGCAGAAAGGCAGAATACAGGCATCACCTCACCCTGACGGCAGCCGATACCGAGACCTTTGCGGATTTCATCCTCAGTGAGGACACCCTTGTCGAAGAAAGTCTCCATGAGAGTATCGTCAAATTCTGCGGCCTTCTCAATCAGTTCCTGACGGAGAGACTCAGCCTCTTCCATAAATTCCGCCGGGATTTCAAGATCCTCACGTGTGCCGTTTTCATCCTTGAAATGATAGTATTTCATCTTCAGCACATCGATGAAACCGTCGAAGCCGAGGCCGGGATTGACAGGGAACTGCACGATGACAGGCTTGTTGCCGAAAGTCTCCTTCATGGTCTCGAGAGTGTTCTCCCAAGAGGCCTTCTCACCGTCGAGCTGGTTCACGGCGACAATAAGAGGAATATTGTAATCCTTTGCATAGCGTGCAAAAATACGGGTTCCCACCTCGACACCCTGCTGGGCATTGATTACGAGAACTCCGGTGTCACACACCTTGAAAGCTGACACAGCACCGCCGACATAGTCGTCAGCACCCGGAGCGTCTATAATATTGAACTTAGTGTCCATGAACTCTGCATAAAGCGGAGTTGCATATACCGATCTCTGATTGAGCTGCTCGATTTCAGCATTGTCTGAAACTGTATTTTTCGCTTCTACCGTACCGCGGCGGTCAATGACTTTGCCCTCATAGAGCATGGCTTCAGATAATGTGGTTTTACCCGACTTGGTACTACCAATCAGAACCACATTACGAATGTTTTGTGTTGAATAAAGTTTCATTAGTCTGTATAATTATGTGTTAATATCTTCTGCCCCAAAAGAAGTTCCGAACTCCCATATTGAAACGACAGGATTGCAAATCTAAGAAAATAATTGCGTAATATCAATACCTGACAAGCCTAAAAATCAAGAAATATTACCATTGCGCTCATCCTCAGGGAGAATCCCCCACAATCTTTTGAGGTAATCCTCCCCGGTCATGCCCAATTCACAAAGGAAAATCTCCTCGACCGCTTCGTAGTCACAATGCAGTTGCCCGCAAATTGTCCGGAAAGGAAGGATTTGACCTGCGCGAGAAAAATCCCCGATTTTCTTGCACACTTTTTCATACTGCCGAATTTTTGCATCCCGTTTCATACCTGTTCGTTTATTAGCCTGTCGCAAAGGTGGGAGAGGTTTTAGAAAAATCCAAACAAATACGATACAATTTTGGCTTTCATCAGCAAATTTGTGCTTTTTTTTAATATTTTGCTCTTTTTTACATTTTTTCGAAGACTTTTTACGCAGTTTTTCTTCGTATTACCAAGTCTTGCTTCGTGTTAAAAGCAAGAAATCTGCAATAAATTTGTGAAGTATCAAACTAAAGTTGAGGCATGAACGACGCTGCAATCAAAGACAACATCAGAAAACTTCGCAAGAAAAGGAATATGACCCAGGAGGAACTTGCAAGTAAATTGGGAATATCCACCAAAGCCTATCAGGATTTGGAGACAGGTCCCACGATGATTCTGTCCGGCAAACTCACAGCAATAGCGGCAGCCCTCAACACTTCACCGGAAATTCTGCTTTTGGGCTATCTGCCCGATGCGGAGAGCCACCGTCTGGAGCAGATCGAAGCGCAATATGAGGAAAAGTACCTTCATCTCGAACAGGAACGCGACCGTTGGAAACATTTAGCCGAAGAACGCGGCAGACTGCTTGAGGAAAAAGACGCGAGACTCAGGGACAAAGACACCATCATCAATCTTCTGCAGAATAGATAGCAGACTCTTTTTTTTGAAGTTTGGCAAGCTTTCGCTAATTTTACGGCAGTTTTACCATTTGAGTATGCCGAAAGAACACCATCTCTTGAATTTCCTGAATGAAGGAATGCTTGAAGCCGGTTGCGATGAAGCCGGACGCGGGCCTTTGGCCGGACCCGTTTTTGCCGCCGCGGTCATACTGCCGCAGGATTTCCATCATCCTCTGCTCAATGATTCCAAACAGATGAGCGGAACGGCCCGTGAAAAGCTCCGTCCGATTATTGAACGGGAAGCCCTCGCCTGGGCAGTGGAAGCGGTTTCTGCTGAGGAAATCGACTCCATCAACATTCTGAATGCCTCTATTACGGGAATGCAGAGGGCAGTGCGCAGACTGGGCGTCCGACCGGAATTTCTCATCATAGACGGCAACAGATTCAAACCATTCGACGAATTCGACAGGACGAAATACTCCTGTATAGTCAAGGGTGACGGAAAATATGCGGCAATAGCTGCAGCTTCGGTCCTTGCCAAGACCTGCCGGGACGAATATATGCGCAAGTTGGCGGAGGAATATCCCCAATACGGTTGGGACAGGAATATGGGATACCCGACTCCGGAGCACATCGAAGCCATACGCCGCTTCGGCTACACGCCCCACCACCGCAAATCCTTCCACCTCAAATGTCTGGAACCGACTTTATTTTAGTAATCGTCCCCAAAATAGCCTGCCTCACCTATGAACATCTTATTTATTTTATCCGGTGCCTTTGGGGCATCTTTGGATTTTATGTATCTTTGCGGACAAGTTTGACAAAAAAACATAATGACAATGAAACGATTGATGTGTATTGCTGCAGCACTGCTACTCTGCTTTTCGAGCGCTATTGCAGACGAGGGAATGTGGATGCTGCCACTCCTCAAATCAATGAACAGCAAGGAGTTGAAAAAAGCCGGCTGCAAACTGAGCCCCGACCAGATCTACAATCTGACAAAACCGTCCCTCAAGGATGCCATCGTACAGTTCGGAGGCGGCTGCACAGGAGAAATCATCTCTGACGAAGGCCTGTTGGTGACCAACCACCACTGCGGATACGGCAGCATCCAAAAGCTCAGCAGCGTGGAACATGACTACCTGACAGACGGTTATTGGGCGATGAACCGCAGCGAAGAACTTCCGGTAGAAGGACTTACAGTGACTTTCATCGAAAGCATGACCGACATCACAACGGCATACAAGGCAGCCTACAACAAAGCGAAGAAGGAGTCTGAAGGCAGCGAGAAGGCAGATTCGCTTTTCCAGGCCGGCATCGACGCATGGTACGCAAAGACAATCAGCACGGCCGAAGAGGCAAACCCGCACTGCGATGTTGACATCGTGCCGTTCTACGACCGCAATGTATTTTATCTCATTGTTTCAAAAGAGTACAAGGACATACGCTTCGTGGGCGCACCTCCTTCATCTATCGGAAAATTCGGCGCGGACACAGACAACTGGATGTGGCCACGTCACACCGGAGATTTCTCAATGTTCCGCGTGTATGCAGGCGCAGACAATGAGCCTGCCACATACGCCGAAACCAATGTGCCTCTGAAACCGAAAAACCATCTGAAGATTTCGCTCAAAGGCTACAAGGAAGGCGACTACACCATGATTATGGGCTTTCCTGGACGCACGACCCGTTTCCAGGCTTCGCCAATGCTTGACAATCAGATTATTACCAACGATATTCGTATAGCAGCCCGCACCATCCGCCAGAATATCATGATGGAGGAAATGCAGGCCGATCCTGCCGTCAAAATCCAATATGCGAGCAAATATTCAAGCTCATCAAACGGCTGGAAACGCTGGCAGGGTATGAAATTGGCTTTCAAGAAGCTGGGCATTATCGACAGGGCAAAGCAGGAGGAAGCTGAGTTCATGGCATGGCTTGCAGAGGACGCCGAAAGGCAGGAGAAGTACGGCAATGCACTTAGCGACATTGCCGCCGCAGTTGCAGGCGGCCAGCCTTCCAATTTGGCACTCACTACTTTGAGCGAATCCGTTTATCGAATTGAGCTTGTCACTTTCGCGATGAATTTCAGAAAGACCTATCTGTCAGCACTCAAAAACGGCATAGACACTACCGAGGCACTCCTTGCAGCAAAAGCGGCAGTTGAACCGATGTACAAGGACTACAGCAGGAAACTCGACCGAAGAGTCACCCCTGCAATGCTGGATTTCTACAAGGAAAATGCAGCGGAGAAATATGCTCTGAAAGGCATAGGAGACGACATTGAGGACTATTGCGAGCGGCTTTTCGCCGGCAGCGCATTCACTGCTCCGGCAGACCTTGACGCGGCCATTGCCAAGGGACCGGCATTTCTGGATTCCGACACGGCAATACAGCTCGGACAGGATATCAACCAGGCCATCAGAAATATTCTTTTGGATGCAGACATCGCGGCAAAGAACGGCGTTTCTCTGCAGGAAGCTGTGACACTCTACACGGGAGGGCTGCTCGAATGGAAGAATGGACAGCCTTCATATCCTGACGCAAACTTCACAATGCGACTGACCTACGGCCATGTGATGGGCTATTCTCCGGCTGACGGCATCGAATACGACTACTACACCACCCTCGATGGAGTGATGGAGAAGGAAGACCCGGACAATTGGGAGTTTGTCGTGCCGGCCAAACTGAAAGAACTTTGGCGCAACAAGGATTTCGGGCAGTACGGCCTGAAGAACGGCAAGATGCCTGTGGCTTTCCTAAGCAATAATGACATCACGGGAGGCAATTCCGGTTCTCCGATTATGAATGCCAAGGGTGAGCTGCTCGGACTTGCTTTTGACGGCAACTGGGAGTCAAGCAGCAGTGACATTATGTTTGAGCCTGAGCTTCAGCGCTGTATCAATGTGGACATCCGCTATGTCCTTTTCATCATGGACAAATTCGGCGGTGCCGGCTGGCTGCTTGACGAAATGGATCTTGTCAAGTAATTTGAAAAAAAATATTAAAGCAATTAAAATTTTTGATAGAATGAAGGTAAACGAAATAAACAAATACCTCCTGGAGGTGCAGCACCCGGCGAAGGGGGACAAAAACCTCATTGAGTTGGGAATGGTGGAGAATGTTGAGATTGAGGGAAATAAGGTGACTGTGACCCTCGCTTTCAGCAAACACCGCGATCCGCTGGCGGAGTATCTTATCGGCAGTGCCAAGGCGGCCATTATACGCAACACGCCTGCGGGCACTGAGGTGGAAATCAAGACTGTCATCAAGGAGGAATCCGCTCCTAAAAAGAAACCCGGACTGGACCTCGGACTGGAGGAACTGACAGAGGTGCGTCACATCATTGGCGTGGCTTCGGGCAAGGGCGGAGTCGGCAAATCGACTGTGGCCGTAAATCTTGCGATTGCACTTTCACGCTTAGGCTACAAGGTGGGACTTGCGGATGCGGATGTGTACGGGCCGTCTGTGCCTAAGATGACTATGACCGAGAATGAGCTTCCAGAGGCTTTCGAGGAGGAGGGAAAGGCTCAGGAGGTCATTCTGCCTTTGGAGAAATACGGCATCAAACTGATGTCCATCGGATATTTCGCGAAGCCGGGACAGGCGCTTATCTGGCGTGGCCCTATGGCTTGCAATGCACTGAAACAGATGTTGTTGCAGGTGCGTTGGGGTGAGCTTGACTTCCTGCTCATTGATATGCCTCCGGGAACCGGCGACATCCATATCAGCCTTGTGAACGATATCCCTATGGAGGGTGCCGTGATTGTGACCACTCCGCAGCAGGTGGCCATCAGTGATGTGGAGAAGGGCGTGAATATGTTCCGCAATCCGAACATCAACAAGAAGATTTACGGACTGATCGAGAATATGGCATGGTTTACTCCGGCCGAGCTTCCTGAGAACAGATATTACATTTTCGGCAAGAACGGCGGTGTGAAGATGGCTGAGGAGCTCGACATTCCACTGCTCGGACAGATTCCGTTGATTCAAAGCATTTGCGAGGACGGCGACGCCGGCACTCCTGCAGCACTCGGCACCGACACGGCAGCACAAGCCTACATCGAAATCGCCCAAAAGCTTGCCGAGGCAGTAGACTAACGTGTTGCGCTCGGTCTAACTTTCTGTCAATCTGTCATCCTAAGCGCAGTCGAATTGGAACTGCCACAAATTTTAAAGGAGCTGTATCGAATTTGCATTTGACACAGCTCCATGTTTTTGTATTTAACGCACCTGCGCGTTATTATGTCGCGCGGGGAAAGTCAGTCTAAAAATGTGTGGTGCCGACAGTCATATCCCACCAGTCAAAGCCGCGGCTGTCGGATTCTTCCCATGTCCATGCACCATAGCCTTGGAATCCATCCGGAAAATTATGATTGCCAACATTCAGAAGAATCATAAAGTTTTCTCCTGTACCTCCCATTATACTGCTCATAATATATGTATAATACATTTCACAACTTTCATATATGCCCTGTATATGCGTAGGCAAGTCATAAAGAACCAACATTTTATTGTTCTGAAATCCGGCTGACATCCATTCTCCGATTACAGGACAGAGCCCAAGTTCATTATCAAACAATCCTCCCCCGTATACGGCGCTACTGTATTTATCCGACATAATACAGCCGTATCTGTCTGCTGCAAGACCGGCAATAGGAGTACGGGGATGTTCTTCAGACACACCAGTCTTACCCTGATTATAAGGATCGACAATGTATAAAGCATCATCGGAATAATAACCCGACCATGCATAATCAAGATATTTGCCGACTTCTATGCCTCCGGTCTTTTCGGTGTCTCCGAAATATGCGGTAGGCTCTTCATAATCGGTAAGAGTCAGGATTTTACCCGAGCCGAGCGCCTCCTTGAGAGCCTTGATGAATTTAGGGTAGGAAGTCGTGTTCATTTCAGGCATGCCTTCCTTGCCATAGCCGGAATTCCTGTCCCAGAGATTGACTCCGTCCAGACCGGCCTTGTTCACCACCGCCACAATCTGAGCCACAAGGTCGCTTATCTGTGCATCGTTGAGGTTGCAGAAACCTATGCCGGAATTGCCGCCTTCCACGCAGAGACATACCTTGCGCCCAGGATCCTGCAACTTGTGAAGATATTTGGCAGGGTCTCCGAGCACCATTTCAAGTTTTTCCCTAAGCGTCAGTACAGGTCTCTGTGCGTTCTCATCATAACCCACAACAGCTTCGCGGAGATTCACTATATGTCCTGTGTTATATGGTGTCTCTTCAAAAGTATTAACATCGACGATACCGATAGAATAGTCAGCCACTATGCCGGGATGCATTTCCTCGATATTGACATAATAGACCGTCATCAGTTCTTTCCCGTCTATCATAGGGACATCATTTATCAGCTGCAATTCCCTGAGAGACAGCAGGACAAAAACCGCTTCCCCAAGTTCGTCACCCTCTTTTGCAGGAGAGGCAAGCAGAGGAAGAAGGTATTTTTTCTCCAGGTCAAGACCGGCTGACTTGACGCTAAGTGAAACCGTGGACTTGACGTCAGCTGCGGCCGCGTCAAAAGATGTGGCTGACAAGGTGTAGTTCGTCTCCGGCAGCAGTACAGTGTTGAGGGAATTGTCCGCATTGTACTGTTCAATCAGGCTCTCATCCACCACGATTTCAGCTTTGTACGCCTCGGCAAGAGCATCGTCGAAAGCCAGAGCAAGGGAGAGGGTCCTTTCCTCCCCGTTGTTTCTGAGAGTTATATCAGCTGTGCTGCCGATAAATCCGTCTATACTCAGAGAGGCTGAAATTTTCTGCGGTTCCTCAGGCTTCGGACCCGGTCCGTCCGGTTTCTTTTCCGGTTCGCAGCCGGCCAACAGCAGTCCTGCAAGTGCAAGACCCGACAATAAAATTCTGTTCATAATTTTTTTGTTTTTTTTAGTGTTAAAGTAATCATGCGGACACCACTCCTTTGATTCTTTCTGCATATTAATACGAACATGAAAGGAAGTGTTGCCGCTTAATTTGAAAAATCAGTCGAAAGTCAGAATCGGGACTTCCATGCCTACAGGCCAGATGATGTCCTTTTCGGCAACACCGTCATTATGGTACCTCGACCAGTCCCTGATGACATTGCCTGAGCCTTCGTTGAATTTCCAGTAGCCGACAAGTTCTGGATGGCTTTCAGGGTCATCGACAGTCTTGAGGGTGGAACGTATCTCATCCAAAGTACGTGCAACCGACCACACCCTCGCCTCGGCAATCTTGCCGTTAAGCGGACGGTAGGCATCATAGCTGCCGGCAATGCAAAAACGGTAGGCATCGGACAATTTGGAGTATTTTTCGTTCTCCGGCACGGGATTTTTCGCCCACATATCATACAGCGCCCTCATTGCCAAATTGATACGGTTGTCAACAGTCGGAGCGGAAACGCCCATTTCCAGCCCCTGCGCCTGCAGTTCGCCGTTTACGTACAGACAGACCGTCCTTGTCGTCTGGTCATAGGTGCAGGCTATATGGTACCATTTCCCGGCTTCAAGCCTCTTGTTTGCGTCACGCTTTGGGAATTTGCCGAAAGCGGCATAACTGCCCGAACCGTCGAACTGGATCTGCTCCCTTTCGTAATTTGTGTCGCCTATTCTCAGAAGAAGGCTCTGTTCGACCCCCATAATGGACGAAATGCTGACCCACTCTGTTTCGCCTTCAGGCTTGATGATCCTGTCGAGGAACGAGTCGAAATAGACCCACGCTTCGTAGGTAACGGCTGTCAGACCGTTCAATGCCATGGAATTGTCGGACCATAGGTCAAGACTCGGAAAATTTATCCAGTTGCCCGTGCCCAACTGTGCGACCACGGAAATCGCAGAGGAACGTTTCACCACGTAATAGGCTGTAGATGAGCCGTTCAGAATTTTCTGGCCGGATGAGACAATCCTGATAGGGAGCAATGCAGGTCTGTCAAGCGCCATTGCACCCTCTTGAGCGTCACCCTCGCCCGTCAGGTTTTTGAAAGCGACCGTAATGATTTCGTTGCCGTTGACTTTGCCGGCGGGTATCAGCACGTCCGTCTTCTCAAAACTGTAGAATTTGTCTTCGAGCAGGGGATAATCGGTACCGTGGCTTGCGTTATAGACTGCCACCATCGACGGGTCCACATCCAGAGTGACATGCACATCCCTGTCTTCGGGGTATGCCATGACAGGAGCAAGCTGCTTGCTCAGAGACGGCACGGCATTGCCTATGGTGGTAATCTGCTCTTCGCTTGTGGATGACACGTCAATATAGACCACATTGTCAAAAGTCGGCCCGGCGACAGGGCTTTTGGCGCAGCCGTACACAAGCGGAAGCAAGGCGCAAAGGACGTATTTGATATATTTATTCATTTTCTATTGGTTTAAAAGATTGATTGCCGAACATATATTGTGGTAGTTGCGGACAGAATGGTTGTAATCGCCGCCGGCGTCATGCACCGCAAATCCGGCAAGGGTCGAGTTCCTGTTGACTATTTCCGCACTTACAATAATGGAGGACTCCTCTTCGCCGGACAAAGATTTCAGGTTTTTGCCTGCAACGGAGGAAACGATGATTTTACGTGCAGGCAGACCGATGTAACCTGTCGCGGAAGCTATTTCCCTTTCTATTTCCGAAACGGTGGAAAGGTTTTCGGTGGCGATGGCATAGTAGTCTATTTTCCCGCGTCTGTCAGACGGGACAAAGAGAGGGTTGCCCTCAAAGACAATTGTCTGCCCGTCTTTCTTTACGGAAAGAAGCATATCCACAAGCCTGCGTGCGAGAGCCTCGGCAGAGGGATCTCCGGCTTTGGCTTTGCCGGTGAACGAAAATCCGTCCAGCCGCAGCGTCCTGACACGCTCTGCAGCACGGTCAATACAGTTTTCCATAGCTGTCCCGTCCTTCATTTCGCTTTCATCCATAGAAGCGAAATCCACGCAGTACAGGACTTTCGTGCCTTTTTTATGCAGTACGGCTATGTCGCTGATGTCCGCTTCGCTGATTCTGTCGGAATTGGCAAGCGAGACATAATCCAGCGAGTCGGGAAGGGAACGCAGGAAGTCTTTTTCGCCTGCCGGCCTTGATGAAGCGTTGTTGAAAACAGCGTAGGACAGTTTGTGCCTGCCCTCCTTATATGTCCTGAGCTGTGCCCAATAGGATTCGTTGACGTCCTGCTCCCACGGAGGGGTGTTCTTGAAGTCAAGGGGTTTGGTCTCGGTCCATGTACAGGAGACAAAAGCCAGCAGGCCCAGAAGTATTATTATTTTTTTTATTATTTTCATTTTATTCAGAATTTGCAGGTCTTTTGACAGCAGAACTTTGTCTGTGCTCAAAATGACATGATACATAACGTTCAGGCGGCAGCTAACGGCAGTCCCACCACACTTTGGTGCCGTAAAGGTCGCCTTTGAAACCGGCATCGGAATTTTCCTTGTCAAGTATGCCGACGGCTTCATCGAGATTTGCCCTGTTAAGGTCATATTCTTCGACAGGGTAAACGAGTCTGCGCGGTCCTGTTGCCGTGTTGACAGTGCCGCCGCTGAGGTCACAGACTATCGGGAAAAGTTTAGGGTAACCGGTCCTGCGGTGTTCCGCCCAGGCTTCGCCGCCCAAAGGGAAGATTGCTATCCATTTCTGGACAATGATTTTCTCCAGATTCTTTTCCATGTCCTGCCGGGTATCGCCGGATTTCCACGCTATCGTGGCATCTGACAGGGCCGAGCAATTATATTCGCCGGACAGAGGGGAAATGTAGTTTTCCTGCTTTGATTCATTGTCTTTCATGTAGTCTGCGGCACCGTCCACGCCCTTTTCTTCGAAAGAAAGGGTGATTCCGGTTTCATACCACTGCCTTGCGGCCTCAACGGAGCCCCAGCGTAGTTCGTATTCGGCACGAAGGAAAGCGGTTTCCGCCGCATTCATCCACAGATACGGGGTATTGGCGTCGATGAGGATATTCGAATGGTAGGCGCAGAGCCACTCCTTGTTCCATGGTGCGATACCTATACGTATTCCCAGATACTTTTCATCCCTTACGGGACGGGTGAACATCTTTTCCCTGCGTGGGTCTTTGTAGCCGTTCATATATGAAATGATGTCGGCTCCGACCCTGTGGTCATTCCAGCTGTTGTAAATCAAGTCCATACGGTTGTCGACAGGGTGGAACATGGCATTGTCGGCGTTGGCTTCGATGAGTCCCGCAGCAATCGCCTCCTCTGCCATCTGCCTTGAAAAATCAGGAGCGGCATAGCACATTCTCATTGCAAGCCTCAGTTTGAGCGAGTTGGTGTACCTGTACCATTGTGAAATGTTTCCGTAGTAGACTTTATCGTATGACGCCCAGCTTTCGGACCCGAGGCTGAGGTTGTTACCGAACGCAGCGGATGCTTCGGAAAGTTCCTCCATCATTTTTCTGTAGACCTGCTCCTGGCTGTCATAAGCGACGTATATTTTGTCGTTGTTTTCCAGTTTGGAATAGGGAATCGGTCCGTAATAGTCTGTAACCCTGCTCATTATGCTGACTTTAAGCACCGAGGCAAAAGCCCTTGTCACTTCATCGTCTGCAGCTGCCGCCAATTCGCGGTATGGGACGTATGCTTCGGTTATCACGTCGGCAAACGGGGCTTTTCTCCAGTGAGCGTCCGGATTGAAGGTCTCGAATTTGTTTTCCCATGTATTGGTAGCGCCTATATAGCCTGCAAACGGGCCTGCCGAAAGGCTTTCGCAGAACTGATACAGATGTTCTTCGACCGGGACTACATAGCTCTGGAGTTTGGTGAGCATTGTTCCCGTCCTGTAGTTCTTGGCGTTCATCTGCTCGTCATAGACTTCGTTGGGATTTCTGTTGATATTGAGAAATCCTGCGTCGCAGGCTGTCAGAAGGCAAAGCACCGCCATCGCTGCCGGAATGACAGCTTTGCCTGTCATCTTGAGCGTAGCCTGAAGGGCGGAGTCGAAAGATCTTCTTGAGACAGATTTCTCCATGCGGCCTACGGCCTTAGTCGAAATGACATTTATATTATGTTTCATAAATCATTGCTGTTTAGAAGTCCAGTTTTATATTGAATCCGAGATTTCTTGTGGAAGGCATCATAAAATAGTCGATACCCTGGTAATTCAGCCCTGTGGAAGCCACGGCCTCAGGATCGAAAGGAGCCTTGCAGTATATCATCCACAGATTCTTGCCGACAAGCGATATGGTAAGTCCAACTTTATTCCGGAACCACTTCCGCGGGAAACTGTAACCGAAACTCAGCTCCTGGAGACGGAAGTTCGTTGCATCATAGGTGTAGAACTGCGGCACACCGCTGTTTGCTCCGGTTTTCTGATACCATTTCTGGGGATTTACCATTACCCTGTCGTTTACAAGGACTCCGCCTGCATCACGTGCTGCGGCAGACGCTTCCGATACACCGTAGAGGTCAAGATTTGCCTGGGTTGCGGAGTAGCACACGCCGCCTATACGTCCGCTGAAAAGGAAACCGAGACGGAAACCTTTATAGGACAGGTCGTTGCGCCATGCAAGATTGTAGTCGGGGAATACAGATCCGAGGAAAAGGTCGACTCCGTCGTCCTCGACCACGACATTGCCGTTGGCGTCTATTTCAATGTAGCCGTTGTAGTCGCGCTTCAGGTCAGAGGAAGTGTAGATATCTCCTAAGCTCCCTCCTTCTTTGAGGACATATTTCACCTTGCCGAGAGCCCTGATATTGAGTTTGTCTATATTCAGGGGTTCGCCTGTCACCGGATTTACCGCATCGGATGCAAGGTCTACGATACGGTTTTTATTCCATGAAAAAGTGAAATTGGTCTCGTATGCAAAGCCGTTGTGCCAGCTTTGTGAATAGCCGAGCGATGCCTCGACTCCCGTATTGCGCACATGTCCTGTCTGGAGATAGATGACGGAGTAGGACGACGAAGGCGGCAACTGAGGGTCAAAGGTCTGGTTGTAGGTGTCGGCAAGATACCATGACAGATTTATTCTCAGTGAGTTCCAGAGCGAGGCTTCGGCTCCGATCTCGTAGGTCATTGTCCTCTCAGGCTTAAGGTCGCCTATAGGATAGTGCGATTTGGATTCCCAGATTTTGTTGACCGGGTCGTATTTGTAGGACGGCAGAGTAAGATAGCGTGGGAAGGGCGAACCTACGGATGCCACCGAGGTGCGGAGTTTGAGGTAGGTAAGCGTCTTGCCGAGGTTCCATGTCACTGACGGTATCCACGAAAGTCCCGCGGACGGGTAGAAAAACGATGATTGGGATGAGCCTGCCAGCTGCGAAGCCCAGTCGTTCCTGCCCGTCAGGGTCAGGTACAGCTGAGAAGCCCAACCGACTTCGACGCTGGCGAAGATGGAGCGGGTCTGCTCCCTCCAGCCTGTCTTTGTCGCACGTTTCTTGACGTCATCGAGGTCAAACACGTTGAATATATTAGGAAGTCCGTCTTCCCTTATCGGACCGCTGTAGCTCAGTTCATCGGTCTGTATGTCATTGATGGATGCTCCGAGATGGGCGTTGAGCGACCAGTCCCTGCCGAATTTCCTGTTGACATTGGCGATGATGTCGGCGTAGGTCTGGGTGTCGTAGGCACGTGCCTCGCCGTAGAAGCCGTTGGAGCCGTCCGCTATGGTCCTGTTGGAAGTAGCGTATATTTTCTGTGTATAGAGGTTATTTGAATTGTCTATCCTGACTCTTCCCCCGACGCTCAGCCAGTCAAGAATGTCATAATTTGCGCTCAGCGAGAGCATATAACGCTTCTTGTCGTTTTCACGCGGATTGCGGTGCGCTATCCAATATGGGTTCTGCATACGAAGGCTGTCACCCTCCAGAGAGTCCGACCAGAACATTTCCATCATCTTGGTGGCAGGATTGTACCTTTCATAGATTCTGTATATGTCGAAATTCTCCCCTCTCGGAAACAGCCAGGCCGGAACCAAAGGATTGGAATATATACCCTGGTTGATCATATTGCAGTCGGTCTGCAAGATATAGCTCGCGCTTGCATCCAGTTTCAGTTTGTCATGGAAGAACAAGGTAGTGTTGCGGAAGGTAAAATTGTATCTGTCATAACGGCTGTTGGGTATCAGCCCGTCGGAATTGACCGCAGAGGCTGAAAAATATGTCATGTTCTTCTCCGTTCCTCCTGATATTGTGAAAGCATTGGTAAAGACATGGCCGGTCTCAAGAAAATCAGTCGGATGATATACTTTGCCGCTGCCGGATATGGGCGCACCCCAGCTGTACAGGGGAGACGCGTTGGCTTTTCCGTCCGAACCGGTGCCGTACCTGTTCTGGAATTCCGGCAGGACGAACGGAGAAAGAAAATCCGTAGTGGAGCTGAAAGTGACTTTTGCCCTGCCCGCATGTCCCGATTTAGTAGTGATCATGACCGCACCGTTCGCCGCATCCGAGCCGTAAAGGGCCGCAGCGGCCGCACCTGTCAGTACGGAAATGCTTTCGATGTCCTCAGGGTTGATGTCGGCGATGGATTCACTTTCTCCTTTGGAATCAAGTTCCTTGCCGCCACCGCCTCCGAAATTGTACATCGGAATGCCGTCTATGACATAGAGCGCATTGGACGACTGCATTATGGATTTGTTACCGCGAAGTATAACCTTTGTGGCACCGCCGACGCCCGAGGAAGATGCATTGATGTTGAGTCCGGCGACTTTTCCGGCGAGGGAATTCATGAAATTGGCGTCCTTTACCGTGGTGACGGCATCGGACGAGACCTGCTGCACATTGTAGCTCAACGCCTTTTCATCCCTGCGTATGCCGAGAGCAGTCACGACCGTACCTTCAAGAGACACGGATTCAGTTTCCATCACAAGATTGAAAACCGTGCGCTTTCCCACTCTTATACTCCGGTTCCGATACCCGAGGCAGGTGAATTCGAGTATTGAATTTTCATCATTTACCGTTAGGCTGAACTTTCCGTCAATCCCTGTCATGGCCCCGTTCTGCGTGCCTGCTTCCATCACGGCCACACCCGGGACAGTCTGTCCGTTTTCATCCGTCAGAGTGCCGCTGACAATGATTTTTGCCTTATACGAAATAATGACATTAGTCCGTCTGATTTCAAAGGCGACATTCAGCGGGGCGAAAACGGCTTTGCATACTTCCTGAATGGAAACATCGTTGCAGTCACAGCTTACAAGAACATCAGTCCCGACACCTTTGTTTATAAAAAGGTAGCCCGACTGTTCTTCAATCTCCGCTATGACCTTGGACAATGGGACCTCCGTGACATGCAGGCTGATCCCTTTGTTTGTCTGGGGTCTCGCATACGAATTTTCCATTGCGGCGGCCATACAGAGCAACAATGCCATTATCGGAAGAATAAATTTTCCGAATTTTCTCATTTTAGTGTTAATTGTTTTGTTTGATTTAATCCAATAAACCAAAGGCTGTGGTGTCCGCGTTTTTGTTTATTGTTTTCTATTGTATCCTGATAACGACCGCGCCGTCATCATTGAATTCCTTAATATATGAGAAATCGCTGACTTCCTGCACGATGGAGAGCGCGTAGTCTATGCCTTCCGCAATCCGCAGGCTTCCCCTCAGGGCATCCATTGCAGGGATTTCTTCCCGTTCAATCACTATCCGCACTCCGTACGCCTTCTCAAATTTGCCCATAAGTTTCCTGAAATCGGAGCTGTCTATGGTGATGATGCCGTCCATCCAGCGCGTACGTATCCTGGTGTCCGTATGGCTGTGCTTGATTTCCTTTCCTTTGATACTCAGTTCACAACCTTTTTCGAGCAGATAATTGCCGCCGTAGATGTCAGCCACCGAGACTTTGCCCGACACGACTGATGTGACAAATTCCCTCTCCTCAGGATCGGCATATACATTGAACTCTGTTCCGAGGACAGTGACATCACCGGCAAAAGTGTTGATTACAAAAGGTTTGGATTTGTCAGGAGCGACAGAAAAATATGCTTCTCCCGTGAGAGACACATTTCGTTTCCCATCCGAAAATCTGACCGGATAGCTGAACTCCGCACCGGAATTGAGATGCACTGTCGTGCCGTCCGCAAGGGTGAAATCCATTCTCTGCCCCTTCGGAACTTCGATTTTGAGGGCAGTCGCAGCAAGTTCGCCGTCAAGTTTGCGTTCCGATATTATATTGGCAACGAAGAACAGGCCGACGACTGCAGCTATGTTTGCAAGTGCAAAGGCGATTTTCTTCACAAGAATACGCGATTTTCCGCTTTTTGCCTTGTGTCCGCTATCCTTTTCAAGCCAGGAGGCATCCGAGTGCATGAGCACCGCGTCAAAGAGTATGCGGGCATTTCTGAAGGCCTCGGCATTGGCAGGGCTCTGAGCTATCCAACTGTCCAGTTCCATTTTTTCCTTCTCGCCGTATTCATCGCGGAAATAGCGGAAAAAATCTTCTTGTGTATATTTCGTTTTCATTCGTTTTGTCATTTTTCTATCAATAAATACGATTTATCACGCCAAGATTGCCATATTTTTTTAAATTTGCAGCCATTATTCGAGAAGGACATGGACAAATCAGGTTTGGAGATAGACAATTTCTGTAAAATTTATGGGGAGCGTATTCGTTTTGTGCGTTTTGCACAGTCATATCTCCACAATGAGACGGAGGCGGAAGATGTGGTGGCGGATGTTTTTTCAAAAGTATGGGAGACCCGCGACAATCTCAGGGATTCATATTCCGAAGTCAAGGCCTACATCTACACTCTGCTGCGCAACCGCTGTGTGGACATAATACGCCGCAATGCGAAAAAGAACGACATCCACACTCATTTGTACAGGAACATTTCCGATGAGGAACTGAACGTGTTGGAGAATGTGGATGTCATACATAAGGTTTTCGCTTCCGAGGTGCAGGCTATCCTGCGCGGAGCCACGGACAAACTGGACGAACGCAGTATGTCAATTTTCACCGACAATAGGGTCAACGGCATGACATACAAAGAAATAGCCGACAAATACGGCATGACTTTCGACCAGGTGGCCAAAAACATTTCCAAGACTTTGGCCGTTCTTTCACGTGAGTTGAAAGACTATCTGCCGCTATTGCTCCTTCTTTTCTTAAGTCATTCTAAGTAGATCTTCCCGAGCGCCCTCTCTGTCATCCCTCCACGCGGCACTTCGTGCCTTGGTCCGGGATGACAGGTTGCGGCCTTAGAAGGTGAATTTTATCATGCCCTGGATGCGGTGATTGCCGACCCAGTGGCGGCCGGTGTCGGCGAGACCGCGTGAGCAATATGATTTGCCGTCGCCGTATTCAACTGCAGTGTAGTTGTACTCGAGACCGATGGTGAATTTGCCGTAATTGAAAAGGATTTCAGGCTCGATACGCCACATCTGTCTGATGGTTGAAACTCCGTTCTTGCTGAAATAGATGTCATCCTTGGTCAGTGGAAGCTCGCTTGCGGCTTTCAATCCGAGGTTTTTCACGTAGCCGCCGAAGAGGACGCCCTGCCATTTCTTGCCGTAAGAGAGTGACACCCATGTGGATGAGTTGCGGAGCGGAGTATAGCCCCAGCTGCCGTCCTCGTTGGTGGAAGTGTGGGCATAGCCGCTCATAAGGTTGAAATGCTCACCTGCCTCGCCGAATACGGTCTTTGCTTTGATGCCGAAGAGACCGTGGGCATACTGCAGGAAGACGAACGGGCTGACTGTGGTGAGGCGGTCTTTGACTTTTACTTTTACAGCGGTAGGGACGCCTTCAATATCCTTGGTGACAGTACCCGTATTGCGCGGTTTGATGCTGAGCACATCCACTCCGGCACGTACGAGGAAGCCGCCTGTCTTGTAGGTCAGGCCGAAATAGGCCTCGGGATTGAGCGCATATTTCAGATAGTTTGCAGAAGCGCCTGCAGGACCGGCCGAGGTGTACTGCATCTGCCAGATAGCGGAAGCGCTGAGAGTCCAATGGCTGCCGAGATTGGCGTCCATGGTAATTTGCGGAGTACGTGAGAAAGGTCCGAAAGGAGCGCCCGTCTCAAGGCTGAAAGAGTGGGGCATATCGGCAGCAAAAGGATGCCATGCCTGACCCATTTTCAAGGCTACCGAGGCCTTTTCCTTGCCGTTCAGCGCCAAGTCTTTCCATGTGACGGTGGCGTATGCCTGACGCAGACGGAGTGTGGCTGTACCGGTGACGCCACTGAGTCCGGCATAGAAGTCAGCCTCGAATTTGGCACCGAAATGTACGTTACCCACCTGATAACCTGTCACATCAACGCCCACACGTGAGGTCAGCGAAAGGAAGCGGAATGAGTTCTGCTGATTCAAATCAACGCTGTGGTCTTCATTCCAGTTTTCGTCCTTGGGAAGATAGAAGAACAAATCGCCCGTACCGGCGGTACATTCGCGGGTGTCAAAGGCAAAATAGTTTCTAATGAAACCATAGAATTTATAATGGTTCTGCAGATGCTCTACCACTTCGCCTTTGCGGGCGTGTTTCTTACCATGTTTTTCCGGAGCCTCGGCAGCAATCGCACTGAATGACGCCACGGTCAATAAAAATGCAAATAGAATTTTTTTCATTATAGTTTTATTTATTTTTCATAAAGAAATACAGCCCCTGAAACAAAGTGGGGCTGCAAAGATAATCAAAACATTTCACTTAACTCAGCTTCAAACGCAGATAAACTGCCAAAAGCGGAATCAGAGCCATTAGATTCCGATGAAAATCAGCATTGCATAGCCGAGGGCGAAGCCTATCGCACCCACAATGATACCGATTGTAGCCATCTGTTTGGTCGAAATCAGTCCGCTTGAGCAGGCAAGTGCATTCGGAGGGGTAGACACCGGCAGGGTCATTGCGAGAGATGCCGCAACCGCAACGCCGACTATCAGGCTCTTCAAGCCGCCGATAGCCTCGAATGCAGGAAGCTCAGACATTGCAGAGCCGACGACAATGAGGATAGGCACGATAAGGTTGGCCGAAGCCGAGTTGGAAATGAAGTTTGACAGGATGTAGCAGACGAGTCCGCTGACAAGAAGCACGACGATGACATTCCAGCTCGCGAAAGGAATCGCATTGATGAGCATTTTGGCAAGGCCAGTCTCCTCAAGGGCTGTACCGAGGGCGAAACCGCCGGCAACCATCCAGAGCACGCTCCAGTTGATTTCCTTCAGGTCCTCTTTGGTGAAAATTCCACAGGCCGCAAATACTCCGAAAGGAATCAGCGCAACGATGTTGGAGTTCACCTTGAAAACACTTTCGCCGACCCAGAGTATGATGGTGACAGCGAAAACGACCCAGACGATATATTTCTGGAAAGTATTGACCTGACAATGACTGTCCTCGATTTTAAGTTCGATTTTCTTCGCCTTGAATGGGAAAATCGTAAGGAGCAGTCCCCAGGCGATGAGCAGCATAATCACCACAAAAGGCACCATGTGGAGCATCCACTGGCCGAAACTGATCTCATAGCCGGCCTCTGCAAGCGCTCCGAGGGCAATTGCGTTTGGAGGCGTTCCGATAGGCGTACCTATACCGCCGAGGTTGGCAGCCACAGGAATGGCGAGCAGCAGGGCGATACGTCCCTTTCCGTCAGGCGGCAGAGTCGCAATGACAGGAGTGAGGAAAGTCAGCATCATCGCTGCGGTCGCGGTGTTGCTCATGAACATCGAGAAGAAGGCGATCACAAGCAGTATTCCGAGCAGCACGAATTTAGGGTTGGTGCCAAATGGTTTCAAAAGGATTTTGGCAAGCTGGACGTCCAATCCGACTTTCTGGGCACAAATCGCAAGCACAAAACCTCCCATGAAGAGCATGATGACCGGGTTTGCGAAAGATGCCATGATGTTTTTGAAATTGGCCATCGCTCCGACGTCTCCGGTCAGCATGAAGCCGAGACCTTTGTTGGAAATGGTCAGCAGCATGATGACGATTGAGAGGGCGGAAGTCGTCCATGTCGGAATCGCCTCGGTCATCCACAGCATGGCCGTGAATGCGAAAATTGCTATTGTACGCTGCTGGATAACAGTAAGTCCATCAATATGATAGAATGATGAAGGCACTAAGGCCAGGAAAAGGGTTATAGCCAGAACAACCAAAAAAGTTATGGTTTTTCTGATGTTGATCGGCTGCCCCAAAATGGATGGTGTTGTCATAATAATTATGTGTTCAGTGTTTTTAGGACACCAAAATTAGGAATTAAAAAGGTAAAATCCAATAGTAACGATTAAAAGGGCCTGCATCGTCAGACGCAAGCCCTTATTTTATGCACGCAATGTGTACAAGATCCTTCGACTACGGGCTACGCCCTTCGCTCAGGATGACAGGAAGGAGCACTCGCTCAGGATGACAGAAAGGAGTGGATACTAAAGTATTCCGTTGGTGCCGACAAGCATAAGAGTGGCATAGCCGAGGACAAGACCGATGATACCGATGATGATGCCGGTACGGGCCATATCCTTATGCTCAATCATGCCTGTAGAGTCCGCAATAGCATTCGGCGGAGTGGAAATAGGGAAAATCATTGCGAGCGATGAGCCGATTGCCACACCTATGAGCAGGGTAGAGACGCCACCGAAAGGTGCGAGTGTAGTCGCCATACTCTGTCCGACAACAGCAAGAATAGGGACGAGAAGCGCTGCAGTGGCCGAATGTGAAATGAAGTTCGCCATTGCGTAGCAGATGAGTCCGGAGCCGATAAGCACAAGAAGCGGTGACCAGGTATTGAAAGGTATTGCCTCGATCATGTGAGCCGCAAGACCTGTCTCCTGAAGAGCAACGCCGAGAGCGAAACCGCCTGCAACCATCCAGAGCACACTCCAGTTGATCTCCTCGAGGTCATGCTTGGTCAGAATTCCGGTCACGGCGAAAAGTCCTACAGGAAGCATGGCCACAACGTTTGAGTTGACGCCTGTGAATTTGTCGCCGACCCAAAGGAGAATGGTGATTGCGAATACCACATATACGAAATAGGTCTGCCATCCTTTCTTTGCCTCACCTTCAATTTTGAGCTCGATTGTTTTCTGTTTGAATGGGAACATCTTGAGAAGGAGCACCCAGGAAATAAGAAGCAGGATGATTACGAAAGGCACCATGACCATCATCCACTGGCCGAAACCGATGTTAATGCCGTTCTCGCTCATATATTTGAGTGCAATTGCATTCGGAGGGGTTCCGATAGGGGTTCCTATACCGCCGATATTCGCCGCAACCGGAATGGAAAGAGCCAATGCGACCTTGCCCTTGCCGTCAGCAGGAAGTGATTTGAGCACAGGGGTAAGGAAGGTAAGCATCATGGCTGCAGTCGCGGTGTTGCTGAGGAACATCGAGAAAATGGCTGTAACCATAATGAATCCGAGCAGCACGAAGCGTGACTGTTTGCCGAAAGGTTTCAAGAGTGCGCGTGCAAGCACAAGGTCAAGGCCGACTTTGGAAGCCGCAATTGCAAGTACGAAACCTCCGATGAAGAGCATGATGATAGGGTCAGCGAAGCAGGCCAAAATGGATTTGTAGCTGATCGGGGTTCCAAGCACTTCGGGAGCGGCGGTTTTGAAGAACCAGAGACTGCTGTTTGAAGCGGAGAAAAGCAGGAGCACCACCACAAGCATTGATGTGGTCCACGCAGGGACAGGCTCCAATACCCACATGAGAATTGCAAAAGCAAAAATTGCGATAACCCTCTGTTCGACAAGAGTCAGACCGGCAATGCCGAAAGATGAAACAGGAATAGCCCACAACACGATGAGAGCAAGGAAAGCGACGGCAAGTTTGATGATTTTGCCAATGAGTTTCTTTTCCTCATTGCGCATGGCGTGCTTTTTCTTGTGGTATTCCTCAACAAGGTGATAACCGAAAAAGTTTTTGAACATAATTATATGATTTTATATTATTTCCTTAAACGGGCGGCAAAATTACAAAAAAAACCCGACCATACCAAACTATGAACGGGTTTAAATCTCGTTTGACTCTCGTGAATCAGAAACGGCGGGAAATCAGATGATTCCCTGCTCAAGCATTGCCTGTGCGACTTTCATGAAGCCGGCAACATTGGCGCCCTTGACGTAGTTGATATAGCCGTCAGGCTGGGTGCCGTATCTGACGCAGGCCTCGTGAATGTCAGTCATGATGCCGTGCAGACGCTCGTCCACCTCTTTGGCGCTCCAGCTGATGTGCATAGCGTTCTGAGTCATCTCAAGACCTGATGTCGCAACGCCGCCGGCATTGACAGCCTTGCCCGGAGCGAACATTATGCGTGCATTCTGGAAAGCCGCAATGGCCTCAGGAGTACAGCCCATATTTGACACCTCGGCAGCGAGCCAAGTGCCGTTTGCGAGCAATTCCTCTGCGTCAGCGCCTGTCAGTTCGTTCTGGAAGGCGCAAGGCATAGCGATGTCGCACTTTACGCTCCATGCCTTTTTGCCGGGGATGAAAGTAGCGTCAGGGAATTTCTCGGCGAAAGGAGCCACGACATCATTGTTGGAAGCTCTCAATTCGAGCATATAGGCCAGCTTCTCTGCATTCATTCCCTCAGGATTGTAGATTGCTCCGTCAGGACCTGAAATGGCTACGACCTTGGCTCCGAGTTCGGTGGCCTTTGTCGCGGCACCCCATGCAACATTTCCGAAGCCTGAGATTGCTACTGTCTTGCCTGCAATCTCTTTGCCCATGGTGTGAAGCATGTGCTGTACGAAATATACTGCGCCGAAGCCTGTAGCCTCAGGACGGAGGATAGAACCGCCCCAAGTGAGTCCCTTGCCGGTCAGCACTCCCGTATTGTACTGCTGTGCGAGTTTGCGGTACATACCGTCGAGATATCCGATTTCGCGGCCGCCGACTCCGATATCCCCGGCTGGGATATCCTGGTCAGGGCCGATTACGCGCCAGAGTTCAAGCATGAACGCCTGGCAGAAGCGCATGATTTCAGCATCGGATTTTCCGCGCGGATTGAAGTCAGAACCACCCTTGCCACCACCCATAGGAAGGGTTGTGAGAGCATTTTTGAAGGTCTGCTCAAAGCCTAAGAATTTAAGGATTGAAGGATTGACCGAAGGATGGAAACGGAGACCGCCTTTATAAGGGCCGATGGCAGAGTTAAACTGGACTCTGTAGCCGAGATTGGTCTGGATTTCACCTTTGTCGTCTATCCATGTGACCTTGAAAGTCAGAATGCGCTCCGGTTCTACTATGCGTTCGACAATTTTCGCCTTTTCAAATTCAGGATGCTGATTGTAGACATCCTCGATTGATTCAAGCACTTCCTGCACCGCCTGCAGGTATTCTTTCTCTGTAGGGTACTTGGCCTGAAGTCTGGCCATTATTTCGTTTGTTTTCATTACTATATTGATTATTAGTGGTTTTGTTTCAAATTACCTAAATGTACAAGATCCTTCGCCCATTCGACTTCGCTGCGCTACGCTCAGGGTGACATTACTCGCTTCGCTCGCTCAGGGTGACGAAGATGGCTCAGGGTGACAGCGGGGCTGTTACTTTACCTCCCAGATACTTCCGCTGTGCAAGAGATCGTCGACGCAACGGATTTTGGATTTTGCCTTGACCTCCTCGATCTGGTCACGGACGCCGTCATCGTAGGTAGGCGCAGCCACATTGCGTATGACGCCGAGAGCCACAGGAAAATCAGGATATTTCATATCGGCAAGCATCATATGGATGCCGACATTTTCGCTGTGTGCGTCGTGTACGAGTATGTCGTCCTCAGTGATGCCGTTCTCCCCTATCGTCACGACACGCAGTCCCATGCCGTCAAGCACAAGGCCCTTGTCGCGGTTCTTTCCGAAAATCATCTTCTCGCCGTGGCGCAGGACTATGGTCCTGTCAGCCTTGACCTCTCTGTCAGCAATGGTCTTATGCGCCCCGTCGTTGAAAATCACGCAGTTGGTGAGCATTTCCATCACAGAGCAACCGTCGTGCTTCGCCGCTTCGACCATTATTTCCTCATTGAGTTTCAGCTCGGTGTCAAGACTGCGGGCGAAGAAGGTTCCCTTTGCTCCCAAGACAAGGCTGCCAGGGTTGAAAGGAGGTTCCACAGTGCCGTAAGGCGAGGTTTTGGTAATGGCGCCGAATTTCGAGGTCGGAGAATACTGACCTTTGGTGAGGCCGTAGATCTGGTTGTTGAAAAGGATGATATTGAAGTCCACATTACGGCGTATCGCATGAATGAAATGGTTACCGCCTATGGCAAGGGCGTCACCGTCTCCGCAGGCCTGCCAGATGGTCAGGTCAGGATTTGCGACTTTGATGCCGGTGGAAATGGCGGTTGCCCGGCCGTGAATGCTGTGGAAACCGTAGGTGTCCATGTAGTATGGAAGTCTTGAAGAGCAGCCTATGCCTGAAACGATGACATAGCGTTCCTTGTTGTAGCCCAAAACTTCCGTGACGTCAGGAAGCGCCCTCTGAAGGGCTGCAAGAATGCCGTGGTCACCGCATCCCGGGCACCACCTCACTTCCTGGTCGCTTTTGAATTCCTTGAATGTATATCTTGGCATATTCTATAAATTATCAATTATTGCTTTGAGCAGCTCCTGGACGAGGAAAGGCTGGCCCTGGACTTTGTTGTACTGAGTGAAATTCACGCGCGGGAACTTCGCACGCAGATAGTTCACGAACTGTCCGCTGTTGAGTTCGCAAACCAGCACTTTCTCGAAGCTGCCAAACACCTGCTCCGTGTTGCGCGGCAAAGGCATGATGTAGTCGAAATGGGCGAAGCTGATGTAATGTCCGAGATCGCGCGCTTCCTGCACAGCAGAAAGGATATGGCCGTAGGTGCCGCCCCAGCCCACCACAAGCAGCTTTCCACGGCTGTCTCCGTTGACTTCAAGTTCAGGAATGGAGTTTGCCACGAGTTCCACTTTCTTTGCACGCTCAGCCACCATCAGCGCATGGTTTGCAGGGTCGGAAGAAAGCACTCCGTCATGGTTTTTCTCAAGACCGCCGACACGGTGCTCGCAGCCTGCCATACCCGGCACAGCCCAGCGGCGCGCCATGGTCTCAGGGTCGCGCTCGAATGGTTTGTACGGCTGCCCCGGAGTTGCAAAAGGCGGATGAATCTCGGGATAGTCTTTCATCTCGGGAATGAGCCACGGTTCGGAACCGTTGCCGAGGAAGCCTTCTGACAGCAGTACTACAGGAGTCATGTGCTCCACAGCAATCTTCGCGGCATTGAAAGCTGCGTCGAAGCAGTTTGCCGGCGAATGTGCGGCCATCACCACGAGCGAACATTCACCGTTGCGCCCGTAAAGTACCTGATTGAGGTCGGTCTGCTCGGTCTTGGTAGGAATACCCGTTGACGGGCCGGCCCTCTGGACATCAACGACAACGAGAGGAAGTTCGGTCATCACCGCCAGTCCGAGTGCCTCGGATTTGAGCGACAGCCCGGGGCCAGAAGTAGTGGTCACGGCAAGACTGCCCGCAAAAGACGCACCGATGGCAGTACAGATGCCGGCGATTTCATCCTCAGCCTGTACAGTCTTGACACCTAAATATTTGTGTATTGCAAGTTCTTCGAGAATATTCGTCGCGGGAGTGATAGGATATGAGCCGCAGAAGAGCTGCAGACCTGATTTCTCGGCAGCCGCGAGCAGACCCCACGCAGTAGCCTGGTTGCCGGTGATGTTGCGGTAGAAGCCTTTTTTGTGCCCCGCAGGCTCAACATTGTAGGTGTTTGCAATCGCATGGATGTTGGAAGCATAGTTGTAGCCGTCCGTGAGCACCTTTTTGTTGGGCTCAATCAGTTCGGGATGCTTCCTGGCAAATTTGCGTTCGAGATAGTTGAAAATATATTCCATCGGACGGTTGTAGATGAAACAGGCCATGCCGAGAGTGAACATATTTTTGCATTTGTGAATGCTTTTCACGTCCAGACCACTGTCTTTCAGCGATTCTTCCGTGAGAGTAGTGATAGGTGAGACGATGATGGTCCTGTCCTCGATATAGAGTTCTGAAAGCGGATCATTGCTCAGCCCGGCTTTCCGCAGCCCTTCTTCATCGAAAGTGTCCTGGTCAACGATGACCATGGCGGTACGTTTCAGCCATTTTGCGTTTGCCTTGAGTGCGGCCGGGTTCATCGCCACAAGCAGATCGCAGAAATCGCCCGGAGTGGCCACATCTCTGCTGCCGATGTGGACCTGGAAGCCTGAAACACCCGACACAGTGCCATGAGGGGCACGTATTTCAGCCGGATAGTCAGGAAAAGTTGCCAAAGAATTGCCGAATATGGCCGACATATCAGCAAAAAGAGACCCGGTGAGCTGCATACCATCTCCCGAATCTCCTGCAAATCTTATGACAACATCTTTAGTGTCTATGACCTTATGTTGCATGAAAATATATTTGTTATTAGTTTGTGTACAAAAAAGCGAGCACAAATTTAACAAATAAACTGACACCGACAAGCATAGTCATGACAAAAATGAACAAGTCCCCACACTAATCCTCGGAAGGAAACCGCGAAGCAAGCTCTTCAGGGATTGTGCAGCGTGTGTAAGTGCACACGTCACCCGGATTGCCGGCTGTCTGCAACAGCATAGTGCCATCTGTTTTAAGGGTGACCTCGTAAGGGTTTGACCAATGCTCGGAAAGAGTGTAGTCATACAGACCTTCAAGCAGAACGCTTCCGTCCTCATATTCGACCAGGGCGAAGTCACCGGTCTTGATTACCGGACTGTCCGGATTGCCCTGAAGGTTCGAACACATTACGAAACGGGTATTCTTGCGTATGAAACGGATATACAGGTATGTCCCTTCAGCCAAAGCGGCATCCCCGTCAAAGCTGACGAGCTGCCAGTCCCCGCTAAGATTGTTGTTTGTCAGTTCCAATGTATCTTCATCCCCGCAATTGCAGTCAAAAGCATCCTGACACGCCGTCAACATCAGCGCTGCACACAAAAGCACGATTTTAACAATATGTTTCATTCTATCAAAAATTTTTACACTTATTCAATAATCAGCATAATGGCCGATGCGCTCGGAGCGACCCCCAATCCCTTGATAATCAACGGCACCCGCAAAGTCCCTTCCTTGTCACACAGCTCAGGGTCGAATGAAATGCAGAACTCGCCTTCCCCTCCCGGAAGCACATCCGGAGTCTCGCACCATGCCTTTATACAAGGCGGAAGCAGGGCATTTTCAAATTTGAGCGTCAGCGGAGTGTGTCCCACATTCATGAAGCCGAGACAGACAACTTCCTTCATATCCCGCTTGAAACTGTGCTCCACCACTTTCGTCCTTATGCGTCCGAGCTGGTGGGGAAACCATTTGCTCCTGTCCTCCCCTGCCGCTATCGTCACATCAAGATTCAGCACCGCAGTCGGCTGCTTTTCCGAAAGACTGGTGTACACGAAGATTCTCTGCAGAAAACTTCCGGAATGACCTGCCGTGTAATAGGTCGCCTTGACCTTGCCCTTGTCTCCCGGCCTGATAATCCGAGGTTCGCAGACAGCTTTCACGCAGCCGCAGCTCGAAGATACCATCGTCACGGGAAGCGTTTTATCCCAGCGGTTTACAAACTCAAATTCATACACCGGAGCGTCATTCTCCTTCAGCTTGTCATCGCGTATGCTGCGGACCGCAAAATCCATCAATCGCCACTGCTTTGCGAGAACAGGATTCGCCATGCTGTCCAGCTGAGCCTCGGACACCGTCCTTATCTGGGCGGATGCCCCGCCCTGCCACAAAAGGCAGAGCATAAGCACAACAACCGTTAACTTCCCCGACATACTACAGCCAGCCGTTCTCTCCCGCAGACTTTCTCACGGTGATAACGAACTCCTGGTTCTCGCCTCCGGCTGTAATCGAAGCCTTGGTGGCACCGGATTTCAACCCCTTGACAGTCACCAAATGAGTCTCTCTGTCCACAGAAACCGAAGCCACAGAATCATCTGCAACCGTAGCCGAGAAATTGGTCTCTGCCGTCTTGAAGTAGATGGCAGGATTATACACCACTTCAGAGTCCACAGAAACGAGCACATTAGGGAAATGCATAGGAGTGCCGGCTCCGTCAATAGCATTGAGAAGCCTTGCGGCATTTACCTGTCCATAGCCCATTTTGCCTCCTGTGTAGTCACGCTTGAGCTCAAGCGTTGTAGGAACGTTTTCGATTTCAGTTGCGAAATCACTCCATTTCTTGGTTCTCGGCCAAGACTTCTCTATCTGCTCGATAGGTGTAACTCCCTGGGTATAACGCAATTCAATAAATTCCTGCGCAGTGAAATGCCTGCGCTGCCGGACAGCGTATGAAAGCCCTAAAGCAACGACACCCGATACATGAGGACAGGCCATTGAAGTACCTTCCATATAGCCGTAGCCACTCGGAGCGACATTCTTCGGAAGCACTGAAAGTACGCAGCCCCTCTCGCCTCTGATTCCGCCTGACTCGCCGTCCCCGACCTTGTCGGTGTAATCGTAATAATAATTCTGGTCACCTCCCGGTGCACAGACTGTAGTACCGTCACCATAGTTGCTGTAAGTGGCCGGTGTCCAGTCAGCTGCAGTCGCAGCTACGGAAACGTAATCCTTGTATTTGCCCGGATAGCAGGCCATAGGGGCAGTCTCGTTTCCGGCGGCGAAGATAGCGATACCTCCGTCAAGTACACCGTCGTGAGAGCCTCCGTTATGCACGAAATAATCGATGGTCAACTGCTCAAGCGGGCTGTATGAATTCCACATTTCATCAGTGTCATAGCCCTGGCCCCAAAGATACGGATTGGCTGCGCCTGAGATATAGCCCCAACTGCACTGGAGAACGTGTGCACCGTTGTCGGCGGCATATTTGATGGCCCTGAGCTGTGAAAGCACGGTGGTCTCGGTGTTGCCGGAGAAAATCTGGCAACTCATGATCTTGACGCCCGGTTTGTCGGGAGTACCGCCGGCGATTGAAGAAATACCGATGCCATTGTTATTCTGCGCGGCAATCACACCTGCAACATGAGAGCCGTGACCTGAGTCATAGATGTCATTCGTGGTGATGAAGCCTGTATTCTTCACGAAATTGTAGCCGTGGCGGTCACCGGCATAGCCATTGCCGTCAAGATCCTCATCGCTGCCGTATTCGCCCTCATCCTCATTTATCCATGCATTCGGAGCCAGATCGGGATTGGAAAAATCCACTCCCTCATCCACTACCGCAACCACGATGGAAGGGTCGCCCGTACATTTCTGCCAGGCCTCAAGCACTCCCACATCCGCACCGGCAACGGATTTTCCCGAAGCCGCGAACATCTTGCCGTCATTGACCAGATGCCACTGGTATTTCACGTATGGGTCATTGAACTCCACACCGGCCTGTTTCTCGACAAGCATTTCATCGGTACCGACAGGCACTGACTTGGTGCTGAAATTCTTTTTGATTTTCCTGTTAGGCTGCACCTGAACGACATCCGCAAGACCTCTCAGCCTCCCGGATACCTCGGCAAGACTATGCTCCCTGTCGAAACGCACAATGTACCAGAGGTGCATTTCAGACTGGCGGGTCTGATTCTCAGTCTTGGCATTCTTAGGGAATACCCTCTCGAACTGATAGGTGCCGACAAGCTCGAGCACATCATCCACAGTCACGATACCCGAACGCGTCGCAGGGCCGCCGGCCTTGGTTGCCGGAAGCACCTCATCGAGTATATCAGCCACACGTGCATCAAACTTCACGAGCAATTCACCCTCAACCGCATCCGTTTCAGGCAAAACCACAGGCTTCTCAGGCAGATTCAGACTCTCCTTCTCTGCGCACGAAACTGCAGAAAACGCTGCAATCGCCAAAATTATGTAAACTATTCTTTTCATTATTTATTCTTATATGGGTGAACATCATAATAGCTGCCTGCATTGCCTGCAACATTCGAATAATTGTCAAAGCTGACAGGCTCATTGTCAAAACCGGCTTTCCTTCCGTTCTTGTCGGAGCCCTCCTGATTGTAGATGAAGGAATCCGGCAGCCAGTAATCGAAATTCGGGTGGTAAAGTACCCAGAAAGGCAGATCGCCGCAAAGTCTGTTGTAGTTGACGCAGAACTTCATCATATTTGGGAACACACGCGGAAGTTTCATATTGATGAAATCGACGGTAAGCGAGTCGGCCGCATCAGCCATCGTATATTCAGGAATGCCGAAATCATTCTTGAGGGTCTCGTCACTCGGAAGCTGTCCCTGGATATAGTTCACCGAGAGCATGAGCGTGTCAAGTTTCTCCCAGGTAAGGAGGTTTCTCCAGAAATTCCTGTTCTCGGACTCCGGAGCCGTTGCACTCAAAAATCCGCCTAAGTCAGTGTTTGTCGTATTGGACAGGTCATATACCACCTTGCGCTGGTTTGCATTGAAAAGAATGCTGTGCAGCTTAGGGAAGTTGGCGGCTGTCAACACGCTTGGCCAGGTCTGGAAGTTGTTGCTGGCGAGATTGATGTATTCGAGGTTCTTCAAAGCGGTAATGCCCTGGTCAAGACTCGAAAGACCGTACGCCGCAACGGTCAGACGTTTGAGCTGGGTCAGCTTGTTGAGATTTTCGCCGGTGGTCAGAGAGCGGAGGAAGGTGTTGGTGTTGCTCTGGATTGCAATTTCCTCGGCAGCCCTGAGATACTGTATCTCCTGAGGGATTTCCTCACCCGTAGCGAACATGGAAATCTGGGCTTTGCGGACACGGCCTATATATGACTGGGCGACAGCCTCAAGATACTCGGCTTCAGAAAGTTCCTTCAATTCACTGTCCTCAGGCAGATTTTTCTGATCTATGAGCAACTGTTCCCTGTCATCCTTCACAAGCTGTCTGATGGCTTCAATCTGCTCCTCCTCCCAAAGGACAATGCCTGACCATTCGGTCATAGGAAGCGAAGAATCGTATTCCTCCCATTTGCCGATGGAGCGGGCCAGTCCCATCACAGCGAGAGAGTCTCCCGCACGGGTCTGGGTGATTTCAGGTGCCGCACCCTGAGTAAGAACGAATTTTGCCTCAAGATTGACATCCTTGTCCTTAGGAACGAATTTGATTTCAGCCTCACGCTCCTCAGGAGTCGAGCTGATTTTCCATGAAAAACGCACTTTCGCATTACGCGGACGCACTCCGCGGTCGAGCTCCAACTTCTGGCTTGCCTTGTCATCCACACTCACCCACGAAACACCGTCAGGAACGACAATGTCATAAAGAATGTTAGAATTCACCACCACGTCCACATGACGTTTGTCGACCTTGTCATAATCAGGCACGGAAGCCCCGGTCTTGTCCAACTTGATGGCATATTCATAGCCCTTCTGATTGACATCCAGGCTTTTGACATTACGCGAATCAATCTCGGTAATATTCACCTTTCCTGTCCTTGCATCAAGGATGAGAGTAGTGTCCACAATCACCTCGCAATAGCCGTTGCCACGTCCGTTTGCCGGAGAAATCATTATCCACGGCTCACCTGAAGAAGCCACCCACTCACCTGTAGCGGTGATCTGCACTTTCTGTCTGCCGCCGACAGCCTCGTATGCAAGCTCATTCTTTTCGAGTCCGAGAGGTCCTTCATTCTTCAGCTTGTCCTCGCAGGAAAATGCGAGAGCAGCTGCAAGCAGCAAAAATATGTATCTGTATCTTTTCATCATCATTCCAAGCGTTTAGTTAAGCATTTGCGGACAATTGAGTATCTTCTGTGTCCTGTCGTAGAAGAGGAAATAAGCTCCGGCCCTCCATGCGGTACAGATTGAAGAAGCGTCAAATTCAAGATTAGGATTGTCGCTTATATCGAAATAATAAATCAGCTGTGAAATCCTTTCTTCCGGATTTTCAGGAATACGCCTGTAATCGTTTCCCCCGAGATAAAAGCCTCTCAACCCCCTATGGTTCAAAAGATTGGTCGGCCACTCGCTCAAAATTCGTTTGCCGCTGTCGTCTCTCTGGCTTCTGAGTGCGTATGCAGTCAGGTTTGTATAGTTGAGAGGTTCGAACGGAAAGTCTTTGAATGCGTTGAAAGACAGGTCCACACTGTAGAGGAACGGGAAAGGAGCATCCGCAAAGGTCACAGGAAGGTCGCTGAGCCTGTTGTATGAAAAATCGAATGTCTGGGTGTATCTGAAATTCGTCCTGTCTCCGTCAACAGTGAACTCGCCGTCAATATCATCCTGCATGGCAAAAGCCTCTTTGGAGATTTTCCTCATGCCGTTGCCGCGGAAATTGTAGATGCTGACCTTGGAATTGCTCTTTGAGAAATCCACAGGATATTCAGTAAATCTGTTGCTTGCAAGACTCAAGGTCTTCACATTGATGCCCTTTTCAACGAAGCCTTCGGCAATATGGTCTATATTGTTGTAGGAAAAATCCACAGAACCGATGGTGAAAAGACAGTCCTTGTCGAAGATATTAGGGAACTCGGTCATCTCGTTGTGTGTCACAGACAGAGTCTCGATGTCATCGATGGTACAGAACACTTCACCGTCCTTGTTGTTCGGGAATTTCCTGATTTTATTATAGTCAAGCATCAGTTGAACAGGCTTGAAATCCTTGCCCATAGCCTCAACCGTCTCAATGTCATTGTACATGAGGTCGAGCAGTCCGAGTTTAGGGAACTTGCTGAAATGCTTGTTCAGCATGGCGTTCAGATGGTTGTTTCTGAAGTAGATAATCTGGAGCTTGTCGCGGCTCGGGCCCTCAGCCAAAGCATCGAAAAGCTTTTCACACTGCTCTGCAGTCCACTGGGAATTCTCGCCGAAATTGACTGAGACCAATGCAGGCATAGCCGCAATAGCCGCAATATTCTCGTCTGTAAGCTCCAATGCAGGAGTGTTGTAAATTTCTATATCCGTGAGTGCGCCCAGATTCTTCATAGCTTCCGCACTCGGGATTTTCTCAAGCGGACAGTTGGCCACATAAAAGAATTCGAGTTTGGTCAATTTGCCCATTTCTTCAGGGAGTTCAGTAAGTCCGCAGGTCTGAGGAATAACCGGAGCAGCCTTGGCAACTGCCTTTTTCATGCTGCCTCCGCCAAGCCAAGCCGCAGTGTTGAAGCCTTCGAGAGCAGCGATTTCAGCCTCGCTCATGCCTTTCTCATGAAGGGCAATCTCAGGAATAGACTCTTTCTTATGCTTGAAACCGAAAGCGATAGGGGCTGAAAGCTGGGTCAGAGGATGAGACTCTCTCAGATATTTTTTGTGACGCTCCATACGCGTACGTGAAAGCTCCGCAGGATCATCAGTATTGATGTAGTTGATGTCGTTGTGCGTACTGATATAGAGCTGCACAAGCTCGGTCAACTGGCCGATTGCAGGGGAAAGCGCTCCCTTGATGCCAAAATCGGTGATGTCAAGAGAAGCCACACGTCCGTTGTCATGGATTCTCACGCCAGGCTGGTCACCCCATAGGTCAGGGTCTTTGTTAAAGTCCCAGTTTGTACCGGTCGCATAATTCTCGCCGCGGTAATACCAGTTCGGACCGTCGAGAGACTTCCAGATTTCATAAAGCGCATAATAATCCTGAAGATAAGGAGCATCCTTGCTGAGGGCGACAGGCACGCACATATTCTGCACTTTGTTGTCCTCGATTTTGAAGGTCGGAGCGGAATTGCGTTCAAAACTTCTCGACTCGAATGAAGTCTTGTAGCTGTCAAGAAGGCTGTAAGACCTCACGCGATAGTCTCCGGCCACCAGGTTCAGCAGAGAATCGGTCTGCAGAGAGGATGTCTGATAGCCGAAATCCTTGTAGTTTTCGTATCCTTCAGGATAAATGTTGCTGTCGTTCTCGTCATCGTTGAAATGAATGGAGAATTTTGCAGGAATTGTACTGAAAGTGACAGGCTGGTTGTTGGAGGTCCTTTCTACAGTGACGGTAATATATTTCGCCTCATCGAAAGTATGGTTGTCCATGGACTTGGTGGAAGGCACGTCTGTCATTGAAGACATATCCTTCACGAAAGTGAAATTGACGTTGCCGCGTGAAGCTACCACCTGCGAACCCACAGTGAGGTCATGAACGGTCATGCCGTTTGCCACAACCGAGAAAGCGGGCTCCGCGATTTCGTAGACAGAAAGTCCCTCATTGTCGTTTTTGTCAAACACGGCGAATGAAACCACCTCGTAGTCTCCGGCAAGAAGCTGCAGTTTCTCGCTGCGTAAACCGTATTCCGCTTTCTGGGCGTCCGCCGCAGAGAATACAAGAGTCTGGTTCAGAGTCTTGCCCTGATACCTGAGAGTAATCCTCGCCTTGCAGATATCCCCGAGAAACCCGATATCCGCCGCCTTGCTTGCAGGAGTGTAAGACGCCTCCTTGTACAATTTGAACTGCACGTAACCATAATCTCCGCCCTGGCTTTCCTCAACGGTACAGCCAACGGACGCAAAGGCTGCAAACACTGCAGTCAGAAGCATTACGGTAAATTTCAAAATCTTCATATTATAAAAAACCTCTTTTATTATCAGTCGTTTAAGTAATTCTCAAAAATCTTATGCAAACTGATGCTGTTTATTTTTTTCAAATTGCTGAAACAGATATCCAACTATAGTCAGTTTATTGTAAAAATCTCCCCTGCCCCATGACAGGGGAGAAAAAATTTCATTTATTCACGTGATACGCAAATCACAGCCATTGGATTTGTTGTATCTGAAGCCTCGTCATATCCGAAAAGAAGAATAAACTTCGGAGTCCAGTCATCTTCAGGCAAAGCGACCGTAATAGAATCCTCACCGAGTTCAGCCCAAGTTCCGGCACTTTCATCAAGACCGTTTTCACCATACTCGTACAACATACCGCCACCTACAGGCTTTGCAAAAGTAAATCCGGAATAAGTACCGGAGGCTTTGGAAACAGTAAGGATATAACAGTTATTCTCATCCATGCCGAAATATTCCTTTACACCAGGCAGCATATCCGCGTAATTTCCATTATCTTTCATCAGTCCGAACTTCGCTCCTGCCTGGGCCAATATCTCGTCATTTGCAGTTATGGAGCCGTTGCCGCCTGCAGACTGACCGAATTCAGGGTCATAGGTACATACAAGAGCAAACATCGGCACGTTATTGGCATCATTTGCAACAACAACGCTTCGTTTCTTGACATTTGTCATATTTTCCTCAACTGTCATCATGACGAAATAATCATTTCCCATATATTGCTCCAAAGCAGGCCATTCTTCCTCCATAGGATACACAAAATTCGCGCACTCAACAGCAAACCTAAGAACCGGCATAACAGGATTTTTACCTTGAACATACTCATAGACCTCGTCTACTCCTGCAAGATTGCTCAATGCATAATTATAATACATGTCCGCCCCATCGTCAACACTGTTCATCTTGCGGATTGAAATACCCTTGGTATTCATCGGATAAGGAATTGAAACAAGCGAACCGTCTCCGATAACAGCCTCAGGATCGTAGATTACCCTGATCACCGCTATTACAACATCATTCTCACCATAACAAACCAAAAAGCGGTTGCTGTTTCTGTAAGTATCATCAAGGGTGAAACTGAAATTGTCGCCAGGTTCTCCCCAAGCGGATACTTCTGTAGCATTGCCTGAATCCATGTCAATATCAAACATCCTGGCACCCCAGAATTCCTTGGCAAAAACCAATCCTACATTATATGTTTCCGCATTTGTCAAAGTGAGGTTATAACAATTTTGAGTATTGACTCCCCATACATCGGTAGCAAAATAAATCCAATCATCAGATGTCTTTTCAAATTTAGCACCGACAGAAGCGAGTGCAGCAGCATCCGCAGTAACCATCTCACCGACATCATCCCCGCCGGTTTCCCCAGACTGCATAAGCCATGCATAGATATACTTCTGGTATTCCTCCTTGACATCCGTTTCATCAGAAGTAATGAACGCCCACTCCGGATTCTTGATTTCCACAGAACCTGGAATCAAAAGAACAACGGCTCTGCGGACATCCTTTGACTCATTTGGAGTAACTTTCACTTCAAAATCATAGCTTGCAAGCATATTGGCTTCATCATCCACTTTAAGATTTGCCTGCACCCAATCAGTCTCAGAACCGGTGTCAGAAGAAGCCACATAATACATATATCCGTCTGTACCCAATTCAAGAAGGTATACCTTTGCTCCCTGAATTCCGGTAAAACTGCCTTTCAAAGGAGTCTGCACCCAACCTGCCATAGCATTGTTATATTCCCCTGCGGCATTGAATTCGGCAACTCCTGACAAAGGCTCGAACAAAAACATATCCTTGATCTCAGGAATGGAAATCTTGTATTCACCCTCTACGGCAACAGGATTTTCCCCCTCGTTGATGACAAATTCAAGTTTTCCATTATCTCCGTCAAGAGGAAAATTCTTATTAACACCCCTAAGAGAAATGACAGCGGCTTCATTCGCCTTGCCGGACGAGACATATCCGTTCGTAGCATTGATTTCTGCCCACTCCGGAACATCTTTCAATGCCCAATCAAAATTAGCCTCAACCTTTAGATAGGTCATAAAATCGCCGCCGGCAAATGTCATGCTGAAATCATTTGCAGCTTCTTCTTCAAATTCATAGCCGTTTTCGCCATAAACGAAAACGCCATCCTCTATTTTTACAGGATACACCTTGAAGATTCTTTCTGAACCGTTGCGGTGAACTTCAGCGACAACCTGCTCGGCGCCTTTCATCTTCATGGTGAGAGTCACCTTGCGCTGCTCGAAGTCCGTTTCGTCCTCGACAGCCTTGACGGTTACACTGAACTCACCTTCTTTGCCTGAGATCGTAGTCGCAGGCTCTCCGTTATAAGTCATAGTGAAATACCGGAGGTCACCGGACAACACTAAGTCCCAATCCATATTTGCAGAAAGGGCAATTTCACAAGACTCACCCTGTGCAATAGTTTTGGTTACGCTTTCAGGGAAGGCCGGTTCCACCTCAGGCTGGGAAATAGGATCCTCGCAAGAAGTGGCAAGCAATGCAGTTCCCAAAAGGAACGCAAATGCCGATTTTAAAAAATTTGTTTTCATAAGCCTTTAATTTTTAATGACTATAATTAATAAAAGAGTAAATATAAATTATTATGGGTTGAGCGGACATTATCTCTTCTTCGGCATAGTCCAACCGTCTTCCCTTACAAGCCTGTCGGCCTCTTCGTCGCTAACCCATTCCATAACATTATAATAGTGGCCCACAGTGCCGTACTCGCCTCCGAGCGCAGACACATAGAACCTCATGCTGAGAGTAAGGCTGTTCTGGCATGCATAAATGAATGAAGGATATGCATCGCTGTCCTCCACGCGGATTCTGTTGTCGCCCCTGATGATGCCGAACGCCGTCCATTCGTCTCCGATTGCCTGACCGTAACCCACTGACACATAAGGATCCATAGGGTCCTCAGGATGGAAAGTTATTTCCAGATCGAATCCGTCATACATAATATCATGACAGATAATGCTTCTGTCACTTGCCTTTGTCGTCCATACGAGTTTCTGATAGACTCCGTCGATTGAATAATTGTAGAGAAACATTGACGTAAGCACAGCATAACCGCAGTAGGCGTCAATATTGAAATCACAGCTCTTCATCAGGACGCACTTGGTCTCCAGACCGTATTTCTCATCGCTGCCGTAGACGGGCATCTGATTCTCCTCAGGGATAATCAGTCTCAGAGTGAAACCGAGGGAATCATCAGGCTCGATGTTGTTCCAAATTCCTTCAACCTCAACTTCCGTACTGTTCTTGCCGGCAGGAATCACTATCGTGTTGGATTTCAGGCGATAATGCAGGTTTTCAATGGCATTGCTGCTCTTGTCGACAACCTCCACACCGAAAGTCCTGTCATAATTGCGCTTCACAGTCGAAACCACAGGCACGCTGAAAGTCCGGTTCTCGATGACAGGATAAGTATTCAGAGTGTCTGCAAACATGATGTACTCCTTGTCGAGCCCCTCAGCCGCTTTGTCCTGGCAGCCCACAGCGCAAAGCCCCGCAAGCACGATAGAAACAAAAAACATTATATTGATTTTCTTCATAATCATCTATCATTTAAACGATTAATATCCAGGATTCTGTTCAAGTTCAGTGCCCGGAGACTCAATCTCGTGATTAGGTATAGGCCATACGAAACGGTAGTCCCCAGCCTTGATTTCCAAGTCGCTTCCTTCTCCCAGAGAATAGCTCTGCCTTGTACGGGTAAAGCCCTTGCCCCAACGTTTGAGGTCATTCAGACGGAAGCCTTCCATATAAAGCTCGCGCACCCTCTCGTTGGAGATCTGCTCAAGCCAGTTGCCTTCTCCCACGCTGATGCTGCCGTTGCCGCCGCTGAAACGGGCTTTGCGCAGAGTAGTGAGATCCGCAGAAGCGTCAGAATATCTGCCCTGACGGCAATACGCCTCGGCACGGATAAGGTACTGCTCTGAAAGTCTGAATACCTTAGGCATGTTCACATGATAAATCTGATACTGGCTGATGAAAGTCCTGTGACCGAAATATTTCATAAGGACAGTCATGGCAGGTGTGCCGGCATAGCCTGTGTACTGCTGGGCAAAAAACGCATTATAGCGGAGGTCTCCTGTCTGATAGAGATTCAGCACCCAGTTTGCAGGTACATAATCCGGATAGAAGAGTCTGCTTCCACGATTGTAATTGTGGAAAATCTGTCCGAGGCTGCCGCCGTAGGAAGTCTCGGTGAAGCCCACTTTCAAAATGATTTCGAAAGAAGAATCATAATCCCACAAATACTGATAGTAGCTTACGCTTCTTGAAGCACCGGTCAGAACATCAGTGTCCGTGGTGTAGTTTGCCGAGGCATCGGCAAGTCTGAAATCGCCGCTGTCGATGACTTTGGTCGAATATTCCACGGCCTCCGCCCATTTGCCCGTATAGAGTGCAGCTCTCGCATGAAGCGAATAAGCGGCGGCACGGGTGAACCAGACGGTGTTGTAGCTGTCCTCATCCTCGTCAATCATGCTCTCGGCCTTCGCAAGATCGTCAAAGACCAAAGCCCAGGAATCGAAAAGATTTGACCTTTTTGCAACTTCATCCTTATAGTAGGCGGTACGCAGCACAACTCCGAGAACTTTTTTTGCGGCATCGTCATCAGCGACTCCGTCTGTCATAGGATAGGCCTGGCAGAAACATTTTATGAGTTCCGAATAGCAGAGAGCCCTCATGCCGTAGATTTCACCCGTCCAGCTGTCAAGCGCATCTATCTGTGAATCAATCACAAGCGTAGGCCTGAGCTTTTCATATTTGTCCAGATAGTGGTTGCACTGGCCGATGACGGTGTAGAGATAGCCATACACCGACTCGATCTCCCTTGTGGTCGAGCGGAGCTTCCACTGCCAGATGTCTCCGTTGGTATTGGAAAAGCCCTCAACAGCGTATGCCAAATCCGCCTGCAGGTCAGGAAGAAGAGTCAGATAACCGCTGTACAGTGCAGATGATTTCATCAGGGCATAGGTACCGATCAGCTCCTGATTGGCATCCTCAATGCCCTTCCAGTCTCCATCCACATATGCATCCCCCGGAAGTTTGTCAAGGCAGGCATTCGTGCCTAATACAATGAGCACGAGAGCCATATAACGCATTATATTTTTTAGTATCTTCATTTTTCGCCTCCAATTTTTAGAATGTTATATCCAGACCGAAGGTAAACTGACGCGACATAGGATATGAAGCCGCATACACATTTGCAGAGCCTTCCGGATCAAGACCGGAGAAACCCGTGGCAGTGAAGAGGTTCTGTCCCTGGGCATAAATTCTCACGCCGCTGAGCACGCGGGTCTTCTTCAGAAGTTTTGAAGGAAGGCTGTAGCTCAAAGTCAGGTTCTTCAGACGCAGGAATGAAGCGTCCTCAAGAAGACGTGAGTCAAATTCGGTGTAGATGCCATGACGCGGGATATCGGTAACGTCACCCGGTTTTTTCCATCTGTCCAAAAGCCTGCGGGACTGGTTGTATGACATGAAACGCCCGTTGGATTCGTCGAAATAACGGTCGTTGTTGATCATATAGCGGCCTGCCACCCAGCTGAACTGCGCGGAAAGCGAAAGACCCTTCCAGCTGAGAGCCGTTCCGAAACCTCCCTGCCATGGAGCAATTGAGGATTTGCCTGTGAGCACCTTGTCCTCATCACGCATTTCCGTGGTGAGTTCGCCGTCCTTTGTGTACCAGAGGGCGTCTCCGTTTGCAGGATTCACTCCTGCATATCTGTTGATGTAGAACTGTCCGAGCTTGTCCCCGACCACGAGTTTGGTGCTTGTGTTGGCAGGTTCGTACTCTTTGACTCCATTGTAGAGTTCCACAATCTTATTGCTGTTGTAGCCCACATTGAAATTGAAGTTCCACAGGAAATCCCTGTAGGCCACAAGCACTGCAGACAGGCTCACCTCAGCTCCGAGGTTCCTCATACGGCCCACATTGTCCCATTTGTAACCGAAACCGTTGGATGTAGCGTATGAAAGCGGAACCTCCATCAACATATTTGAAGTTTCCTTGTCATAGAGTTCCAAATCCACATTCAATCTGTTCCAGAAGCCGAAATGGAAACCAAGGTTGGTAGTCCAGGTCGACTCCCAGCCGAGTGTGTCATTACCAGGCTGTATTGCCACCACGCCGGAATTGCCGACATAGTCCATACCACCGCCGACAAGCGCAAGGTGCTCATAATTAGGGATTGACGAGTTTCCGGCAGTACCCGAGCTGAACGCTATCTGGGCAGTCGTAAGCCAAGGCAGATTCTGCGCGAAGCCCTCGTTCTTCATGTTCCACATGAAACCTACCGAACCGAAAGGCGCATAACGTCCTTTTTTTCCGAAACGTGAAGAACCGTCCACGCGGGCTGCCAGTTCAAGGAAATATCTCGAATCATAATTGTATTCACCCCTTGCGAAGAATGATACGAGCGCATAATCTGCAGCGGAAGTGCTGCTCCACGATGTGGCACGCGTACCTGTAGAGATGTCGGTAAGGAAATCGTTTGACTGGCCTGCCGTGGTGAGGCTGAAGCCTTCATAATGATAGGTTACGCCTTCCTGGCCGAGCATGAAATTGAATGAATGTATATCCTCCACATCGAAAGTGTAGCCTATGGTGTTGGATATGTTCAATGAAAGTCCGTCAGAAGTGTTGCGGGAAGCACTGCCGTCGCCCTGGTTCGGAGCATAGCTCGGGAACGATTTGCTGAGTCCGGTCGTATGTGAGAAATCCACAGCGAACTGAGAGCGTATAGTGAGACCCTTAATAGGAGTGATCTCGGCAAAGAGCGTTGACATCACCTTATATTTCTTGTACTTGCGCGGATTGTTCTCTATCCACTCGAGAGGGTTTTCGCCCTGGCCTTTCCATGAGCCGTCGCCGATTGAAGCAAGCGAACCGTCAGCCTTGAAAGGATTCCAGTAAGGCAGCATGAAACGGGCAGCCGAAATCGGAGTCACAAGAGTGTAGGCTCCCTCGTCAGCCTGTTCGATGCCCTGATAGTTGAACATGGTGTTCGAGCCCATCCTCAACCATTTGGCAAGCTGCTGTTCAAAATTGACACGCATTGAATAGCGTTGGAAATCAGAACCGACAGCGATGCCCTCCTGATCGTAGTAACTGCCGGACACATAGTAGTTCGTCTTGTCCGTTGCGCCAGACACGCCGAGTTCGTAGCTCTGAAGGAAAGCCGCATTGTTGTAGACTGCGTCAAGCCAGTTGACATCCGTCTTTGAAAGGATGCCGTAATCCTTGCCGGAAGTCAGGCCGACCTCTTTTTCGTACTGTATACGCTCTGCAGTGTTCATCAGATCCCAGTTGCCGCAGGCAATGTCGGAGAAACCGAGCTGCATACGGTAGTTGATCTGCGGGCGCTCCATCTGACGGCCGCGTTTGGTGGTGATGACAATCACACCGTTGGCTGCACGGGCTCCGTAGATTGAAGTCGAAGAAGCGTCGCGGAGCACTGTAAGGCTCTCGATATCAGACGGGCTGATAGTGTTGAAATCCGACGCTGAAATGGCCACGCCGTCCAGGATGTAAAGCGGAGCTGTACCGGAGTTGATTGAGTTGGTACCACGGATAGTCATGGTCGCAGCCGCACTCGGCTCACCCGAATTCGACAGCACCATAAGACCCGGCACCTGTCCCTGCAGAGCCTGGTCGAAAGCTGCAGTAGGGGTACTCTCGATGGTTTCCGATTTGACTGTAGCGACAGAACCCGTAATTGTTCCTTTCTTTCTCACACCGTATGCGATGACAACCACGTCATCAAGCTGCATACTCTCCGTCTCGAGGACGACATCATGTTTTACCTCGGCAGCGCCTTCAGGAACGATGAATTCCGCATCATTGTAGCCGATGGAAGAATACACCAGCTTCGTCCCGGGAGCAACGGTGATGGTATAGTCACCATCAACACCGGTTGAAACCCCGACCCCCGGTCCGGCAATCACCGTGACACCGATAAGCGGCATGCCGTCGTCCTTCCATGTGACGACACCGCTCACAGTTACACCGGACTGGGCAAAGGCCTCAACCCCCAGACCGCAAGCGAAGACGCAGCACAGAAGTCTGACAATCAAATTTTCAAATCTCTTCATTAGTTGTTATTCTTTTTTCACAAATTATCACTCAGCACAGCGGGGATTTCTGCATCTGTACACTATCCCCTTTCCCAAGTTAAAATGAGCTTGCAAAGGTCACCAAAATAATTGTAAATTCCAAATTAAAAGTGTATGTAATCCTGAATTAAATGCATTAAACCATATTTTTACCGTAATAAATGAAATAAAAGCAGTAATTTTCATCTCTTCACTTTCAGATTGAAACCTCAAGGATTCATGCCCGCACCGCACACACTCCGCAGCACAAAAAAAAGGCATCCCTTCCGGAACACCTTTCAATTGATAAATTTCAGTATTTCTGCACTGTCATTTTAAACCCTGCTTCGCCTCCTTGTCATTTCGAGCGAAGGACGAAGTCGAGAAATCTTCGGGAAAAATGTGTTGGAGCCACGAAGTGGCGATTGCGGCCTCAGCCGCAGCGGCTTAGGCGTGTATTTGCGCAGCAAATACGGCAAGCCGACAAAGCCGCCCATCCCCCTAACAGGGGGGTGCAGGGGGTTATTGTTGTGCAGCAGCCTGTGCTTTAGCCTGAAGCTCAGCCTGGAGGGTTTCAAGAGTACGTCCCTCAGGAATGTTGAGCGCAACTCTTGCATCAGGAGTGATGTCGTAGCCCTGAGCCTTGTCAATGTAGATCAGAGAAGTCTGGTCGAATACGAAAGAGAGGTTCTTGCCCTTTGCGATGTTTGCAACTGTCTCCTGAGCCTTCTGTACGATAGGAGTCTGGAGTTTGTTCTGCAGCTCCTCAAGCTCGCTCTGGATATCCTGCTGGAACTGCTGGATTCTCTGCTGGATCTGCTGAAGTTCGACTTCTTTTGATTCCTTGATGGATGCTGACCATGTAGCCGCTTTCTGCTGATACTGCTGGGCCTTGGTCTGGTATTCCTCATACATTGAGCCGAAAGTCTCATCAGCCTCTTTCTGGGCTGCGGTAAGCTGCTCGCGTGCCGAGTCCATTTCCGGCATAAGCATAATCAGCTCATTGAAATTCACATATCCGAATGACAGGTTCTGTGCGTTTGCAGCAAGTGCTAAAAACATTGTGGCTGCGATCAAAATAATTTTTTTCATAATTATATTTTTGTTTTATTTATTTTCTTTTTCTCAAGAGGAAGCTATACTACATAAATCGTTCCATTATGGAATCACGCAGTTTTCAAATATTTAGAACTGCTGGCCGATTATGAAGTGGAACTGGCTCTTTCCGTTGACAGGGTCGTCAAAGCCCCATCCCCAGTCGACTCCGAGAAGTCCGAGCATAGGGAGGAAGACGCGCACACCCACACCTGCCGAACGCTTGATCTGGAACGGATTGAACTGTCTGATGTCTGACCAGCAGTTACCGCCTTCAAGGAAGAGCAGGGCGAAAATCGTCGACTGAGGCTGCAGAATCACAGGATAGCGCAACTCAATCGTGAATTTGTCATAGACGTTGCCGGCGTAGTAGTTGCCCGTCTCATTGTAATTGGAAGTCGACTGCGGAGTCAGAGAGTAGTTCTCATAACCGCGGAGCGCAATGATTTCCGAACCGTAGGTATCATAGCCGGACATACCGTCACCACCGACGCGGAAGCCCTCGAATGGAGAATAGCCCCAATTTCTGTTATAGTAGCCGAGGTAGCCGAACTGGGCGCGGGCCATCAGGACGAGGTCGCCGACGAGTTTCTGGTATACGGTGCCTTTGAAAGTCCATTTATGATACTCTATCCATTTATACCTCTGCTGCGAAGTCTGGAGGTCGTAGTTGACGTGCTTAGGAGAGTCCGCAGCCACGATTTCGCCGTTGGCATTAATCATCTGGCCTTTCTTGCGAAGCAGAGAGTAAGGCGGAGTGAGCTGGAGTCCGAGAGTGAATTCGGAACCCTGGCGAGGATAAATCTGCTGGTCGGTACTGTTACGCGACAGTGTGATGCTGTAGCTCAGGTTATGTGACTTGCCCGTATTGAAAAGGAAATTGTATGCCCAGTCGTTGAGCCTGTATGTCTGCCAGCTGAGCTGGTGGTAAAGCACGAAATAGTTGTCAGGCCATTTCAGACGGGTACCGAGACCGATACCGAAACCGTACACCTCCATATACTGTTTGTTGTTCAGTATGTTGAAAGCGAGGTAGGAGTTGGTCTGACGCGAATAATATGCCGACAGGCTGAATGAGGTAGGCTTCTTTCCGAAGAGCCAAGGCTCGGAGAAACTTGCGGACAGGTTGGTATAATAGGTACCGTTGGTCTGGAAACGGAACGCGAGGTTCTGAGCATCTCCGAGCGGCACCGGCTTCCATGCGTGTTTGTCGAAAAGCCTGCGTGTCGAGAAGTTGTTGAAGCTTACGCCGACGGTGGCCACGAAAGTGTTGCCTCCCCAACCGCCGGAAAGTTCAAGCTGGCTGGAAGGCTTCTCAGTCACATTATATATGATGTCTACAGTGTTGTCAAGCTGGTTCGGAATGATGGACCATCCTGTATTCGGGTCTGAGATGGCCTCTGGGTCGAAAATACCGGTTGACGCAATCTCACGGATCGAACGCTCGAAGTCGCTCTGGCTGAAGAGGTAGCCCGGACGGGTGAACACCTGACGGCGGACCACCCTTTCGTTGGTGATATCGTTACCGTTGATTACTATGTTGTTTAGTGTCGCAGGCTTGCCCTCAACTATGCGAAGTTCCACATCGACGGAGTCATTCTGTATGTTCAACTCTACAGGCTGGATGTTGAAGAAAAGATAACCGTTGTCCCTGTAAAGCTTTGACACATCGTATTCGTTCTGCTTTCCGCCGCCGAAAAGACGCTTTTCCATTGTCACGACATCATAGACGTCTCCTTTCTTGATCTGGAGTATCTCATTGAGGGTCTCGGAAGAATACACCGAGTTACCGGTCCAGGTGATGTCACGGAAATAATATCTGCGGCCCTGGTCTATCTGGAAATCAATGCCCAGACGGTTCGGCTCCATATAATAGATGGAATCCTTCACGATTTTCGCATCACGGTAACCGGCCTCGTTGAAAGTGCTTATAAGGTTTTTCTTGTCGTTCTCATACTCCTTTTCGTTGAATTTCTTGGAGTTGAAAATATTGATGAAACGGTTGTCCTTGGTTTTCTTCATCGAACGGACAAGCTTGGTCTCCTTCACTGCCGTGTTGCCCTCGAATTTGATTTTCTTGATTTTGACCTTCTGCCCCTTGTCCACCGCGAAATTCACCCTGATGGCCGAGCGCACCATCGTATCCCTTTTGGTCTTCACGTCAACCTCGCAATTGAGGAAGCCTTTCTCCTTATAATATCTCTTGATGATGTCCGAAGAAGTCTTGGCCACGTAGTCCGAAAATTCTCCGCCCCTGCGCAGGTTAAGCCTTTCCATAAGGTCCTTCTGCTCACCTGATTTGACGCCTGAGAAAGTCCAGCGGCTCACCCTCGGCCTCTCTATGATCCCGATGGTGAAAAATGCCGAATCCCTTGATGCTGAGAGAGAATCAATGGAAACCGACACGTCTTCAAAGTATTTCTGAAGCCACAGACGGTTGACGATTGCAGACAATTCGTCGGAAGGGACAGTGATTTCCATTCCTTTCTGCAGTCCTGTAATCTGAATTATCTGTTCGGGAGAGAAATAATGGTTTCCCTCGACCTTCACACCACCTACCGTATATTTTTTCGGGTTGTTGTAATCCACCTCAAAAGCATTGTTCTGCTGGGCAAATGCAGCATAAGAGCACGCCAGCAGCAACATCATCAAGGTTATTCTTCCGATTCTTGTCATTTATTTTTTTAATTTTCAAAACTGCAAATATAGCAAAAAGCCGAGAGTAAACAAACAAATTTATTTGATTTGTCTACCGAGGCGCCAGCGTTTATATGCGACCAATTACACTTTCCCATACCTCCTGTCACGCTTCGAGTAGGCATGCAGGGCCTCGAAGAACTGTTCGCGCCTGAAATCAGGCCATAGGACATCCGTAAAATAAAACTCAGAGTAAGCGCCCTGCCACAAAAGATAATTGCTCAGACGCTGCTCTCCGGAAGTCCTGATGATGAGCGAAGGATCCGGATAGCCTGCCGTGACAAGATATTTGTCAAAGGCTTCCGTACCCATGGCTTCCAGTTCCCCGCGGCGCTCAGGGTGCTCAGACATTTCAAGCGCCAGCCTCTTGGCAGCCTGCAGGATGTCCCACTTGCCGCTATAGCTCAGAAAAACTATGAGTGTCAACGTGTTATTGTTCTGAGTACGGGCCATACATCTGTCTATTTCGGCATTAAGTCCATCGTCCAGACGCGCCCTGTTGCCCAAGACCACGAAGCGGACACCGTTGCTGTCGAGCTCATCCATTTCATTGGCCATTGCCTTGACCATCAATGACATAAGCCCGAGTACCTCCTGCTCGGGACGTCCCCAGTTCTCTTCCGAAAAAGCATAGAGCGACAGCACTTTCACGCCCGCCTCCACCGACGCCTTGACGCAGGACCGCACGCTTTCCACGCCGGCCATGTGCCCGTACAGCCTTTCCTGTCCTCTCTGCTTTGCCCAGCGGCCGTTGCCGTCCATAATTATAGACACATGCTCCGGCACTTTGCCCAATTGATTGTTTTCCATATTATTTTCCGGTATTTCTGACATCTTCGCCCCAATGGAGCTTGTCTGTCAGAGCATTGAAAAAATTTGCCTGACGAAGGCCAACACGTTTTAGCGAAAATTGTGCCAAGCCTATGAGGACCGAGCAATCTGCAGGAATTTTTTCCGTCCGGTTGTCGGCTGTGAAGATCACAGCTTCGTCCCGCGAACGGAAGCCCAACTCAATCACGGAACTGTCCGGCACTATCATCGGCCTCACATTCAGATTATGAGGAGCAATAGGCGTGATTATCAACACCTTAGACTCCGGCACCACTATCGGACCGCCCGCACTCAGCGAATATGCCGTCGACCCTGACGCCGTCGAAACTATCAGTCCGTCAGCCCAATAGGTCGGAATCGCCACATGATTGATACAGATGTCCACCCCGAGCATTGCCGCTCCGCTCCTGTGCACCGTCACTTCATTCAAGGCACGGAATTTCAGATGCTGCCCGTCCCCGGACACATTCGCGGCAAGCAGACTGCGCTCCTCCACCACATAATCCCCGGACAGAACGGCCTCCGCAATGTCCTCCGGCCTGTGCTCGGACAGAAATCCCAGTCTTCCGACATTCACGCCAAGCAACGGAATTTCACTATAGCCTATCATTGCGGCGCAGGAAAGAAAAGTGCCGTCTCCACCGACAGCCATCAGCATATCAGTCCCTTTCGCCAGATCCCCAGCCCCTTTCACGACATACAGGTCGCAACCGCCCGCCTTCAGACGCTCGAACAAAGCCTTCAGACGGCAATCATCCGAAGCCTCTCTCTTTCCTATGTATACTGCAATTCTCAATATTATATAATATTTAGTCAAAAAAATTCACCTTCAAAAAACCATTGCAGATGAATTCAATTTCTTGGTTCCGGCAAATTTACGATAAAATGGCGGATTTTCACCTATAATGTGCAAAGAAGTTCCGCCGAAATTTGCCAATACTGATTTAATAAATTATTTTTGTATAATAAAACGAACGAGGCAAATGACAAGACTGAGTGTAAACATAAATAAAATCGCCACTCTGCGCAACTCACGCGGAGGAAATATGCCGAATGTGGCATACGCGGCAGTGAAATGCCAGGAATTCGGTGCAGAAGGCATTACGGTCCATCCGCGTCCTGACGAAAGACACATACGCTATGCCGACGTAAGGGAAATCCGTCCTCTCGTCAAGACGGAATTCAACATCGAAGGCAACCCGATCCCTTCATTCGTGGCCCTCGTAAATGAGGTGAAGCCCGACCAGGTGACCCTCGTTCCCGACGCCCACGACGCCATCACATCCAACTCCGGCTGGAACACAATCGCGCACAAGGATTTCCTGACAGAAATCTGTAAAGAATTCAGACACAATGGAATAAGGACATCGATTTTCATTGATCCTGTCCCAGCCATGGCAGAAGGCGCGGCAGCCTGCGGATGCGACAGAATCGAGCTTTACACCGAGCCCTACGCCACCCTCTTTCCGGCGGACCGAGAGGCTGCAATAGCCGATTTCATCAAAACTGCCGAAATGGCGCGTGAATGCGGCTTGGGGGTGAATGCAGGCCATGACCTCAACCTCGACAATCTCGCCTATTTCATCAGAAACATCCCATGGACAGCGGAAGTTTCCATAGGCCACGCCATCATCAGCGACGCCCTTTACATGGGGATGGAAGCCACAATTAAGGCATATTTGGAACAGGTACAGCCCGACAAGTGATAAATTCAAAAAATTATTTATATATTTGTAGGCTAATGCGCTATTGGCGCAAATGAAAAGAATTAACAATAAATAAAAAAATAATGAAAAACACACCCCTTATTTTAAGCATCATCGCTTTGGCTGCAGCACTTACTGCTGTAGGACTTTTTGCATTTGCAGGCAACGGAAAAAAAGCTGAAGCAAGCGAGCAGACAGGCGAAGACACCGCTCTCAAAGGCGAAATCGTTTACGTAAATCTCGACCAGATTCTCCAGGACTATGATATGGCGAATGATTTGAGGTCTTCTGTAGAAACCAAAGTGCAGAACATCCAGGCCGAGGTCAACCGCAGACAGAAAAAACTTGAAAACAAAGCGAAAGACTTCCAGGGCAAGATTGACAAAGGCCTTCTCACCCGTTCAGTAGCCGAGCAGCAGGCACAGAAACTCCAGCAGGAAGAGCAGGAATTCAATCAGTACGCCTATCAGAAACAGCAGGAAATCCAGGAAGAGCAGATGGTAATGATGAACCAGCTCGGCGACGCCATCAAGACTTTCCTCGACAAATACAATGAGACTTACCAGTATGCAATGATCCTGACCAACACCGGCGGAGCTCCTGTCATCACTGCAGATCCTGCACTTGACATCACCGAGTCAGTACTTGCAGGTCTCAACGAAGAATACGTAAAGACTAAAAAATCTAAAGAATAACATTTGAAAATAGCGTTACTATCCTGTTTTTACCCGTATAGGGGAGGTATTTCCCAGTTTAACACTTGCCTTTACGAAGAACTGGGACGCGGGCACGTAGTCAAGGCTTTCAACTTCAGACGCCAGTACCCCGAATTCCTGTTCCCGGGCAAGACACAGTATGTAACGGCAGACGATGAAGCCGTACCGGTGGAGAGTGTATCTCTGCTCGATACGGCTAATCCTTTTTCATACATCAAGACATACAGGGCCATCAGGGACTGGAAGCCCGATCTGCTGATTGTACGCTACTGGATGTCGTATTTCGCGCCTTCGCTCGGCTACATCTGCCGTAAAATGCGCCGGCACTGCAAAGTCGTGTCGATACTTGACAATGTCATTCCGCATGAAGCGCATTTCTTCGACTCTCCGCTGACAAAATATTTTCTCGGCGGCAGCGACGGTTCTGTAACTCTATGCGAGGCGGTGTCACACGACCTGCTGCGGCTCAAACCCGACGCCCGCTACACCGTCATCCAGCATCCGCTTTATTCGCATTTCGGGGAGAAACTCCCGCGTGCCGAAGCGGAAAGGAAACTCGGACTGCAACCCGTCAAAAAGAATCTGCTTTTTTTCGGACTGATACGCAAATACAAGGGACTGGACATACTGCTGCAGGCATTCAGCCGCCTGTCTGATGACTATCAGCTGATTATAGCCGGAGAGCCCTACGGGTCATTCGACGAATACCAGGCTTTGATTGACGCCATGCCGCAGAACTGTCGCGAACGCATTGTGATGAAACTCAGCTATATACGCGACTCGGAAGTCAAGGACTGGTTCTCTGCGGCGGATTTGGCGGTGCTGCCGTACCGCAGTGCCACCCAGAGCGGTATAAGCTCGGTTTCCTACCATTTCGAAGTACCTATGATAGTCACCGATGTGGGAGGTCTGAAGGAGACCATCGGTGACAGAGGCACGGGAATTGTGGCTTCTGCAATCACGCCTGAAGCTATAGCCGCTGAAATAGAGCGCTATTTTGCAGATCCTGCCGTTGCCGCCGGCTGCATTGAGAACATACGTCTCGAAAAGGAAAGGCTTTCATGGAGCAGTTTTGCAGCGAAGCTGATTGAATTCACCCAAACGCTGCAGTAGTTTATTTTTGAAGATTAATTATGAGAAGATTTTTGACCCATATCTTGGTTTTGTCACTGGTTTTGTCACCGGTGACCGTCATTGCGCAGGAATATGTACCGACTCCCGTGGAAATTTCCAAGGACAAGGTGAAAATCAACGGCCAGGTATGCTATTCCCATGTAGTGCTTGAGAAACAGACCCTGTATTCCATCAGCAAGGCCTACGGCGTCAGCATAGAGGACATCTACAGCGTCAACCCGACTTTGCAGGAGACAGGCCTGAAAAAAAATGCCATCATTCTCATCCCGGCAAAAGAAGTGACGGTCAAGACACATACTGTGAAATGGTACGAGGATCTCAATAGCATTGCCAGGAAATATAAGCTCAGCGTTGAAGAATTGATGGCCGCCAACAATCTGACGGACAAGAAGTTGAAATCAAGGCAGCAACTCATTGTCCCTGAGCCGGGCACAGTGGATGTGGCCCGGAGCGTCCCTATGACTCCGCTGACTCCTGCAACTCCGGAAAACACCTCTGCAACTCAGGAAAACACCCAGGCCGCTCCGGCCGACAGCAGCAGGAACATTCTCCGTGAAATGGGCGATGCCGTTTCCAAAGACACGCTCATCATCACTCCCAAGAACAAGCTTATTGCGACTGTTGCGCTTCCGTTCAACGCCGCAGTCAAGCCCAACCGCAACAATATGGATTTCTACAGCGGCGTCCTGCTTGCTGTGCGGGATCTCGCTGAAAAGGGTATCAGCACCGAGCTTAACGTGGTAGACCTCAACAGCGAGGCCATCAGCAAAAATGAAATAAGGAAAAGCGATGTGGTGCTCGGTCCTATCACGCAACAGGATTTGACGAAAGTTCTGAAAATTGCAGATGGCCAGGGCTATATAGTCTCGCCTCTCGACGCCAGATCCGAAGAGCTTGTACCCGGCAACAGAAATTTCATTTCTTCGCCGACATCGCATCTGACACAATACTCAGAACTGGTGAATTGGATAAAGACAGACCTGGAGCCGGCTGACAGCGTAATCATCATTTCAGAAAAATCATCGCGCGACAGGGAGCTCGTCGAGACTTTCACTGCGCTTGCAGATTCTTCGCAAATTCATTACAGCCGGTTCTCCTACAGCATTTTAGAGGGACGGAAGGCAGTTGAGCCGCTCTCGAAGCTCATGGGAAACGGCACCAACAGGGTCATCATCGCGTCTGAAAGCGAAGCCTTTGTAAATGATGTAGTGCGCAACCTTAACCTGATGATCTACAACAAATTCAACGTCGTGCTGTATTCAAACGCCAAAATCCGCAGTTTCGATACCATCGAGGTGGAGAATTTCCACAAGACGGCCCTCCATCTCTGCAGCGCCTACTACATTGACTACGACAATCCCAAAGTCGCGGATTTCCTGCTGAAATACAGAGCTTTGTACAAAACCGAGCCGTCACAGTTCGCTTTCGCCGGCTACGATCTCGCCTACCATTTCCTCAGTCTCTGTGCCAAATACGGCGATGACTGGACAGCCTTTCTTTCTCAGGAGAAGGCCTCCATGCTCCAGTCAGCCTACGACTTCCAGCGCTGCGATGACGGAGGATGGGTCAACCGCGGCACAAAAAAAGCCGTCTACCAATCGGATTGGAAGACGGAAGTTCTCTCACCATCACCGCAGCTCTAAGGCACAGGCTCTGTCGGGGCGGATACTACAGCAATACACTACCTGGACAAAAGTGACCTGGCATTCTGAATTGCAGCTTCCGTGACGCGGCTGCCGCTGAGCATGCGGGCGAGTTCCATGACACGTTCTTCATCGCCGAGACGATGGATGGTGGACACCGCCCTGGATGTGTCCACGGATTTTGAAACAAGATAATGGGCAGTGCCCTTGGCGGCCACCTGAGGCAGGTGCGTAATCGCGAAAACCTGCATATAGCCACCCATCTTACATATGAGCTCGCCCATTTTGTCGGCCACGCTGCCGCTGACTCCCGTGTCGATTTCATCGAAAATCATAGTCGGCATATTCACATATCGGGCCATCATATATTTGAGTGCCAGCATGATCCGGGACATCTCACCGCCGGAAGCGCATTTGGCGACATCCACGGCATTGCGTCCTGTAGACGAGAATTTGAACACGACGCTGTCGCAGCCCTTAGCCGAAATGGCGGCAGGCTCCAAATCGACAGTGAACACGGCAAAAGGCAATTCCTGAGCCCTGATGACATCAAGTATACTCCCGGCAAAAGCAGTACTTGCCTTCTCGCGCGACTCATGCAGAGCACCAGCCGCCTTCGCAAGTTCAGCCTCAGCTCCAGGCAACAGTCTACGCAGTTCGTCCCTGCGCATGAAAAGTTCATCAGCACCTGACAGATCAGTAGACAGACTGTCGCGATAAGCTATCAGCCCGGCTTCATCCGAGCAGCTGTACTTAGTCATCAGACCATACAGCAGCGACATCCTTTCTTCAACAAACTCCAATCTCTCCGGCGAGACATCAATCCCGGCATTCATCGCCGCCACCTCACTCGCGATGTCGTCAAGCTCGGTACGGCACGAAGCGGTCCTTTCGGCCAATTCCGCCGCAGACGGCAGATATTTGCTCACTTTGCCGAGAGCCTTCTCCACATCCCTGAGCACAGCATCCACGGACAGCACCGAATCATCGTCCGAGCCGTAATACCCGCTCTCAACAACGGTCAAAGCCTCCTTGATTTCCTCAGCATTGGCGAGACGCGCCTGCTCGGCCTCAAGCTCGGCAAGTTCACCGTCGCGCAACCCGGCCGCATTGAGTTTGTCGTACTGGCTCTGGACATAATCCCTTTCACCGGTGATTTTCGAGATTTTGGCTTCAAGCCCGTCCAACTCCTGCCTATAGGCCTGCACAGTCGCAAAACATCCGGCACAGCGCTCAAGCAGCTCCGCATTCCCGGCATAATGGTCCAGCATATTCAACTGAAACTGTCTGTCCGACAGCAACAGAGTCTGATGCTGCGAGTGGATGTCAATCAGATGAGACGAAATTCCGCTGAGCAGAGTCACCGGCACAGGACAGTCGTTCACAAACGACCGCGACCTGCCCGACGCATTGATCACCCTGCGGATTACAAGATGTCCACCATCCCACTCTACATCCCCGGCTTCAAGAATTTTCTGCAGCGCGACATCATCCACATCGAATTCAGCCTCCACAACGCAGGACTCAGCCCCCTCGCCTATCATCGAAGCGTCCGCCTTCGCACCCATCAGCAGCGAAAGCGCCCCGAGAAGAATGGACTTTCCGGCTCCGGTCTGACCGGTAATAATTATAAGACCCTTCGGAAAATCAATTTCCAAAGAGTCTATAAGAATATAGTTCTTGATCTGGAGCCTGCCGAGCATAAATTATTCCTCGCTGTTTGCCTTTCTATAATAAATATCGCCCTCTTTGAACTCCTCAATGGCTACCAGTCCAGGTTTAGGCTGTCTTTCGTAGTATTTTGAAATCTCGATCTGCTCGCGGTTTTCAAACACTTCCTCCATGGTGTCACGGTCGTTCTTGAAATCTTCCAATTTACGCGTAAGTTCCTTCTTCTCGGCGATTGCAAGCTGATTTGCACGTTTTGAAAGAATCACGACAGTCTCATAAATATTTCCGGTAGGCTCTGCAAGGTCGCAGAGGTTCATCGTCTGGGTGTTTACAGGTACTTTTTTTGTTGTTGCCATATTCGTTTTCTGTTTTTGTTCCATTTAGTTATACCCCATCAGAGAAACAAGGGTTTCAAAAATTTTTCAAAAAATTTATTTTGCAGCCTTGGCGATTTCCTTTTCAGCCTTCTTTTTTGATTTGGCTTCTGCCTTCTCCGCAGCTTTTTTAGCCTTCGCCTCGGCTTTCTCAATGCGTTTCGCCTCACGCTGGAACTTCGCCCTTTCACGCGCGAAATCCTTCTCCGTAGTCTTGTCATCCACCTCCGCACCGCGTCCGAGAGCCACCATCACTTTCGCATACACATTGTCAAGCTCCTTACGGTACTGGGATTCAGGTATTTCTCCTATAAAATTGAGATAATCATCCACAAAGACAAGATACCTTTCCCTCTGCTTGGCCGGCACGGAGAGCTTCGCATATTTATAGGACGACATCGCTATATAATACAGTATGTCCTCACGGTAAATATTGTCCGAATCATCCTTCAGCACATTCCTCAGGGCAATACGCGAAGCAAGATAATCCTCCATCCTGTAATAGAGCCTTGCACCCTCGTAAGCCTTGCGGTCCAGCCTTTCATTCAGATCGGCAAGCATATCGCGGCACACTTTCTCATGCTCAGTATCAGGATATTCCATCAGATACTCGGAAATATTGGTAATGGCCTTGTAGCTCGGTGTCTGGTCCAGCTCATAGCGGTAGGTCGAGCGGTACAAACAGTCCAGACGCAGAAAACGGGCTTCCGGAGTAAACGGACTGCGCGGATAGCTTGTGATGAAATTCTCGAAATTGGTCTCCGCAGTGTAGAAATCCTTGTATTTGTAATTGCTGAGGCCCCAGTAGTAACGCACAGTGTCATCCTTCTCAGTGCCGTCGGTCAGCATGGCGAGAGATTCGAACATCGAAGCGGCCCTGTTGAATTTTCCCTTGTTGAAATACTCGAAGGCAGCCTTGTACTTCGCATCCACATCATTGCTGTTAAGCAGCAGCTCATACTGCGATTTGCAGGACGACATCGCCGCCACCGCCAGCACTGCCAATATTACATTTCTAATCTTCATTTATAATGTTTTTAAATAAATTTCCATAATAATCCGTCAATCGGAGCAGCTTATATTGCGATTGCATCATCCGACGCAGCGCCTGCTACCCTTCGTTGGAACGTCAAAAAGCAGTTATACGTGCATAAGCCAGTCGCGCTTCAAGGCCATGCGGTAAACCCGGCCGAGCAGCCTGTCGGGCAGTATCCTCACGATTGGCTTGAAGACATGGTTGCAGAAGCCCGGCATCGTGCCCTTGCGTCTTCGGAAAGTAGCCTTCAGGGCACTGTCCACCGCCTTCTCCGGATAAATCATCACACCCAAATTGTGCGCCAACTTCCTCAGCGACGGCTTCAGTTTGATCAAAGGCGTGTCCACAGCTCCGAAATACGCATTCGTCACGGAAACTCCAGTCTTCTGCGCCTCAATCCTCAGCTCACGCGAATAATCCTTTACGAAACGCTTCGTATTGCCGTACATGCCTATGGCCGGCCAATTCATCCACGCAGCAAGCGAAGAAATATTCAATATATAGCCGTTGCCGCGCTCCTTCATCGGACCGATGTACTTTCTGCACAGCATCAGCGAAGTGTACATGTGCACCATCATTATCCTCGACAGCATCTTCTCACTCGTGCCGTCCACGCCGGCATAAAACATGATTCCTGCATTGTTCACAAGCACTTCCACCTCACATCCACCGGCCTCTGTCCGCTCAAACACCTTGTCGGCGGCCTCCATCACAGACAAATCCTGCGCCACAACCAGCACCTTGAAACGGGATTTCACCTCAGCGGCCACATTTGGCGTAGCCTCCACCTGGGCCTTCACTATTTTTTCTGTCTCCTCCAGACCGGCCGCATTGATGTCCACAATCACCAAATTGTAGCCCATGGCAGCAAGCCTCTGCGAATAAACGCGTCCCATTCCGGAAGCCGCCCCGGTCACGAGCGCATACCTGTCAAAATTTTTAAATTCAATCTTTTTCATCTCTTTCCGTATATTTTCCAAACACGTAATTCCAAAAAAACATTACGAACTTGCAAAATTATCAAAAATTTCGTGGATTTCGAGGTTTTTAGCCTATAATTGTTATCTTTGTAAAAAATAATGCATCATGAACGTCCAGCGCAAATGTCCGAATATTGAAGAATTCGCAGCTCTTTTGAGAAAAAACTCGATGAAAGCCACTCCCCAAAGACTGGCTGTACACCGTGCCATGCTGCAGCTCGGACACGCCAGCGCGGACATGGTCGCAGAGGAAATCGCCAAAGACGACAAGGCGTCCATCACCATTACATCCATCTACAACACACTGAGCGAACTTTCAAGCATAGGGGTCTACCGAAGACGTATGAGTTCCAACAACAAATGCTATTTTGACGTCAACACAATGAAGCACCTCCATCTCTACGACAGGGTCAACAACACCTACAAGGACATCATCGATGATGAACTGACCGCCCTGATTTCAGAAAAATTCGCGCGCAGAAGATTCAAAGGTTACAAAATAGAAGATATTGATATTCAAATAATTTGTCATCCGAGCAAATCAAAGGCAATGTAAGTATATCTATTGCTTTTATTGTTATTTTTTCTATCTTTGCGGCGGAATTTGACAAGGATGGAATTATGAAGATAAACGAAGCACTATTTTCAGGCAGCAGCACCAGACAATCGGAAAAACCGAAACAGCGTTTTCCCGAGTTTGCTTTCATCGGCCGCTCAAACGTGGGCAAGTCTTCGCTCATCAACATGTTATGCAACAACAAAAAGCTTGCAATGACTTCATCCAAACCCGGCAAGACGCGCCTGGTAAACCACTTCCTCATCAACAGGCAGTGGTATTTGGTGGACCTCCCCGGCTACGGCTACGCCAAGATGTCGGCCACAGGCAGGCAGAAATTAGAGCGTATCATACGCGACTACATCCTGCTCTCCCAGGAAATGGTGATGCTTTTCGTGCTGATTGACTCGCGCCACGACATAGGCCGGATTGACATGGATTTCCTCATCGAATTGGGGCAGAGTCAGATACCTTTCGCAATCATCTTCACCAAAGGCGACAAAAGCGGAGTGAACGTATTGGCAGCCCAGGTCGAGAAGAACAAACAGCAGATTCTCGAATATTGGGAAGAGCTTCCTCCTGTTTTCGTCTCTTCATCGGAGACGGGTCTCGGCAGGGAAGAAATTCTCGATTATATCGAAAAAACATTGAATGACACAACCAATAACACCCTATAGACGATGCACAACGAACACAAAATCAAATTGTTTTCCTGCAGGGCTTCAAAAGCATTTGCTCTGAAGGTAGCCAAAGCAATGAATATCGAATTAAGTGCTTCCGACATCCTGACTTTCAGCGATGGCGAATTCCAACCCTCAATGAATGAAAGCGTAAGGGGCGCGACTGTCTTTATCATCCAGTCGACTTTCCCTCCCGTTGACAATCTCTTTGAGCTTCTTCTGATGATTGATGCCGCAAAAAGGGCTTCAGCATACAATGTAATCGCAGTCATCCCGTATTTCGGCTGGGCAAGACAGGACCGCAAAGACAAACCGAGGGTTTCAATCGGTGCGAAACTGGTTGCGAATCTGCTCACTGCCGCAGGTTGCGACAGGGTCATGACCTGCGACCTCCATGCGGACCAGATCCAGGGCTTCTTCGATGTCCCTGTTGACCACCTCCACGCGACTCCGGTGTTCATTCCTTACCTCAAGAGTCTCAACTTGGAGAATCTTGCAATCGCCGCTCCCGATATGGGCGGTGCAAAAAGGGCCCACACCTACGCACGTCATTTGAACTGCCCTGTAATCATCTGCCACAAATCACGTGAGAAAGCGAACGTGGTCAGCTCGATCACAGCCATCGGAGAGGTTGAAGGCAAAAACGTCATCATCGTGGACGATATGGTGGACACCGCCGGTACACTCACCAAGGCCGCAAACGTGCTCAAGGAAATGGGAGCAGTCAGCGTAAGGGCCTGTGCGACGCACCCTGTGTTTTCAGGTCCCGCCTACGACAACATCAACAAATCAGCGCTTGAGCAGGTCATTGTTGCAGACACCATTCCGCTCACTGACAGACCCGACGTGGACACCAGCAAGATTACAGTGCTTTCAATGACGGAAACTTTCGCTGACATCATCAATAAAGTCTACAACTTTGAACCTATCAGTTCAAGCTTTATCTAACAGCCATGAAAATTTTTTTTGCCGCCATACTGCTTGTGGCTCTGTGCCTTTTCGGCTTGTGCTTCAATGTCATTTTCCGAAAGAACGGCAAATTTCCCGAAACTGACGTGGGGTCAAATAAGGAGATGCGCAAGAGGGGCATAAAATGCGCCAAAGAAGATGAACTCAAAATGTGGGGCCGGAAGAACGGCAGAACGGCCTCTTGCTCAGACATCGACTGCAGCGCCTGTATGGGGTGTGACGCTCCGAAAAATATAAATAAACAGAAATAATATTTTTGAGACCTTCGGGTCTACATGAATTTTGCAAAAATTTACGACAGATGAGCTTACTTGCTATAGTTGGACGGCCGAACGTGGGCAAGTCCACATTATTCAACCGGCTTGTGGGAATGAGACAGGCAATCGTGGATTCGACAGCCGGCGTGACCCGTGACAGGCACTACGGAAGGTGCGAATGGTGCGGCCGCGAATTTTCCGTGGTTGACACAGGCGGATACACATCAAATTCGGATGACATTTTCGAGGAAGAAATCCGCAAACAGGTGGTCCTGGCCGTGGAAGAGGCTGACGTAGTGCTCTTCATGGTGGAAGCTGCTACCGGCATCACCGATTACGATGAGGAAATCGCCGATATGCTGCGTCGGAGCGGCAAACCGGTGGTACTTGCGGTAAACAAAATCGACTCCGGCGAGAAAATGTACGACGCCTACCAGTTCTACTCTCTCGGCTTGGGAGAGGTATGGAGCATTTCCGCAGCAAACGGCGGCGGCACAGGCGACCTTTTGGATGAAATCGTCAAAGTGATGCCTGAGGACAAGGGCAATGACGACGGACACCCTGAGCTTCCGCACTTTACCATCGTCGGCAAGCCTAATGTCGGCAAATCATCCCTGACCAATGCCCTACTCGGCAACGAGCGCAATATCGTAACCCCTATTGCAGGCACGACACGCGACTCAATCGCAACACTCTACAACAAATTCGGCCACGAATTCATGCTTGTGGACACAGCAGGTATGCGCAAGAAGACCAAAGTCCACGAAGACCTCGAGTTCTACTCCGTGATGCGTTCCATCCGCGCCATCGAGCATGCCGACATCTGCATACTGATGATTGACGCGCAGACAGGCATCGAGTCCCAGGACCTGAGCATTTTCAACCTCATCCAGCGCAACCGCAAAGGCTGCGTCATCGTTGTGAACAAATGGGACACAATCGAGAAGGACAGCAACACGATGAAAGAATACATAGAAGCCATCAAGGCAAGGCTTGCTCCGTTCAACGACATTCCGATTATCTTCACTTCTGTCATCAACAAGCAGAGAATCAATGATGTACTCCAGGCTGCCGAGCATGTTTACGACAATTACTCGCGCAGGATACCGACATCCCAGCTCAACGAGGTCATGCTTGCGGAAATCGAGAATTATCCGCCGCCTGCATGGAAGGGCAAGTACATCAAGATCAAATATGTGACCCAGCTCCCGACAAAGAGCCCGTCATTCGCTTTCTTCTGCAATCTGCCGCAGTATATCCGCGACCCTTACAAACGCTACATCGAGAACAGGTTGCGTGAGAATTTTGATTTTGAAGGCTGTCCTCTGCAAGTCTTTTTCCGTCAGAAATAATCAAAAGAAAAGTTGCCACTCAAGCGAGCGGCAACTTTTCTTTTTTATAACCCTATTTATTAACAACTAAACTAACCTGACCATAGATTTCGCAAACGCCGTGCCAAACTTTGCAGCAAACTTAGCTTCTCTCTATTTTTATTTGTTGAATCTGATAGCAACCGTCTGAATTTCTGTAATTTACAAAAAACGTAACATTAAAGATTTCTCCCCCTGCGTTCAGCACTCCGACAGCATATTTCATATTTGACTTTCCGGCCTTATGGGTGATTTCACATGAACGCGGAGTATAAGTCCTGAAAAAGGCCTTCAGAATCTGCTGCGCCTGATTGCTTGAAGTGTCATTGGTTTTGGAGAATATCGTGATTTCAAGATTGTCCGCAAACCATGCCGACAGTTTGGCGACATCACCCTTCCCCATATATTTTGCAATCGGATTGAACACATCATAGCTGCAATCCTGGCCTTTCGCCACGGAGACAGAGCATAATGCGACGCACGCGATCATACTGTATAATAATGCCTTTTTCATTGTTCTCCCATAAAAATTAACGCTTTACAAGCAAATTCCACGCCACGAGCGAAGTTTTTCGTTATCTTTGCGGAGTAATATGAAAATAACATTGATAGTGGTCGGGAAGACCGACATGGCCTGGGTGAAAGACGGTTTGCAGATGTACACAAGCCGCCTGAAACATTATATTCCATTCAATCTCATAGAGATACCCGAATTGAAAAACGTAGCGGCAC
>JBJEBQ010000040.1:0-47948 GCA_051870215.1 Candidatus Cryptobacteroides sp. | reverse complement strand
ATTGTCGGCGCATTACGGCGATTTGATATTGGCTTCATGTTCCATACTGATGAAAATCCTCATGCTTTTCTCTTATTTTACTGACGGCTTTGCATACGCCGGCGAGGCTTTGGTCGGCAGATTCATAGGCGCCCGGGATGCTTTCCGTATGCGCAAATCGGTGGTCTGGACCTTTGTCTGGAGCATGGGACTTGCGGCTGTTTTCATCCTGGTCTATGCTTTCGGCGGTCGTCTGCTTGTGGAGATAATGACTTCGGATGAAGCTGTGATAGAGATGGTTATGCGCTATATTCCATGGCTGCTCGCAATGCCGCTGATCGGTTGCGCAGCCTTCACCTGGGACGGCATTTTCATCGGTGCAACAGCCACTAAGGACCTGCGCAACTCTCTCGTGTGGGCTACTGTCGCATTTTTTGCCGCCTTTTTCGTCGGACTGTGGATACTGCAGGCTTTCACTCTTTCTTCCGAAACCTTCGGCATAGTGATAGTCCATATCCTCATGGCCGCCTATTTTGCCCACCTCATAGTCCGTACAGTCTACATGTCTGCCCGCTATAAATCCTCCGTCCTCTCACAACTACCTGAATGATAAAGGAATATGTCACTGTTTTCGTTTTATAGGATAAGCAAGCCGGCGAAGGAGAGGGTGCCGGAGACTGAGGTCGGGAGGGTGTACCGGAACCGCAGGAACAGGACTTTCTGGGGCGTGACGGTGGCTTACAGCCTGTATTATGTGTGCAGGATGAGCCTCAATGTGGTGAAGCAGCCGCTGATTGATGAGGGGGTGCTGTCAGCTGGACATTTGGGCATTATCGGCGCGGCTCTGCTTTTCGTCTATGCCGTCGGCAAATTCGTCAACGGTTTCATAGCGGACTACTGCAATATCAAGCGTTTCATGGCTACGGGACTATTCGTTTCGTCAGCCGTCAATTTGATAATGGGAGTGCTTGGCCTCGTTTATGAGTGGGCCAGAGTTCCTTCTATGGTGATTTTCGTGTGTTTTGCGATATTCTGGGGACTGAACGGCTGGGCTCAGTCGATGGGAGCGCCTCCAGGGGTCATCAGCCTCTCGCGCTGGTTCCCGCAGTCGAAGCGCGGCACATATTACAGCATATTCAGTTCGACACCGTATCTCGGTGAGGCTCTGTCGTTTATAGTGACGGGCTTCATTGTCGGGGCGCTCGGCTGGCAGTACGGCTTTCTGCTTTCAGCGGCGGGAGGCCTGATCGGTACGGCCGTCCTGCTGCTTTTCGTAAGTGACACGCCTGAAAGCGTCGGTCTGCCGTCGGTGCAGCAGCTCAGTGGAGAGCAGAAGACTAAGGCGGATATGCAGCCGACCAAGGTACTTCAGAAAAAAGTGCTGCGCCATCCGGGAATCTGGGTGATAGCCATTTCCAGTGCATTCATTTACATAACCAAGTATGCCATAGCCGGTTGGGGAGTCCTGTTCCTGCAGAAGGCCAAGGATTTCAGTCTCGAACATGCCACCCAGGTAATCTCCTGCTCAGTGCTCTTCGGAGTTCTCGGCACTGTGCTCGCAGGCTGGCTCTCTGACAGAATTTTCCGCGGAGACAGGATTAAACCGACGCTTTTGAGCGGAATCCTGATTTTTATTTCGCTTTATCTGTTTTTATTTACCAAAGGCGGGTGGCTTTTAAATATCTTTTATGTATCTTTGTTCAGTCTTAGTTCGGGCGTGCTCTACTGCATTGTTGCCGGACTGATGGCTGTGGATATAGTTCCGCGAAAGGCAACCGGCGCGGCGCTCGGTATAGTGGGAATTTCGAGCTACGTCGCCGCCGGCATTCAGGACCTTGTCACGGGTTATCTGATCCAAGGCACTACGTCAATCGTCGGGGGTAATGTGATTTATAATTTTACCCCGGTGTCCATCTTTTGGCTTGCTGCCGCCCTTGTTTCATTTATACTTCCGATACTCAACTGGAAGAAAATGAAGGGAAAGGGTGGCGATATTACTTAGTATGGAATAAATCAAGTAATCTGAAAAAATATACCCGAATGGGGTGAGATTGGAAGATTACACAACACTAAAGCAAGAATGAAAGTTCAAGTCAAAATCGAGTATTACACAAAATGGGGCGAGGAGCTCGTCCTGTGTATAGCAGACAAAAAAATCCCTCTCAGCTGGACTGAGGGCGGTATCTGGACTGCGGAACTCCCTCGCGTGTCCAAAGAGGCTCTGAAGGATTATTGGTATGAAGTCGTGGAAAACGGCAGGACCAGGAGAACGGAATGGAAACATCACTGCGTCAAGGCCGGAAATGAAAAATCCATGATCCTGGAAGACAAATGGCTGGACCGTCCCGCAGATGCATGGAGCCTGACCTCTCCGTTTACCAAAGGAATATGGAAACGTCCTGAAGGCGGACAGTTCAGAGGAGCCGGAGTGGCAATCCCTGTGTTCTCACTCCGCAGTGAGGATGATTTCGGTATAGGCGAGTTCTACGATCTGAAAAAAATGGTGGACTGGGCGGTAATCACAGGCCAGTGCGTTATCCAGCTTCTGCCTATCAACGATACCACGATGACAGGCAAATGGACTGATTCATATCCTTACAATGCGAATTCGACTTTTGCCCTGCATCCTCAGTTCGTCAACCTTAATGCTGTGGGAGTAAAACCTGACAAAAAGCTGCAGAAGGAATTGAACGCCCTGTCTCAGGTGGATTACGAAAGGGTAAACACGGAAAAAAGAAAATATCTGCAGGAGGCCTTCGACAAATCATTCGCAAAACTCTCTGCAACTGGAACTTACAGGACTTTCTTCAAGAAAAACAGCCACTGGTTGCTGCCATACGCGGTTTTCTGCGCCCTTAGAGACGCCAAAGGCACAGCTGAATTCGGCAAATGGGGCAGGTATGCAAAATGCAGCGGTGCTAAAATCGCAAAATATTACGAAGAGCATCCTGCTGAGGTTGATTTCTACTGCTTTGTGCAGTACCATCTTGACAAACAGCTCAAAGAGGTGGTGGAATACGCTCATTCAAAGGGAGTCGTACTCAAAGGAGACCTGCCTATAGGCATCAGCCGTACCAGCGTGGATGCCTGGCTCCATCCCGAGCTCTTCAATATGGATTCCAGCGCCGGTGCCCCACCTGACGCATTCTCCGCCGACGGTCAGAACTGGGGTTTCCCGACCTACAACTGGGATAAAATGGCCGAAGACGGTTATGCCTGGTGGAAGAGCCGCATGGGCAAGATGGCCGAATATTTCGATGCCTTCCGCATTGACCATATACTCGGATTTTTCCGTATCTGGGAAATTCCTCTGACATCGACCAGCGGGCTCGACGGCTATTTCAATCCTGCCATGCCTTATTCCGAGAAGGAAATCAACGGTATGGGCTTCACTGCGGACGACAAGGGACTTTTCCTTGAAGACCCACACAAGCCGGGATATTACCATCCGCGTATCGGAGCCAAACTCAGCAAGGATTACAGCATACTTGACGGCTATCGTGCAAGCGCCTTCGACATACTCTATGAGGATTTCTTCTATCACCGGCACAATGAGTTCTGGAAAGCTTCGGCAATGAAGAAACTCCCTGCTCTGCTCGGCAGCACCGGTATGCTTGCCTGCGGAGAGGATTTGGGCATGATACCTGCGACTGTGCCTGAAGTAATGCATGAACTTCAGATATTGTCATTGGAAATCCAGCGTATGCCGAAGTCCGTGCATGAGACCTTCGCAAACCCTGCAAATTATCCTTACCTCTCTGTCTGTACCACTTCTACCCACGATATGAACCCGATCAGGGCATGGTGGGAAGAGGACAGGGAACTCACGGACAGGTTCTATCACGAAATGCTGCACCACTACGACAATGCTCCGTATTTCTGCGAGCCGTGGGTTTGCAGGCAGATAGTGGCAGACCACCTTGCTTCTCCGGCAATGCTGACAATTCTTCCGCTGCAGGACTATCTCGCAATGGACGGACAGCTTCGTCTCGAAGACCCTCACAAGGAGCGTATCAACGTGCCTGCAATTTCGCGTCACTATTGGCGTTACCGTATGCACCTCAGCCTCGAAGACCTTTGCGGCCAGGATGAATTCAATGCTACGCTTCTGGCTATGGTCAGACATTTTGGAAGATAGGGGAAAACTCTATTCCAGCCAGGCTAAAAAGTCGTCGACCCGTGAGCGGCTGACCGTCATATCAAAATCGCAAGTGGGCGTGGGGCTGATTTTCAGTCTTCCGCCCATTTGTTTTGTAATGCTGCTTATGGCCTTGACGGACACGATGCAGCTGCGCGAAATGCGGAAAAACTGTTTGGAGTCCAGTTCCTCATTGATGATGTCAAGAGAAGAATCCATGATGTACCTTTGCCTGTCGAAAGTCATCATGTAATTGGTCTTGTCCTCGGAATAGAAATAGGCTATCTGCTCGATCTTGACAGGTATTATACGGTCGTTGAGGCGTACGAGAAAACGCTCTTTTTTATGTTCTGTTCCATTCGGAAAACTGCTGTAGGGGGGGGCAGGATTATATTTTGCCCGGTTCACCGCACGCTTGAGGGCTTCGGTCTCGATCGGTTTCAGCAGGTAGTCGATGCTGCCGGCTTCGAAGGCCTTGATTGCATAGCTGTTATAGGCGGTGGTCATTATCACCTTGGCCTTTATTTCGCAGGAACGGAAAATCTCGAAGCAGTCTCCGTCGGACAGTTCCACATCCATGAAAATCAAGTCGGCTTCGTTTGAAGCCAGCCATTCAATTGTATCTTTCACCGACATGGTATGCGCCACCACGTCAATGTCCGGAAAATTCTGAGCCAAAAGACGGGTCAGACTCTTTTTCGCCATCAATTCATCTTCAACAATCAATGCTCTCATAATAGTGTATCAATTAAGTGTTTCAGCCTAAAGCAACGGTAAGGTCACCGTATAGGTTTCATTATTGTTCTCAATATTTATGTTTTTGTCCGTCAGGTCGCTGTACTGCCGCCTGATATATTTGATGCCCAAGCCGGTGGAGTCCGCATTGCTTTTCTTAGGCATAATATTATTTGACACCACAATGCTTTCCTCCCTGTATTCTATCCTGATTGTCAGAGGAGTTGAGCCTCCGATCACATTGTGTTTGAACGCATTTTCCACAAGAAGCTGTATCGAGCAGGGAATGACCATACGTGACATCTTCTCCTCAGGAATATCGATATGCAGTTCATAGCCCGTCGGAAAGCGCACCGAAAACAGATCGTTGTACATCTCCACGAATTTCATTTCATCTCCAAGGCTGACGAACTGTTCCTCTTCACTTTTGAGCAGATAGCGGTAAACCCCAGCTAATTTGTGTATGTATACACTTGCCTCCTCCGGCTTGTCTTCGCAGACAAGACAGTCGAGAGCATTCAGGGAATTGAAAAGAAAATGCGGGTTGAGCTGCTGTTTCAGCATTGCATAGCGGTACTGCGCCAGATTCGCCTTTTCCTTTGCCTCCCTTGCCTGATTTCTGGCCTGCACTGAATATTCCATCAGGAAAATAAGGCAGAACATCATCATTTCCAGCAGCGCCGACGCTTCGAAAATCACAATCAGGCTGTCTTCAAACTCAAAACTGAAGTTCAGCGGCAGTCCGAAAGTCACCATCAGAGTCTCTAAAACTGAGGTCGTAAGTATGAAAACAAATGAGACTATGATTTTGAGATAGAATTTCAGCGAGTGGATTTTGGCGTTGAAAATGAACATCACGTTGAGCGCCGTCAGAATAATAAGGCTGATGGTGTTGTTGAGAGTCATTCCGATGGCTGTGGTAAGGCCGATTGTGCCATTGCCTCCGTGCAAAGTAAGAAAGGGTGAAACCATCCTGATGAGGAACACGCCTATGATGGCGAGCGCCAGCCATTTGAAATACCCCGACTTGAGCATGGCCTGGGCTGAGTCCTCGCTGTCACTTTCTTCGGGTCTGAAATGGAAAATGTCTGAAAAGCCTGTGAGACTCCAGCCCATAATCTCGGTGGTACAGAAAGTGGCAAGTGCTGAAGCGATATATGCCGTCGGGATGAAAAATCCTAAAAGCTTGGCTCCGAACACCCCGAGAAAATATCCTAAAATATTGCATATTATAATGCAGGCCGCCGTGACCTCTATTTTCATATTGTTCTTTATACAGATGATCAGAATAAGCGTCATCGTCAGAATGGTCAGAAGCAGCTCGTCAGACACACCCGCGAGCGCACACAATACCGTAACTGTTGCGTGCAGGACAGCAAATATATGTATAACCGAGTTGAGCTTCAATTCTTTTTTCATCTGGACACTTTCGAAAAACACTGCAAGTTAATATTTTTCTTTCATTTTTTCAAGATTTGCTTTTTTCTCGTCACAGAAAATCCACCGTTCGTCCCTTTCTTCTTGCAGTTCGTCTTTGCACATTATTAAATTAGATTAATAATTCCTACTTTTGCACCGTGATTTTTGATGATTATACAGCCACTTGATTAAAAAACACAAAAAATGAAGAAACCAAAATTATCCTTTTGGCAAATATGGAATCTTAGCTTCGGCTTTTTGGGCGTGCAGATCGGATATTCTCTCCAGAATTCCAACACGTCCAGCATTCTGCAGTCTTTGGGTGCGGATTTGAGTCATCTGAGTTATTTCTGGCTGGCAGCCCCACTCGCCGGCCTGATTATCCAGCCGATTATCGGTATGTTTTCTGACGGCACATGGACACGCTTGGGAAGACGTATTCCGTATATACTCGGCGGCTCGATTGTCTCAACCATCGCACTGCTCCTGATGCCGAACTGCCCGACGCTCTTAGCTTTTGCGCCGCTTGCGATGGGTGCGCTGATCCTTCTGTTCATGGACCTGTCCTTCAACATCACCATGCAGCCTTTCAGGGCTCTCGTGACAGATATGCTTGATGACAGCCAGAAGACCGAAGGTTTTGTCGTGCAGACATTTCTGATCAATTTGGGTGCGGTGATCGGTGCACTGCTGCCATTGATTATGACATGGTGCGGCGTTTCTGACCAGCCTGTCGAAGGCGGAGTCTCGAAGCACATCGCCTACTCTTATTACGCCGGAGGTGCAATACTCCTCCTGACGGTACTTGTGACGGCATTCAAGGTGAAGGAATATCCTCCTGAAGAATTCGCGAAATACAATGCGGATTCACTCCAGGAACAGGAAGCGGCAAAGAACGCTCCGAAACCGGGTTTCATCAGCCTGATGAGAAACATCCCAAAGACCATGCTTCAGCTCGGAGTGACACAGTTCTTCTCCTGGGCTGCGCTCTTCCTTATGTGGAACTATCTCAAACCCCTCATTTCAAGCTCATTCGTCGCAGCTGACGGTCTGACCGTCAATATCGGTGCGGCTGAAACCTGGACGGGTGTACTTAATGCCGTTTATCCTATCCCTGCCTGCATCGCCGCCATTTTCATGACAAAGATTGCAAATCGTTTCGGCAACAAGCCTGTATACGCATTCTGCCTTCTTTGCGGTGCCGTCGGTTATGCGGCCCTCACTCTCATCCAAAACCGGTACATGATGATGATTCCTATGGTTTTCATCGGTATAGCCTGGGCGGGAGTACTTGCCATGCCTTATTCAATCCTTTCAATGGCCATTGACGCGCGTTCTTCAGGTGCCTACATGGGCATCTTCAATTTCACCATCACCATACCTCAGATCTGTATGGGCCTGGTCGGCGGCTCCATTGTGTCCGCCATCAAAAACGGTGTGCTTGACGGAAGAAGCTACGACGTGCTCAACGGAGTGGACAAGGTGCTGGTGGACAGCCAGTCAGCCGCGTGGATGATAGCCCTTGCGGCCGTCTTCATGCTGCTCGCTGCAATTTCAGTCTGTTTCGTGAAAGAAAAACCGGTAAGGCAAGAATAAAGGCTAAGGAAATTGAGAAATCAACTAACCAAATAATATTAATATGAACAAATTTTTAACCATTTGTGCAGCTTTCATACTTTCATGTATGTTTTCCATGCCTGTCTTCGCTCAGGGCGGATATCAGGTGAAGGGAGTTGTTTTGGATCAGGCAGGTCCCGTTATAGGCGCGACCGTGCTTGAACAGGGAACCGCAAACGGTGTGTCTACCGGAACTGACGGTGACTTTGTTTTGTCTGTCAAAAGTGCGGATTCTATGATTGAGATTTCATGCATAGGATACGCTACCCTGACTTTCAAGGCTTCCCAGCTTCCGGCTGAAATTACATTGGCGGAAGATGCGATGTTTCTGGATGATGTCGTAGTTATAGGTTATGGCTCCCAGAAGAAAAAAGAAGTGACGGGTTCCGTTGCATCTGTCAAATCAGAAGATTTCAATGCCGGTGTCAAGACAAGTCCGATCGGGCTTCTTCAGGGAAAGGTTGCCGGGCTTAATATCAGCAGGACAACCTCCGATCCTACGTCTACCGGTTTCAATGTGCAGATACGAGGCTTTTCAACGCTTGACAAGGGCGCCGGTACATCGCCTCTCTACATAGTGGACGGAGTGCCTGTAAGCAACATAGACAACATTTCTCCTGATGAAATCTCTTCTATGGACGTTCTTAAGGATGGTTCTGCCGCTGCCATTTATGGAACACGCGGTACGAACGGTGTCATTATAATCTCTACAAAGAGAGGCGAAAATTTTTCTGATGTTGCCAATACTAAGGTTGAATACGCAGGATATGTGTCCGTGTCGATGAAAAACAGCCGGACAGGTATGGCTACTCCTGAAGAGTTCCTCAATCTTGAGCAGACTACAGGCGGTGCTGTGGTTCCTGTCATCTTCAAGGATGAGAATGAAAATCCTTACCAGACTGACTGGATGTCATTGATTACGAGAAAGGCGGCAATTACACATAACCACAATCTTGCCATCTCCGGTTCGTCACGCAAATTCAGCTACCGTGCTTCCATCAATTACAAGAATGCAGAAGGTATTGCCAGAAACAATAACAGAGAGGAGGTCATTGCCAAGATTGCGGCATCCCAGAAAGCTCTTGACGGCTGGCTGGATTTGAACTATGACCTGTCATATATGCACTATCGTAACGATTATTTCTGCGGAGATTTCAAGCAGGCTGCAATCCTGAACCCGACCATGCCTGTATATGACCCTTCGTCCGTTTCAGGCTATTACCAGCCTACAGGAACGGGACAGAGCAACCCTGTGGAGAATATGAACCAGAAAGAGTCATATCAGGATGGTAATTATTTCAGGGGGTCTCTCAAGGCCATTTTGAATATCAAACCGGTAGAAGGTCTGAAAATCAATGCTTTTGCTGCTTTTGAGGAAGGTGACAACAACGGATATTGGTCAAACAAAAAGATTACGACCGATCTGGACGGCTCAGGAAAGGCAGGAAGAAACAATAATAAGAATCTCAGCAAACTCTTTGAGGTCACTGCGGATTATGCCCATTCTTTCGGCCGGCACAATGTCTCGGCTGTGGCAGGCTTCTCGTATCAGAACTTCATGTATGACGAGATGTCCGTTGAAAACAAAGGTTTCCCTACCGAGGATATGAAATACTATCAGATTGGTAACGGTGATCCTGAAAAGACATATCTGAAAGCCGGTTCTTCACGTAATTCCAACACTCTTGCAGCAATCTTCGCAAGGGCAAATTACAACTATGCCGAGAAGTATCTCGTATCTGCTTCCATACGCCGTGAAGGATCTTCACGTTTTGGAGCGAACAACAAGTGGGGTTGGTTCCCTGCAGTCAGCCTTGGCTGGAGAATCGCGGGTGAGGATTTTATGGAGAATGCCAAGGGAGTGGATGATCTCAAGCTCCGTCTCGGTTTCGGTGTGACAGGCAATAATCTCGGTTCTGATCTCAAATCTGTGGCAATGTTAAGTAACGGAGGTACTTTCTGGTATAACGGAAAATATGTAAACACGTATGCTGTTGCCCAGAATGTCAATCCTGATCTGAGATGGGAAAAGAAATACGAGTACAACCTTGGTCTGGATTTCGCTTTCCTCGACAACCGTCTTTATGGTAGTTTTGATGTTTATTACCGTCAGACAAGAGACTTGCTCTGGGACTATGAAGTGCCGACACCTCCTTACCAGTATCCGACACTTCTTGCCAATGCAGGACAGATGGACAGCTATGGTGTTGAACTCGCAATAAGCGGTGTGCCTGTCAAGACCAAGAACTGGACATGGGTGACTACTCCAACCCTTTCATACAACCACAATGTCATCACCAGGCTGTCAGACCCGTCAAAGGGCTTCAACTACAAACAGACTACTTCAGGTGTCGTAGGAGAGACAGGTCTCATGAATACAGACACACAGATACTTATCGAAGGTCAGTCTGTAGGTGCTTTTTATGGATACAAATTCAAAGGAATACAGGACGGTGTCTGGTATTATGACACTCCGGCCGGCGGAGTCGTGGACGGTGCTGGTGCAAACGACAGCTACCGTCAGGTAATCGGCAATGCCCAGCCTTGGTTTACTTTCGGATGGAACAATACGGTAAGATACAAAAATCTCGATCTGTCCATTTTTCTGCGTGGTGTGGTTGGAAACAAAATCCTCAATCTTACAAGATGGGCATACGGTCCTACGCGGGGAGCCGCCAACAACATTTTCATGAAGGATGTTAAAGGCAAAAATGTTACATATGCGAACAAGGAACAGTTCTCCGACTATTATCTTGAGAACGGTTCATATATGAAAATAGATAATATTACCATAGGCTACAATTTCAAATTCAAGGAGACAAGTCTTGTTGACAATCTCCGCATTTACATCACCGGTCAGAACCTGGCGACCATCACTTCATACAGCGGAATGGATCCTGAAGTGAATACCACCAGTGTATGGAGTTCAGGTATAGATTATTGTGATTTCTATCCTACGGTAGCCACTGTATTACTTGGAGTTAATATATCATTTAAATAATCAAGGCTATGAAAAAAACAATATATTCGATTTCGGCCTTTGCGCTATTGGCTTTATCTTCCTGCAATATGCTTGATGAAGTAAACTATGGCAACCCTACAGTCGATGATATGGTAGGCAATGAAGAAAATGTCGTTATGCTTGTAGGACAGATTTATGCAAACGTAAAATATACCCATGACCACTGGGGCTATTGGGGCTTGGTAACCAATACTGCGGATGAGGGACTTTGTGTACCCCGCAATAAGGCAAACGACTGGAATGACGGAGGCTACTGGCTTGCACAGAACACTCACAACTGGACTTACAGAGGCGAGGCTATCAGGGAGGTCTGGAATGTGTGCATTTCAGGTGCCGTATCCTGCAACCAGATTATAGAGATCCTCAATACTTCAAAGGAGTCTATGGACGAGAAGGTCTATAATCAGTACCTCGGTGAGGTTGAAGTAATGCGCTCATATTATTATTACCAGATGCTCGAATGTTTCGGACGTGTTCCGTATACTGAGAAATTCGAAGAGGCTACAGGTCCTCTTTTAGAGGCTAACGAGGTCTGGTCGCATTTAGTGGCCACTCTTGAGAAGAATGCCCCGAACATGGCTGTGGTTAACGACGGCAACCGTGCTGCCAATTACGGACGTACTACCCAGGGCTTTGCCTACGCCCTTCTTGCGCGTCTTTATCTAAATGCCGAGTCCTACGGATGTACGGAGACAAATGTGTTTACTAAAGTCGGCAGACCTGAGACATTCAACGGCTCATTCTATGACAATTGTGTAAGATGCTGCGACAATATCATAAATACAGGTTCTTATTCAGTCGAGAAGGATTATTTCCATAATTTCGCCCTGCAGAACCAGGACAGCAAAGAAGCGATTTTCGCTATTGTGGAAAACGGTCTTACAGATGATGAGCATGATTTCGGCAAGGTAAAGAATAAGCTTCGCATTCCTTATAATACCCATCATTATGGTATTCAATTCTATTACGGAACAGTGCTTGACACTTGGAACGGCTTCTGTGCTCGCCCTAAGTTCCTTGATATTTTCAAGGCTAAAGATGCACCGGCCTTGGCTGAAGCAGACTTCCTTGACAATGATAAGGTACGCGGCTATTACAACAGTGACTTGAGAGGTCCGGGTACTGAACTTAACGGTACTGCCAATACTAAGACATGGGGCTGGTTTGTCGGACCGGTTCACAAAAAAGGCAGTACAACGGAAATTTATTATGATGATAAAGCGAAAGGCGAAGCCATTATCCATGTGGGAATAACAGCTTTGAACGATGCAAGCAATTTTGACGGTGCCCGCCTCAATAAATGGGAAATGGATCAGACCGGTACTTACAAGTACTGCGAAAATGATTTGCCTATTATCCGTTATGCAGACGTATTGTGGATGAAAATTGAGGCTATTCTCAGAGGTGGTGCCGGTTCTGTAGGTTCGGTCACGGCTTTGACAGACTTCAAGACCTTGACAAGCAGAGCATTTGCTTATGATGCCGATCCGGAGAAAGCGTTCAGGGACGCTTATGGAGATGTTGAAACATGGTCTCTTGAAGATGTGTTGGCAGAAAGAGGACGTGAGTTCAGTTGGGAGATGGTACGCCGCAGAGACCTCATCCGCTATGGCAAGTTCAATGATGTCCAATATGTTACCGCAAAGCAGCCACACCGCAAATGGTTCCCTATACCGAAATCCGTTCTGGAAAAATCCCTGATTGACGAGAACGGCGAAAAGATCTGGACTCAGACTCCAGGATACGAATAGTCAAAAATAAATATACAACAATAACCATTCATTAAATTATAAATTATTAAAATTATGAAAAAAATTTCATTATTGATGAGTGCAATTGCAATGCTTTTTGCATTCAACTCATGTCAGGAAAAAAATGAAGGCCTTGATTTAGGCGGTATCGTTCTTGACGGTTTTTATGTTTACGGAGACGCTACAGGTAATGGTGACAAAGTACTTTCTGTAAATGCTATGTCAGCCGGATACAACGAGGTAGACAAAGCAGCACGCGCCGGTATGTATGAAAAATACATCTATCTTGAGGCTGGCAAGAATTTTTCTTTGATCGAGAATCAGGGCGGAAACAAGAAATTCTACGGCGCCGAAATCGAAGAAGTCAATTACGGTTATGATGCTGAAAATCCTGATAACTGCAAGAATTTTGCAGATAATCCTAATATGCTGATCCAGCACGGCAAGCTGATTGTCGGTGAGTCGGCTCCTGCAATGCAGGTCAAGGAGTCAGGTCTTTATCATATCGTCCTTGACAACAACACCGTAGGTGACCTTAGTGAAGGACAGATTATCATCCAGAAAGCTGACTGGGGACTTCGTGGCGGTATGAACGGTTGGGGCTTTACTAAAGGTGAAGCTGAAGTGAAAACTGATGGTTCTATCGTCTACACATGGAAAGACCAGGAACTTGCATCCAAGGGCGAATTCAAGTTTGCTTCATGCCACGGCTGGAAAATCAATCTTGACGAGGATGGTACTGTAAAAGCCGAAGTTTCATTGGGACTTAACAATGATGGCGTATTCTCTACTCCAGCAGGCAACATCTCAGTTGAAAAAGGTGGCTTGTATGACATTACCCTTACTTACAAGGCAGCTGCAGGCGCTATAGAAAAATCTTTCTCTTACACAGTAACTCTGACACAGGAGTCTACGCTTCCTGAAGTTTCTTATCTCATCGGAGAAGGTATCAATGGATGGACGTTTCCTGATAATGCAGTTTCAATGATTGCTGCACATTCAGAACCGGGTGTATTCTGGGCAATACGTTATATTGAAGCAGGAAAAGGCTTTAAATTCTCAAGAATAAACACGGATTGGGGGCAGGATTTCACGGGCCTTGGCAATGATAACGGTTATACGGTTTCAGACAACAACTGTTTTGTCGCAGAAACTGGAATTTACATGATTGAAGTTGATTATAAGAACAATATCGTAGCCGTCAATCCTGCCGAGGTTTACGGTATGGGTGACTGCTTCGGTAATTGGGATGAAGGGGCAAATCCGTTTGCTGTAGAGGGACAGGCTCTTGCTGTGACTGCAACAGCTACAGGTAATGTACGTTCATACGCAAAATCATTCCTTGAGGGAACAGCTGGCAACTGGTGGCATCGTGAATTCGTTCCTGTTGACGGAAAGATTGTGTACCGCGCTACCGGAGGCGATCCTCAGGCTGTCAATGTAGCTGCCGGTCAGAAAGTTACTTATGATTTCAATGCAGGAACAGCTGCAATCAAATAGGTATCACTGTCTTCTATAACATGACATTCAGGAGGCTGCGCCGTAAACCTTAATTACGACACAGCCTCTTTTTTTTGCCCAAACCTCCCGACATTATTCATGCAAAGTTCCCGACATCCTTTGACAAAGCTTCCGACTGTCATTCCGACCAAGGGCAAGGCCTGAGTGGAGAAATCCTGTACTTTTTATATTCGTCAATATAATATTCCCTTTCATCATTAAGATTCCACAGTTCATCATTTGTTCTTTTATTATTAAATGTATTCTTTGTATTTTTGCACAACGCATTGAAAATAATACTAAAATAATATAGAATGAAATCAGTACTCAAACTAATTCCGATTTTATTTTCCGCTTTGCTGACTTTTGCCTCCTGCGTGGAGAAAGAACGGCAGCCTGACAATGACAGCTTCTCTTTGGATGTGAGCGCCGTGAAATTTACGGCAGACGAGACATCAAAGACAGTTGCTCTTACAACTGAAGTGAAGAACTGGACTGCGACTCTGCGCGGCAATGACGGATGGTTTTCCATCGAGCCTGCAAGCGGTTCCGGTTCTGCGCAGCTTACAATCAGCTGTGCTGTCAATGACAGTAAGGACCACAGTTGCTATCTCGACATTACCGGCGGTACGGCGAAAAAACTGAGCGTCATGGTGTCGCAGGAGAAAAAAGCCACGCCTGTGAGAGAAATGCTTTACACCGAGCCGGAACTCGCGGATGCCGACCAGGCCGCTACGCTTTATTTCTATGATAAAAACGGCATTTTCAATGGCTATACAGGGGATTTGTATGCCCATATCGGAGTGCATGTGGCAGGAGAGTGGACATTCGTCAAACACGAATGGAATGAGAATTTTGACGAGTGCAAATTCGAAAGGGCAGAAGAGGCCAAGACCTGGAAACTTGAGCTTGTCCCTACAATCAGAGACTACTTCGGAAGCGGTGAGACTCCTGTGGAGCGTATTGCCGTGGTGGTACGTACGTCCGACGGCAGAAAACAGACCGCAGATCTCTTCCTGCCTGTACAGGATGACAAATACCATTTCGAAGCGGGTAAAGTGGAGGAAAAGACTCTTCCTGCAGGTATGCGGTACGGTATCAATTACAGCGGTTCATCCGTGACCCTCGTTCTCTACGATAAGGACAGCAAGGGCGCAATGCACGACTACTGCTACGTCATCGGTGATTTCAGCGAGTGGCAGCGCAAACAGGAATACATGATGTATCTTGACAAGGCGGCAGGCTGCTGGTGGTACACTTTCGATGGTGTCGATCCTGACAGGGAATATATGTTCCAGTATTTCATCGGCAATAATGACGGCAACGCCATGCGCATTCAGGACCCTTATACTGAGATTGTCTACGACGGATGGAATGACCGGTATATTTCTTCAACGACTTACCCTGCTCTTCCTGCCTTTCCTTCAGAGACCAGCGGAATTGTGGGTGCTTTCCAGGTAAACAAACCTGCATATTCATGGAAAGTGCCAGATTATCATGTGACTGACGTGAATGATCTTATTGTTTACGAGCTTCTTTTCAGGGATTTTTCCGCTACTGGAGACATCGCCGGTGCCCTTGAGCATTTCGATTACATCAAGGCTTTGGGGGTCAATGCCATAGAGCTTATGCCTATCCAGGAATTTGACGGAAATGACAGCTGGGGCTACAATCCTCATTCATTCTTTGCTTTGGACAAGGCTTATGGTACTCGTACAATGTACAAGGAATTCATCGACAGATGCCACGAAAACGGCATTGCTGTCATCGTGGATGTGGTCTACAATCACGCTTCCGGTCTGAGTCCGTTCTACAAACTCTTCAATGACGGCAGCAAGCCTTCAGCAAGCAATCCGTGGATGAACGTAGACGCGCCTCATCCTTACAGCGTATTCAATGATTTCAATCACGAATCCACCCTTACCCGCGACTATGTCAAACGCAGCCTGGCTTATCTGATTGAGGAATATCATATTGACGGCTTCCGTTTCGACCTCACCAAGGGATTCACCAACAAGACATCGACCGAATCTACCGCAAGCAATTATGACGCTTCCCGTATCGCCATTCTGAAGGACTATTACAATGCAATCAAGGCTGTCAAGAGTGACGTGATTATGATCTGTGAGCATTTTTGTGCAGATACTGAGGAGAAGGAGCTTGCTCAGACGGGACTGAAGGTATGGAGAAATGCCAACAACGCGTTCTGTCAGGCTGCGATGGGCTACAGCTCGGACAGTAGTTTCAGTGCTCTGTGGACAGGCAGCAACGGTATGTCTTTCGGCGGCTATGTAGGCTTTATGGAGAGTCACGATGAGGAGAGAATGGGGTATAAGCAGAAGGCTTACGGCATCAGTAGTTCAATCAAAACTGAGCTTGATGTCCGTATGTCACGACTTGCTGCGAATGCCGCGATGTTTCTCCTTGTACCTGGTCCGAAGATGATCTGGCAATTCGGCGAACTGGGCTATGATGAAAGCATTGAGACCAATGGACGTACGGGCAAGAAACCTCTTCATTGGGAGTATTATGACAATGCTGAACGTAAAGCCCTGTATGACAATTATGCCCGGCTTCTGAAGTTCCGTAGCGACAATCCGCGTTTCTTCGACAGCGATGCCACTGTAAGTTACAACGGCTCGGCCTGGGACGGTGCTTTCCGCTACGTGGGCTGCTCCGTTGACGGCAAGGCATTCATCTGTGTTGCCAATATGGCTGTTTCCGGGCAGACAGTAAATATGAATTTCGGCTCTTCCGGCACGTGGAAGAACTTTTTCGACGTCTCGGAGTCCTACAACGGATCTGCTTCGGTAACCCTCGCACCAGGCGACTACAAACTGTTCGTGAACTTTTAGTTGTACTTTATAATGTTTGAAACAGGCTATGATGTGTTCATGCATCACAGCCTGTTTGGACTTTTCTGCCTGTTCAAGAGCATGGAAAAAGCCTTGCAGGGCGTATTTCAGCTCACGGAATGCTTTGGACAAACTGACGGAAAAAGAAATATCTGTTGCTCCGTTTTATTATAAAGTCTTGCCACCAAAAATATGTAATGTAGTGGCAAGACTTATTTTTTTTATAAAAAGCGGTGTCAACTCTGACGTGAATGCAGTTCGCTATTATTGATAAAGTTTGATAATGTTGTTTTGTAACCACAATTTGAAGAGTGGGTCAGCAATATAATATGTGCCTCCTCTTAATGTTTGTGATTCCTTATGAATTGTCTCTTTACTTATCATTAGAGTCAGATATGGAGATATCTTTTCATTCTCCTGTCCTGTAAGATCTCGTAATTCAGATAATGTCAGACCTGTGTCTGCCTGAGCCAAGGCTAACAATATTTTTTGTACCTGTGTAGTTGCAACGTCAAATTTTTCTTGATAAATATAATGAAAATAATCAACCGTCAGGGCAAGATCGTTCTCCGGATGATTTGATTTTTCCAGTATTTCAATTGCAGTAAACAGTGAACGAATGGTTTTAGGCAAATATGCCATTATTTTTTCCAAACGTAAAATGTCATATTGCCCATTTATCAGATTTGAAATGACGGGAATGTCTAAAGACTTCATATAGCTAATTTTGAACCCATCAAAAAAGGCTGCGTCATACTCGGTGAATGCCGGTATTACTGTTTCTGAAGATGCAATGAGAATAGGTGCACCTGCTTTATTTATGTTGCCTCTCAATATATAGTGTTCAGAATTGTCTGTACGGTTAAAGAAATATTGTATATTATCAATAAACAGCACGATGCGTTTGGCATTACGCTCTTGCCATTCCAATAGTCCGGTATAATTGTCGTATGTGCATTGTATCTTTAAGCGGGATATACATTGGGACCAGATTCCTTCAACAGAAAACAGAGATTTCCCTTCAATAAGAATGGGAAATAGTGTGTTGTTGAAATCTCTTTTGATCGTTTTATATAATAGTTTGATTAAAAAAGTTTTGCCACATCCTACTTCACCGACAAGAAGGTGTGGTTGGGCAGTTTTTGAGTTTTCCTCTTTTGTAAAGTATGTTACCAACGAAGAATAGACTTCTTCATGGATGTCAATAATATCATTTGTTTCAAGGTAATCCGGTGATAGTGTTTCGTGTAATAAATATAATTTCTTCTTCATTAGTGTTTTGACTTTCTATTGTACAAATTTTTTAAACCAATAGTCTCTAAGTAGGGGAGAACGAAATATTCTGGTCGATTCTCTTCTAATGATATATCCATCATTCTCCAACATTTTCAGAACGTTACTTAAAGTATAATCCATTTGTTCTGCTTTTGATGCATCTGTGTCAGTCATAAGGATGTTTAGAATAGACTCTCGTTCTAAACCGGCAGGCTGGGTGGAAAGTGCCTTCAGTATTTTGCGTGCTGGCACTTCGTATTCTCTATACTCAGATAAACGCTCGGACCATGTATTTAAATAACTTTCCGAGCATAATTTGTCGTATGCTGTATTAATATTGTTTTGAGTGATTGTACCGTCATATTCTTCAGCCAACTTATGGAATATAACTTGAATGAAATATGGAATTTTCCAATATAATTTATCCAAGGTGTAATTGATAAGTTCATCACCCATTTCAATTTTTTCAGTTTGGCATAATCCTTTAAGCAGGCCTATAGCCTCTTCTCTTGTAAGCTCATCCAAACCGAATTCACTCAGATCATTGATGGTATATCCAAGATTCATTGATGATGTGAAATTTCTTAAACCGACCGAACCGCAAAATAGCCATCTGATTTTGGTTCCGCTTATCTGTCTGAGGCTTCTAAGCCAGTTGAGAATGAAGGAAACTTTTTCTACTCCGTTATCGCTTTTATTCAGAATACCAAGGAATAAAGTCAATTCATCAACCACGATAATGGTATCTTCGTCATGTTTTACAAGTTCTTTCAGATTTTTATATAGATCTTCCTGTTCTTCTTTTCCGCTCAGATTCAAATCTATAAATCCCATGATAGATATTTTATTTATCCTTTCAAGGAGTGCGGACATTTTTTGAGACATCCCTTCTGTAACATGTTTCCATAGATCATTTTTTTTGAAAGAATCAATAATCATCCGAAGGAATCCCTCTTCTGTCGTGGTTTCCTCCAAGTCAATGTAGACGCACTTCCACCCTTGCTCAAGTTTCTCTTTAATAAGTTGTTTCGCAAATGATGATTTTCCTACACGGCGTGGTGCAGACAATAATAATGAGTGGTAGTTGTTAAGCAGTTTCTTGGCACTGTTAAGCTCTTTTTTTCTACCGAAGAAATCCTCGCCTTCAACAGGAGGACCGATTTTGTTTGATATGCACATATATAATAAATTTTACTTTAAGTAAGATTCTTGCAAAGATAATTCTTTTCTTTATATAAAATGATTTTTATATAAAAAAGTTTCTATAAAAACAGATTTCTATAAACAGATTATTATATTAGCCGGAATGGGGCGTAGATAGCTGGAATGAGGAGGAGCAAAAAAAACAGGCTGATTATTGAAGCCAGCCTGTCAGGGTCTTAATTCGTCTCGGCAGAATTCAGGTAAACCTGACTCTGCTCCCAACTTGCTAATTACTTGGTGATGACGCGGGCCATCTCAAGAACTTTGTTTGAATAACCCCACTCGTTGTCGTACCAAGCGCAAACCTTAACGAAAGTAGGGTCAAGCTGGATACCAGCCTTCTCATCGAAGATAGAAGTACGTGCGTCATTGCGGAAGTCAGTTGAAACGACAGCCTCGTTGGTGTATCCGAGAACGCCTTTGAGTTCGCCCTCTGAAGCCTCTTTCATAGCCTCGCAGATCTCAGCGTAAGTTGCAGGTTTTGCAAGCTCGCAAGTAAGGTCAACGAATGAAACGTCAGAAGTAGGGACGCGGAGTGACATACCGGTAAGTTTGCCGTTGAGCTCAGGAAGAACCTTGCCTACAGCTTTGGCAGCACCTGTTGATGAAGGGATGATGTTCTCGAGGATACCGCGACCGCCTCTCCAGTCTTTCTTTGAAGGACCGTCAACAGTCTTCTGGGTAGCTGTTGCAGCGTGAACGGTAGTCATCAGACCGCGTACGATACCGAATTTGTCGTTGAGGACCTTAGAGATAGGAGCCAGACAGTTGGTTGTACAAGATGCATTTGAAATGATAGTCTGACCTGCGTAAGTCTCGTGGTTGACACCGTATACGAACATAGGGGTTGCATCTTTTGAAGGAGCTGACATGATGACCTTCTTTGCGCCTGCTTTGAGGTGAGCCTCAGCAAGCTCTGCTGTAAGGAAGAAACCTGTTGACTCGACAACTACGTCTACATCAAGAGCGCCCCAAGTGATGTTTGAAGGATCTTTCTCAGCGAAGATCTGAATCTTGTTTCCGTCAACGATCATGTAGTTGCCTTCAACTTTGATGTCGTGGTTGAAAATGCCATGAACTGAGTCATACTTAAGCATGTATGCAAGATAATCTGCATCAAGAAGGTCGTTGATACCTACAACCTGAATGTCCTGTGAGAAATTCTCGACAGCTGCACGGAATACCATACGGCCGATACGGCCAAATCCGTTAATACCTAATTTAATCATATAAAAATAATGTTTAGAAGTTGTTTTCTTCTTGTCTTTAAAGCTTTTCTTCTGAAAAGCGCCGCAAAGATAAAAATTTTTTTGCAAATATCGTGCGAGTTTTTATTAAAAGAGGACTATCTTTGCAAGAAATTTATAAATGGGTGAAAATTCCGAACTTATGAATGGAATTAAGAAAAACAAAAATTATATGAAGATACTCATAACTAACGATGACGGTTATAAGGCGAAGGGAATAAATGTCCTTGCTGAAATAATGAAAAAATGCGGGGATGTGACTGTTGTGGGACCGAAATATCCCCAATCCGGAATGTCGATGGCGATTTCTATAGGTTTCAAACAATTGGCTTTCAGAAAGTTGTCCTGCGAAGAACATTTGGCGTGGAATTATCTGGATGCCACTCCTGCCACCTGCGTCAAGTTTGCGATGAATATGAACCTGTGCGGAGGACGTCCGGACGTGATTGTGTCGGGTATCAATCATGGTTCCAATGCTTCGACTGCAGCCTGCTATTCCGGAACGCTCGGAGCGGCCGAGGAAGCTGCTCTGAACGGCATTCCTGCAATCGGAGTAAGTATTGACAGCCATGACCCTGATGCGGATTTCAGCGCGATTGAGCATTTCTTTCCTGAGATTTTCAAAGCTCTGATGGCAAATTATCCAACGGCTTACGGAATATACTACAATATCAATTTTCCGGACCTGCCGGCGGATAAAATCAAGGGAATCCGTGTAGGATATCAGGGCAGAGGCACCTGGGGCAAGGAATTCCTGACATGGGAGGAAGCCAAAAGGCAGATGGCCGATTGTCCTGTGACTTTCGGCAAGGCTGAGGAGAGGCCCGGCGAGGAAGGCGAGGAGATGTATATGATGCGCGGGGAGTTTATCGACAACAATGACAACACCCGGGATGCCGATCATCTGATTGTGAGGGAAGGCTATATTTCCATCGTGGCACATCGCGTGGACGGTACTGATTATGACGAAATTGCCCGTCTCCGTACTCTCGGCATTGACAGGGACTTCGATGTCCCGCCTGCGAAGAAGGAATAAGTAGAAAAACAAGAATAATGGAGGACTGAAAGTCCGACGACCCCCGGAGAGGGGGAGAAAGGGGGTGAATCCCCCTAATAGGGGGTGCAGGGGGTTGAGACAGATATTTTATATATTCTTGTTTGTCATCCCACCTGCGAAGAAGGAATAAGTAGAAAAACAAGAATATATGAAATACTACGTAATCGCAGGTGAAGCTTCGGGAGATCTGCACGGCTCGAACCTTCTGAAAGGGTTGTATGCCGAGGACAGTCAGGCTGATATCCGTTTCTGGGGCGGGACGCTGATGAATGAAGTGTACCGGGCAAATCAGTTTGAGAACGGAGTCTGCCTGCGTGGCGACGGGCATGGTTTTGTCCGCGACTACCGTGAAGGTGCCGTGATGGGTTTCATGGAGGTGCTCAAAAGTGCCAAAACGCTGTTGGGTAATCTCAAGCGCTGCAAAGAGGACATTTTGGCTTTCGCTCCGGATGTTGTGATATTGATAGATTATCCCGGCTTCAATTTCAGGATTGCGGAATTTGCCCACAATCAAGGTTTTAAAGTGTTCTATTATATAGCTCCCAAGGTCTGGGCTTCACGCGAGGGGCGTATAAGGAAATTGAAAAAATACGTGGATAGGCTCTATATTGTCTTTCCTTTTGAGAAACAGTACTTCGACAGAAAGGGCGTGTCCTATATATACAAAGGCAATCCTCTCGTGGATGCCATCGACAATTCGGCCGCTGTAAATGAGAGCCGCGAGGATTTTCTTTGCCGCAACGGCCTGCCGGACAAGCCTGTAATCGCCATGCTTGCCGGTTCGCGCACTGCTGAAATCAAAACCATGATGCCCGTGCTTACGGAGTTTGCAAAGAAAATGCGCGGACTGCCTCAATATGCTGATTATCAGTTTATCATTGCGGGTGCTCCGTCCCGCAGTCCTGAAGATTACAAGGCTTGGCTGGACCCGTCTGACGAGGCTGTCAAAGTGCTTTTTGGCCAGACCCAGAGCATAGTCCGTCATGCGGAAGCTGCTGTTGTCAATTCAGGTACGGCTTCATTGGAGACGGCGCTTTTAGGTACTCCGCAGGTGGTGGGCTTCATCTGTGCCAGCCGCATTACCTACTTGATTGCCAAGCATATAATCAAAGTTCATTACATCAGCCTCGGCAATCTGATTGTCGACAGACTCGTTTTTAGAGAGCTGATTCAGGACGAGTGCAATGCGGATGAGATTACCGCGGAAATCCGTCGTCTGATTGAGGACGGGGACTATCGTCAGCGTATGCTCGATGATTATGCGGATATACGCGAAGCACTCGGCGGTTCGGGCGCCTCCTCCGCCGTTGCCAAATCCATGATAGAGGAATTGAAGAAATAAAATTATTCTACAAGGCCGGCCTCATGCCATGCTTTTGCGATGGCGGCTGAGTCTTTTGCTGCCAAAGCCTCGTCGATGCCGTATTTTCCAATCAGCAGTCCGGCGAGGTCTTTCTCTGTAAACTCCTTGCCTTCAACTGATTCCCAAAGGTATGCTGCGGATTCGTTCAGAGAAATGAGTTTGTTGAAATTGATGTTTTCCATTCCTTCTGCGGATATTATGTGCTCACCGCATATCTGCCTCATTACGAAGCCTTCTTTTATTCTCATAAGTCGATAAATAATTACAGTATGTTAAGTGACTGTTCTTTGATTTTTTCCAGTTCGTCCTTCATCTTCACCACGAGTATCTGCATTTCCGGATGGTTGGACTTGCTGCCCGTCGTGTTGATCTCACGTCCCATCTCCTGGGCGATGAAGCCGAGTTTCTTGCCCGGATACGGCTCATTGTCAATGGTATCCATGAAATATTTGCAGTGCTGGCGCAGACGCACCTTCTCCTCGTTGATATCCAGTTTTTCGAGGTAGTATATCATTTCCTGCTCCAGGCGGTTGGCGTCCACAGACAGCTGCAGTTCCTCGAAGCGTGCAAGGATTTTCGCCCTGATGCTTTCAGTACGCTCTTTTTCGTATGCTTCTACCTGACGGGAAAGTTCGAGTATGTTGGCGACTTTGGCGGTGACATCCTTATAGAGAATTTCGCCTTCTTTGGCGCGGAATCCGTTGAGGGCTTTCAGCGCTGAAACGAAGCCTGCATGCACCTCCGGCCAGTTTTCCTCTGTGATGATTTCCTCCTTCTGGCAGTCAATCACTTCCGGAAGCCTCAGTGCGGCCATCAGTTCTATTGCCTGTCCGATATATTGGCTGTTGATTGCTGCATTATTCCTTGCCGGGCTCGTAATCTCCTCTATCTGAGCGAGGTAGTCCTTTAATACTGCCTGATTGATTTTTTTCGCCCCTTCGGCTGCATTCGCCTCGAAGTTTACGAAAACATCGATGTTGCCCCTCTGCAGCTCGTTGGCAATAAGCTGGCGCACAGCTATTTCCTTGTCTTTCGGCAACAGCGTGGTCTTCAGGCTGATGTCGGCGTTCTTGCCGTTCAGCGAACGTATTTCTATAACTAATTTTCCTCCGGCAAGCATCACTTCCGCCTTGCCGTACCCTGTCATGGATTTAATCATTTCCTTTAATGCAGTTTAATTTTACAAATTGCAAAGTTAGTAATTTGAAAAAAATAAACAGCATCAGTTTGCATAAAATTTTTGAGGATAGATTTCTTTTGGAAGAGGGAGTTTACCGGTGGTAAATGACCGATGAGAAAAGAGATATAGCCCAAAAAGAAATTTCAAAGTGAAGTTGCTTATTTTTTGAGAATTACTTAGTAATTTGTTTCCAGGAAGTTGTTGAAAAGAAGAAAATTCTTAACTTTTTGCTATATTTGCAGATTGTTGTTTGATGTACAGGATCTCTCCGCGCGCTGCACTTGGTCGAGATGACAGTTGAAGGGGCTTGGCCGGGATGACAACCGAGGGGATGGCTGTTGAGGGTTGACTGAGATGACAGCTGAGGAAGAGATTAATTTGAAAACAGAATAAAATATTATATGGAAGAAATTAAGAAAGAAGAGACTCCTGCGAAGAGTTTGAACTTTTTGGAGGAGATTATCGAAAAGGATCTGGCAGAGGGAAAGTTTGATTCTATCATGACCCGTTTCCCGCCGGAGCCAAACGGCTATCTGCATATAGGCCATGCAAAAAGCATTTGCCTGAACTTCGGCCTTGCACAGAAATACGGCGGCAAGACCAATCTTCGTTTTGACGATACCAACCCTGTAAAGGAAGATACCGAGTATGTGGACTCGATCAAGGAAGATATCCATTGGCTCGGTTTCGACTGGGCGAATGAATTTTATGCATCCGACTATTTCGACCAGCTCTACGAATGGGCGGAGGAAATGATTAAGAGGGGACTCGCTTATGTCGACGACCAGACTCAGGAGGAAATCCGCCTCGGACGCGGTACAGTGCAGACTCCGGGAACCAACAGCCCTTACAGGGACCGCAGCGTGGAGGAGAACCTGAAACTTTTCCGGGAGATGAAAGACGGAGTCTATCCTGACGGGGCGAAGGTGCTCAGGGCGAAAATTGATATGGCGCATCCGAACATGATGTTCCGCGACCCTATCATGTACCGTATCGTCCACGCGGAACACCACCGCACAGGCAACAAGTGGTGCATTTATCCTATGTATGACTACACCCACGGCCAGTGCGACAGTATCGAGCACATCACCCACTCAATCTGTACTCTCGAATTTGATGTTCACAGACCTCTGTATGACTGGTTCATCCAGACTTTGGGCATTTTCCCTTCACATCAGTATGAGTTTGCACGTCTGAATCTGACATATACTGTCATGAGCAAGAGAAAACTTCTCGAACTCGTGCGCAATAACTTCGTGAGCGGCTGGGATGACCCTCGTATGCCGACCATCTGCGGTATCCGTCGCCGTGGCTACACTCCTGAATCAATCAAGATGTTTGCGGAGAAAATCGGCGTTGCAAAACGTGAGCAGCTCATAGATCTTCAGCTGATGGAGTGGTGCGTGCGCCAGGATCTGAATGAAAGGTCCAACCGCTATATGTGCGTGCAGGACCCTGTCAAGCTGACCATCACCAACTGGGAACCGGGCAAAGTGGAGTGGTTCGACGCTCCTCTCAATCCTGCAGCGCCTGACGGACCGTCACGCAAGGTGCCTTTTACCGGAGAAGTCTACATCGAGCGCAACGATTTCATGGAGGAGCCTCCTAAGAAATATTTCCGTCTCAAACCGGGAGGAGAGGTGCGCTTGAAATACACCTACATTGTCAAGTGTGAGGAAGTTGTCAAAGATGCCGAAGGAAATGTTGTAGAACTTAAATGTACCTACGACCCGACTTCCAAGCCCGGTGCAGGCGAGTGGCGTTCAGTAAAGGGCACGATACATTGGGTGTCTGTAGAGCACGCAAAGGAACTTGAACTCAGGCTGTATGACAAATTGTTCACCGAGGCTGAAATGGGGTCAATCCCTGAAGGCCAGGACTATAAGTCTTACCTCAATCCTGATTCGCTCATCATTGCCAAGGGATATGCCGAGCCTGCTCTCCTGGAGGACAAGTCAGGCATTGCCGTGCAGTTTGAGCGTGTGGGGTATTTCTTCATGGATAAGGACAGCACTCCGGAGCATCCTGTATTCAACAAAACTACCGCTTTGAAGGACAGTTTCAAGCTGTAAGTTTTACAATTTGACAATAAAAGTGTGCAATTTTTCTCCTATGGATAAATTTGCACACTTTTTGTTGTTATACTGCCTGCCGTCAGATACTCTTGTATATGTAGAATGGTGGCCAAGATTTCCCGACTCGCTATGCTCGCTCGAAATGACAAGAATGAGCATACGAAATGACCGGGAGAGATGGTTGAAATGATAAAATAGAAAAAAATATAATATGGAAGACAGAAAACAAGCAAACAGGATTCAGACTTCTGTTCTAAACGGCGTTGAGAAAAAGGCATTGGTGTGGTTGGCAAAACGTCAGCCCAAATGGATGACTTCCGACATTCTCACCTACATCGGTATCGCCGGTTCAATCATTGTAGCAGTCGGCTACGCATTGTCAAACCTTAACGTAATGTGGCTTTGGCTGGCCTCATTCGGTTTCTTCGTCAACTGGTACGGAGACTCGATGGACGGCACCTTGGCACGTGTACGTCATACTCAGAGACCGATTTACGGCTTCTTCCTCGACCATAGCGTTGACGGAATGACAATCACATTCATGTGCGTGGGCGCAGGACTTTCTGATCTTCTGCATCTGCCTCTTGCAATGGCGGTCTTGGTGGTTTATCTGCTGCTCTCGATTGTGGTCTACATCAATGCCCATCTCAAAAATGAGTTCAAACTCACTTACGGCGGCATGGGCCCGACTGAGTTCCGAGTGATTATGATTATCGTGAACATTCTCTTCACCTACATCACCGCACTAAGGGAGTTCTCATTGGATTTCAGCATTCTCGGCAAATCGATTTCTCTTGGAGCATTTGATATTGTGGCACTTGTGATTTTGGTTCTGCTTATCTTCTTCTATCTGCAGACTTTGATTACAGATGCAAAAGGATATGCGAAAATAGACCCGGTGAAGCCTTTTGACGGTAAAATTGAAGAGTAATAACCCTCAAATCAATGCTTTTGGAAAAAAGGAAATTCAAAATAATTGAAAGGTTGTCCGCATTTGTTGCGAGTAATTTTCTCGGAACTTGTGTGGACACCCTTGTTTTGTGGATATTTTCGGATTTTGTATTCTCAAGTTATGTGGGGCAGGTCATCATTTCGCCTCTTATATCGTTTGAGTGTGCTGTTCTGTGTAATTTCTGCTGCTCGTTTTTCCTTATCTGGAAGGACAGGATAGCCAAGAAGGGAGTCAGGAGTTTTTTCGGCAAATTCTGGAAATACAATCTTTCGGTGGTCGGAGGATTTCTTATCAAAATGTGCTTCCTGATGTTGTTTGAGCGTCTTCTCGGTTGGGATGTCGTTTGGTGTAACCTGCTGGCTCTGTGCTTCTCCGGAGTGTATAATTTCGTGATGGGGGAGAAGGTCATTTTCAGAAAGAAGACTGCCAAAAAAGAAGCCGACGGGCTTGAAGGTAAAGATGATAAGACCGTAAGTAAGAATATGTAAACGATTGGTTATGGGATTGTTGGAGCTAAAAGAGCTGGAGATGGTGCCTCTGTTCAGGGGCAGAATAGGTAATGCATTGGGCCGCAGCGTGTTCCGATGGTTTTCAGTGGACAAATTGAATGCACTGTATGACAGAAATGCACATATTACGGGGCCGGATTTTGCGGCGGCTGTGTTGAAGGATTTGGGTATAAGCTATCAGGTCGGGCTTGCAGGCCTGCCTGTAACCGGGGAGGCGTGTATAGAGAAAGTCCGGGAAATGGTAGGCGACGGGCCTTTCATTACAATAAGCAATCATCCTTACGGAAGTCTTGACGGTGTGGCCATAGCTGATTTGATGGGGCATATACGTCAGGACTATAAAATTATTGTGAATAAAATACTTGCCCGTATCAAAGCGCTTGAGTCCAATTTCATCACTGTGACTCCTACGGGAGAGGAACGGACGGATCCGACTGCCGCTTCTATTTCCGGTATAAGGCAGGCGATGCTGCAGCTGCGTGAAGGTGGCGGATTAGGGATATTCCCGTCCGGAGCCGTGTCGGACAAAAGCCTGAAGGACGGTTGCGTGCGCGACAGGGAGTGGCAGGAGCCGATAATGCGTCTTATCAAGAAGGCGAATGTGCCTGTGCTGCCTATACGTTTCTTTGACGGAAATTCGCCGTTGTACTACAATTTGGGACTGATTGACTGGAAGGTCCGACTGCTGCGTCTGCCTGCCGAGGTGTTCAACAAGGACGGGAAGCCTTTCCGCATCGGTGTTGGCAGCATCATTACTCCTGAGGAGCAGAAAAAGTATGATGACCTTGGGGCGTTTACTGCCTTTCTCCGCTCTTCGGTCTATGAAATGGCATTGCCGTTGTATGACCAGAATTCCCTTATATGACCAGGATCCCTCGGCTGCGGCACTTCGTACCTTTGCTCGGGATGACAGATAGGGGCACTTGTGATGACAAGTCAGATGCTCGGGATGACAGGAAAGGGGATGTCACGAAGTGACAGGGGATTAATCAGGCCGGGTCGACATTGATTGTTATATGTCCGTCGTATTTGCGTGATTTTTCGAACGCGAGTATGACGGATTTTATTTTCTCCTTGTGAGTGAACAAGTTGCGGTCTTTGGGCAGAGTTATGCGTATGCATCGGTGGTATTCGTCAGCGACTTTGTCGGCGGCCGGACTGAACGGGCCTATGACTACCGGGAGCGTGCGGCTCAAGGCTTCGAAATTGTTGTGCAGGATGTCGCTCAGGGCTGCTGCCATGCGCTGAGCCCTGTCTTCGATGCGGTCGCTGATTGTGAGGCTGATGATACGCGAGAACGGAGGATAACCGAAATCGCGGCGTTCAGCCAAGAGGTAGTCCGTCACATTTTCTCCGTTGAAAGAACTGTAGACCGGATGGGTACTCTGGGCCGTCTGTATTACGAAAGTGCCTTTTTTGCCGCGGCGCGAACTTCTGCCGCGGAATTGCGATAGCAGATTGAAGGCTTTCTCGTCTGCCCTGAAATCCTGGATACCAAGCAGGGAATCTGCTCCTATGACTGCCACGAGGCTTAGATTCTCGAAGTCGAAGCCCTTGGCAATCATTTGGGTACCAATAAGTATATCGATGTTTCCCTTGCTGAATTCCCTGATTATGGCGCTTTCACGGCTCCGTGTGACGTCTGAGTCGAGACGCTCGATTCTCGCCTGAGGGAAAAGCGTCGCAGCTTCTTCCTCGATTTTCTGTGTGCCGGCTCCGAGCAGGGCCAATTCTCTGCTTCCGCAGGACGGACATACTCCGCTATATGCGCTCCTGTAGCCGCAACTGTGGCAGAGCATCATACCGTTTTCTTTGTGATAGCTCAGAGGTACGTTGCAGTGCGGACATTTGAGGATTTCCCCGCAGTCTTTGCACTGCAGGACTGAAGCGTAGGCGCGTCGTGAACGGAGTATGAGTACCTGCTCTCCGACGGCGAGGCAGGCTTGTATCCTTTCAATCAGTTTGATGGAGAAATTGCCTTTCATTCCGCGTTTTTTCCATTCCGCACCCGTGTCTATGACGACCGTCTCCGAGTCTTCGCTTCCGTAGTATTTTTCGGAGAGGCGGACAAGGGCATATTTTCCTTTGAGATGGTTGTAAATTGATTCCAATGAAGGGGTCGCAGAGCCTAAAAGCAGATTACAGCCTTCCTGCGCTGCCAGCATTGCGGCCACGTCACGCCCGTTGTAGCGTGGGGCGGGCGAGTCCTGTTTGTAGGAGGCATCGTGTTCTTCATCCACTATGATCAGCCCGAGCCTGTTGTGGGGCAGGAAGAGGGCGGAACGCGTGCCGAGAACTATGTAATTGTCTGTTGCCGAGCGTATTCTGTTTGCTATATTGCGTTTTGTGGCAGCCTGCCTGGACGAGTTGTAGACCGAGAGACTGTCTCCGAAATGCTTTTCGAGACGCTGCTCCAACTGCATGCTGAGGGCGATTTCCGGGACGAGATACAGCACGTTTCTGCCTGAGGCAAGGCATTCTTTTGCAAGGCTGATGTAGATTTCGGTTTTGCCTGAACCTGTGACGCCCTGAAGCAGGACCGGACGGGGCTTTGCAAATGCGGCCTTGATTTCGCCACAGGCTTTACTTTGGGCTTCAGAGAGGATTATTTCTCCGGCCAGTTCTGCATTTTTGCCTGCTTTGGCCGCTCTTGCCTTTTTCTGCTCCGTTCTCGTGCGGATCAGCGGATAGGCGGCTTTGTATACCTCCCCGACGCTGCACATATAGTACTCCGCAACGCTGCGCCACAACTGTATTTCGCTTTCGAGCACTCCCGGCAATTCGCTTTCCACGCTTTCCACGGCCAATATTTTTTCATCCTCTATATCCGGCATGACATTGACAGCACTAACGACGCCTATATAGCCTTTGTGGGCGAAACTGACATTCACTCTGTCACCTATCTGCACGTCAAGTCCTTCCGGAAGCCTGTAGTATGGCTCCCAGTTCAGTTTCAGCGGCAGTATCACCGTGATGTATGCTTTCGTTTCTGTCATTTATGTTGTCAGCATTTTCTGTCATTTCGACTAAGGCACGAAGTGCCGCATGGAGAAATCTTGTACATATTATATCTTGCACTTCCGCAATATGTACAAGGCCCATTCGTCCATTCGCCCATTCGACTTCGCTGCGCTCCGCTCCGCTCAGGGTGACATTCTCTCTGGTCGCTCAGGGTGACATTCTCTCATGGGGGACGGTTTCAATGACAAATTTATAATTTATCTGCTATATTAGGTAATACTTTTTTCAGTTTTTTTGTAAATTTGTCGGATGTAATATGCAATCTTTCTCAGGATAAATAGTGTAAATCCCTGTCTCTGAGATTGAAAGTGTACCAAACCAAAACCTAAAAGAATATGGCAGATAATGTATCATTGATAGATTTGGAGCAGGTCGTCAAGGTGAAAGCCGGCAAGAAGGCCAAATATTTTCCGAAATTCCTGATAGGCTGGCTGAAGAAATTCGTGCATCAGGATTTCCTCAACGAGTTCTTGAAACACGGCTATGTCGGCGTTGAATTTTGTGAGAAAACCATTGATTATTTGGGCGTTACCCTGCAAATAGACGGCCTTGAAAATCTTCCTGAAATGGAAGAGGGGGATTATTCAAAACGCTACACTTTCGTATCAAATCATCCGCTTGGGGCAATCGACGGAGTGACTTTGTGCGGAGTGCTCGGCAGAAAATACAACGGGCAGGTTACCTGTCTGATGAATGATTTTCTGATGTATCTCGAGGGCCTGAGGCCTTTTGCAGTGCCCATCAACAAGACGGGAAGCCAGTCACGTGATCTTCCGCGCAAGGTGAACGAGGCTTTCGGCAGCCGCAAACAGATGCTTATGTTTCCGGCCGGAAAGTGCTCACGCAAGATTGACGGCAAAATCCAGGATGTGGAGTGGACCAAGACTTTCATCACGAAAAGCATTGCCACCCGGAGGGATATAGTGCCTATACATTTTATTGGAGAAAACAGCAAGAGGTTCTATCGAATTGCCAGGATATGCAAATTCCTCAGGGTGAAATTCAATGTGGCGATGATGTTCCTGCCTGACGAGATGTATCGCAGCAGGGGAAATAGCTATCGTGTAATCATCGGAAAACCAATTTCTTATGAGACTTTTGACAAGAGTCGCACCCATGCGGAATGGGCCCAATGGGTAAGGGAAAAGGTGTATGAACTATAGTACGTCGCAATATGGAAAAGATAATAGATGCTATAGACAAGGAGTTGCTGCTCGCGGAATTGACTCCGGACAAGAAACTCAGGAATACCAACAAAGGCGGCAATGAAATCTATGTCGTGACTTATCATGATTCTCCGAATGTGCTGAAGGAAATCGGCCGTCTCCGGGAGATCGCTTTCCGCGAAAACAACAGCGGCAGCGGAAAGGCCTGCGACCTGGATATGTATGATATGCTCGAAAAGCCTTACAGACAGCTTATAGTATGGGACCCCGATGCCGGGAAAATTATCGGAGGCTACCGCTTCATCTGCGGTCCGGACATCGTGATGGATGAGAAGGGGATTCCTGTGCTCACCTCGAGCCATCTCTACGCTTATTCGCGGAAATTCATCGAAGAGTATCTTCCGCACGCGATGGAGCTCGGAAGGGCTTTCGTTGTGCCGGAATATCAGAGTTCAAAGGCCGGCCGCAAGGCTATTTTCGCTCTGGACAATCTTTGGGACGGTTTGGGGGCGCTTATGGCGGAGATGCCGACTATCAAATATTTCTTCGGAAAGGTGACCATCAGCAATGACTACAATCTGTACTGCAGGGAACTGATAAATTATTTCCTGACTATATATTTCCCTGATAAGGAGAAACTTATGTATCCTCATGCTCCTTTGGTCACTTCGATGGAGCCAGGCGCTTTCGACGGACTTTTCAGCGGCAATGATTTCAAGACGGATTATGCGGTTCTCAATAGGGAGGTGCGTGCGAAAGGTGAGACAATCCCTCCGCTTGTCAATGCGTATATCAAGCTTTCGGATTCGATGATGTATTTCGGTTCATGCGTAAATGATGAACTTGAGGATTGCATTGAGGCGGGCATATTGATAGATTTCGACCAGATGTATGAAGAAAAGAAGGAACGTCATGTTGACAGCTTCATAAAGGAAAAGAAGGATATAATCGAGCAGCGTTTCCCTGAGTTTGCTTCAAACGCCGGAGAATCGCTTTTCAGCCAGCTGCAGCAGCGTAGGGCGGTACGTCAGGCAAGACGTTTGCAGAGACTTGAGGCGAGGAAAGCGGAAAAGGCGGAGAGGAAGCAGCGCAAGGCTATGGCTGAGATACAGAAGGGTGTGGACAATATCTTAGAGCATTTCAAGGTCCGCATCAATTAGCTAAAGGGTTGGAACTTTATAATAACACATAAATTAATAATTATGAAACCGAACATGAAAATCTTTGATATATATTCGCTTGGGAGCGATATCAAATGATTTTCATTGTGAGAGTGAGCGATAGCGAACGGCTATCAGACTCTCATAAAATTTTTATAAATGTAAAAATTTTTGATAGTATGAAAAGATTACGCTTCATGCTCGTGGCGCTGTCGGCCTTTGTGTCATTGGCTGCCGGTGCAGAGCAAATGCATCCTGTGGCTTCAAAAGATGCTCAGGTGGTCGTTGGAAATGCAAGGTTTATTGTTCTTACACCGCGTCTTGTCAGAATGGAATGGGCTGCAGACGGTAAATTTGAGGACAGAGCCAGTCTCGGAGTCATCAACAGGGATTTGCCTGTGCCTGAATTCAAAGTGAGCAAGTCTGCAAATAAACTGGTAATCAGAACATCGGATTTGACATTGTATTATCGTCCGGACGGGAAATTCTCTGAGGATAATCTTCTTGTAGAGTTCAGGATGGCTGATCCTGCAGCAAAAAAAGGCTTCAGGAAAATCAGTTGGAAACCGGGGATGGACGCTTCGGCCAATCTTTTGGGTACGGTGCGTACTCTCGATGGTTTTGACGGTGTGACTTTCAAGGATCCGTATGATTTGGGCGTTTGTTCCCGTGACGGCTGGGCTGTTATGGACGAGAGTGAACGTCAGGTCTTTGTGCCGGTGGACAGCGATTGGCAGTATTGGGTGGAAAACCGTCCGGAAGGTGAACGCCAGGACTGGTATTTCTTCGGCTATGGACATGATTATATGGAGGCTGTGGCTGATTATACGAAAATCGGCGGACGCATTCCCATGCCGCCGAAATATGCTTTCGGATATTGGTGGTGCCGTTATTGGCAGTATTCTGATTTTGAGTTCATTGATTTGGCCGAGCATTTCCGCAGGTACAATATTCCTATCGATGTGATGATTATCGATATGGACTGGCACGAGACCTGGAATGATCTGAAGGCCAAATGGAAAAAGGACCCTGCAGGCCAGAGAATCGGCTGGACGGGATACACTTGGAAAAAGGAGCTTTTCCCTAATCCTGCGAATTTCCTTGAGGAACTCCATGATTATGGCGTGAAGACTTCTCTCAATCTGCATTTCCAGAGCGGTGTGCAGGCATACGAAGAGCCGTACAAGCGTTTCAGAGAGGATTATCTCAGCCGTACTGATGATTATGACGGACCGGAAAACTATGTGAACGAAGACGGGACGGACGCTTATGTGCCTTACCGTATGTCGCAGCTGGCATGGGCTGATGCCTATTTCAACAGCATTATGCACCCTATGGAAGAGCAGGGCGTTGATTTCTGGTGGATGGACTGGCAGCAGTGGAAAAACAGTAAATATATTGAGGGGCTGAGCAATACTTTCTGGCTCAATTATGTGTTCTTCAATGACAAAGTACGTCAGAGCGTATCTAAGGGTAAATATGCTGACCGTCCTATGATATATCACCGCTGGGGAGGTCTGGGCAGCCACCGCTATCAGGTGGGTTTTTCCGGCGACACCCGTTCAAGCTGGGAAGTGCTCAGCTATCTGCCTTATTTCACCGCTACGGCTTCGAATGTGGGCTACGGCTATTGGGGCCACGACATCGGCGGCCATATGCAGCCCAAAGGCGTTGCGGAGACAGACCCTGAATTGTACACCCGCTGGTTGCAGGAGGGCGTTTTCACTCCTATATTCAAGACCCATTCGACTAAGGACCTGACCATGGAGAAGCGCTTCTGGGTCTTCCCTGACCATTTCGATGCGATGCAGGATGCTGTCAGACTGCGCTACAATCTCTCGGCTTATATCTACAATGCCGTGCGTCAGACATACGAGACTGGCATTTCGATGTGCCGTCCGCTGTATTACTATTATCCTGAGACTGAGGCTGCCTATACATGGACTGAGGAATTCCTTTTCGGGGATGATATTCTCGCGACTGTGGTTGGCAAACCTGTGGATAAAGTGACGGGTCTGGCGGAGCGTCCTATGTGGTTCCCGGAGGGAAATGACTGGTATGATATGGCTACGGGCACTATGTACAAAGGCGGCACTACACACGAATTGAGCTATACTATTGAGGAGAATCCGTATTTCGTCAAGGCCGGCACGATTCTGCCTTGGGCTGCTCCAGGCATCAGGTCTCTGCAGGAGTCCACTGACGAAATCTGGTTCAGAATCATCCCTGGTGACGGAGCTTCTTCGGCTGTACTTTATGAGGATGACGGAGAGACCCAGGCATACAATGAGGAATTTGCCCTGACTAAGGTGATTAAGAAATCCGATGCTCACGGCATTGCAGTGACTGTGGCTCCACGTGAGGGTTCATACAGAAATATGCCTGCGACCAGGCTCGTGCGTATAGCTTTGGACGGTGTGTTCGCTCCTGAGGCTGTGAAAGTCAATGGCAAAGCTGTGCCTTATTCGCGTTTTGCCGCAAGGGAGGCTGCCAAGGGTAAGGCCTGCTGGGGCTATGACGGTGCCGGGCTTTGTGCAACTGTCTATCTTGAACGTGCTGACGCCGCTGAAGAACTTGTCGTTGATTGCACTTATGCGGCTTCGGATGCAGACTGCCGTGATCTGCTTGAAGGCAAGAAGGGTCTTATCAAACGTATGATGGCCCTGACTCCGGAGGCTAAATATATGTTTGAGAAGTATGTGAAACATGATCTTCAGCTGCCTGCTCCGTTCCTGGATCTTGCGCAGTGCGGCAGCTATATTACTGAGGACCCGGCCAATACCGCCAAGTATCTCCGCGCCGTGAATGTCGGGGCCATGAACGATGATTTCGCCGGCTTCGAGACTCTCCCTGAGGATTTCCGTCTCAAAGCTAAGGCACAGAGCTCTATGTAATTGGCAATTGGCAATTAGCAATTAGTAATTAGTAATTAGTAATTGGGAAATGCTCTCTCTCGGAATGACAGAGAGACTGCTCTCTCCCGGCTGATGTCGTGGCAGGCTTGTGATTGCCACAAAGCAAGTAAGAAAAAAGACCGGCCTCTGTGTGATGGGGGACGGTCTTTTTTGTGTTGTGGCGGGGGTTATCTGCGGCGCATCATGCCCATCATTCCTTTCGGGCCGCCTGTCATCACGGTCTTCATCATTTTGCGTGTGCCTTCGAACTGTTTGAGCAATTTGTTGACCTCTTCGACTGAGGTGCCGCTGCCGAGGGCTATGCGTTTCTTGCGGGAAGCCGCTTTCAGACAGTCCGGATGCTCCCTTTCGTATGGAGTCATCGAGAGGATGATGGCCTCCACGCCCTTGAAAGCGTCATTGTCTATGTCGACATCCTTCAGGGCCTTGCCCATGCCCGGAAGCATAGAGGCAATGTCCTTGATATTACCCATTTTCTTTATCTGCTGTATCTGCTGGTAGAAATCCCAGAAAGTGAACTGGTCCTTGGCGAGTTTCTTCTTGAGTTCGCGGGCCTGCTTTTCGTCAAACTGCTCCTGGGCCTTCTCCACGAGGGATACCACGTCACCCATACCGAGAATACGGTCGGCAATACGTTCCGGGTGGAAGACATCAAGAGCTTCCAGCTTTTCGCCTGAGCTGACGAATTTGATAGGCTTGCCGACAATGGCTTTGATGGAAAGCGCCGCACCTCCGCGGGTGTCACCGTCCATCTTGGTGAGCACGACTCCGTCGAAATCGAGCCTGTCATTGAAGGCTTTGGCTGTCTCAACTGCATCCTGACCTGTCATCGCATCCACAACGAAGAGGGTCTCCGTCGGTTTGACAGCCTGGTGCAGGGCTGAAATCTCGTCCATCAGCTCCTGATCCACTGCCAGGCGGCCGGCTGTATCGACGATAACTACAGAATAACCCTCGGCTTTTGCTTTTTTGATTGCGTTCTGTGCAATTGCGATAGGGTCTTTGACGCCATCCTCAGTGTAGACCGGCACTCCTATCTGCTCTCCGAGCACCTTCAGCTGGTCGATGGCTGCAGGACGGAAAGTGTCGCAGGCTGCGAGCAGGACCTTCATGCCCCTTTTGCTCTTGACGTGAAGCGCGAATTTTCCGGAGAATGTGGTCTTTCCGGAACCGTTCAGACCGGCGACGAGCACCACTGCAGGATTGCCTTTGATGTTGACGTCGCTGGCATTGCTTCCCATCAGCTCTGCAAGTTCGTCATGAACGATCTTGACTATCATCTGCTGGGGCTTCACCGCAGTGAGCACATTCTGACCTATGGCCTTCTTCTTGACGTCATCGCAGAACTGCTTTGCGATTTTGTAGCTTACGTCGGCATCCAACAGGGCGCGGCGTATGTCTTTCATCGCCTCGGATATGTTTATTTCCGTAATCTTTCCTTCGCCTTTGAGTATCTTAAAGGAACGCTCAAGTCTTTCTGATAAATTTTCAAACATATATCAATCAAATTTTAGCAAAATAATCTTTTTTCAGTGGCGCCACGTCAAGCATGTCGGAGTAGACTGCCGGAGCGAGGTCTTTCATGTTGTACCTGCTGGACATCACCTGGCCGTAGGCTCCTGTGCTGCGTATTGCCATAAGGTCGCCGCGCACGCTCAGTGGCAGCAGGCGGCCTGCACCCCAGACGTCGGACGACTCACAGACAGGTCCGACAATATCATAGGTCTGCATGTTCGGCAGGAAATACGAACGCAGCGAAGCCGAGAGATTCTCGATTTTGTGGTAGGCTCCGTATAGGGCCGGACGGATGAGGTCGTTCATGCCGGCATCGAGAATAAGGAAGTTCTTGGTCTCTCCGCTCTTGACGAAAAGCACGCGCGAAATCAGTGTGCCGCACTGTGCCACAAGGCTCCGGCCCGGTTCTATGTGGATTTTCTGTCCGGGGCGGCGCACGATTTTCTCAGTGATGGTCTGCATCCATTTTCCGAAATCCGCAATCGGTTCTCCGTCGGGGTCCTCGTAATCCACGCCGAGACCGCCTCCGAGGTTGATGTTCTTCACCTGCAGACCCCTCTCCTCGAAATATTTGACTATGCCGTTGACCCTCTCGCATTCAAGTGAATAGACCTCCTTAACCCTTGTGATCTGCGAACCGATGTGGAAATGCAGACCGATGAAATTGATGTGCCCGCTTCTGCCTATGAGGTCGATCAGCTTGTCGAATTCGTGGGCTGAAATGCCGAATTTGTTTTCATACAGCCCCGTGGTCACATATTTGTGGGTGTGGGCGTCGATGTCCGGGTTGATACGCACTGACACATTGGCTTTCAGACCATTGAGATGCGCCATTTCGTTGATGACGAAGATTTCCTGGAGTGACTCGCAGTTGAAGGCTTCGATGCCGAGCTGCATTGCGTCATTGATTTCCCTGTCGCTTTTGCCGACTCCGGCGTATACGATTTTGTCTGCAGGAAAACCGCAGCTGTGTGCGTGGAGCACTTCATTTCCGCTTACGCAATCCGCTCCGAAGCCCTTGGCGGCAATGAGTTTCAGCAGCCTTTCCTGCGCATTTGCCTTGATGGCATAATGCACATTGATGCCATATTTTGCGGCGGCTTCGGCAAGCGCGTCAAGGCTTCTGCCGAAGAGCTCCATGTCGTAATAATAAAATGGAGTCGCGAGACTGTCTATTTTTTCTATAGTATTGAAATCCAACATATTTTTGTCCAAAAAATCAAATTTCATCGAAAACGATTGCAAAAATAAGGAAAAATTCCGTAATTTCGCAGTTTGTTAGCAATTAAGAAGTTGATATGGCAATTTCAGGGCTGACAAAAGTGAATAATTAACAAAAATAAATTATTTGGAAATGGTTAAAGGACCGGTATCTACATTTATCAATCATCATTTCCGTCATTTCAACTCTGCGGCGCTTATGGATGCTGCAAAGGCATATGACGAACACATGAACAAAGGCGGTAAGATGATGCTTGCAATGGCAGGCGCAATGAGTACTGCCGAACTCGGACTTTCACTTGCTGAAATGATCCGTCAGGACAAAATCCAGATTGTTTCTTGTTCTGCAAACAACCTTGAGGAAGACGTAATGAACCTTGTGGCTCACAACCACTATTACAGGGTTCCGGGTTATCGCGACCTCACTCCTGCACAGGAAAAAGAACTTTTGGACAATCACATGAACCGTGTTACCGATACATGTATCCCAGAGGAAGAGGCTTTCCGCCGTTTGGAGGACCACCTTTTGGATGTATGGAAAGATATGAAGGCCAAGGGTGAGAGACTTTTCCCTTATGAAGTGATCTATCGTCTTCTCAGAAGCGGCGTTCTCGAGCAGTATTATGAGATAGACCCTAAGGATTCCTGGGTGCTCGCTGCATGTGAGAAGAATATTCCTATCGTCGTGCCTGCATGGGAGGACTGTACAACCGCAAATATCTATACTGCACACTGTATCCGCGGCGAGTTCGACCCTCAGATGATCAAGAACGGCGTTGAGACCATGATGTTCCTCTGCGACTGGTACAAGAACAACTCTCAGGGCGAGGGTGTCGGTTTCTTCCAGATCGGCGGCGGTACAGCAGGTGACTTCCCTATCTGCTGCGTTCCTATGATGGAGCAGGATCTCCAGTGGCATGGTACTCCGCTCTGGGCTTATTTCTGCCAGATATCTGACTGTACCACTTCATACGGTTCTTATTCAGGTGCCGTTCCTAACGAGAAGATTACCTGGGGCAAGCTTGATGTCGACACTCCTCGCTTCATCATCGAGAGTGACGCGACTATCGTGGCACCGTTGCTCTTCGCATACGTTCTCGGCTGGTAATATTAAATTTGTCATAACCGTCAATCTGCTGCGTTATTTCGACCCCGGGCTAAGTCACTTACGAAAGTAAGCTCCTGTCGCACCATGGTCTTCAAAGCCTTGCATCTTAACGGTTCTGACAAATTTAAATAGGACGGTCTGTCATAACTGTCAATCTGCTGCGTTATTTCGATAGCATCCTTTGTCTCCCTGATCGAGTGTAGCGAGTCGAACTGGTCTTTTTCATTTTAGTAATATGTACAAGATCCCTCGACTACGCTCGGGATGACAAGGAGGGTGCTCGGGAAGACAAGGCTGCGCTCGGGATGACAGAAAAAACGAAAAAGATTTTTAACCATTTTTTTATTAAATGAACGATTCCATCCATTTCGCCTTCACTATAGAACTGTCACTGGTCGTCGCCGTCGTGACATCGTTCATATTGGGCTTTCTTCTTGTCCTGATCAAGGTTCCGATGACGGAATACTCCAAGAAACTTGCGAAGTCAAAAAATACCATCGCAGTCTGTTTCCTGATCTGTTCCGTACTTTTCGGCTATACTCTGAGCCACTCCGGAATGGATGACTACAGCAGATTTTCTTCGATGATGCTCTTGACAATCAATGCTTTCGTGTCGGCGGCAATGTCTTTCTCCCTGATGTATCTGCTTGATGAATCCTATATCGACAATGACAAATTCTATCTGAACGTCGGCGCCGTGGCGGTTATGGGTGCGCTTTTCATCAATTCATTCTGGTGGGAGGCAGGACTGGCGAAAACCATAGTGCAGATAGCCAGCATCGTGCTTTTCATAATCCAGTGCATTATCCACATCATCATCTTCGACAAGGTCTATGCAAAAAGCAAGATGGCCCTGGAGCAGTATTATGACGAAGTGGAGGACCATAAAATCCGCTGGGTGCGTTTCGACTACATCATCATGATGCTCACCCAGATGTTCATCCTTGTATATCTGCTGATTCCGAGCGGCCTGATGAAGATTTATTCGTCTTTCTATTCTCTTTTCCTGGTATATTTCACCGCCAATTTCCTTTCGTTTATCGGCAGCCACAAACTGACGCTTGACGCTTTTGCCTATAAGACGCTTTCCGGCGATTTCATAAACAAGAGACCGGCGAAGAAAACCCGAAGGAAAAATTCTGAAACAGAGGCGGTGGTTGATCATAATGAGTTGGAATTCAGGAAAATAGAGAAAAACCTCTCCCGTTGGGTGGAACAGAAGAAATTCTGCGAATACGACAAGAGCCGTGATGAGATAGCGCAGAGCCTGAATACTACCAAAGAGATGCTCCATGTCTATTTCATGATGCGTGTGGGCAAGGATTTCAAGACCTGGCGTACTGAACTCCGCGTGGAGGAAGCGCGTAAACTGCTTTTGGATAAACCTGATGTTTCGACCAATATAATAGGCGAGCAGGCCGGCTTCAGTGACCGTGCCAATTTTCATCGTCAGTTCGTAAAGATTATGGGCTGCTCCCCGAAGGAATACAGGGAGAGGGAACTGCGAAATTGATTGTCGCCGAGTGTGTTATAGCAAACCTAAAAGTCTGCTTCGTGAGAGCATGCAGGCTCCTATTGTACCTGCTTTCATACCCAATTTCGAGAATTTGATGGTGGTGTCCTTGTTGACGATGTTGAGCGAGTGTTTCTGGACGCTTGCTTTGATCGGGAGCAGCAGGTATTCTTTGGCCACCGACATGCGTCCTCCGATTACCACCAGTTCAGGATTGAAAATGTTGATGAGTCCTGCAATGGCTATACCGAGGGTTTGGCCGATTTCTTCGACGGTCGAGATTGCAAGAACGTCTTCCTCCTGAACGGCAGCCAAAATGTCGTCAAGGGTGATTTCTTCCCCTTTGCTGTATTTGTCCGACAGCATCGAAGCTCTGCCTCCTTTGAGTTTCTCCATGAAAATCCTGTATGCGGCGCTTCCGGACGCTCCTGTTTCAAGGCAGCCTGTCTTTCCGCAACGGCAGATCTGTTCGTTGTGCAGCATGGGGAAATGTCCGATTTCTCCCGAGAAGCCGGATTTGCCGTAGGACAGCTGGCCTTCCACTATCATGCCCATGCCGAGTCCCCAACCGACATTGATGAAAAGCACGTTGCGCTCGTTTTTGCAGACTCCTGCGATATATTCACCGTAAGTCATGGCCCTTGAGTCGTTTTCGACATAGACAGGACAGCCGAGTCGTACTCCGAGTATGGATGAAAGCGGTTTGTCTTCACTGATGAAATATGAAAAGCAATATCCGGTGTCGTGGTTGACCCGGCCCGTGAGGTTAACTCCGCATGCGAGAATCTTTTCTTTTGGAATTTCCAGTTTGTCTACTGTTTTGCCTATCAGTTCTGCGAGTCCCTGTGCGGATTCTTCCGTGCCCTCGAATTTGAAAGGGATATCTTCCTGATGATCAAGTATTTTGCCGTTGAAATCCGTGATGGCCATGCTCGTCTGGTCTCCGTTTATGTCACAGCCTACCAGGTAGCCTGCCAAAGGATTCAGTCCGTATATATTAGGACGGCGTCCGCCGTTTGTACCCTGTTTGCCCATATCGACGATGAAGCCTTCGTCTATAAGTTCTCCGACGAGTTTCGTGATGGTAGGAATGCTCGTGTTCAGTTCCTTGCTCATGTCTGCAATGCTGAAATCACCTGCATTGATACAAAGTCCGAGTATGCTCTGTTTCAAAATTGACGTTTTGCCGTCGATATTGTTCAGAAATGAGTTTTCCATATTAAAATTATTTTGAAGATTTGACTGTATTCTTCCTGTTTTTGCATTTGCGCTGCAAAGTTATTAATAATTTTTAGAAAAACATTTATTTATTTTTTGTTTATTTGCTTGTATTTCTTTGTCTTTCAGTAAAATGAGTTGGAAACTGCAAAATTTATTCGTTTTTTCTTTGGAAGTATGATTTTTATTTATACCTTTGCAGTGTTCTATTGTAGTGATACACTATTGCGAAAAGAACCAATTAAGGACGAAATAAATTATAATACTATATAATATGATAGAAATCAAAAATTTAGCATTCAGTTACGGACATGTTCCGGTATTGGACAACATTACGATGAATCTCGAGGAGGGCAGGATTTATGGTCTGCTCGGAGAGAACGGGGTGGGCAAGACCACTCTTCTGACCCTGCTTTGCGGTTTGAAAAAGCCACAGTCGGGTACTATTATGATTGACGGGACAAATCCTTATAACAGACTGCCGTCATTGCTTGAAAATATCTATTATCTGCCTGATGAGGTAGTGGGAGAGAAGGTGAAGGCGAGTACTTATGCCAAGGATTACGGCAAGTTCCGCAAGAATTTCGATATGACCAAGTTCTTGGAAATCATGGCTTTGTTTGAGGTGAACAGCGAGCAGCTCATGTCTACGATGTCCGCCGGCCAGCTGAAGAAGACTTATATTTCTTTCGCTCTGTCCTGCAACTGCAAATATATTTTCATGGATGAGCCGACCAACGGTCTTGACATTCCTTCGAAGGCCCAGTTCCGCAAGGCTATTCTCAAATATACTGCGGAGGACTCTACCCTGCTGATTTCTACCCATCAGGTGAAGGATTTGGAAAATGTGATTGATCCTATCATTATTCTTGACAGGCAGGATGTGTTGCTGAATGCAAGCTTGGAGGAGATTTCCGGCAAACTGTATTTTGACTATGGCAATGAACCGCTTGAAGGTGCGCTGTATCGCGAGATGATTCCGGGCGGAAGCATTCAGGTGGGTGTGAATGCCACGGGTGAGGACAGCAAGGTGAACATCGAGGCGCTTTTCAATGCGGTGCATGCCCATAAACAGCTGATTAAAGACTTGTTCAGCAAATAGTCGTGTTATTTTGTTTAATTTTTGAATTTATATTGTGATGAATGAAATTTTTGATATAAGGAGATTCGGAAAATATCTTGCTTCCGAAATCAGGATGGTGACTGCACGCTTCGGTATAAGTATGCTTGTGGCGTCGTTTTTCCCTGTGGTTCTGTATTTGTTTGTGGCTTTCGGCTCGCTTATCTGGGGCAACGGCTGGAGCGGTCCCGGAATTTGGGGCAGGTTTGCGGTTTTCTGCTTTGTGGCTTTTCTGCTGTGCATTCTGATGCCGGCAAACTGCTATGGACATATTACGGACAAGAAGGCCGGCAGCGCTTATCTGATGATTCCGGCTTCGATTTTAGAGAAGACTGTGAGCATTGTCCTTATCGGCTGTGTGCTTATGCCTGCCGTTTTCGTGCTTCTGTATCTGGCGACTGACGCTCTTGTCTGTGCTTTTGCGGATTCCTGCGGACATTCCATGATGTATTATTGGTTCAATCTGAAGGAGAGTCTGGCGACTGAACTTGTTGGAGATGACTCTGTGCCGGCGTCGTTTGTGTCGACTTTGACCAATACCTGGCTTTACGTCGAAAGCATTGTTTCCAATGTGCTTGTCTTCGTTATCGGTGCCCTTTATTTCAAGAAGAACAAGGCTATCAAGACTATAGGAGTGATTTTCATTATCCAGACTGTTTTGAGTTTCGCCATGATGCCTGTGATGAAGTCTTTCGTGATGGACAATTATATGGACTTCGAGAATGTTTTCTGGGATTTCATGAGCAATTTCTCCGTTTGGGCACATGTCGTGAATTGTGTCTGGATTGTGATTCTCGCGGCTTGGGTTTATTTCAGACTGAAAACCATCAAGCATTAGTTGTTTCGGCTGAGATATGGAAGATTGTATGATTTATTTTGATTTTTTCTGATATGGAATTCGGTAATAATAAGGCTATATATCTGCAGATATGCGACAATATCTGTGAGCGTATTCTTTCGGGCGAGTTCAAGCCGGGTGGAAGGATACCTTCCGTCAGGGATTACGGAGCGGAAATCGGTGTGAATCCCAATACGATTATGCGCAGTTATGAGCGTCTGACCAATGCGGGAATTATTTATAATCAGCGCGGTATCGGTTATTTTATCTGTGATGATGCACCGGCCGTTGTGCTGGAGGCTCAGAGGAGGGAGTTTTTGGAGGAGGAGCTGCCGCTTATCAGGAAGCGTATGATGTTGCTGGGGCTTGATAAGAGTATTTTTGATTAGCTTCTGAATATTTGATACCTTTTACTGTGGATCAGATTGTCAGGACATCAGAGGGAGCGTTCCGCTTCGCTGCACTAAGCGCTTCGCTTAGTCCCTCTTCACGTCCTGGCAATCTGATTGTACTATGTGTTTTTACTGAGCATCTTTGTCAATGGGGGAGGTGAGTGTGGCTTTATGCTTTTGAACGGTGACAGGAGGATTTGTAGCGGCGGATGTGGTCGGCGAGGAAGGGCTGCTGTTCCTGCGGCAGGGTCCAGTCGAGGAAGCGCTCGGCTATGTAGCGGACGGCCTGGTCGGAGGGGTGGCAGAGGTCTTCGGCATAGAAACGGTAGTCCCGAAGTTCGTCCATCATGATTTCGTAGGCCGGGAAGTAGTCGGCCTGAATTGTTGTCAGGGTTTGTTCTGTATCAGAGTTTGGGGATTGCCATGATTTGTGGACTGTATTCTCCAATGTACTTTTTGCGTTTTGGACTATGGCGGTGCTGTTCTCTGCGCTGATGCTGCTTAGCATGTCGTCGATGCCGAGCAGGAGGGCGGCTTTGTGGAGCTGGTTGTTGTGTGCTCCGTCGGCTAAGTGGCGTATGGGACTGACTGTGAAGATGTAACGTTTTGGCGTGCCGAAATCATGCAGGCCGGTTATGCGTTCAAGGCAGTCTGAAATTTCGTCCGTGGAGAGCCGGCGGCGCACGAATTCATGGGCAGGCCGCTTGAGACAGTTGTTGACTGTAAAGCCGTCTTTGTCAAATACCTGGCTTGTGCCGAGCGTGATGATGACTGTGTCGCATTCTGTCAGGAAGTTATGCGCTTCATGCAGTTTTTCGTTGGCGTCGCGAAGAAATTCTTCGGCTGTGCTGCGGGCCTGGAGGGTGTGGTGCCAATGCGAGCAGATTCTCGCGTCACCTGCGCCTATTTCCATGCATTCTTCCGGAGTAAATTCTCTGCCCTCAGCGATTCTTTCAATGCTCTGTGCGATGGAAAGCGGATTGTACAGTGCTCCGAAGGGATTTGTCATCACATCGAAGCCGTAGTTTGCGAGTATGGTTCCGACATTGTCGCTGAAGCAGCTGCCGAGAAAGAGTATTTTGTTTTCATATCCTATTCTGACCTTGCATGGCCGGTCTGCAACGGGTGTCTGCAATTTTATCATAAACTTTATTTTTTTCCGTCTGCTAAGATAGTGAGTTATTTTATTTGTCTTGTCAGGAATTTGACTTTTTCTTCAAAAATCATTGCTTGTTTTGGGCATTCTTTTTACCTTTGCCGGGTATTTCTCCATAATGAATATGAATAAAAGACTCTTATATGTCCTTTTGACCTTGGCTCTGTTTGTCGGAAGTCTTCCGCCTTGTGCCGGGAAGGATAAGGCTAAGGTGAAATTCGCCTACGATGTTGATTTTGAGACCTATTTTGACAATCGTGAACTCTATCGCAGCAATTTTTCGACATCTATGTCGATTTTCGGGGCCAGGCTGACTCCTTCCGTCGGCTTCGAGGTAAAGCAGAAGAATATGTCGCATTCGGTGATGGCGGGCATTGATGTGCAAAAGGATTTCGGGGCTTCGCCCATTTCGGGCAAATATGCTGCCGGGGCTCCGGATGAGCAGAAGAAGACTCAATCGAATCTTGCGCTTTTCGGCGAAATCACTATGTATTACAGGCTTAGGGCTCAGGCCAAGGATAATGACATCGAAATGTATGCCGGAATTTTTCCGCGCAGATTTTGCGGCGAGGAGTACGGCAGGGCTTTCATTTCGGATTCCCTGCGTTTTTATGACAATAATCTTGAGGGAGTGCTCCTGAAAGTGACACGTCCCAAGGCTTCGTTTGAAATCGGTGCGGATTGGTGCGGAAAAATCGGAAAGGCCCGCAGGGAGAAATTTTTGATTTTTGCCGCAGGCCATGGCTATGTGCTTCCGTGGCTGAATATGGGCTATGCTGTGAGCGGTGAGCATTTGGCGTCTTCGGAAGAGGTCTGGGGCGTGGTCGACAATATTCTCTGCAATGCCTGGATTAAATTCGAGTTTGACAAAATGCTGCCTTTGGACAAATTTTCGCTTCGACTGGGTTGGCTTCAGTCTTTTCAGCAGGACAGGCGTATGACCCACAAATATATTTTCCCGGGAGGAGGGGAAGTGAAATTCAATATTCAGAAATGGGGAGTCGGAGTGGAAAATGATTTGTACGTGGGCACGGATCTGCTGCCTTATTACAATTGTGTGGACGGCGGTGGTTTCAAATATGGCGAAAGGCTGTATTTCAGCGATCCTTTCTACCGCGTGTGGGACGACGGCAGGACGGGCATTGGCACATACGACAGGCTCGCAGTGTATTACAATCCTCGGATTTGCCGCGGAGTGGACATCAAGCTGAGTGCGGTCTTTCATTTCAACGGCAAGTATTCCGGCTGCCAGCAGATTGTGGGCATCAATGTCAATCTGCAGGAAATTCTGCATAGGAAGCATTAAGACGATTATAATTTGAAACAGGTTTGACATTGCTCTCGGTTCGTTGTCATTTTAATAACCAAGCGAAGCGCGTGGAGAAATCTTGTACATTTAGGTAAGTGTTTGAAAATAATGCAAATTAGTAATATGTACAAGACCCATTCGACTTAGGCACTGCGTGAACAAAGGGACAAAAGTCCACAGGACTGTTTGTCTTATTCCTTTGTTTATGCTCAGGGTGACAAATGGAGAGAAGATTGTGCGCACCAAAATCTTGTGCTATGCTATAAATGACAAGTTGTATGACAATTTAATGACAATATATGAAACCGAACATGAAAATCTTTGATATATATTCGCCCAAGGGCGGTATCAAATGATTTTCATTGTGAGAGTGAGCGATAGCGAACGGCTATCATACTCTCATAAAATTTTTATAAATG
>JBJEBQ010000039.1:0-11374 GCA_051870215.1 Candidatus Cryptobacteroides sp. | reverse complement strand
ACATGTGGTTTAATTCGATGATACGCGAGGAACCTTACCCGGGCTCGAACGGCAGTGGAATTGAGTAGAGATATTCTAGTCTTCGGACCGCTGTCGAGGTGCTGCATGGTTGTCGTCAGCTCGTGCTGTGAAGTGTCGGCTTAAGTGCCATAACGAGCGCAACCCTTGTTGTCAGTTGCCATCAGGTAAAGCTGGGGACTCTGGCGAGACTGCCACCGCAAGGTGTGAGGAAGGGGGGGATGACGTCAAATCAGCACGGCCCTTACGTCCGGGGCGACACACGTGTTACAATGGCGTGGAACAGAGGGAAGCCACCTGGCGACAGGGCGCGGAACCCGAAAACACGTCTCAGTTCGGATTGGAGTCTGCAACTCGACTCCATGAAGCTGGATTCGCTAGTAATCGCGCATCAGCCATGGCGCGGTGAATACGTTCCCGGGCCTTGTACACACCGCCCGTCAAGCCATGGGAGCCGGGGGTGCCTGAAGTCCGAGACCGCGAGGATCGGCCTAGGGCAAAACTGGTAACTGGGGCTAAGTCGTAACAAGGTAGCCGTACCGGAAGGTGTGGCTGGAACACCTCCTTTTTGGAGTTGGTTTTGACACGAAGCTTTGAGATTGGCACGGTTGGCAAGGCAATCTTGTACTTTCAGTCTTTTATATATAGTCCCGTAGCTCAGTTGGTTAGAGCACTACACTGATAATGTAGGGGTCAGCAGTTCAAGTCTGCTCGGGACTACAGTTCTTTAAAGAGAGTTCGAAGTTTATTTTGGCTTAGAACAAGGAAGACAAGTGAGGAAGGAGGGAGTTTACTTGTGTAAATGACCGACTGAGGATACGAAGTCTGACGCAGTAATAAGCCAAAAGAAACGAGAAGGGGGTATAGCTCAGTTGGCTAGAGCATCTGCTTTGCAAGCAGAGGGTCGTCGGTTCGACTCCGACTATCTCCACCAAAAAGCAGTCCATCCGGACTGCTTTTTTTGTGGAGATATGTCTTCTCAACCCCCTGCACCCCCTATTAGGGGGATTTTGCTTCCTCCGGTCGCGTACTGCGTTGCAGTAATCGCAGTTTCACTGCTTAAAACATTCACCCTGGTGGGTCGCTTTTTTTGTGGAAATAAATCCTCCCAACCCATGTCTGCCGGATGTAAAATAACAAGATAGCTTGTTCCCTGTCACTTTTGAATGATATGTGAACATTTTCCGGATTTTCTCACTATCTTTGCGCCCCGAAAATAAATACTGTGAACAATGAACACGAAAGTCGTGACAGCATTGTCTGTACTGCTCCTCTTCGCCAAGGGCGCCCTCGCAGCAGACAATGTACAAAGTCAAGTATTAGAGGAGCAGGTCGTGGTTGCTGACAGCAGCAAGATGAAGAAAAATGTCGATTACGGTTTCGATCTTTGCGGCGAGATTGTCAGTTCTAATGTTTTCCGAGGTTATTATCAGTGTGGGACGTCCTTTGCGCCGTATTTGTCTTTCCATGTGGAGGGCTTCAACGCTATGGTATGGGGCTGCACTGATTTTGCGGCGGGAGGTTACAAGGAAGCGGATATTTTTCTGACCTACAGCGTCAAGGGTCTGACTGTAGGGTTGTACGACGTCTGGTATGGAGGACAGGCTGGAACAGGAAACAATTATTCGCCGGACAACAACCGTTATTTCAATTTCAACAGTCACACGACGGACCATAAACTGGAACTCGGACTGCTCTATACGCTTCCTTTTGAAAAGGCTCCGGTCGAATTCGAGTGGTACACGGCTGTCTGGGGCAATGACAGAAGACCGGACGGCAGACAGGCGTATTCCTCTTATTTCCAGATAGCGTATCCGTTTTCTGTGAGGAAGTTTGATTTGAAGGCGCTTGTGGGCTGTGTCCCATACGATCCGTGGAACAATTACAAATTTGCCGTGACAAATGTTGCATTCAAGGTCGCATACACCATTCCTATATCGGAGCATTTCGAACTGCCGATATATTCGACAGTAATATGGAATCCTTACGTTCAGGATGTGCACGTGGTGTTCGGTCTGGTTTTCCATCCGAAATTGTGATGCCCCTTTGCAGGATTTTCGCTATTTTTGTCGCAAAATTCAAATAAGTTTAGCGATATGATAAAAAACATTGTATTTGACATGGGCGGCGTTCTCGTTGACCTGAAATTTGACAAGGCCTTAGCGGCTTTCCGCGAAATGGGCCTGGAACATCCTGAGAACTATATCAATCCCTATCGTCAGAGCGGAGTTTTCCTGCAGCTGGAAGAGGGAACGATAAGTGATGTGGAATTTGTCCGCGAGTTTTCGAAGATTTTGGGCAGGGAAGTGACGCTCGGCGAGTTGCAGTGGGCCTGGCATGAGTTCCTTGACAAGGTCAATGTGGAGAAACTGCGATATGTCGAGTCGCTCAGAAGCAAATACAAGGTATATCTTCTCAGCAATAACAATGCATTGGTGCTCAGTTGGGCCGATACTCCTGCATTTTCGGATGACGGGAAGCCGATTTCCGCATATTTCGACAAGATGTATCTGTCTCACGAACTACATCTGACCAAGCCGGGACGCGAGATTTTCGACTATATGATTGCTGATAGCGGGCTTGTGCCTGAGGAGACGCTTTTCATCGATGACGGTCCGAAAAACATCGAAGCCGGACGTGCGCTCGGTTTTCATGTGTACCAGCCTGCCAACGGCGAAGTCTGGTGTTCGGCTGTTGATGAAATCCTGGCGGGAAATCTTTAGAAACTGATCTGGACGCCGAGTCCTTGTGAGTAAGCCGTTGCGTATGGTGCGACGGCTATTTTTTCGCGGTAGCGTCTTGGGAAAATGTATCTGTTTATGGCCGGGAACAGCCAGTATGCCGCCTTTGCGCTGAGTATGCCTATGCCGGCTCCCGCGAGTACGTCGGTCAGCCAGTGGCGGTTGTGGTAGATGCGCATAAAACCTGTGGTGGCCGCGAATGCGTAGCCTGCAACGCCTATCCAGGGGGATGTATCCCAAAATTCGAGCCTGAGAAGTTCCGCGCCCATAAATGCAGTGGCGGTATGCCCCGAAGGAAAGGAATTGCGGCTGCTGCCGTCCGGGCGGAGCTTTCCCGCAGAATATTTTATAGTATTGACTGTTATGCCCATTATGGCGTAGGAAGTCGCTAAGAGAACGGAATAGTCCAGATAGTCGTGCCTGCTTCGTACCCCGCAGAGTTTCAGTACGTATGGAGATGCCAAAGGCACATATTGAAAGTAATCGTCAATGCCTATTTTACCGATGAAAAGTCTGTCATGCACTGCCTGCTTGACTCCTTCGTTGATGTTTTCCTGCCACCAATAGCTCGTGATGCTTGCAAGTCCGAGTCCTACCATTACGGTCGGGACGACGATGTCTTTTGCTTTGAATTTGTACGGAGCATATTGTGCCAACAGGTTGGGCTTGCCTTTGTCGGACTTCTGCCAGAGTTTCAGTTCTTCCCGTCGAGCCTTCCGTGCGGCTTTCTTGCTTGGTATAATGGTGTCGGTTATGTTTGAAAGTGTGTCATAGGGGGGGGCAGGGGTATTGACTGCCATTGTCGGTGCTGCGTTGGAGAGCAGGACTGAAAAAAGCAATAACAGAAGTATGCAGATGGGCGTTTTCATCTTTTATTCATATGTTTGAACGCTGCAAATATACGCAGATTTGCCGGTTCTTGTATGTGAAAACGTATACTTTTTCAGCCAAAACGGCAAAATTGTCTGCGGCCGAGATGTAATATTATGCGTTGTGGATTGACTTTTATCGTAAAATTTGATATTTTTGCCAGGTTTTGGAAGCGGATGATTTTTATTGCTTCTTATGTGTAACGTTTATAATTTTATTTTATGAAACAGATACCGGTTTTGCTGCTTACAGGTTATCTCGGCAGCGGAAAGACAACTTTGTTGAACAGGATTTTAGCAAATAGGAAAGGAATACGCTTTGCCGTGATAGTCAATGATATCGGCGAGGTCAACATTGACGCTGAACTTGTGGAAAGAGGCGGTGTGGTCAATAAGTCGGACGATTCGCTTGTGGCGCTTCAGAACGGCTGTATCTGCTGTACTCTGAAGACTGACCTGATTCAGCAGTTGGAGGAACTTGCCGATATGGAGCGTTTTGACTACATTGTGATTGAGGCGAGCGGAATCTGTGAGCCTGTACCTATTGCCCAGACTATCTGTTCGATACCTTATCTTGAGCCTGAATACAGGCATAAAGCCGTGCCGGTGCTTGACTGCATCGTGTCTATGGTGGACGCCCTCCGTATGAAGGACGAGTTTCAGGGCGGTCTGGATTTGCGCAGGCAGAATATCGGGGAGGATGACATTGAGAACCTGCTTATCCAGCAGATTGAGTTCTGCAACATTATCCTTTTGAACAAGGTGGACGAGGTGGAGCCCGCACAGCTCGGTCGTCTGAAGGAGATTGTCCGCGCCATTCAGCCTAAGGCGGAAATCATCGGGTGCAATTTCGGTGATGTGGACCTGGACAAGATTGTCGGGACCCATCTGTTTGATTTTGACGAGGTCGCGACTTCTGCGGCCTGGATACGCGAGATTGAGGACGATGGCGGGGAGCACGACGAAGATGAACACGAACACCATCATCACGAGCATGAGGAAGACGACGAGGAACATCATCATGAACACGGGGAGCATCACGGACACCACCATCACCATCATGGCGAAGGGGAGGTCGAGGAATACGGCATAGGTACCTTTGTCTACTACCGCAGGGCTCCGTTCGACATCAACAAATTCGACAGCTTTGTGGCACGTCACTGGCCGAAATCAGTTATCAGGGCCAAAGGAATGGTGTATTTCGAAGACCAGCCTGACATCTGCTATGTGTTCGAGCAGGCCGGCAAGCAGGTGTCCATGCGCAATGCCGGACAGTGGTACGCCACAATGTCTGAGGATGAACTGCAGAAGATGATGGCAAGGGACGAAAAGCTCCGTCGCGATTGGGATGAAGTCTACGGCGACCGTATGATAAAACTGGTGTTCATCGGTCAGAACATGGACCGCGAGACCATCTCCCGCGAACTTGACTGCTGCCTCGAAGGCTGATCTTGTGCATTCAACAGAAGAACAAAAAATCCGGCACCCATAAAAGAATGTCGGATTTTTTTTGTATAAAATTCATTATGTAATTTGAAAAAAATAAACAGCATCAGTTTGCATAAAATTTATGAGAATTACTAACTTAGCAAATTGAAATTTAAAACGATAAGAAATGGCGCCGATACAGAAAGATGAATTTCTACCCTTGCTCAGGAAAGCCAATATTGTGGCTCACAAAAAGGTTGAGCGAAGGGACAGTTGCTCTATATTTTATTTTCTGATTGACTTTGATGAACAGAATAATTCATTTGTACGTTTAGTGGATTCAAACCTGAAAACTGTTAATCCGGATTATAGGCAATTCACCGGAGATTTATTCCACGTGTTGCGCACATTCTATTCCATTTTCGAGGACTCCACAGAAAGTTTGTCCTGGAACAGCCGGGACAGAAGTGTCGTACTTCACAGAAATCCGGCGTTGGTGCTGCAGCTTCTACACTGCAACAACCTCATTACCAAAGACAAACAGCCGATAAAAATCTCTGAAGATCCGGCGGAGGTCAGGCTTGTACTCACGCAAATCGGAGACACGGTTACTTCGTCATTTGTGCTGCAGTCCGGGAGTGAAAGATACACGGCATTCAAATTCATTTCAGACATCTTCGTATTGGCCGGTGATACTATATATCCGATTGAGCCGATAGGAAGCAATTACTCCAAGCTGGATTTTTTTCTTTCAACATTCAAAAAAGCACAGCTTGAGACCTATCTTTCCGTATTCTATTCGTACATAGATAATGTGCAGCCCGACTATGAAGACTACAGGCTTGAAATTTCCGATGATGTTATCAAGACTGTTCCGACAATTATTTTTGAGAAAGTGGACAGCGATCTTGCCCTGTATCTTCGTCTCGCCGGTCTTCTTCCCAATGATGTCACTGACAATATCGAAGCCTTCGACCTGGTTTATACCGCCTCTCTGACAATAGACCATAAAATCAGGCTGCAGAGGATATCATATACTGATATGGCTGCCAACGAGAAAGAACTTAACAAATTCATTCTCAGTTTTGCTCCAAACAAACAGGCCCAAAAGGAAATCTATCACGACAATGACTTTTTCATCATTCCGGAAGAGACTGCCGGACCGTTCCTTCTTCAGGGCTTGCCTTCAATAATTGAAAAATACCGGTTGCTCGGGACGGAAAACATAAAGGAATACAAAGTGAAGCCTGTAGCGCCAAAGCTGAAGCTTGCACTAAGTTCCGGAATCGATTTTTTGGAGGGCGATGCCGAGATTGAGCTTGGAGATGAGACATTCAGCCTCAAGAAATTCCTGGAGCAGTACAAAAAGAACAGATACATCGTTTTGTCTGATGGAGACAGAGCCATTGTTGATGAAAAATATATCAGGAAATTAGAACGTATTTTCAAAAACGGCAAAGGCCAAAAGAATGTGGAAATATCATTTTTCGACTTGCCGGAAATAGAGGAACTGTTGAATGTTCCGGCAGATGGTGAGGCTTTTCTTCGTCATAGGAAGGTGTATGATGGTTTCAATCATCTGAATGACAATGAAATGCAGTTTCCAAGGCTCAATGCTGATTTGCGCGAATATCAGAAAAACGGCGTGAAATGGATTAACTATCTCTACGAAAACAAACTTGGCGGCTGTCTCGCAGATGATATGGGCTTGGGAAAAACTCTGCAGACCATTGCTATGCTTGCGAAAATTTATCCGAAAACCACTGTGCCGTCACTCATAGTGATGCCGAAGAGCCTACTGTTCAATTGGCAGAATGAAATCGACAAATTTGCATCATGGCTCAAAACCTATACGTATTACGGCAACAACAGGGATATGGAAGAAGCTATGAAGGCGCAAATTATTTTCACGACATACGCTCTGGTACGCAATGACATAAAAGAATTTATGAAGCAGTCATTTCATTATGTCATACTTGATGAGTCCCAGAACATCAAAAACGTATCTGCACAAGTGACCCGGTCAGTGCTTCTTCTTCGTGCGGAACACAAACTGGCCCTTAGCGGTACGCCGATTGAAAACAATCTGACCGAATTGTATTCCCTGTTCCGTTTTCTCAATCCTGCAATGTTCGGAACGCTTGAGGATTTCAACACCCAATATACCTATCCGATTCAGAAAGGAGATGATAAGGATACGCTGCAAAGTCTGAGAAAGAAGATTTTTCCTTTCCTGCTCCGAAGACTCAAAAAAGATGTTCTCTCCGAACTGCCTGAGAGAATTGAGCAGACCGTGTATGTCGAAATGGAAGAAAAGCATGCGGAATTTTACGAAAACAGACGGCAATACTACTACGATCGTGTCCATCAGAGCATATCGGCAGATGGTATTCAAAAATCCCAATTTGTTATGTTTCAGGCGCTTAATGAATTGCGTCGAATAGCTTCCGTACCGGAGAGCCTGAGCGACGGGGAAATCTGTTCGCCAAAACTCGGAATTTTGTTGGACAGCCTGGTTGAAGCAGTTGAAAACGGACATAAAGTTGTCGTATTTTTCAACTACATTGCCGGTATTGAGCTTGTCAGTGAAAAACTTGATGAGGCGGGCATTGATTTCAGTTGCATGACAGGTTCTACCCGTGACAGGAAAAGCATTGTGGAGAGGTTCCAGAATGATCCGAGGTGTATGGTGCTGCTTATGACATTGAAAACAGGCGGCGTAGGATTGAATCTCACTGCTGCCGATACTGTTTTCATTTTTGAGCCGTGGTGGAACAAGGCTGCGGAAGAGCAGGCGGTCAACAGGCTTCACCGTTTCGGACAGAAAGCCAATGTCCTAAGCTACTCCATCATCACGAGGAACACAATCGAAGAAAAAATCCAGATTCTTCAGCAGCAGAAAACAGAATTGTTCAACGGTCTGATTTCCAATGACAGTTCGTCTGTCAAACAGCTTACCGAAGAAGACATCAACTTTATTTTGGCTTAGTTATGAAAGATATTTTTAACAAGGAGGTGAAGAAAATAGTTCTCAACAATCCTGATAGTTCATTATATGAAGCCTATCGTAATATTCTGACACAAGGCACTACTGTACCATATCTGAATGGAATCTTATATACTTTCAGGTCTCTTTACCGTAATAATATTGTATACGTGAAAGATCCGAAAACCGGGAAAGAGTCATTGTCGGAAATTGTTGAAAAAATCAAGGCGGAGAAAAACACCCGCAAAGCTGATATTGTGGATTTTCTGTCGCTTTTCCTTGCAGACGAAGAAAATCTGAATATTTATTTCACTGCCTTGGACTCAAAAATCAGGGAGCTGTGGAAACTCGTCTTTGACAAACATTTCGTCAGTAAAGAAGAAGCCGGGCAGGTTCTTGGAGTTCCGGCTGTTATTTCAGACAGATATTCATATCGTGAGGAACTGATACCTGCCCTGCCATGGTTCAAACTTTATCGTGGGAAGAGCAGAAATTCCAATAACCGCTATTGTGATGAAGACTACTTTATTACAGTCTCTTCTTGGGTGTACAACGCATTTTTCTATGCGGTATATCCGCCGAACACGTTTTTTATTTTGCCGGAAGATTTCAATCCGCTTCCGGAGGGCTTGGAGATATTTGAGGGTGAAGAAACTTTTATCCGTGAATATCCTATGATGGTCAGTTTGCAGGAACAGAAATTTTTTGCAGTGGAAAGTGACAAAAAGCTGTCTGTATCTGCCTTGAAGAAAATTTCAGGACAAATCGGAGCTTGTGAATTTTTCCCTGATTCCACGGATCTTGAAGCCTGCAGGCTCAGAACCAGCTTGCTTTACAACCTCTTTGCCCATAATATATCTGTCAAAAGGGTACAGCAATGTGAAAAAGAACCGGAGCTGGCCGCAAAAGAACTTATCGAGAAGTTTAATAACTATGCATATTTTATGGTTCCGCTGTTTCTTGTGCATATTACCGGTCTGAGAAAAGACCTGCTATGGGGCAACGCTCTGAAACAGCAGCACGATGCGGTCCTCGTATCTTTGGCGGAAGATGCTGACAAATGGATTGACATACGGAACATTTACCTCAATGTTTCATATAGTACACAAGGAGATGGACTTACACTCTTCAGTGATTATGCATTACAGAGAATGAACCTGAAGGATAAAAATGACGGGCAGATTATCAGTTCGGATTTGCTTGTGGAAAGACTCGGCAAACCGTATATCCAATCCTATCTTTTCCTTTTGGCAAGCTTAGGAATCATCGACATAGCTTACAATAAATCAGGAGGCCTCTCGTATGATTCGGGAAAAGATTGCATACGCTATGCAAAACTCACGGAGCTGGGCAAGTATGTCCTTGGCATAAATGCGTCCTATTCTCCGGCAGCTGTATGTTCTGCGAAAAAATATTTTGAACTTGACCGGGACAGGCTTATCGTAAAATCATTGGAAAAGAATAATCCGTACGAAAAGATGCTTGCGGACATTTCATCACCGATTGGCGGAGGACGATATGTGGTATCGAATGCTTCATTTCTGAAAAACTGTAAGACAGTAGCCGAAATTTCCGGTAAAATCTCTTTTTTCAGACAGTTTGTGTCTGAAGACTGGTCCGATATATGGCAGGCTTTCTTCGAATCTATACAGATGAAATGCAATCCGCTAAACAGAGAGCCTTCGGATAATTACATCATTTACAGCCTTGATCCGAAAAACGCGGAACTTATCAATTTGATTTCAAATGATGACGAACTGAAAAAGACAACAATCCGGGCCGAAGGGTTCATGATACTGGTGGCAAAGAGCAGACAAGGCAAATTCCTTGACAGACTCAAATCCTTCGGATACATGGTGTAATTGCCGATCAGCTCCTGCCGCCCTCCTTGAAATCCACTTATTTGACTTAATCATAATTTTGTCCGTTTTTCCAAGATGTCAATAGTTCATGCCGAAAGTCCACAAAGGCAGGATATTCAGATAGGCGTTTTCAATATCGTCTTTTACCACGTATGCATCATTTATATCCTTGATCTGCTTCTGTTTTTTTGACTTTCCTCCGACTTCAAAGGTGTGGCCTTCGACCAGGAAATCTGAAACAGGGGAGGATAGCACTCTCTGGCGTACTGACAGGGCACGGAAGAAGAAGGTTTCACGAATATTCCCTATTTCCGGATTGCCGTCGGCGAGAGCATAGATGAAACAAGTGTTTCCAAGGTAAATTTTGTCAACTTTTTCTACCGCAGCCATTCCCTCAGATGCCATTTCCAGTTGCTGAAGAAGTTTTGCCTTCTCCATATAAACCATATAGTCGGCAACGGAACCTCTGTCTGCGGAAATGGCACGTCCGATTTCAGAGAAATTCGGTTTGAATGGAACACTATGGGATATTACATAGAGCAATTTCTTCATTTTTCGGGCGGTGGAAATGTTCATCTTTGCATAAGTCGGTATATCAACTTCAAGGGTCATGTTTATGATATTCTCCAAACGGGTATGGTAGTTGTCTTCAGCAAAGAACGGAAAATACCCCTTGTTAAGATATTCCTTGAAATGCATAAGAGGATAGCTGACTTCTTTTGGCAGTTCCACTTTGCCTGCAATAATCTCGTCAAGACTATAAGGACGGATATTCAATCCGAGGGAGAAATTGAGATATTCCCGGAACGACAGACCTTCGAGGGCGTATCGGATTGCCCTCCTGCTGAGGTCGGCATCACTGCCCTTGATGATGTCAAGTATCGATGAGCCGGTCACAACAACTTTGAGATCAGGCAGATAGTCATACATCATCTTTACTTCCTTAGACCAGTTCTCATATTTGTGCACCTCATCGATATATAATACTTTACCTCCGTTTTTCGAAAACGAAGATGCAACATCATAGAGTGAATTGGTGGAAAAGTATGTATTGTCGGCAGCCACATACAGAGACTCGGCTTTGGTGTCTGTCAGTTTGATGTGCTGAAGTATCATTGTGGTCTTACCTACTCCTCGGGCGCCTATAATGACAATCAGACGGGAATTCCAATCTATTTCATCATAAAGATAACGCACAAAATCGGTTGTGATTTGCTTGAGTTTATCCGCGTAAAGTTGATATAAGATTTCCATACTCATTGATTTTTGTGCAAAGATAATAAATTGCGGAAATAAATCCGCAATTTTATGGTAAAATTGTTGATTTATTTCCGCAGTTTTACGAAAAATGCGGATTTGATTCCGCAATTTGAAAATTTCGATGACCGTTTCCTGAGAGCGGTTCAAACAAATGTTGACCTTCACTGAGATAGGTTGACACTTTAGAGGTTGTTTGACTGATCTTGTTTA
>JBJEBQ010000038.1:0-48976 GCA_051870215.1 Candidatus Cryptobacteroides sp. | reverse complement strand
AAACTGAATACATCAGAAACTGGAGCTTCAATGATATGCACTTCAAAGAGATGATTATATCGTACCTGAAATCGTTCGGTGGAGCTACCAGAGGAGAACTCAACCAGCTATTGCAATCCAAGTTGTCTGATGTGTTGACCGATGAGCAGAAGATCCGAAAGATAAGTAATTTGCTGGCGGCTCTTAAAAAAGACGGCATTATCAAATTAACAAATGGTAAGAAGTGGGTTTTAGTCAAAATTTAGTCCAACTTTAGTAGAAGTCTTAGTCGAAGTGTATACGCCTAAATTTGTAATGTTCTGATAATCAGTAATACTGTATCTTTTGTGTGTTAGTAGAACGGAATTTGTTTAGTCGAACTCAAAGGCAAGCTTTCCTGTGAGGCACGTTATTGCGGGCGGACATTAAACCGGTGTCTTTGTCGACACTTCCTGTTACGCCGGCATTGGCTAACTTTTTTGTGGGAGGGGTGCTGGTACATTTCATTCCGCTATACCTAGTACATTGTTTCAAGTGAATGATTATAACGGATTCCGTCATATTATAGCGGATAAAGACAGCCCATTCCGTCCTGTATTACCTGCTGCCGAGCCAGATGAAGACCATTCCGGCAAGGATGAGGGCGAGGTCGAGGGCTTTGGCTTTGAGGTTGCGCTCCTTGAAGATGATCACTCCGCAGGCGAAAGAGACGAGGACTGAGCTGCGTCTGACGAGCGAAACTATGGAAATCATCGAATCAGGCTGGTTGAGGGCTGTGAGATAGGCAAAATCCGCCATCGAAATGAAGATTGAAATCAGCGGAATCGCCATGCTCCAATGGAAGGGTGTAGTGGATTTGCGCTGCGGATACCAGAGGAGTGCGCAGATTATGCTCATAAGCAGCAGCTGGTAGAGATTGTACCAGCCCTGGACGAACATCGGGGTGAGCCTGCTCATTATATGTTTGTCATACAGTCCGCTGACGGCGCCCAAGACGGCGGAAACCGCAACAAACCATATCCATTTGTTGTGTATGAAATCCACCTGTTCTTTTTTGCTTGAACGGCTCAGAAGGTAGAGCGAGGCAACGGCGAGTATGACTCCGGTCCATTGGTATGCGTTGAGCCTTTCCCCGAAAATCAGCATGGCTCCGACAAGGGTGAGTACCGGACGGGTTGCATTGATGGGACCTACAATGGTAATAGGCAGGTGTTTGAGTCCGAAATAACCGAAAATCCATGAACTCAGGACTATGACTGATTTGAGCATTACGAGCAGGTGGGCATGGAGCATGGTGAAGCCGTTCTGTGGGCCCTTGAACGGGGCTGTGTCAAGCACCGAGCCTGAAAACCATCCGTTCCCGATTATGCTGTCGAGTAGGAAAGGGGAAAATATCAGGGTAGAGAAAACAGTATTCAGAAGCAGTACCGGGAGGACTGCATTGTCTTTCAACGCAGCTTTTTTCGAAGCGTCGTAAAAGCCGAGAAGTGCGGCTGATGTGAATGCCAATACTAACCACATAACGTATATTTCAGATAGTTCAGACAGGCTTGCCCATGCACCCTTGTGCGGGACTTGAAACGGGCGGCAAAGTTAATCATAATATTTGCATATTAATCTGAAATGTCCTACTTTTGCAGCAGAAAACGAAAAAAAACAGTTTTGTAATCCTCATCGGAGGGCAGATATCGAATGCCGGATAAGATGACTGGGTAAAACCAATCAGCTTGTCCGGCGTTTTTTGAATGTCCTGCTGACAGATAAATTGTTAAAAGGAAAAGTTATATGGAAAGAGATGCAATTGATCTTGGTAAAGTAAATGTATTCAGGCTGTTCAGCAAATACTTCATCCCCACACTTTTAGGAATGCTGAGTATGTCGGCCGTGACTGCGGTAGACGGCATTTTCGTAGGACACGGCGTTGGCAGCGACGGGGTTGCGGCAATCAATATCTGTATCCCGGTGCTGATGGTGCTTATGGGTGTAGCGTTGATGTTGGGCGCCGGATGTTCGGTTGTGGCTTCAATCTACCTGTCGCGCGGCAAGGAGAAAACAGCACGCATGAATGTGACCCAGACCTTTGTTTTTGCCACTATAGTGACTTTGGTGCCGTCTGTACTCATTATGATTTTCCCGTCCAGGACAGGACTCCTGCTCGGTGCATCGGAACATCTTCTTCCGCAGGTCAGGGCATATCTGCTGTGGTTCGTGCCGTCTTTGGTTTTCGAAATGTGGGCTTCAATTTCGCTTTTCATCATCCGTTTGGACGGAGCTCCCAAACTGGCAATGTGGTGCAATATCATACCTGCGGCTGTCAACATAGTCCTGGACTGGCTGTTTATCTTCCCACTCGGCTATGGAATAGCAGGTGCCGCGGCCGCGTCCACAATAAGCCTTATTATCGGAGGTGTCATAGGAATGGTGTATATCCTGTTCTATTCGCGCAAGCTGCGTCCCGTCATGCCCAAATGGAGCCGTAAAAGCCTGCGGCTGTCGCTGCGCAACATCGGTTATCAGTGCCGCATAGGTTCGTCAGCGCTGCTTGGCGAGTGTACTATGGCAATGCTTATATTTGTCGGCAACAGGGTATTCATGAATTATCTTGGCGACGACGGCGTGGGTGCATTCGGTATAGCCTGCTATTATATGCCTTTTGTCTTTATGGTAGGAAATGCCATAGCCCAGTCGGCGCAACCTATTATCAGTTATAATTTCGGTGCTGGGCTGCACAGACGTGCGGTGGCGACCGAGAGGATTGCGCTGCTGACCGCCTTGGTGTGCGGAACTGCAGTCACCCTGCTTTTTGTCTGCTGCCCGGAACTGCTTGTCGGACTGTTCATTGATTCCACTGTACCTGCCGCGAGGATTGCCGTTGACGGATTTCCGCTTATTTCTGCTGCATTCGTTTTCTTTATACTGAATCTGACTGCCATAGGATATTTCCAGAGTGTCGAACGTGTTCGCCCCGCGACCGCTTTTGCCCTGCTGCGCGGGCTGGTTTTTCTTGTCCCGAGCTTCATGTTGCTGCCGAAAGCATTGGGCGTCGAGGGTATCTGGCTGGCATTGGCGCTCTCGGAAGCTGCCACCACATTGTGTATTGCTACATTCTATCTCTGCCGGAAACGCTGTGCGCGGTGACAGACGACTGAAACTGAATTTTTCAATTTTGTCAAGGAAGACGCATTTTTTTTATTAATTTTGCAAGTTCATTAAAACTAATTTAGCTATGACACTAATTAAATCTATTTCAGGTATCAGAGGTACAATCGGGGGACAGCCGGGAGAGGCTTTGACTCCTATTGATGTTGTGAAATTTACATACGCATATTGCGAAAAACTCAGGGAGCGCCGTCCTAAGGCGGAGGGTGAGAGATATAAGGTTGTAGTCGGAAAGGATGCCCGTATTTCAGGAGAAATGGTGGAGCAATTGGTGTGCGGAAGTCTTGTGGCTTGTGGCGCCGATGTTGTGAAAATAGGCTTTGCATCGACTCCTACAACTGAAATGGCAGTGACATACGCTGGAGCTGACGGAGGTATTATCCTGACGGCTTCGCATAATCCGAAACAGTGGAATGCCCTCAAACTTCTGAATGAGAAAGGTGAGTTTCTGAATGCTGCCGAAGGTGCCGCTATTTTGGAGTGTGCAGAGAAGGAGGATTTCAATTTCGCTTCTGTGGATGAACTCGGCGTTATCGAAGAGGAAGAATATACAGACAGACATATCGAAGACGTGCTTGCCCTTGACGCTGTGGATGTGGAGGCTGTGAAAAATGCTCATTTCAAAGTTGTGCTTGATGCGGTGAACTCTGTCGGAGGTATCATTATGCCGCGCCTGCTGAAGGCTCTCGGAGTGGAATGCATCTGCCTTAACTGCGAGCCTACGGGCCAGTTCGCCCACAACCCGGAGCCGCTGCCTAAGAATTTGCTTGAACTCAGCGGGACTGTCGTACGCGAGAAGGCTGATTTGGGTATCTCGGTTGACCCTGATGTTGACAGACTTGCGCTTATCAGCGAGACCGGCGAGGCTTTCGGCGAGGAATACACTTTAGTGAGCGTGGCTGATTATCTGCTTTCGAGAGTTTACAATGAGGCTGCCGAGACCGGCAAATCTCTTGAGGAAGTGGCTGCTCCATATGCTATGACGACCGCTTCCAACCTTTCGTCTTCACGTGCACTCAGGGATGTGACCGAGAAATTCGGCGGTGAGTATTTCGCCGCTGCAGTGGGTGAGGTGAATGTGACCACAAAGATGAAGGAATGCGGTGCCCTGATAGGCGGAGAGGGCAACGGAGGCGTGATTTATCCTGCTCTCCATTACGGCCGTGACGCTATGGTCGGCGTGGCTTTGTTCCTCACGAACCTTGCATACAAGAAATGCACGGTTTCCGAGCTCCGCAAGTCTTATCCAGAGTATGTGATTGCGAAGAACCGTATTGATTTGTCTGACAAGTCATTGATTGACAAGATTCTTAATGAGATACAGACTGTGTATGCGGCTGAGGATATAAATACTGTCGACGGTGTGAAGATTTCTTTCGAGTCTAAGAAGGAATGGGTACATCTGCGCAAGTCAAACACTGAGCCTATTATCCGTATCTATGCCGAGGCTGCAACTGCAGAGAGGGCTGACGCTTTGGCCCAGGAAATCATTGCCATCGCCAATAAAATCATAGGATAAACAATCGGTTGAAGATTGATTCTTTGATAGTTCTATAAAATATTAATTCGAATCTCCTCAATTATTCATACCCGGAGCAATACGCTTTATGGCTTGTTTTTGAGGAGATTTGTTTTCATGCCTTTTTCAGATGTTTTCTTTTAGAACCACACCATTAGCTGAGCAAATGGACAAGGCCTTGCATGAAGGCAAGGTCGGCTGCTTCTGCACACAGAACTGCTGGGATACCAAAAGCGGCAGGTATATGTATGATATTTTCAGACAGAGGGGGAATCTCGAGTATATTTTTTCTCCGAGGGACACGGAGCTTACTCCTCTCACCAACCATATAGAATTTTCTGCCGGGCAGCTTGCAGGGCTGAATGCCGTTGTGGTGGAAATCCAGGACGTCGGCTCAAGGTATTTCAATTACACCAAGGATGTACTGCATCTGATGGAAGTGCTGAAGACTCTTGACGAGGCTCCGTCACTCTATATTGTGGACCATATCAATCCGGCAGGCAGGGTGGTCGAGGGTACCATCCCATCGGTGGAATGCGAAGCGCATACTCCAAAAGTAGCTCACCGTCACGGACTTACGCTTGGAGAGCTCTGCTGTCTGTACCACAATGAGATAGGTGCGAAATATCCTTTGCATATCATTTCGGCCCTTGCCGTGGATGCTACCAAGCAGCTCATGCCATGGACTATAGCTCCGGCTTCTGACATTCCCGGGCTCTTCACCTGCGACATGTACAGCGGAGGCGGTCTGTGGAACAATACCAATATCGTTCCCGGCATTGGCACGGCGCGTCCATACGAATACATAGGTGCTCCTTTCGTGAAGCCCGCTGCAGAGGAAGTGCTTCCTGCGCCGCTCGGAGTCTACCTTCGTCCATGTTCTTTCACTCCGGCCTGCGGTCGTTACGAAGGCAAGAAATGCTATGGCTACCAGATTATTCTTGAGCCCGGCGTGGAATACCATTCACTCCTGCATACGCTTCAGCTGATGCGCTATTTCAAGCAGCGTTATCCGGAGTTCGAACTCGACCCTGGGTTTGCGGTGAAGCTTGCAGACGAGACTCTTCTCGGCTATGTCACCGGAGAAGTCGAATATGATACCATGCGTGAACACATGAAAGTCGAAGAACAGAAATGGATACGCAAGGCCAAAAAGTTTGTCCTCTACGACGACCAGCCTGTCAGAATTAAGTAGGGAAGTTGTAAAGGATTTCTTTACGACTGACTGATTGTCTGTCTTGCTGACTTTATCTGCCGATTCTGTTAAAACTTCCGGCGATAGCGGCTATCGAAACAAACCATTACCGATTGTTGGTGGACTGTCCCGGCCTGCATACCTTTGCAGCCGAAAATTTAAAAAGAAAGAATTATGACAACACCAGTAATTGTTTGGACTATCGTCATTGCTGTGATGATCATAGCATTTGCAGTAAGGGCCATTGAAAAACTTCAGATGTCGCCGAAGCATCTAAAACAGAGACATCACATCATTGAGATCGGTGAAGAAAGTGAGATGTTTTATTGTCCAGGCGACCGGATTGATGACAGGCTCTGATAATGAGATTGTCCGACAGGCGGTCGATGGACCGTCCTGCCTGAAGGATGCTGGGATGTTCGTCGCTGACTATGCTGCCCGGCTCTGGGGCTGCGGTGCCACTTGCATCCGTATCGAAAAGAATGTTCGCAGGATAGCCGGGAGTTTTGGTCTGCCGGTGGAATTCGTTATTACGCCTTCGCATATCAACCTCACAATCTGGAGCAATGACAGAAGCGAGGCTTTCAGCATCGTCAGAAAGCACTACAAATCGCCAATCAGCTTCAATATCAATACCCGGCTCAGCAAACTCAGCTGGGATATTGCCGAGGGACGCCGTGGCTTTGAGGATGCACGTGATGAGTTCGTGAAAATCTGCAATACAAAGGCGGAGAATCCATATAAGGTACTGTTGCTCGTGTCTCTTGCCAATGCCTCATTCTGCAGGCTATTCGGCGGAGATGCCGTTTCAATGCTGATTGTATTCCTTTCAACTTTGGGCGGCTACAAAATCAAGCAGATAATGCTGGAAGACAAAATTGATGTGCGTTTGGTTTTCCTTGTCGCATCTTTTTTCTCTGCCGTGGCCAGTGCTTCCGGACATCTCTTCGGCTTGGGTTCCACACCTGAAACCGCCCTTGCCAGCAGCGTGCTGTATCTTATTCCGGGTATACCGTATATCAATTCCGTAAGTGATATGCTGGACGGACACTATGTATGTGCGTTCAGCCGTTTTATGGACGGACTTATGCTGACTGCCTGTATTGCCCTCGGTTTCTGTGGCGGATTGTTTATGATGAGTCTTGATTTTATCCAATAGGGAGGAAGTAGTGAAATGACAATGATATTGACTTTGATTCAGGACGGACTTTTCGCAGCGATGGCTTCGGTCGGGTTTGCAAGTATATCCAATCCTCCTCACAAGGCTTATCCCTGCTGTGCCCTGCTTGCCGCTGTCGGCCATTCGCTCCGTTTCTGGCTGATGAACAATGCCTGGTTCCAGATGAACATCATTCCTGCGGGCACAATCGCAGCCTTCATTATCGGCCTGCTTGCAGTAAAACTCGCACTTTGGGTGAAATGTCCGGCAGAGACCTGTTTCGCTCCGGCCCTGCTTCCTATGATTCCGGGAATGTATGCATACCGTGCAATTGAGTCTCTTGTACTCTGTTTGGGCCACAGCGAGGAACTGCTTTTCAACCATTATCTTTACCTCTTGGCTTTCAATGCTTTTACCTGTGTGTTCATCATACTTGGAATGGTGGTCGGCGTGAATATTCCTGTCTTTTTGTTTAAAAAACTCTCTTTTCGGGCGACAAAATAAAATGGCAGCTAAATTCATTATATCGTACGATTCAAAAAACTGACTAAATTTGCATTTTCTTTGAAAAACGAATGGAAAAATGGAACTGAGACAATTGAAATATTTTACGAAAGTTGCTGAAACTCTGAATTTTTCTGAGGCTGCAAATATTCTCTGTATTACCCAGAGTACGCTTTCCCAGCAGATCAAGCAGCTTGAGCAGGAATTCAATGCTCCGTTGTTTGTGCGTGACAGCCATTCCGTGAGACTGACTGAAGTGGGAGAAGAACTGCTGCCTTATGCAATGAAAACCATTCATGATGCCGATCTGTGTTTTGACAGGGTAAATGATCTGCAGAGCCTGCTTACAGGTACTCTGAATATCGGTGTGACCTATTCTTTCAGCCCGATTCTTACCGAGACTCTCCTGGTGTTTATGAAACAATATCCCCACGTTCATCTGAACATTTTCTACAAACCGATGGAGGAACTGATGGATATGCTGCTCAACCACCAGGTGGATTTTGTCTTGGCTTTCCGTTCTTCGGGCTACAATGAAGAAATAGAATCGCACACTTTGTTTGACAATAATCTTGCAGCCATCGTCAGCGTCAATCATCCTCTTGCTGAAAAAGAGGAAATCGGTGTCGAAGAGCTTGGAAGATATGAGATAGCTCTGCCTTCCAAAGGGCTGCAGGCAAGGAATGCTTTTGAGCAAGTCAGAGAAAGGTATTTCAACAGTATAAATGTGAAAATAGAGTTGAATGAGGTGAACATTCTGCTGAAACTCATCAGACAGAGTCAGCTGGTCACAATACTTGCCGAGGCGTCTGTCCACGATGAAGCCGGGGTTAAGGCCATACCACTTGATTTTCCCGGCAATGAAATGCAGGGCTGCGTCCACACTCTGCGCAATTCCTACCGCAAGCGTTCAATGCTTGAGTTTGTGCGTCTGCTGAGCGAGGCAAATGCCGTCAAGGAACGCATCCGTCATTGGATTGACTGACGGATGTCTCGTACGGGAAATGGCTTTGGAAATATACGCTACAGTATCAAACCGAAGAGCAGGCGGGTGAGGTAGGCGAAGAGCCAGGCAATTGCTATGGTGTAGACGGCTGTGGCTCCGGCCCATTTCCAGCTGCCGGTTTCGCGGGCTATGGCAGTAAAGGTGGCGATGCAAGGGAAGTAGAGCAGGATGAAGACCATGAAAGCCAATGCTGCAGCCGGGGTGACTGATTTTACCAATTCTCGCTGCAGTCTGGTCATTTCTTTGCCCTCGGTATCCTGGACTTCGGTCTCGGCTTTGTCTCTGCTTTGGGCTGAAACTGCACTTCCGCTTTGTATCACGGCCTCATTGTCCTGAAGTCCGGTCCCTATACTTTGTTCGGCAATGTCAGCATATACGCAGTCTGGGCTACCGGTGTCAAGAGCATCAACCGGAGGCAGACATTCCGCTGTCCCATCTTCTGAATCACCACTGTACATCACACCGAGAGTGCTGACTACCAATTCCTTTGCTCCCACTCCGGCAACAATGCCCACGCCCATTCTCCAGTCAAAACCGAGAGGCTTCAGCACAGGCTCTATGCCTTTGCCGATATAGCCTATAAATGAATGCTCCTGCTGCTCCTGACGGGTGGCGTAGGCGTTATGGTTAGGGAAATAACCTAAGAACCAGATGACAACCGAGCAAATGAGTATGGTTCCGCTCATCTTCTGCAGATACTGTTTGCCTTTCTCCCAGGTATGGCGGAAAATCGATTTCGAGGTCGGTACGCGATACGGAGGCAGCTCCATCACAAAAGGCAGGTCATCGTCTTTGATGAAATAGCTCATAATTCTCGCCGCTGCCACTGCTATGATAATGCCCAAAGCGTAAAGTCCCAAAAGCACTAAAGGAGCGGATTTCGGGAAAAATGCTCCTGCAATCAGCACATATACCGGCATACGGCCTGCGCAGGACATAAATGGAATAATCATTATAGTTATCAGCCTGCTCTTGCGGCTCTCAATGCTACGCGTCGCCATAATCGCCGGCACATTGCAGCCGAAGCCCATAATCATAGGAATGAACGACTTTCCGTGCAGCCCCATTTTATGCATCACCCTATCCATAATGAAGGCGGCACGCGCCATGTATCCCGAATCTTCCAAGAGCGAAATGAAGAGATACAGCAGCAGAATCTGTGGCAGGAAAACGAGCACGGAACCCACACCGCCGATTACCCCGTCAATAAGCAGATCCTTGACCCAGCCGTCGTGCATCAGCCGTCCCACAATGTCCGAAACCCACTGCACACCACTTTCTATCCACTGCATTGGGTATTCTCCAAGGACGAAAGTACCGGTAAAAATCAGATACAGGAAAAGGAAGAAAATAGGAAAAGCTGCCCATCTGTTTGTGACAACCGCGTCTATTTTTTCAGAAACCGAACTGAGCTTTTTCTTCGTCCCATGCGTGAAAGTTTCTGCAAGTGCTCCTCCGATAAAGCCGTATTTCGCTTCTACGATGGCATCATCGAATTTGGTCTTGAGCATTTTTTCTATTCTGTTCCTTTCTTCAAAACGTGCGGAAATGATTTCGTCCCTGTTCTCCAGCTTCTCTATGATTTCCTCCACTTCCCTGTCGCCTTCCAAATACTTGATAGCCAGATATCTGGTGGAATATCGGAAGCGTATCTCCCTGTTCCGCTTGATTGTCTGCTGGACTCTGCCGATGCTCTGCTCCAGCTCGCTTCCGTGCGGAATATGAATGTGGCGGGCGATTTTCGGGTCAGTGTTTTCGTAGACATTGATGATGGTGCGGAGCAGTTCGTTGAGACCTCTGCCGTTGCGGCTTACTGTAGGAATTACAGGCATACCAAGCAGTTTGCTCAGCTGTGGAACATCAATCTTGTCTCCGTGCGCCTCCAGTTCGTCGTACATGTTCAGAGCCATCACCACGCGCAGGTTCATATCAATCAGTTGGGTCGTGAGGTAAAGATTACGCTGCAGGTTTGTGGCGTCAAGCACGTTCAGGACCACATCAGGCATTTCTTCCACAAGATATTTGCGCACATATAGCTCTTCAGGACTGTAGGCTGACAGGGAATATGTTCCCGGCAGGTCAATCAGACGGAAATTGTAGCCCTCGTACTCGAAATCGCCCTCCTTCGCGTCCACCGTCACTCCGCTGTAGTTGCCCACATGCTCGTGTGCTCCTGACACCATATTGAAAAGCGAAGTCTTGCCGCAGTTGGGATTGCCTACAAGTGCCACCTTGATTTCCTTGCGCTTCTCGAGGGCAAGATGTTCCATCTCGGAAAGAATTACTTCGTCTTTTTTGGAAATGTCTGCGGTCTCGTCCACCACCACGGCCTGCGGAATGAAATTGTGCTGCAGGGAAGCCTTCGCCTCGCTCTCGCTGATGACCTCAATCATATTGGCCTCCTCGCGCCTCAGTGAGATTTTATAGCCTATGACTTCATATTCGATAGGGTCTTTCAACGGGGCGTTCATCACAACCTTGACCCTGTTGCCCTTCACGAAACCCATTTCAATGATTCTCTTCCTGAAACTCCCGTGTCCGTACACCTTGACGATGACGGCCCTCTCTCCTGTATGTAAGTCCGATAGACGCATTTCTCATTAAATTAACCTACAAAGGTATGAAAAAAATTTACAGCCTGTTCTGTTAAATAAAAAAACTGTCAATACCCAAAAGAATTTTATCAAATGGTTCCGTGTATTAAAAAAATATTCTAAATTTGCAGAACTTGCTTATGCAAGAGACATATTGAAAGTGTTTTCGCACTGTCCTTCTATGAAAATGTGGAAGTTTTCGAATTAGCCTTGGACAACGAGAACCAACCTTCCTGTTTAGAATGCATTGGTCAACTGTACAGTATATGGTACGTGACTTCATATCTAATCGGTGTGGGGTTGCGTATCTGTTTGTTGGCTAGGGTACTTCCACAACCTTCATAGAGACATTCGGATTCAGCCTCGCACTTTCTTTTTATGTATATCCGGATTCCGGGGCTGGTCCGTAATTATTCTTTCTTCTATGAGAAAAGTGTTTATTCTTTCACTGATGCTTCTGTTTTACGTTGGCAGTCATGGCCTTGCGCAAGTGCAGGGAAATTCATCTTCACATAATAATTTATATGAAAAAAAACAGTTTATAATTACCTATAAAGGTAGTAGAGAAAGCATAAGTTATAATTTTATAATTGGAAAATTAAATGGGAGGAAGTTTTCGAGCTATGAACGGGCTATTAATTATTTGGGGAATGTTCTATACAAAGAATGTTGTGAGTATGAAGATCGGTTTCTGCATCGTAGTGGTAGTATTTATGGTGGTGTTAAAAGAAAGAATTTAAAAGAATTTAAAGAACAGTTTGAAATACGAGAAACCAGAGTTAATACTTCTAGTGTTGTTTGCATATCGCCAAAGAACCATTACGGAACTTCTGCAGCCAACGACTATAAATCATTTCAGAGTGGCAATAACAGAAATAATGATGTCAAGAGAGGAGGGTATAATGCCAACCAGACAATGACTGAGAGAAAAGAAGGCGGTATATTTCCAAAATCCAATATTGGTGATGCTGATTGCAGGCCCGAAGATCAGCGTGTCAAAAATGTTTTACGTTCAAAAAAACTCAAGGATTTTTATGAGTTGTCCTCCGCGAAGGAACAGCAGGAGGTAATTGCGCAAATATACAATAATCAAAAAAAACAACAAATACAAGAAAAAGAAGCGATAGAATACTTATCTACTTCTATACAAAAAGAATCCTCGGATACTAAAAATTTTGCTGATTTGGCATTAGAAAGAGCAAAAATAACAGGAAAAATCGGGAAAGAGGAAACGGAACGAGCGTGCAATGTAGATCCTGTTAGTTTAGAAATTAGACAAACTGTTTCCTTTGATTATATAAGGGATGAGTCTGCACGTGGGAACGTTATGAAAAAATTGATTGAAGTATGCAGTGACAAGAATGGAAACATTGATGCCCAAGCTGTGAAAGAGACAATTGACATACTGAATAAAAATGCCGAGGTCATCGGATACAAGGCAGGGAACGCCGGAAATCCGATTTTCGGGATAAAAACTGCAAATATGCAAAAAAAGCCTGATAGACAGAGGACTCCAGAGGAAGAGAAGGCTATAAAAGTTCTGGAAGAGATCAGAAAAGCCTGCGAAGGAGGTTTATGTATAAAAAAGAATTAATTTATCTGAATATGCAACGTTTGAAACTATTTATTATATCCGCCATTCTCTGTGTAATTCCCGTCGCAATGCCAGCGCAGACCTATGATGAAATCATTCAGGAGATACTGTCATATCAGGAGTGTTTTGACGGGTGGAACAGAGATTTACATAATGAAAGCATCGAGATAGACGGGAAGCCTGTAAAGTATTGCTCAGCGGAAAACTTTACGAACGCCAATTTTTTTATTTCCGATACGGAATATGAAGAAATCGATGGCATGCCAAGCATTAATGAAGTGTACAATATGTTCAGAGAAATTGACAATTCATTTCATATTGCAGCGCATGGTATCGTGCCTAATGGCGACCATCCCGTAGATAAAATTGAAATCGGAGGAAAATTTCTTACTGCCGAACAGGTGGCTCCTCTGATATTGAAGCATCTCAAGCAATACGAACTGATGCTGAGTGCGAAAAAGGAACCGTTCTCAATTGTGCTGCACTCATGTAAAGCCGGATTAGGAGAAAATTGTTTTGCAGCTCAATTATCAAAGATTTTGGAAGAGAAGATCAGAGGAGTCAGCGTTATTGCAGCAGACGATATAGTCTGGTTCGACAATAATTCGACAAGCCTTTATCCATCTGAAAAAATATGTTCAACCAAAGCCCAGGAACAGGATGACAGCTATCCTGGCAAAAATTGGATTGTTTTCAAGGACGGCAAGAAATTCATGGAAGGGGAAACGACCTGTGAGGCTACTATACAGAAAGTGAATGCATTTGTAAAAACCCAATTGCTTCTCGAAGCAGAATTGTAAAATATTATACCATTATGAAAAAAATCATTTTATTCTCCATCATTCTTTTTGCCTGCTTCAGTTCTTATGCGCAGAGCGATGTGAAAAAACTGTATGACTATGCTCAAATGGCCGTTGACATGAACAATACGGACGATGCCATCCATTACTATGAAAAGATTATTTCCTTGTCACCTGACGACCCGCGGGCTTATTATGAACTCGGTTGTGTGTATTCTTCGATAAAGAACGATTCTGATGCGGCTGAAAAAGCTATTGTCTGCTTTAAGAAATATCAGCTTCTTGATCCGTATGGAGCGGAGGCAAATGACATTCAGACTGTTGTGAACAGACTTGAATATGCTGCCGGGAAAATCAGGCAGTTTGATGAAACTATAGCTGGTATTCAGGGACGTTGGGCTACGACTGACTGGAGAAACGACCCCTATGGGAATTCCTGGATCATTTTGGATTTTGCTGAAGTGGGCGGAAAACTCATAATCTCCATCCAGCCTTCATCTGCTGTTTATAATGAGCATTTTATTGCACAATCCATAGTCGTAGATATGCCGACGGATAATACTTGCAGATTTGAGTTCGCTTCGGACAAGAAATACAATCCGTCTTCAACCAAATACCAGGCTCAAAGATCTGCCGCGAATCTTGTAACGGGCGGTATCAACAACGGTTTAGTGTCTAGTGTGCTGTCTGAAACCCTCAATCTCGCTATCAGCAGCGCAGAGGAAAAAGATGTGGCTTCATCAACATTGACACGTTATATGTTTTCCATGGATATCAGAAAGGACAATGAAGGGAGGATGAAGTGCCGTGTCGAAATCAGCGGAGCTACAAGCTCCATCAACGGGGAAAAGCAGTCTGCCGGGATACAAGAGGTCAGCTTTGAAAAAGTGGATGGGGATTTTGTGAATGTTGCTGTTTTGAACAGAAGTAAGGTTATGAAATATTATAATAGTACGGCACGAAGAAAGGAGGTACGGACAATGATGACGGCATGTTCTGATCCGAAAGCGTTGAAAATGTTCAATAAGGGTAATACGCTTGTCGGTTGTTCTTGTTTTTTCTTGGGTGCAGGTATAGGCGCTGAACTTCCCGGGCTTATTTTTTTAGGTGTGGCTGGTGATGATGACGTTATGACCACAGTTGGAAGCGGCCTTTGTGGAGGTGGCCTTTTATTGGCTGGTATTGGTGGCCTTATGATGTACCTTGGCAAAAAGTCCGGTAAAAAGGGTATTGATCTTTATAACAATTCGTTGCGTGAGAATCGTAGAAAACCTGCAGAATGGGGTATAGAGGCCACTCAGAATGGTGTAGGATTGGTTTATCGCTTTTGATTGTATGTAATATGCATCGCAGTCGGATTGTCCCGGACATGTAGGCGGGCGTTTTTTCAGTCAGGTCAGCCCCCGGAGTGTCCGGGACAATCCGCTTTGTGCATTACTGTCTACCTGAAATATTGTCAGACGTGTTTTCAGTCGGCTTGGCCCATACTAACTATCTGTTTGTTATGATAGTGTGATTATTTCCCGGAAATGTAGTCCAGGGAGGCGGAGAGGAGGGCGCTGAGGTCGGACGGGGAGGCGAGGGTCTCGAGAGGGAAACCGAAACTGACCGCCTTGTGGGTTTTGGCGGAGTAATGGACGGCGGCGGAAATCTCCGTGTCGGCGTAGCGCAGGAAAGTACGGGCCGAAGCGGATGCGGGGATGAGCCCGTTGGGATTCTCCACGCAGTAGATGTCAGGATTCGGTTTAGTCGGGAAGCCTGCATCGCTGCTGAGCCGGACATTGATGCCGGATTTGAACAGCGGGCGGTTCCTGACGCTCATCAGCCTTCCGCTGCGAGAAGCGTGTGTGCCGCAGTGCTTGTAGCCGAGAATATTGGCGGCGAAATCTATGGATGCCTGTCGTGCTTCTGAGGAAACTGCCGTAGCAAATATCGGCTCGTAAATATCAGTTGCGATGTATGAACCGCTTATGATAATATTGCCTCCTTCGAGTGCATAGTCCGTCAGTCTCTTCTGCAGTTCCGCCGGGAATACGCTGTAACGGCTGCATTCACCGATTGCTGTAGTGAGCTGTTTTCCGCAGATGAGGTCGACCGTCCAGGCCGGGGCGGAGAAAAGGCTGTCAGTAATGAAAGTCTCGTTGGAGCAGGAGTAAAATGCATAGCCTGCATCCAATAGCGCACGTCCGTGGGTAAAGATGTTGTCGAAACTATTGCCGGCGACTTTGGTGCAGGCATAATCTCTGAACGATGAACCGAAACCGGCGTTGTCATCGTCGCAGTATTGGCTTTCCCTGTGGAACTGGTGCATGACTCCGGTAAAAGCTATGTCCTGGATGTAGGGCACTCCGCTGTCTGTGTAATTGTCAAAGCCGGAATAGAGCGGCGTGTCAAAGTCTGCAGGTGCGCTGACTCTGTCGAAATTGTTTACAGTCAGGACTTTGCGCCCGTTGCATCCTTTCGGCAGAGCTATGCAGACAGTCTCTGAGGGAAAAGAGCGGCCGCCGTCATTGAATGCGACTACCCTGAAGCTGCAGATATGTCCCTCTTCAAGTGGTAAACTGCAGCTGAGAATGCCGCCGTCAAGTTTCCTGATATCTTCCGGGGCTAAAATACGGCCTGTGTCGAAAGCTCCGTCATCAATGCGTGTATAGACAATGTAGCCTTTCGGTGAGGCGGTCGGCTCGAGCCTGTCTTCGACGGGCTTCCATTGCAGGACCGCAGTCGATTCAGGGCCGAAACTTACGCCCAAATTGTCCACGGGAAGCGGCTGTACGGCATAGTTGCAGCCGTAGCGGTTGCTGAGATATTTCAGCATGCCTTTGTAGACGGCACGTGAAACGCTGAAACGGAACTCCGGATTGAGTCCGTGTCTCATATCGGCGAAATTCTGGTGCGAAAGCATCTCTAACAGCATCGAAGGACAGCTCGGCGTACGTGACGCCCTATATGAGCGGTTCCATATCTGGCGTCTGGCCCATAGGGTGTCGTAGTCTTCGCGTATGTCATGAACTACCTGACTCTGGACCATATCCGCAAATTCCCGGTTGGTCAGACGGCTCTCCTTTGACGGCAGTTCGCTGCGGCCTTCGGATTTGTAGGTGTAGATAGCCAATGTGCCGATTATGGAGTCATTTGGAGTAACGCCGGCGTCAGAATGCAGTCCGAGGGCCAGGTCGAATGGAATGCCCCTGCCCGGATGTTTCGGGTCTATGCGTGAGTCGCCGGCAAGATGGGTTACCCAGTCGCCACGGCAGCTGTAATCGTCCTTGTAGTCATTTCCGCATTCAAACGGGCTGTAGAGCCTGTCGTCGAAACCTGACCATTGCAGATTGTATCTTGCGCCTTCACAGTAGCGCGGAAGTCCTGAGATTGTGGCTGTTGAGTCTGCAACGCCGCGTGCTATATTGCCCATACCGCCGCCGAAACGCACTGCATCGGCTGTCACCACTGTACCGTGCTCGCCTGTATCAGTCGCATTGGACAGCTCCACGTATGAGTCAGCGCCTTTGTCAAAAACAAAGGTTCCAAGATAAACCCACATTCCACCGCCCATTTTCTGGTTGACGGAGAAAGCGGAGGAGCCGCCTGCGTGATGTACAGTGTAACGTGCGGCTTCAGTGCTGTTAGAAAGACTTTTATAGCTGACATACACTGCGTATGAACCGCGTTCCGGGATTTCCGGACGCCAGATTACGCCCGCATTCTGTTTCTTGCCGACAGTCGTGGCCTTGAGAAAACTTCCGGCAGCAAAGGGATTCTGTCTGTCGAAATACACCTCGGAAGTGTCTGCAAAACCGCCTGGAATGTTTTCCCATTTGCCCGTGGTCTTAAAACTGCCTTTAGTCCTTGATGTGAGCTGTGCGTCATTGTCGACTATCACTTCATTGGTCTGTATGTCCCTTTCGCGGGGAGTGAGCACTACGGCTCCGGCATTTTCCAGCATAGGTATCAGAAAGGGCAGTACGAAACTCTGGGTGAAAAGATCTTCGCAGGTCTGGAAAAGAAAAGGCCTCTGCCATTTCCACCGCTCTTCACACAGATTATAGTATCGGCCGTGGCTGTGCCATACAGCTATATGTCTGCCGCTCAGACCTTTGCTGAAATTCTGTCCGTCAAGTGAGCGTACAAGCGGCTTCTCCCGGGACGGGTCCTTGACCCTCTGCTTTGATTTGCTTGGTGAACCTGAATTTTTCAGCGGAGGACAGTCTAAAACATCATACGGCAGCAGATTGGTGTAGATTCTGTCAATGGAATACTTGCAGTATTTCTGTGGAAGCATTTTGCGCAGGGTCTTGCGGAACCATGCAATGTCCTCAGACCTCCATGGATAGTCGCTCAGACTGATGTCGAAATAGAAGTCCAAAGCCGAGCCGCGACGGGTTACATTTTTGAGTGTCAATTTATTGTCTACTCCAGTCCTCTCTTTCAACAGCACGGCAAGCGAGTCGCATACCGGTTTTAATTCTTTGGCAGTCCGGCTTTGTGCCATGGTGTCTGCAGCCGTGAACGTGCATATCCCGAAAATAAGGAGTGAAAGCAATAAATCTTTGATTTTCATTATTTTATCTTATTCTTTAATCTATAATGGACAATACCTGCAAGAAGGAGCAGTCCGCTGATGCCCATACCGAGAACATCGGCGTAGAAATCTTTGATGTCGAAGCTTCGGGAAGGGAAAAAAACGCCCTGGGCGCATTCAGTGTTGAAGGCGAGACTCGCTCCGAGCAGCATGACGACTACGAAGAAAATCAATTCGTTGAAGAAGGTCGTATTGTAGGGCCTCATGCAGAAAAATGCCAGCACCGGGTAGGGAAAGAACAGGCAGAAATGCACTATTTTGTCATGTTCGCCCAATTTCTTCAGCAGCTCAGCAAATTTGCCGGCTTTTTCCATAAGTTCGGACGAACTCATAAAGCATACCTTTGCCACTATGTAAAGATAGAGGCAGAATAGGGCGAAACTTAGAAGCCTGACCCAGTTCCTTTGAAAGTAATTCGGTTTTGTAGGCATTTTCCGTATAGGATTATAATATGATTTTTCCGAAGAAATCAGGCCTGTGGAAGTCCGGCTTCTCGATTCCGATAGGGTTCCAGCTCAGGAAATGGGGATGGGCCGTGAGGTCTCCGCATTTGTAGAAATTGGCCCTGAGACTCTCCGGAAGGTTCCCGCTGTCAACTCCGATGAGGTCGAAAGGAATGCAGAGGGCTGTTGACCATGAATAAATCCTGTTCTGAATGTCCACGGGGAATTTCGGTAGGGTGGAGTGTCTGACAATGCGCTCCATCTGTTCGGGGGTGAAATATGATGGGTCGTTCCTGCCTGTGCGTTTTGCGGCGAGCAGGGTACCTATGCAGTTCATCTCGAAATTGTAATATGTACTGTCGCTCGGGTGGCTTACGAAAAATTCGCAGCAGCTGTCCTCCCAGACTCTGCCGTTGTCCTCCGTAGCTGCGGCTTTGAGGTCGAAACCTCTTACATTATATAAGATGACCAGATGTGTCTTGCTGTGGGCTATGGATACGCCCATAAGCGGAGTATATGGGTATTCCTGCCAGTTCACCGTGTCGACAACAAGTTTGGCAGCTTCAGTTTCCATCGTTTTGCAGAGAGCGTCAAAATCCAACTGCTCCAGATTTTCAATCAGAGGTAATTTTATTGTTTTCATCCTATCAAAAATTCTTATCGTTAAAGTGCTTGCATTTCATTCAGTTTGGTATAATAGCCGTCAAGGGCGATAAGCTCATTGTGAGTGCCCCTCTCCACTATTTTGCCCTCGTGCATAACGCAGATTTCGTCGGCATTCTTGATGGTCGAGAGCCTGTGTGCTATGGCGATGGTGGTACGCGAAGTCGTGAGTCTGTCAAGGGCTTCCTGCACCAGTCTTTCAGACTCGGTGTCCAGTGCTGAGGTCGCCTCGTCAAGGATGAGAATCTGAGGGTTCTTCAGGATGGCCCGTGCAATGCTGATGCGCTGGCGCTGGCCTCCGGAAAGTTTCGCGCCCCTGTCTCCTATGACAGTCTGGTAACCTTCCTCCTTTTCCATGATGAAATCGTGGGCATTGGCTATTTTGGCCGCCTCGATGACCTCCTCCATGGTGGCGTTCTCCACACCGAAGGCTATGTTGTTGAAAATCGTGTCGTTGAAGAGTATAGCCTCCTGGTTGACATTGCCTATGAAGCTGCGCAGATTCCTGATGCCCAGGTCTTTGACATCGACTCCGTCCACGGTGATCGAGCCACCGCAGACATCGTAGTAACGCGGAATGAGGTCTACCAAAGTGGATTTGCCCGAACCTGACTGGCCCACAAGAGCTATGGTCTTGCCTTTCGGTATGCTCATATTGATGTCCTCAAGTACAGTCTTCTCGCTGTCCGGATAGTGGAAACTGACTCCTTTGATTTCGATTCTGTCAGTGAACTCTTTAAGTATCACCGGATTGGCTGTCTCCTTGATGTCGTTTTCAGCTGAGAGTATCTTGTCGATGCGCTCCATCGAAGCCAGACCTTTAGGGACATTGTAGCTTGCTTTGGCGAACTGTTTCAGCGGATCCAGTACGCTGTAGAGTATGGTCATGTAGAAAATGAACTCAGCTGCGCTGATAGGGGATTGTTCGCTGAGAATCAGGCTTCCGCCGAAGCAGAGCACGATCATAATCATTATCGAGCCGAGCAGTTCGCTGACCGGATGGGCCGATGCCTGTCTCACTTTCACGTGGCCTATAATGCGTCTGTAGCTGTTGCAGTTGTCTGTAAAGCGTTTTTCCATCTTGTCCTCCGCAATGAAAGCCTTGATAATGCGCAGTCCTCCGAGTGTCTCCTCGACCTGGGCGATGGTGTCGCTCCATTTCTCCTGGGCTTTGAGCGACGAACTTTTCAGTTTTTTGCCTATTGCACTCATAATCCACGACATGAAAGGTACGATGGCAAGAGTGAAAAGCGTAAGCTGCCAGCTGGTGAAAAACAGAGTGATGAAATAAATCAGAATGAGTATAGGGTTTTTCAACAGCATGTCGAGCGAGCTTGTGATGGAATTTTCCACCTCGGCCACATCTCCCGTAATCCTTGCAATGATGTCACCCTTTCTCTGCTGGTTGAAGAAGCCGATTGGCAGGCTCGTGATTTTCTTGTAGATTGCCACCCTGATGTCCCTTACGATGCCTGTCCTCATCGGCACGAGTGCAGCTGAAGAACCGAAGTAGCAGCCTGTCTTCAGGATGGTTGCGAAGATGAAGACAGCTCCGATGATGAGTAGGGTATTTGTCCCTCCGAACTCTGCCACCGAGAGGCCCATGTAATATGAAAGGTTGTTCATCAGGGTCTCTTTGAGAGGGGCTCCGCTGTCCCAGGGAATGAAAGAGTAGACCGTGCTGTCCATTTTGAAAAGGATGTTCAGCAGCGGGATTATCATCGCAAAGGAAAAAATATTGAAGACTGCCGAAAGAATGCTTACAAGGACCGAAATATAGAGGTATATCCGGTATGGGGCGACAAATCTCCGTATGACTTTTATAAATTCTTTCATGTTCAAAATGTAAAGTAACCTGCAAAGATAGTGTTTTTCCACCGTTTTTGCAATTGGCCTATGCGAAACCTGAATTACATAATATGGTTAATCCAGAAGTAAATAAGCCAGATCCGGCGTTTCAGCATTTCGTAGTCGAGGGTCTCGGCCGTGTCCCAAGGCTTGTTGTTGTTCATCGTGATGCCCGAAGTGAACATCACAGCCGGAATTTTGTTCTCCACAAAGACCTTCTGATCCGAAAGCCTGTAGAAGAGACGGGTGAAATTCTCGCTTTCATAGTAGCTCAGGCAAAGTTCCAGATCCGTCCCGTAATATTTGTTGCAGAATTCGAGCGTAGTTTGTTTGTTCTGTGCAAGGCTTTGATTTCCAAGCATTAAAATATAATTGTTCTTACCCTTGGTGACAGGTGAGAGGCTGCTGCCTATCTGGTCGATGTTCACCATCAGCTCAATGTCTTCGGGGCGGATGGTATGGCGGTTGACCGGGTCAGTGAAATCCCCGTCGCAGATGGCTTTAAAAAAGGCGTAAGAACCGGCCATATTGCATTCTTTGCCGTCAAAGGCCACGAAAATCAGATTGCAGCCGTAGGATTTGCCTATGATTTTCATTATCGAGAACATTTCCGCCAGACTGCAGAGGGCGACCGTTCCCGAGGCGTTCGCGTCCGCGCCCGGAAAGAATTTGCCGTCGGCCTTGCCCAAATGGTCGTAATGTGCTCCGACGACTATATATTTTCTGCATTGTTTCTTGCCGCTGGCAGGCATAAAACCCACGAGATTGTGGCCTACACGCGCTCTCGGCGCATAAAAATGTTTGACGTATGTGCCGTCGAATTTCATCAGTGCGGCTTTTGAGAACTGCCTTTCGATCCAGATTGCCGCCTCCACACTACCCGCCGTGCCGATTTCCCTGCCGGCGCAGAGGCTGTCGGAGAGGTAGCCCACATTTTTTTTCAGTTTTGCCTCCCATACGAGATTTTTTGCGCTTTCTGTCTGAGGGACAATGCCTTCCGATGCAGATGCAGAGCCTGCGGCAAAGAGAAAAAATGCTGCGGTCAAGGTGAATAAATGCGATATTTTGAATTTTTTTTTCTGCAAGTGCATGATGTTTGTTATCTTTGTAGGATTTGTGACAAAACGCCCGCAAATTTACTGATTTTTCATTAATAATTAAAATGTTTTTATGGTGTGGCTGCGGGCGTTAGTCACTTTGTCAGCCGCACTGTCATCCCGACCGAGCGCAGCGAGTGGAGGGATCTTGTACATATTAGGAAAATATATGAGGGTATTGAATAAAACATTGATTGCAGTATTGTTCTTCCTTTTGGGAGGACAGCTGCTTCATGCGCAGTATGACAAGGATGTGTTCTTTGCACGCGGACGTCAGGCCCTGGCGGACGGCAAATACGCCCTTGCCATCGAGAATTTCAATATTCTTTCCCAGCTCGACACCACCGATTGCTGGACCTATTTCTTCAGAGGCATTGCCAAATACAATCTCGGCGACATCAGGGGCGCCAACCGCGACTTCGACCGCTCCGTACGCGTCAATCCTGTGTTCACTTCCGGCTATCACTACAGGGGCATTACCCAGAGCCGCTTCGGAGATTATGAAGCCGCTCTTAACGACATACAGAAGGCAATTGAACTGCGTCCGGGCTATGCAGGGCTGTATTTCAGCCGTGGTGTGACCTATTTCCTCTCCCAGCAGTTCGACAAGGCCGTGGATGATTTCGACCGTTATATCAGAAAGGAGAAGAAGGACCCTTCCGCCTATCTCAACAGGGGAGCGAGCTATCTTTTCCTTGGCGACACGCTGAAAGCCCTGAACGACTACAACAAGGCGATAAAACTGGACAGATTCGACCCCGAAGGCTATGTCCGCAGGGGCAGGCTTTATGCTTCGCAGAACGATTTCGACAAGGCCGTCGCGGATATGAATATGGCTTTGCAGCTTGATACGGCCAATACTTTCGCTTATTTCAACAGGGCGATAATGTATTACGAGCAGGAAAAATACCGCGAGGCCATGGATGACCTTAACAAGGTGCTGAAATATGAGCCTGGCAATGCCCTGACTCTCTACAACAGGGGTCTGATAAGTGCGCAACTCGGTGATTATGAAGCGGCTCTGTCGGATATGGACAGGGTGATAGATATCAATCCGAACAATGTATTGGCGCATTTCAACAGGGCTTCCGTGCTGATAGAGTTAGGTATGTACCAGGCTGCTTTAGCTGATTATGACCGTGCCATCGAGCTGTATCCTGACTTTGCCAAGGCTTATATGAACAGGGCATACGTGAAGAATCTGCTCGGTCAGAACAGGGCGTCGAAAGAGGACTACGACACGGCCCGCAAAAAGGTACAGGAGTACCGCGCCCGCAATGTGGCGGATGCGGCTTCGCTTGCAGATACTACGAAGAAATACAGCAATCTGCTCGCTTTGGATGCGGAATTTGCCAAAAATGATTTCAACGACGAACTTCTCCAGCACAGGGACATCGATGTGCGTCTGCGTCCTTTGTACAAATTCGTGCTGAATCCGCGCAGGGATGATACCAATTATGCCCTGAACAGGAAATATGAGCATCCTCTGCTGGCCCGCTTCATTGCTTCTCAGGCTGCAGGAGTGTCGCTCAGCAATGAGGAAATAGCGGTGACTCCGGCTGAGTTGGAGAAAGTGGAGACTTTGGCCTGGGCCGATGATAAACAGTTGTTCCTAAGGGCTTTGCACGAATATTCCGACAAGAAGTTCAATTCTGCGCTGACTTATTACAGCCGGCTCTGCGAGGAGGGTACGGGCAGCGGTTATGAGGCTTTGTACCGTGCGTTCAGCCTGATGAACAGGGGAGTGCTCAGGGCGGAGATGATTGATTTCATTTCTTCTATTGAGAACAGCGTGCAGGTGCTGACTATGGATGACAAGGGCAGTACGCGCGCCCGTGTAAAGGACCAGTCGACGCGACAATATGATTACAGTGAGGCGGTTGCGGATCTGAAGGAGGCCGCGGCGCTTGTGCCTGATCTGCCATACGTGCATTTCGACCTGGCCAATCTGCTTTGTCTTTCCGCAGAGCATATTGCGTCCATTGAGGAGTACGGCAAGGCCATAGAATTGTATCCTTATTTCGGGGATGCATATTATAACAGAGGCCTGGTGCTGATTTATCTGCAGGACAGGGAAAAGGGCTGTATAGACCTGTCGAGGGCAGGAGAGTTGGGGGTGGAGAGTGCCTACGGGGCGATAAAAAAATATTGTGACAAGAGTTTGGAGTAATCAGGAGATGATAAAATTCATTAGTTTTTCGAGCGGCAGTGCCGGAAACTGCTATTATATAGGGAATGAACTGAAAGGCATTCTGATTGATGCCGGAGTGAGTCTGCGTCGGTTGAAAAGCGGTCTTGCTGATGCGGGATTGGGATTTGATGATTTCAGTGCCGTACTTGTGACTCACGACCATCTCGACCATATACGTCATCTCGGCTCCTATTGCAAGAAAATCTGCAAGCCCGTCTGGACCACGGAAACACTCCACGGGGCTCTGGCGAGCCATACTTTCACCCGCGACCATATCGCGGGCTGCCGCCGTTATCTTAAGGCAGGTGAAATCAATGAAGTGGCCGGCTTTGAGGTACGCTGGTTCGAGGTTCCTCACGATGCTACCCAGACGGTGGGCTATGTGATTGATTTTGACGGGCATCGCATAGTGATAATGACTGATGCCGGTCGTGTCCCTGACGAATTCATAGAATATGCCTCCACTGCAGACACAGTCATCATAGAATCGAATTATGACATGGATATGCTTATGGGAGGTCCATACACCTACGATCTGAAGATGAGAATCTGCAAGGGCAACGGCCACAGCAGCAATGATGAGTGTGCTTCCGCCATCAGGCGTTTTTGGCATCCCGGGTTGCGCAATCTCTTTCTATGCCATCTGAGTGAGAACAACAACACCCCGTCACGTGCCTATGACTGTGCTGCAGAGGCTCTCGCATCGTTGGGTGTAGCCAAAGGCGCAATCAATCTTCGCACGCTTCCGAGGCGTACATGCAGCGGTCTGATTATTCTGTAACAATCAGAATTTTGTTATTGTCACCTCGTTCCTACCTCCCAAATAGCAATTATCGATTCCTTAATTGCTATTTGTCAATTAATTACAATATGTACAAGATCCCTCGTCCATTCGTCCATTCGACTTCGCTACGCTCAGAATGACAATTACCAACTCCTTAATTACTAATTGCTAATTGCTAATTGCTAATTGTTAATTGCTAATTGTTAATTGCTAATTGCTAAAAACTGCTCCCTCCGATAAATCCGCGCAGGAGCGAAGTGGCAGGTACTTCCTTGTCGGAAACCGGTACGAAATAGCTTAGAAATTTCTTCAGACGGTGGACTTCAGCGTATTCCGGACAGTTTTTCGGTACGGTCATAAGTATGCGTTCCGCGTGGGGACGTATCACAGGGAATTCCACGATATATGACGAGTTGAAAAGCACGTCGGCATTCTCCTGGAAAGGATATATCCATTTGACTTCCGCGCGCCGGACGTTTGGCCAGTTGGCAATGGATTCCCGTGCCGAGTATGCGCCGCTGTTGAAATCGCGGATAATACGTCTGAGAAGGCGGTTGTCGCTGGTAGGTATGCAGTTGTGGTCATCGAGTGAAATGCTCGTGACAGTGTTGATGAAAATGCGGAATTTGGATGATTCAGGCACTTTGTCGGTAAGTCGGGGGTTGAGCGCGTGTATTCCTTCGATAAGGAGAACCATGCCGGGTTTGAGCTGCAGTTTCTTGCCATTCATCTCGCGGATGCCCGTAACAAAGTTATATTCAGGTACTTCAACGGTTTCTCCGTTAAGAAGTTTCAGTACATCCTCCTGGAGATATTCGTGGTCGACTGTCTCGAAGTTGTCAAAGTCGAAACTCCCGTCAGGAAGCAGGGGCGTGTCAAGCCTGTTAACGAAATAATCGTCCGTCGAGAATGAAATCGGGTGCAGGCCGCAGGCTTTGAGCTGAATGCTCAGCCTTTTGCAGAAAGTCGATTTTCCGCTGCTGCTCGGGCCTGTGATAAGCACTATTTTGACAGGTTCCGGAGATTGTACACGGCGCTCTATTTCTTCGGCTATCTGTACGATTTTCTTTTCCTGAAGTGCCTCGGCTATACGGATGAGATCCCCGGCTTCACCGCGATGACAGGCGAGATTGACGTCACCCACATTGTCCAGGCCCATGATTTTGTTCCATTTGAGGCTCTCTGTGAATACTTCGAAGGTCTTGGGCTGCTCGGTGAAAGGGGCAAGTTCGTAAGGCTTGTGCCTGTCAGGAACGCGGAGGAAAAGTCCGTCCCTGTATTTTGTGAGACTCCAGGTCTTCATATATCCTGTGCTCGGCAGCAGAGTGTCATAGTAATAGTCCGGAGTGCCGTCGAGGGTATAGTAATTAGTATATACTTCCGCTGAGGTCTCAAGCAATTTGACTTTGTCGTGGCAACCTGCTGCGCTGAACATGTCGATGGCGTCCTGCAGTCTTACTTCATAGCGTTTGAACGGCAGGTCAAGTTCCACGATTTCCCTCATGCGGTCCACTATGCATTCGAGGTCATTGTCGGAGATTTTTGTGCCGTCGCCTTTGTCTATTGAGCAGAAATAGCCTTTGGAAATAGGCCTGCGCAGGACTGATTTGCATTTGGGGAAAATGTCTTTCACCGCTTTGCAGAGCAGAAAGCAGAGGGAGCGGCAGTAGACGCTGCGTCCTGTGTAGCAGGTATAGTCAATAAATTCAACCTGACGGCTGTTGAAGGCCCTGTATTTCAGACCCTGGCAGACATTGTTGACCAGAGCGGCGAGTATGGGATAGGGTTTTTCAAATCCGAATTCGGGGAGCATTTCAAGCAGGGTCGTTCCTTCGGGGAAGTCTTTGCTTGTCTGTGTGTTGATGCAGAAGATATTGACCATGGCTATTTTGTTTCAAGCCGTAAAAATATGAATAATTTTTTTATTTATAAAATTTATTCTTTGAAACATTTTATCCCTAAGCTCTCCGGAATCTGAAATGCGCTCCGCAAGGCTTCCTACGTGCTTAGGGGATAAAATGTTTAATTAATCCAATGAATCATTTTTACGTGAATCATTGGATTAGGAAAATGCATATTGATTGCTTTAAGCAATTAGGCTTGAATGGTCAATATATTCTGTGGAGCAGTTACTTTGGATGGTGGATTATTTCTCTGGGACGGTGTCGACGATGGTGATGTCGAATTCCTTGACGGCGCGGGATGAGCCGGCGAAGTTGGCATTGCAGCCGACAAAGGTGACTTTGTATGTGCCCGGTTCGTTCCATGTGTAGGAATAAGTGTCCATACGCACGTCCATTGCCTTGATGGCCTCGCCTTTGTCATTATCCACCTTGTTGAATATCATAGGGCTTGATACCAGCCATGTGTCAATGCCATAGTCCAATTTATTTGCTCCAATGCCCTGGAAGGTAATAGGTGCGGCACTCTTGGTGAAGCTTACATAGCCGTTGACACTCTGATTGACCATATAGGGCTCTCTTTCTTCATTCATATTGACTACTTTGAAAAATGAGTCTGCCGTGGTTGCAAGCACCTTGGAATTTTTCATGTCTTTTGCCATATTGGCGAAAGTGGTAGTTGACAATCCTATACCTTTGATGTCCACAGCAATGTCACCGTCTATCCAGTATGAACTTTGGGTATAACTGCCGTCATTCGGCGTGATGCCGTCACCAAGTTTCGGACACCAGTGCAGGGCCAAGGTCAGTTTCCCGTCAAGCATATCCGAGATGTCAAATTCCTGTACGCCCCATTTGGTGAGTTCGCCTTTTTCGAACTCAAACTGTTTCCACTCTTTCATTCCATCGTCGTACATTGCTTTCAGCGTTGCCCTGTCAGCCTCTCCATCGTTGCCTTTAAGTCCTTCGAAGGTTTTGGATACATAAATTTCAACTCCTTCAGGCGAATTGTCACGAGGATTGTTTTTCAGAGTAAATACAGCCGAGCTGATGTCTTCCTGTGACACTTCGTAGCGGTGGGCGTACTGATACTGTCTGCCCGTTTCACCGCTGTAGAAAACTAAGTTCTCGACATTGCCTTCTATATTGAAGACTACAGGTTCTCCGACGGTGTAGCTGTTCTCCGGCGAGAGTGTAATGCTATAGTCGATCTTGTCAACTATGGGCTGTGTACATGCTGCAGTCAGCAGTACAGCAGATATCGTATATAATATTTTCTTCATTTGCATAGTGTTTAGCTGTTACCAAAGCGGATTCTGTTTGAGTTTTGAATTGACGCCGAGCTCTACTGAAGGAATAGGGAGATAGATGTGCCGTTCTTCCACATTTGTTCCGTAAGTCCTTGCCCTGAGTGCCATGGCCGCATTCTTTGACCATCTGTCATCTGCAGTCTGGTCTGCATACGAGTGCATGGCCTCCACGAAAATACCCCAGCGGATGAGGTCGTATTTGCGGAGGGATTCGAAGCAGAGCTCCCGTCCCCTTTCGTTGCGGACGAGTTGTCTGAAGCTGTCCTGATCGTATTCGTCCAGCTCTCTTGTCTTGATGCCGGCACGTTCGCGTACTTTGACAACCGCAGCGTATGCCTCTGAAGTAGGGCCGTCAAGTTCATTTGTGGCTTCGGCATACATGAGAAGCACGTCGGAGTAGCGGAGAAGAGGGTAGTTGATGTTTGTGTAGAGACGTTTGGCGTCCACTTTGCCTTCGTACCGGACTTCTCTCCTGAATTTGCCTGCGTTTCTCACTGCCTGGGCTGCCGTAGGGTCGTATGACAGGGTGGCGTCCACATTCAAAGCCGGGTCATTTTCCATTGTTGTCTTTTTGTCGTAGGTATAAGGGGTTTTGAATCCCGGCCTGATATATTTTGCCGGTTCTTCAATCTTTCCTTTGCCTGCATAATTGTACGGGCTCATGTTCCATTCCTGACGTACGTCGTTCAGTTTTTCAACCTCGTCGGCTGTACGGTCCTCCCTCCAATACAGGTCCCAGAGTTTGAGTGAGCCGTTGTACATTCCGTAAGAGTAGTTGCATTCGGTATCGTCATAATTACCGCTGATGCTGCACTGCAGACCTATCACATCGCCGATACGGCCGTTGGTCCACTGTTCTGCAGTCTCCCTGTGGCCGATAAAATCAACTTCCCAGATGGACTCGAAATATTCTTTGTCATACACATCTGAAATCATATTGATGAACACCTGTCTGTAGTCGGGATTCAGCCTGTGTCTGTCGGTAGCAATGACAATGCCTGCATATTTCTGCGCTTTTTTCAGCAGTTCCGTTTTTTCCGCTTCATCCACGCCTTTGACGGATTCACCTGCTGTGAAAAGGCATACGCGGGCAAGCACGCCTGCAATTGCCGGACCTGACACTCTCGAAGGCGCATTATCGGAAGCTGCGACGGAGATGTTTTCAAGTGCATTTTCCATTTCGGAAATGACCCATTTCAGAATATCCGCCTGAGGAGTGGCCTCGCAATACAGATCATCGATTTTGTCAATATGGACATTTGCTTTTTTCTTCAAAGGAATGTCACCGAAAGACTGTGCGCCGAGGAAGTGGAAATATGCCCTGAGGAACCGTGCTTCCGCCATAAGGTCCTTTGTCTCGAATTCGCTGCCTTCAATCGCTTCAAGGAAACGGTTGGCGTTGTCTATACCTTTGTACAGTTTCTGCCATATTTCCGTGATGTATGAAGTGGTCGGGTCGTAGAGATACTGCTGCAGACGCTCCGAACTTCCGTCTCTGTTGTAATAGCATAGGTCATCGCAGTTGGAAGCCATCTGGGAATAGACGTTTCCGTAGAGCGCTTCAGTGCCCAATGCTCCGTATATGCCTGCAAGTCCGTAGAGCACGTCCTTTTCTGAAGTGTAGTAGTCGGTCAGGACATTCGGATCCGGGTCGAGGAATGAACAGGAGGCTGTCAGTATTGCTGCAATTGAAATATATAATATCTTTTTCATACTATCAAAAAATTTCATGTTCGGTTTCATAATCATATCCATTTTAGAAAGTGAATGAAATACCGCCTGTCAGACCGAATGCACGTGGATATGCCGACCAGTCGAAGCCCGGAGTAAGTACGGAATTGCGGGTCGAAACTTCAGGGTCCGGTCCTGAATATTTGGTGAATGTATAGATGTTGTCAGCGGAAATATAAATTCTCATCGTATCGAAGTGCATCTTCTTGAGAGCCTTGCGTGGCAGTGTATAGCCCACTGAAATGTTTCTGAGTCTGAGGAAAGAGCCGTCTTCCACAACTCTTGACGAGTATACGTTCATACCCTGTGCGAGCATACGCGGAATGTCGCTGTCAGGATTTTCCGGAGTCCAGCGGTTCGAATAGGATTTGAGCTGGTTGAGGTTGGATTTGTATCCGCTCTCGAAAATGAGCCTGTTGGCGTTGAGTATGTCATTGCCGTAGCTCCAGTTGAAGAAGATATTGACATCGAAACCGTAGAAATTGAAGGTCGTGCCGAAACCTCCCGTGTTGAGCGGCTGACCGCAGCCTATGATGGTACGGTCGTTCTCATCGACAACTCCGTCTTCATTCAGGTCCCTGTATTTCGGGTCTCCAGGCATGGTCTTGTCTTTGCCTACGGAATTGAGATATGCAAGTCCGTCCTTGAGCCTGCCGGCGACGAAATCTTCATTCTTGTAGGTACCGTCATAGATATAGCCGTACATCATTCCGGACGGTTTGCCCACCTGGGTGATGTAGGCATACTGCGAGTTGTAATCCCTGTCCCATGAGATCTGGCGTCTGAGTGAAAGTTCGTCGCCTGAGAGTGCGGTCACGATGTTGCGGTTGAGAGCCATGTTCACATTGATGTTCCAGGAGAAGTTCTTTGTGACGACAGGCATGACGTCCAGGGTGAATTCAAATCCGCTGTTGCGCATCGAACCTACATTCATCATGGTGTAGGTATAGCCTGACGAATAAGGTACTGTTGCGGAGAGAAGCAGGTCACGGGTATTCTTGAGATACCAGTCTGCAGTGAGTTTGATTCTTGATTCGAGTACAGAGAAATCAATACCGACGTTCCACTGCTCGGTCGTCTCCCATTTGAGGCTGTTGTTTGTCAGATTTGAAGGATAATAACCGTTGATCAGGCTGTTGTCAAACACATAGTTGAAGCCGCTGGCATTTCCTGGCAGTGAAGCGAACTGACCATAGAAGTCGTAAGGGGTGGTGGTCCTGTTGTTACCGGTCTGTCCCCATGAAAGACGGAGTTTTCCGTTGGACAGCCATCGGGCGTTTTTGAGCCATTCCTCCCTGTTGAAGTTCCATGAGAGTCCGACGGACGGGAAGTAGCCCCATTTGTTGCCTTTTGCGAATTTGGATGAGCCGTCTGCACGGAACGAAGCGGTCAGATAGTATCTGTATTTGTAGTTGTAGTTCAATCTCGCAAGGAATGACATCATAGTCCAGTCGTACTGATAAGGAGTGACTGTCTGATACTTACCGGTGTGCATTCCGTTGAGGCCGAGTGACTCAGTGGTCATCTGCTCGGAAACCGAACCTTTGTAGTTCTGGGTCTCTCCCTGGAGTGTGAAACCTACGAGGGTCTGGATGTGGTGGTTGCGTTTGTAATGCTTGGTCCAGGTGAGAGTGTTCTCATTGAGCCATGTCACTTTATCAGTCCAGTAGATGCTGCCGTTGATGCCTTTTCCTGAGCTTGAACCGGGGTAGCCCGTGTAGGTCTGGGTTCCGTTGAATGCCTCTTGACGGCGTTTGTTCAGGGTATAACCGCCGGTGACTTTCAGCTTGAGTCCTTCGATGATGTCCCATGAAAGGCCGATGTTTGCGTTGAGGTAGTCAACTATGGTTTTTCTGTATTCGTTGCGGACAGTCTTTGCCGGGTTGAACCTGTAGTCGTTGGACCCGTCGATACCGGTATCCATGATGTCGTCAATCAGGGAAGTGCCGTCATTCATGTCTTTGATCGGTTTGGTCGGACGGTAACCCCATACTGAGTAGAGCAGCCAGCCTGAAGCGGAAGAGGCGGCCTGCGCACTTGTAGGAGTGGTACCGTTGGTGATTGCCCTCGAGTAGTTGGCGAGCATATCCACAGTCACGCTTTTGCCTATTTTCTGCTGGAAATTGATTTTGCCCTGGTATCTCTGGAAATTGGAATTCACTATGATACCGTCCTGATCCGTGGCTGAGAAACTGATGTTGTACCTGTTGCCGGCTGTCTTGCTTCCGCCGGAAAGCGACACGTTGTACTGCTGGGTGAGTGAAGTACGGTAAATCTGGTCCTGCCAGTCCACGCTTTCCACATTTCGGTAGTCATCCGGCGTATATGCCGTGATGCCTGCCGCCTCGTCTTCAGGAGTCGGAGTGAGATATGGGTTTGTGGTGGATTTCATGGTGTAGTACTCGGTCTGCAGATTCACGAAATCGTATGCTCCCATCAGCTCCATTTTGTTGGCGAGCCTGTTCATTGTCCAGTTGGCGGAGACATTCACTTTCGGCTTGCCTTCCACACCCTGTTTGGTGGTGATGACGATGACTCCGTTGGCTCCACGTGCTCCGTAAATGGCTGTCGCCGAGGCATCTTTGAGAATGTCAATGCTCTCGATGTCTGCCGAGTTCAGGGCTGTCGCCATAGAACTTTCCGTAGGGAAACCGTCAATCACATAGAGAGGCGCACTGCTCTGTGTAAGGGAGTTGTTGCCTCGTATTGTTATGTTGGCCTCAGAACCGAGCGCACCGTCGGAAGTGGTTACGACCACTCCGGCAACCTTACCCGTGAGGGCCTGGTCGAAGTTGGTGACCGGAGTTTTGAGCAGTTCGCCCATATCCACCTTGCTGACTGAGCCTGTGAGGTCCCGGCGGGCAACCGTACCGTAACCCACGCTGACCACTTCGGCAGCATCGATTGAAAGCTGTTCTTCCTGCATTGTCACATTGATTTCTCCGCGTTTGCCCACCTGCTCTTTGATTTCGGCGAAACCGAGGCAGGCATAAACAAGAACAGCCCTGTCAGAAGATACGCTGACAGTGTAGTTACCGTCAATGTCCGTTGTAGTGCCATTGGTGGTCTTGCCGTCTTCAAAAACGGTCACTCCGATGAGCGGTTCGCCGTTTTTGTCGATAACGCGACCTTTGACTTTCACATTCTGTGCTGACAAGCCTATGCTTATCATAGAAAGCGAAAGCACTGCGATAAGTTTGATTAGTTTGCACATTGTTAGTTATTTAGTGTTGTTATTTTGTTCTCAGATTGAATTCTACCGGCTGGCCGTTGCGGCAGGTGGCTGTGATTTTAGTCTTGCCGGCCTCTGCGGAAACGGTCACGGCAGGATTCTCCGAAAGCAGTTCATAATTGCCGTTGAGTACGACGCTTCTCATCACGTCCCCGGCAATCTCGTCTGTGGTGTAGACCTTCTTCTCGAAACCGAGGTCAGGAGTACAGATGCTCATCACTACGCTTCCGTCCTCTTTGGCCTGTTCCATCACTATGGTCTCCCGCTCGATCTGTGCTACCATGGTGGCGGATCCCTCATACCCGCCGTAGCTGACGTATGCGGTGATGCCCGTAGGGTTGTCTTTGACAACATGGGCCTTGTTGTCCGCCTGCAGTACCTTATAAGGCATGGCTTTCTTTGCGGCTTTCAATTCTTTCTTGTTCGGACGGACATACATCATGTATTCGTAGCTTGCGTCGCGGGGAGCGGCTTCGTGGTCGATATATGCCGTGATGAAATCTCCGGTACCGGTTTTTTTCTTCGTGTCTGAATTTGAAGTCTGGTTCTTCTTCTCCACCACGAGGTTGTAGCCGTCAGCAAGGAAGTAATAATTCCCGAACGGGTCTGTAAGCGTGGTCCGTCCTTTCTCCCTGTGACGGTAACTATATGGGAAACCCTCGGTGTAGATGTCATCGTTGATGATGACTTCCACTTCCTTATCGTCGAGTCTGAGCTGGTAGAGAGTCGTTTCTGTAGGGTAGTTGGAATCATTCGTGATGCCGGTGCCGAGGAAAACTATCCTGTTGTCAAAGCAGAATACGGATTTTGTGACCGTCGCGCCTTTGCAGAAATTGACCCTGTCCTTCTCTGTGCAGGTGAATGCGAGCACTCCGTTGCGTCCTTCCAATGATGAAACGCCGGGGAAGCGCGAAGTGTTTTTCTCCATCAGCGTGCCTGGCAGAGGACTGTCAAGTTTTTCGAAAGGCAGATGAATGGCCGTGGCCCCGGGAAGTCTGTTCCAATCCCAGCCCTCCTGGTTGTATCCGTCTTTTTTAGGACCGTTATTGGTGATGAACTGCACAGTACCGTAGCTGAGATAGCGGCCGTAACGGTTGTCCGCGGCATAGATTTCAGAACCCCAGACATCGCTGTTGTAGCCTTTGAGCGTTAGCATCCAGTCTCCGCGTCTATGGATGCCGAATGCACCGTAATTGTAGACATAGAAGCCTTCAGCAGGCTCGTAAGGGGTGATCCCTTCTTTCCTGATGGCTGCAATGAGTTCCTTGTTTTTGCCTCCGAGGGCAAGATATGCTCCTGCAAGTTCTGGGTCAATGCTTAGTCCGCTTCCGCTGAGGTCTCCCAAAACCGCAACCCTGCCGTAAGCCTCCACGTCCGCATTGGGGATGTTGCCTGCGAAAGGATGCCGTCCGGCGATGGCGAAGCCCCATTCCCTGTTCATGGTGTAGTTCTGCATTGTGAGCAGACATTTCTTCATGCATCTGCGGGCCTCTTCGTCCGGAATGAAATCGGTGTCCTTAGTGAACAGACAGTATTCTCCGAGGGCTGCGACTGCACCTGTGGTGTAGGCCGGGTAGTGTCCGCCGTGATGGAATGACGTGCCGTCGGTCTTGAAGCCTCCGAGCGTACCGTCAGTGAACATCATCGAAGAAGAAAGCCATGAACCGAGTGCCTTCATATATGCGTAGGCGTCCTCCTCGTCCTGAAGCATTGCCGAGAACACTTTTGCATTCTGAAGCGTGTGCCAGGTGTCAAGAATCTCGTCTCTGTGATACTGGTAAGGTTTTCTGACTTCGGCCAGACCGCTCCAGTATGTCAGGGTCTTTACATATTCATCATAATGGGGATATGCTTTCAATTCATTCCGCAGCAGCCAGAAGCCTTTGTATAGATCGCGCACCTGATAGCCGAAATGGTGGTTGGTGCCCTGTCCGCTGCCGTATGCCCATCCCTGCTCCAAAGCATGGTCAAGGGCCTCCACGACTCTCGGGATATTGCCTTTGTTGCCGGTGTAGAGGTAGTCGAGGGCATAATAGAATACGATGTCGCCGATGAAGCGTATACGCATTTCCCCAAGTGAGTTGTTGAACTCGTCATCGCTCAGCAGGGGCGCTCCGCCCATTGTCCCGTCAGGCAGGCGTCTGATATTGTATTTGCTGAAATAGTCGTCGGCGCGTTTGAGCAATGTGCCTTTGGTGTAATCCGGACTCGGATTGTCTTCTGACGCCCATTTGTCAAGGCGTTCGGTCACAAGTCTGACCATTTCCTTCTGTGCGTCTGTCAGAGCTTCGGCAGGCAGGGCCGGATATTGCTCCCATTCCCAGAGACGGCACCACTGCCACATATTGCGTTTTAGATTGTAGTTGTTGTCCGGAATCTGCATGTCAGGAGTGATCTGGTCGTGCAGTTTTTTTTTCGGGAAACTTACCCTGTCTATATATATGGTGCCGCTCTCGGCGCATGCAGGCGGTGTAATGGTCATTTTCGCTACGGCAGTGTTGCGTTCTGCTGGTTTTTTGTCCCCGTAGTGTCCGTCCGGAGTGAGCATGTCGATGTATTTCATCCAGATTGTACGCCAGCCTGTGTGGTTCATATTGAAATAAAAATGGCAGATCTCATGGCCGTTCCAGTCCCAATATGTGATTTTAAGCGGTTCGTCAAATGCCTCAGTGTTGTATATCCACATCATCATGCCGGCACCGTTCACCTTCATGGACGGTTCTATGTCCAGATAGTTTCTGAAAGTGAGTTCTCCGCCCTTTTTCCAGCTGAATTTCAGGGAAGTGACTCCGTCTTTAAACCTTTCAGTAGAAGCCGAAATTTCTCCTTTGTCATTGGATATCACAAAATTAGGCAGGCCGTTCTCAAAATTGTATTGGGAGTTTATGGCAGCAAACGAATTGACACTCAGACAAATAAGTGCAATAAAAATATAAATCCGCTTCATTTTACTTAATTATGTTGGTCATTAAGAAGCAAATGTAAGCAAATTATCGGGAAAAATCTAAAAACTTGTCAAAATATTTTAATAGTGAACGGGACTGAATCTGTATCTTTTTGGGCAATTGATCATTGGAAATACTTTTTCTTGAAAAATTCATTGCTTATTGAAAAAAAGTTCTAACTTTGTAATCCGGCATTGACGCTGAATTTCAGTCAGTCCTGCTGCTTTGGAATAAGAACATATTAACCACATATTTACTTTTTTTTATCATGAAAAAAATCGCAGTTTTTGCTTTGATTGCGGCGGCTGTTACGGCCTGCGCTCCAAAGGCTGACATTATCACTGAAAACATTGAGAATGCCAAAGTCCAGATCGGTGACCTTCTTGCTGCTTCCGAAGAGGGTGACACCATCCGTATCCCTTCCACCTACAAAGACGGGGAAATTGATTTCGTGCCGAAAGATGACTGGGTATCGGGCTTCTTTGCCGGTACGCTCTGGTATATGTATGAACTGACAGGCGATGAAATGTGGGCCGAACACGCCCGCAAGCACACCGAGAATATCGCAGAAATACAGTATCTCGAATGGCATCACGATGTGGGCTTCATGATATATGACAGCTACGGCAACGGTCTCAGGCTCAAGAATATAGAGGGTTATGACCAGGTGCTCATCAATACTGCGAAATCTCTTGCTACACGCTTCAGGCCGAATGCAGGAGTGCTTCAGTCATGGAATGTCGACAGAGGCTGGCAGTCTCAGAGAGGCTGGAAATGTCCTGTCATCATCGACAATATGATGAACCTCGAACTGCTCTTCAAGGTCAGCGAAATGACGGGTGACGAGACCTATAGAAACATTGCCGTCAGTCACGCTGACAAGACCTTGGAGAATCACTACAGGCCTGATTTCAGTACCTACCACGTTGTCGACTATGATGACGGGACAGGTGAGGTCCGCAGAAGATGTACGGCCCAGGGATTTGCCGATGAATCAGCATGGGCACGCGGACAGGGCTGGTCAATCTACGGATTTACAGTGGCGTATCGCTTCACCGGCGACGAGAAGTATCTGCAGAGGGCAAAGGATGTAGCGGATTTCATTTTCAATAATCCTAATCTTCCTGACGATCTGATTCCTTATTGGGATTTCGACTGCACTGACATTCCTGACACTCCTCGCGACGCTTCTACAGGCGCAATCGTTGCTTCCGCTCTCTATGAACTCTATTGGATTACCAAGGACGAGGACTATAAGGCCAAGGCCGACAAGATGATAGAGTCGCTCTCATCACCTTATTTCAGGGCAGAACAGCACACCAACGGCGGCTTCATACTCAAACACTCGGTCGGCAGCATTCCTCACGGAAGCAATATCGACGTTCCTTTGAACTACGCCGACTACTATTTCCTCGAAGCATTGATCAGAAAACGCAATATTGAAAACGGAAAAGCACCGGTATTGAAATAATGAAACGTAAAATAATATTTTTGCTTGCAGCCTTCGTACTCTCTCTGGGTGCGGAGGCTCAAGTTCTTGATTACGGCAGGGAGCACAATGTCCTTTCCTTTGAGTCGGGAGTTGACAATTTCAAGGCATCGAAGGGTTCGGAACTTGCTGTGTCTGACTGGCATAACAAATTGGGAAACAAAGCTTTGGAGTGGAATTGGAAACGCAGGGGAGCTTCCATTTCCATTTCGGAAAACATTCCTTATCTCAAAGAAAATCCGAATCCTAAAGAGACCTCGGTGTCTTCTTTCGTATTCTGGGTCTATGCTCCGAAGCAGCTCGGCGGACAGTTAGAGTTCAACTTCTACAAAGGTGACAGACTCTGCTGCCATTTCAGCTACAACATGGATTTCACCGGATGGAGAGGCTCGTGGGTTGCATTTGACAGGGATATGCAAGGCACTCCTGAAGAGGGCATGGACAGACTGGTCATCACCGCTCCCAAGGATGTGAAAGAGGGACAGCTCTTCTTTGACGGCATTATGCTTTCCTCTTTCGAGGACGTGCGTCATCATACGCCTGATTTCCAGGCTCCTTTTGTCAATGAGGCCACCACTTCGCACTGGCTCATACTGAACAATACCTGGAAACTGACTCTCGATGTGCCGGAGAAGACAGCGCTGACGGCAGCTGACATTGAGGATATGAACACGGTGAAGGAAAGATTCGTATCCCTCGTGACTGCAAAACACAAAGCCAAGGGCCTGAAATGGGTGCGCAGGATTTATGACAGCTACAATATTTCCTTCAATCCTGACGGCACCATCAAGGGCAAACCGATATTCTTCACCCGCTACGGCGAGACTTTCATCAACGAAGGCATTGCGGACGCGCAGAAGCAGCTCGGCAAAAACGGGCAGCTCTTGAGACAGTTCAATGACAATATGCTCGGCATAGCCTGCGAGTATATGCATGCCGCCACTGCAGCTGAGAAAAGGGAGATTGCGAAGCTTTACGTCAATTTGACGAAACTCATACTCGACCAGGGTTTTGAGGCAGGCAGCGGCTTGGGCACCCTCCATCATTTAGGCTACAGCATGAGGAATTTCTACACTGCTCCTGTAATTATGCATGATGTGCTCCGCGAGGCCGGACTCTCCGGAAAGGTACAGCAGGCTATGGAGTGGTTCAGCGGAGTGGGGGAGGTCAAACTTGCTCCGAAAGAGCCGGGCATTGACATCGATGCCTTCAACACTTCGCTCATGGGCCGTGTGGCTTCAGTGCTCATGCTTGATGACGGTACCTATAAATATGCCTATATGCAGGCACTGTCGCGCTGGATTGACAACGGTTTCAAATATGCGGACGGACTCCGCCCGTGCTTCAAGACCGACGGTACGGTAATGCACCACAGAAAAGCCTATCCTGCCTATGCCCGTGACGGTTTCGGTGGCGCGGTGAATGCTGTCTGGATGCTTGCCCGCACCGGGTTTGCCATTTCACAGCCGAGCCACGAGAATCTGAAACGCGCTTTGCTCGAAATGCGTTTCTACAGCAATGTGAAATCTTTCCCTTTGGCAATGTCAGGCCGTCATCCGGACGGGGAGCAGCGACTCAATCCGAGCCAGTTCTCCCTGCTTGCTGACGCCGGAACTCCTGACGGATCCAAGGCCATTGACCCGGAACTTGCTGCGGCATATCTGCGCCTGAACGGCGACGACTGTGAACTTTCGCATAAATTCATTACAGCCGGCATTACTGCAGAAAAAGCTCCTCAGGGTACTCATGCCTACGCTTTCAATTGCTCTATGTCGCACCGCACAGGCGAGGCTCTCGTCACGATTGCAGGCCACAGCCGTTATCTCTGGGCTGCGGAGACCTACAACGGAGCCAATCATTACGGCCGCTATCTCACTCACGGAAGTATGCAGATACTCGGCAGCGGCGAGCCTCAGATTGACAGCAGAGGCAGTGGTTACAGACAGGAAGGCTGGGACTGGTGCCATATTCCGGGCACTACCGCAGCCGTGCGTCCAATGGAAGAAATGAAGGCCGATGTGCTGAACGTGGACATTTATTCAGGCTATGAGGAAATGTTGCTGTCGGATGAATGGTTTGCCGGCGGAGTCACGCACAAGGGAGTCAGCGGGGCATACGCGATGAAACTCCACGAACACGACAAGTACAACGGTTCGCTTAGGGCGCACAAGTCTTTCTTTGCCTTTGAAAATCGTGTAATCTGTCTGGGTTCCGATATAGAAAACACTCTTGAAGGTACTCCTGTGCATACCACATTGTTCCAGAATGAAATTAATAAAGATAAGCATACCTGTTATCCGGACTGTTGTGCTACACTTATACCTTGCATCGGAAAATATAAGGACTGTTCAGGTTATATAGGTGATTGTCTGGGCAATTATTATATTGTAAAAGACGCTGACATCTGCATCCGGAGAAGCCGTCAGCATTCTTTGCATGAGGAGACCGATGCACCGACTGAGGGCGATTTCGAACTTGCTTGGATAGACAATGACAGTAAGCGCAATTATGAGTATATGGTAGTAGTGAAGCCTGATTTTGAAGAGTTGTCTGAATATGTGACTGTGTTACCGTACGAGGTGCTCAGCTGCGACAGCAGGTTGCACGCCGTCAAGGACCTTCCTTCCGGTACTGTAGCCTGCGCGGTCTTCGAGGAAGGACCGGTGGACAGCCTGATATACAATGCCACTGAGTCAATGCTGATGTACACTCTCGACAATAAAGAGGGACAGCTGGCTTTGAGCGTTGCCAATCCGGATCTTGCCATCTACAGTGGTGAGTCTGATGAGATTTTTGACGCAGAGGGCAAAAGGGTAGAGCGCAGTATCTATGGCAGGAAATGGGTCGATGAGCCTTGTCAGCCTACCACTGTCCGGCTTGTGGTCAAAGGCCTGTGGCAAATGCCTCAGTTTGAGCGTGTGGGTTCTGACGGAGACTCGTTTGAGCGTACCCTGCTTCCTACAGGTGGCGTGCTTGATGTCCGCCGCGAATGCGGAAACACTGTCATCAAAGTCACCACCAAAGACGCCCGTACCGAAGAATTCGTTCTTGACCGCGTTTGGCTGTAGCCTCATGCTGTCATCCCGACAGAGGCGTGAGAAGATTGTGCGAAGCAAAATCCCGGTCATCTTATATTGGTATAAAATTAATGTATATTAAATGACTATTAACAAAATAATACTACCGATTACCGCCCTTGCCGCGGTTTCCTGCTCCGGTTCAGAGACCCGGGAGCATCCCAACATTATATATGTCTTCCCGGACCAGTTCAGGAATTGTGCAATGTCCTTTTGGAATGAACCGGGCTATGAAGGCGCCCAGAAATGGACGGCAGATCCCGTGCAGACTCCGAGGCTGAACGCATTCGCCGATGAATCCTTAGTGTTCTCACATGCAATGAGCAACTGTCCGGTCAGCAGTCCCTATCGCGGAATCTTCCTCAGCGGAATGTATCCCGAGCGCAACGGCGTGGTGCTCAACTGTATGGCCGAACGGCCGGAGAGCACTCTCGACCCTGAGGCCGTATGCATAAGCGATGTGCTCAGCGCGAACGGCTACAGCTGCGGCTACATAGGCAAGCTCCACGCGGATGCCCCGACCAAGAACGACCCCGCCAATCCCGGCCACTATGTAAGCGAACGCAGGCCTGAATGGGACGCATATACCCCTAAGGAACGCCGCCACGGCTATGACTATTGGTATTCATACGGCACTTTTGACGAGCACAAGAACCCTCACTATTGGGATACGGACGGAGTCAGGCACGAACCTCACGAGTACTCCGTCAAGCATGAGACCGACAAGGCCATAGAGTACCTCCGCAATGAGAACAGTCAGCGCAAAGACGGAGCGCCTTTCTTCCTGACTGTGGCCTATAACCCTCCTCACAGCCCTTACGAGTGTATGGATGATTGCAACGCCGAGGATTATGCCCTGTATGAGAATATGTCATACGATGAACTCTATGTCAGGGACAATGCTGATACAACGCTGACCAAGGCCCCTTCAGCAAGGTATTATTTTGCGAACGTGACAGCCGTCGACAGAGAATTCGGCCGTATACTCGATGAACTCAAACGCCTCGGACTCGACAAGAACACCATTGTGATTTTCACTTCCGACCACGGTGAGACCATGTGCAGCCAAGGTACATACGACCCGAAAAACTCAATCTATACCGAGTCGTTCAATGTCCCTTATATCATACGCTATCCGGGCAGAATCCGCCACAGAGTGGACCCTATGCTCTTCAGTACCATTGACATTATGCCTACGTTGCTTTCACTCGCAGGTGTGCCTGTACCGGAGACTGCCCAGGGCTGTGACTATGCCGCAAACATACTCGAAAAAGGAAAGCCTGCCGGACTTCCGAAAGCTGCCCTCTATATGCGCAATCTGAACGGAGAAAAAGACGCTGACGGACTGGTTCACGGCTTTTTCCCTGTTGCCCGCGGCGTGAAGACCGACAGATACACTATGGAAATAGTCATCAAAAAGGACAGAAGTCTCAAGAGCGTGACGATTTTCGATGACCGGAATGACCCTTATCAGCTGGATAATATTTCATATAAGGCTGAGCCTGAATTGTTTGCTTCACTTCTGAAACTTCTCGAAGAGAAGCTGCAGGAGGCTGACGATGTATGGTACAGAGAAAACGTAATTTCCAATTTAACACTATAAACAATATGCAATTTAAACCAATTCTAAAATTTTTGTGCGTCGGCTTGGCTGTCATCATGGCGGCATCCTGCGTCGATACGAAAGAGTTGGATGACAGACTCGACAAGATTGAGAATGAGAGTCTGCCCCAATTGTATGACGCAATAAGCAAAGCCAACGACAATGCCACGGCTCTCGCAAAGCTGATGCGTTCAAGCACCAGAATCGTGGAGTACCGTGAGCTTAAGACCGGAGATACTGTCACCGGATATGAACTCGAGCTTAGCGACGGTTCAACGGTGAAGGTGACTTTCGGAGACAGACTTCCTTCCACAATGCCGCTTATCAGCATTGACAAGGACGGAAACTGGCTTATGTCTCTCGACAACGGAGAAAACTACAGTCTGATCGACAAAGCCGCAAATGCTTTCAGCGAGGATGGCACTGCACCTGAAATTTCCATTAATGAGGAGAAATTCTGGGTCATCCGTTATTCTGCTGATGGAGAGTGGGAAGTGATTAAGGATGCGGACGGCATGCCTGTTCCTGCAGGCGGAAAGGCGGTGAGCGTCTTCAAAAACGTTGTTGTCGACACTGAAAACAATGTTGTAGTCTTCACTGTTGACGGCGGTCAGGAGCTGAGGGTAAAAATTGCCGAGCCTTTCACACTCAAATTCCCGGGCTATACCAAAGACGCTGACATCCTTCTTGACTACACTGTGGAGTACAGGGTGGAAATGGACAATGTCCGGGATGTAGTAATCAAGGCTCCGTCAGGCTGGAAGGCTTCATTGAAAGATGACGTGTTCTCAGTGACATCTCCTGCTTCAGCCGCAGCCGGTCTCTACACTATCGAAGTATATGCTGTTTCGACTCAGGGCTATATGAAGAATGTGTCAATGACCTTCAATCTGAGGGAGGTGACTTATGATGCGGCCTTGTGCAAGGAATGGAACGATTTTGTGGCCAACACTGCCGACAATGTGCTCTTGGATTTTTCATACGCGGGGTACAACCACGGTGAGACTGCACCTCCTGATGCCTATTCTTTGGGCTACAAGGTCTACAATGTCTGCGATTACGGAGCTGTGCCGAATGACGGCAAGAGCGACAGAAAGGCTTTTCTTGACTGCGTGGCAGCTGCAACAGGGACTGCAATGACTACAAATGACGACAAGGGACAGATTTCTTTTGCCGACAAGAAAAATTCAAACTGCATTATTTATTTTCCGGAGGGTGATTTCATTCTTCACGATGCGGATGACGACAAAGACGGCAAATCCTACGGCATAGTCATAAGAAGCAGCAATTTCATCATCAAAGGAGCGGGCATGGACAATACAAGGATCATTATGGATGCCCCTATGCAGGCCACTGACCCTGCTGTGCTCTATTCTTCTCCTGACATGATTCTGATTGCCCATTGGAATACTTACAAATCATTTGCAACTCCGGCAAAGGTGACAGCTGATGCCGCAAAGGGCTCTTTTGCTGTGACAGTGGCTTCCACAGCAGGAATCAGCGCCGGTGATTTCGTATGCCTCAATCTTGCTCCGAACAAAACCGAAGCCTGTGTCAGGGACGAACTCGGTTCATTCTATGGCAAAGACAAAAACCAGTCAAAGTGGGATATAGTGAACAAGGGCGTGGAAGTGATTGACTACCATCAGGTAAAAGCCGTCAATGGCAATGTGGTCACTTTCTATGAACCTATTATGCATGAAGTCAAGGCCTCATACGACTGGGAGATCAAACAGTACGACCGCAGGGAGAATGTCGGCGTTGAAGATCTTACCTTCTCAGGCCATGCGAAAGACAGATTTCACCATCACGGAAGCTGGCAGGATGACGGCGCCTACAAACCCTTGTCTTTCTCCCGTTGTGTGAATTCGTGGATACGCCGCGTAAGGTATGACAATACGAGTGAAGGCTCTTCGCTTACCAACTGTGCAAATATTTCGGTCTACAATGTTGAATTCACAGGTAACAGAGGCCATGCTTCAGTCCGTTCTGCAGCTTCATCCCGCGTGCTGATTGCTGCAACCGTTGACAAGACAGGCGGCTACCTCGTGGGTAAGGGCAACGGCGTGACGGATATTTATGATGAAAATGCCGGAAACTACCATGCCGTGGGAGTTTCGAAACAGTCCATCGGTGCAGTTCTGTGGCGCAATGACTGGGGCGAGGACAGCAATTTCGAGTCCCATGCCACCCAGCCTCGCGCAACTCTCATTGACTGCTGTACAGGTGGCTGGATGCGTTGGAGACAGGGCGGTGACGAGACTCAGGTGCCGAACCACCTTGCGGATCTTACCATCTGGAATATGAATGTCAAGAATACCGAGAAGACCGGTGCCGACGGAAGCATCAACTCGAATTTCGGCTTCTGGGACTTCAACAGCCAGTGGTGGAAGATCCTTCCTCCTGTCATAGTCGGTTTCCATGGCAACGAGGATGTGGCTTTCGATGCCTCCCAGGTGGTCAGGGATAGCGAACACGGGCGTACAGCCTATCCGGAGTCTCTGTATGAGGCCCAGCTCCAGAAGCGTCTCGGCTCAGTCCCTGCCTGGCTCAATGAATTGAAATAAGGTATTTTAAATTTTTGATAGTATGAAAACAATATTCAAATATATTACAATAGCGTTTGCAGCGCTTTTTGTGCTCGGATGCAACCAGTTGGATGATCTGACCAAAAGGGTGGATGAACTTGAGTCCAAGGTGAATGCGGCTCTTGCCCAGGTCGAAAAAATCAATGCCAATATCGAAGCGCTTCAGGCTTTGGCGGAAGCCACCACCATCAACATGGTGGAAGAGAATGGCGGAGTGTATACCATCACTCTTTCAAACGGCGAAAAGCTTACCCTCAACCAGGGTGCAGTAGGAGTGGGAAATGCTCCTATAATGTCAATTGACAAAGACGGTTACTGGATGGTGGATTACGGCAATGGTGCTGAATATCTGCTTGTCAATGGCGAGAAGGTGAAAGCCCGCGGTGAAAACGGTGCGGCTCCCCAGTTCGGCGTGAATGCTGCCGGCAACTGGACTGTCAGCTACAACGGCAGCGAGCCTAAAGAGGTTCTCGGAGCAGACGGCAAGCCTGTAAGCGCTATCAACGGTGACGCCGGTGACCCTTATTTCAATGATGTTGACTATACAAACGGCAAGTTCACTCTTACTCTCAAGGACGGGTCTGTGATCGAACTCCCTGTAGTTCCTGATTTCCTGTTTGCAATCAAAGATGCTGAGGGCGAGCAGGTATTCGAGGCCGGCAAATCAAAGGTGTACACAGTTGAACAGAAAGGTATCGCTTCGGCTTCCATCATAGCTTATCCGGAAGGCTGGAAGGCTGAACTCGATGAGACCACTCTCACAGTTACGGCACCGATGGCTACAAAAGTTGCTGCTGACACCGAGACTGACATCGCAGTACTTGCCATTTCCGGAAAAGGCTTTTCTACCATTGCAAAAATTCAGGTGAAGCTTGACGGAACAGTTGTTGTGACCACTCCTGTGGCTTCTGTCGCTGTGGGGGAGGCTACATCATCAAGCCTCGTTTATAACGTGACTCTGAAGAACGCAGTGGCGTATAAATATATCCACAGACTCGCTTCCGAGCCTGCTCCTACATTGCTTGAACTTACAGCTGATGGCACTGAAAGCACCGAAACAGCTCTTCTTGTCGAAGGCCTTGCAAGTGAGACTGAGTATGCTCTCTACGTGCTTCCTTACGACAGTGAGAAAACAGGCGAAATCGTCAAAACCACTCACAAGACAACTGAGAAGACCTATGCCACACTATATGATAAATTCATGGATGGCGGTGCTATCAGTATTTCCGGTGTAGATTACACCATAGATATGTTCGAAGGGCTTGAAGCAAAAGTGATAAGCGCAGCTTCTGAGGACAAGACTATTACAGGAAACGGTATCTATTTCATTGACAGTGACGCTACGGCTACTTTCAGCGGAACAGGCGCGATTTCAAGGATGCTTATTATCGGCAACAATCCTGCTGCCCGCAGTAAAATTGTAGTTGACCAGTATGTGAAATTGAATTTTGAAAGTTTTACAGGTACTTTCGCATGCTACAATATGATATTTGACGGTAGTCAGACCAAGAATGCGGCTGCTGTTGCAGGTTATGTTCTGACTCTGTACAAGAATGGAATATATGAGACGGTTTCGTTCGACAACTGTAAGATTATCACTTTGAGCACCAAACCTTTCATTTATTCGGGTACTTCAGGCCGCAGCATAGAGAATATCAATTTCAAGGACTCTGAAATTTCTATTGACAACAAACAGACCCGTCTGATTGCCACAGCAAACAAAGACGGAGAGGATTATCCTTTCGGTACGCTCAAACTTGAGAACAGTATCGTTTACAATACGAATACAACGGCTTTGCCTACTGATTTCAAACTCATTCTTGGTGACAAGGCGGTTTCTTTCAAGAGTGTGATTCTCGAAAGAAATACTTTGGTCAATGCCACTCCGTCTGAGAGTGTTGCCCGTCTGATCTATATCAAGAGTTTGTCCCAGCTTACCGCAAAAGACAATCTCTTCTTCGCGGGTCTGACATATTCCAAGTATATCGCATTGGCTCAGGGAGTCGGCACTGCACCTACAACAGGAGAGATCTCCCATAATGTCGGCTACCTTGTCAATGACGGTTTTGTGCAGCAGTGGCAGGGCTATTACGGCGGAGCAATCAAGACTCTGCAGCCGAATTGGACAGGAGGAACTCTCGAAGAAGTGCTGAAACTCACTGCCGATCCATTTGAAGGCGGCACATTCGATGTAGCCAACTGCATCTTCAAACCTGCTTCAGAATACGCTTCATACGGTGCACAGCGCTAAGCGTTGTCTTTTATAGAACAGAAATGCCAAAGGCGTGAAGATGGCCTTTGGCATTTCTGTTTTCTTTTCATGTCCGCTGTTCTGTCATCACGAGCGCCGTCTTGTCACCCTGAGCGTAGCGCAGCGAAGTCGAACGGGCGAACGGGCGAATGTGTCTTGGTCGCTTACTGCAAGTGCTCATTCTAATTTTTTCGCTATATTTGCATGCAAATAATTCTATGATATGAAACTATCGTCCAAAATCGCCCTCCACCTGCTCTGCGCCATGAGCGTAATCTGCATCTGCGCCTGCAGCGGAAACAACGAAATCCGCGAAACATTGCAGAGTGTGGAATCATTTATTGAAGAAAAACCGGACAGTGCACTTGCAGTATTGCAGAATATTGATGGGAAAACTTTACATAAAAATGCTGACAGGGCAAAGTATGCCTTGCTGTTATCTATGGCATTGGACAAGAACTACATTGATGTCACTAATGACAGTATCATAGCCCCTGCCGTTCAATATTATGCTCACCACGGCTCTGCGGATGAAAAACTGAAGACAAATTATTATCTTGGACGTATTTATGGAAATGCAGGTGACAGTGATAATGAAATGAAGTATTATGTCAGTGCTGAGAGATATGTGCATAAGTCATCTGACTATAATTCGATTGGAAGGCTTTATACATCCAAAGCGTTAGTATATAGTGGTATATATGATTTTAATGACGCAATTGAAAATCAAAGTATTTCAGCAGATTATTTTTTAAAGGCCAAAAATATTCCAAAATATATCAGTGCACAATTGAAACTTTGTAATTTTTATATTAATGTTGGCGAAAAGTCCTTTGCCAAAAATAAATTGAATGTTGTGAAAGGGTATTGGCGCGATATGTCTGATTGGCAGAGAAGTGATTATTTTTCACGGTATCTGGTACTTGCTGCAGCAGATGAGAAGGATAGTCTCATTAGTGTATATAATAAGGAACTTAAAGATTCATCCTTGGTAAATTGGTTGGCTGTTGCGAATTCGTATTATCAAGCTGGATGTATGAATAAGAGCATAAATGCATTGATTCAATACAAAAAATATAATAAAGATTTTTCTTCTGCTGCTGGGTATATGGCATTGTGTTCCAAAATAATGTATGAATCGGGCAATTTTAAGGCGGCATACGATGCTCTTGAACGGTATGTTAATCTCTCTGATAAGAAGGATATGACTATTTTCAAAGGAAACACGAAATCCATTGAAAATTTCGAAATCGCTCAGTATAAAAACACCATACAAAAACTGTGGCTATGCGTTTTGATTCTTGGTATTACTTTATTAGCTCTCGTTCTCACGATAGCTGTCTGTATGCTTCGCAGAGATCTTGCTAAAAGGAAGATTGAAAAGGATAGGCTGGAGCATGAAAAAATGGAGATAGAAAAAGAACGTCTTAGGTATGAACAACTATATACTCAAGCAAAAGTAGAGGCTGAAAATCTCCAGACTCTTGTGGATTCTACAAAACTTGATGATAATGTCAGATTGGCAGTAACGGAAAGATTAAATGTATTGAATAAGTTTATTAGTGAAAACATTTCTTATGGAGCATCAAAATCGATTTCTCAAGAGTTGGAAAGATTGATAGCTGACCGTGAAGGTTTTATTGAGTCCACTAAGATGTCATTTATTTTGGCACATCCGAATTTTATGAAATATTTGAAGGATGCTGGGCTGACAGACAAGGAAATCGGCTTC
>JBJEBQ010000037.1:0-11609 GCA_051870215.1 Candidatus Cryptobacteroides sp. | reverse complement strand
TGTCCAGATTGTCGACTATCGGCTTGTCATATTCATCTATGAGAACTACCACCTGACGACCCGTTTTCTGACAAACTTCCCTTATAAGATTTTCAAAACGGGTGGAATAGCCGTCTACTGTTTTAGGACAGGAATACTTCGCTTCATACATTGACAGAGTACTTTCCAATTTATAATTCAAATCATTAATGGCCGTGTAAGCTGTGCCCGTAAAATCCACCCTAAGAACAGGATATTCAGTCCAGTCCTTTTCCAGATCCGCTATGGCAAGTCCGTCAAAAAGTTCCTTTCTGCCGCTGAAATACGCATCCATAGTCGAAATCAGCAGACTCTTTCCGAACCTGCGCGGGCGGCTCAGGAAATAATATTTACCGCTGCCATGGGCAAGCCCATAAATCTGACGTGTCTTGTCCACATAAACATATCCGCCGTTACGGATATCTTCAAAAGTCTGTATTCCAATCGGGTATCTCATAATCATATCCTCCTATAACCCACAAAAATAAGGTTTTTATTGCAGATTTACAAAAATGAGGGAAAATATCCCAAATTTGAGGGAAGACATGAATAAAAAAATAAAATCATTAACATTTAAAACATTAAAAATTATGGCAGTTTACGCTTATATCCGGGTCAGCACACAGATGCAGACCTTTGAAAACCAGAAGTATGAAATCGAAAAATACTGCGCTCAGAATCAGCTTGAAATAGAAAAGATCTACAAGGAGGCTGTTTCGGGGACTGTAGAACTGAAACGCAGAACTCTAAACAGAATGCTGAAAAAGATGAAGCGCGGAGACCTGCTCATCTGCACGGAATTGTCCAGGCTCGGAAGGAATATGTACATGATAATGTCCATATTGAATGTATGCGCATCAAAAGGAATTTCAATTCATACGATTAAGGACAGATTCGACCTTTCGGACACAATCAACTCCAAAATCATTGCTTTTGCTTTTGCACTTGCCTCCGAGATTGAAAGAAATCTCATATCACAGCGCACTAAAGAGGCTTTGGAAGCCAAAAAGATGGCTGGTGTCAAATTGGGACGTCCTGCCGGGGAGTCGCGCCAACGTAAAAACTTTCTCTCCCATTACCAGGATATAGTTTTTCAGCTCGATAGCGGAGTCTCCATCACCAGGCTGTCAAAAAAATATGGAATGAACCGCAATACCTTGGCCCGTTACCTGCGTGAAACGGGATATGCTCCAGCAGAAAGCATAAATGGCATGGAGTGAAACAGACAGAAGTTTCAAAAAGCAACTTAAAAAGTGAAAGTCTTGGAAAAGTGCTGCAGAACGCATTGAAATGCAGTTTTTTATATTTGTGATAAATCACAGACCGAACTGGAATGAAAATATTTAATTTTTTTAAAATGCTTTTGTTTTGAAATTAAACAACCGAAAAATGTTTTAGTTTTAAAGTGATTTTTGCCGTTTTTGTGCATTATTTGCGGAAAAATGAAAAAAAACACGTTTAAACATAGTATAACTAGGGTTTCAAAAGTTTTGAATTTTAAATATTAATTTTTACCTTTGTAGTTCGATGCTGTTGAAAACGCTCGTTTGTTATAGCAGAAAAAAGCGTATAAAAGCAGCACTCGAAAGGTATCAAATATTTATGTTTAATTAATTAAGTGGCTTATGAAAAAAATCAAGCTTTTTTTCGTTTTGCTTTCTGTTCTGGTGAGCAGTGTTGCTTTAGCTCAAAACATCACTGTCTCCGGAGTGGTCAAGGATTCGTCAAACGGAGAACCGGTACCGGGGGCTACCGTACTTTTGAAGGGAACCGCTCATGGAACCAGCACAGATGAAGCCGGACTGTTCACGCTTACGGTTCCGGCCCAGTCGACAATTATTGTGTCTACTGTCGGCTACAGGACAAAAGAACTTCATGTCAGCAAGAGTGCGACATTGAACATCACTCTCGATCCGGATGCAGAGTTCCTTGACGAGACCATCGTCATTGCATACGGTACCGCAACAAGAAGTTCATTCACCGGTTCTGCAGCAATGGTCAAAAGCGAAACCATTGAAAATCACGTATCGACAAATGTGACCAGCGCTCTTGCAGGTACAACGCCCGGCGTGCAGATGATTTCATCTTCAGGTGACCCGTCATCAAACGGTTCGGCAATCCGTATCCGCGGTATCGGTTCAATGAGTGCAAGTTCTGCACCTTTGTACATCCTCGACGGTATGCCTTACGACGGTTCAATCTCAGATATCAACCCAAACGACGTAGAATCAATTTCAGTATTGAAAGATGCTTCTGCTTCAGCTATCTATGGTGCCCGCGGTGCAAACGGTGTCGTTCTCATCACCACCAAAAAGTCATCCGTAAATGAAGCCAATGTCAAATTCGATGCGAAATGGGGTTCGAACTCGCGTCTTATCCCGCAGTATGATGTCATTTCTGATCCTGCAGAATACTATGAAACCTGGTACAGACTCATGTACAACTCACAGGCTTACGCAGGAAAATCATCTGCCGAAGCGTATGCATACGCAGACAACAACCTGTTCAATCAGCTGAACGGCGGTCTCGGATATAACGTCTACACAATCCCTGAGGGACAGAAGCTCATAGGTACCAACTTCAAGATCAACCCTAACGCCAAACTCGGCTATGACGACGGAGAGTATTACTATACTCCAGACAACTGGTATGACGAAGCTTTCCATGATTCATTCCGTCACGAGTACAATCTTTCGGTAAGCGGAAACAAGTCAGGCTTCAACTACTATGCAAGCGCAGGTTATCTCAGCGACGGAGGTATCATCAACAACTCAGGATATGACCGTTACACAGCCCGCCTCAATGCCGACTACCAGGCAAAGAAATGGTTGAAAATCACAGCAAGCATGAGCTATACACACACTCAGGCAGAGTCTCCAGGTACATACAGTTACGGTTCATCAGGAAATATCTTCTATATTGCAAACACCATCGGTCCTATCTATCCTCTATATGTCCGCAACAGCGGTACACACGATATCATGAAGGATGCTTCAGGACGCACAGTGTATGACTCAAACCAGACCAACTTCAAACGTCCTTCAATCGTCGGCAATGCTGTACGCGACAATGAAGTCAACAGGAAAAAAGCCCTGACTGATGTGATTTCAGGCAAGTGGGGACTGGTTCTTACTCCTGTCAAAGGACTCAACATCACCGCTAATGTAGGCCTGTTCAACAGGAACTCACGTACAAACAACCTTTACAGTGCGTTCGGAGGTTCGTCTTCTGTGGATGGTGAGGTTTACGTTGCACATGGCAGGGTATTCGGTGTCAACACCCAGGCTTTGGTTTCCTACAAGACTGATTTCAACGGCTCCGACCACACGCTGGAGGCCCTTGCCGGTTATGAGAACTACACAAGGACAGAGAATGCCTTGTCAGGATCGAACGACCATCTTTTCAATCCGTTCATCGGTGAACTCAATAATGCGGACGGCAAGTCAAATATGGCAGTCAATTCAAACAGCACCAAATATATGACCCAAGGTGTGCTCGCAAGACTTCAATATGACTATGGCGAGAGGTATTTCGTATCAGCTTCATACCGTCGTGACGCCTCTTCAAACTTCGCGAAAGGCCACCGTTGGGGTAACTTCGGAAGTATCGGTGCAGCATGGCTCGTTTCTTCAGAAAGCTGGTTTGAGTCTACCTGGGTTGACATGCTCAAGGTGAAACTCAGCTACGGTGTGCAGGGTAACGACGATATCGGAGCTTTCCTTTATACAGACCAGTACACACATTCATACAATGAAGAGACCGGAGAATACTCCACAACTTTGTCGAGAAAAGGTAATCCGGAACTTACCTGGGAGTCATCCCATGCCCTGAACTTCGGTCTGGATTTCGATTTGTGGGGCGGTTACCTCAGCGGTAGCGTCGAGGTGTTCGACAGAATCACTTCTGATCTGCTTTACTCAAAGGATGTCCCGCTTTCATCAGGTAACCCTACCGGTCGTATTCCAGTCAATGTCGGTTCGATCAGCAATGTCGGAGTGGAATTGACCCTCAACGGCAATATCTTCAAGACCAAGAACGTACGCTGGGACTGGAACTTGAATTTGAGCCACTACAAGAACAAAATCCTTTCGCTTGACGAGAGCGTTTCAGAAGAGGGTATCAAAGGTTCAAACTACATATACAAAGTCGGAGGCTCTCTCTATGAAACTTACATCAAGAGTTTTGCCGGTGTCAATGAACAGGGTAAAGGCCTTTATCATGTGAAAGTTCTCGATGAAAAAGGAAACTGGACAGGAGATGTCACTACGACAACCGACATCACCAAAGCCGACCAGTTCGAACTTGGCACAACCCTTCCAAAGGTTTACGGTGGTTTCGGCACTACACTCTACGCCTACGGCTTTGATTTCTCAATCCAGCTTTCATACCAGCTCGGCGGAAGATATTATGACGGTACATACCAGTCTATGATGCTTACCCAGTCAAGCGCAGGAAGTGCAATCCACAAGGATATCCTCAAATCATGGACTCCTGAAAACACCAATACAAATGTGCCTCGTCTTGACGGTGACACTACTGTGGGACAGACAGCCGTCAGCCGCTTCCTTGTCAGCTCAAACTATTTGAGTGTCAACAATATCACTGTCGGTTATACCTTCCCTAAGAAATGGATGGACCGTATCAAGCTCGGTTCTCTCAGAATATACTTCGCAGGTGAGAATCTTGCCGTTGCCACTGCACGTAAAGGTGTGGACCCTCGTTACTCAATGGGTATCGGTTCCTACACTTCCGGCTCAGGACTTAACTCAGGTGCTTATTCTGCAATGAGAAACATTACCGGCGGTATTACATTAACATTCTAATTAAAAAGAATCAGCAATGAAAACATTAAAATATATTTCAGTTCTTGCTATCGCAAGTGCCCTGGTTTTGTCCTGCGACATGGATGAAATCGTTCCGGAAGGCGGTACAGTTCTTGAATCCCAGCTTCAGGAGACAATAAACACTGTTCCGGCGAGGGGAGATGCTTCTTTTTCAGGTATGTACACCAAATTGGGAGATCCTCTTTCATTCGGCAGATTCTCTTCAAAACGTCCTGATGACTTCGGTTTCATCATGATGGCATTCTCAAACGACCTTGAAGGTGTTGATATCGTGACTGCGGACAACAACTACAACTGGTTCTCGACTTGTATGGAGTATTCTTCACGCAATGCCGACTACGCGAATCCGTACATCCGCTACCGCGGCTGCTACGATGAACTCGGCCGTGCAAACGACCTTCTGAAGATGTACGGCGAGATTACAGCCGAGACTTCAGCGGACATCAAATCCAAGGCAGCGCAGGCATACGCAATCCGCGCATTCTGCTATCTCAACCTTGCACCTTACTACCAGTTCAACTATCAGATTGCCGCAGACAAACCTTGCGTTCCTATCGTGACAACTGAGGAAATTGATTTTACCAATAACCCCCGTGCAACTGTAAAAGAGGTTTACGACCTGATTGTTGAAGACCTTACGACAGCAATTGAATATCTTGACGGTTATACCCGCCCGGACAAAAGCAAAATCGACCAAAAGGTCGCTTACGGTCTGAGAGCACGCGCTTATCTTGATATGGGCATGTATGCCGAGGCTGCTGAGGATGCTGCAAAAGCAGCAGAAGGCTACACACCGGCTTCTATCGCCGATGTATCGAAGCCATACTTCTTCGACATCAACGAAAGCAACTGGCTCTGGGGCTACGACATGACTCCGGCAGTTGCCCAGACATATCCGTTTGCGACCGCTTCAGCATGGATCAGGTCTTTCTCCGAGAACGGATATGCACCGGGGACACAGACCTATTCTTGTATCAACAATCTTCTTTATGCGAAGATTCCCGAGTCTGACGTCCGCAAAGGATGGTGGGTCAATGAAGAACTCTATTCACCTCTTCTTGACGGATTAAGATGGAACTGGTCGAATGCCGACGGTACAAGCGGTACATTCGTAGGCCAGGAAATCGCTACAGAAGAATCTGACAACAAGTTGATTTATCTCCCTTATACAAACGTTAAATTCGGCTGTATAACTCCTGGTACTGTCCTCAATGAAGAAGACTGGCCTTTCATGAGAGTCGAGGAAATGCTTCTCATCCAGGCGGAGGCTCTTTATAGAAGCGGCAAGGAGGCAGAAGGCAAGAAAGTCCTTTCTGATTTCGTGAAGACATACCGTGACCCTGAATACAACGTTGAGGCAGCTGCAAATTTCCTTGATGAAGTATGGTTCCAGAGAAGGGTCGAGCTTTGGGGTGAAGGCTTCTCGACTTCAGACCTCCGCCGTCTCCAGAAACCTTTTGTTCGTTTCCACGAAGGGAAGAAAAGCAATTTCCCTGAAGCATTCCAGATCAACTTCAACCCTACTGACGGCTGGCTTCTGCTCCGTTTCTGTACTGACGAGCTCAATACCAACTTCGGTATCGTGGACAACACGGAAGGTGATGCACCTGTTGCAGGCCAGAACGGAAACCTCAGAGACGGTGTCACAGATTAATTTCGATTTAAATGATTTAAAATTTTGTTGAAATGAAAAATATATTCAAAATATTTGCTATAGCCACTGTAGCTTTCGCTGCCCTTTCCTGCGTGAAAGAACAGGAGCACAAGCCGGGCGAAGCGGATTTGGAAGGATGCTACGGCGTCTACTTCCCGGTACAGGAGGCATCCGGCAGTCATACCTATGACCCTTCAATGGAGAAGGAGATAGTTATATCCGTAACCAGAAGCAAGACCAAAGATGCAATCAAGGTACCTTATGAAATTATAACGGATACACCAGAGGAATTTACTTGTGGGGAGATAGCTTTCGAAGACGGCCAGACAGAGACGAATTTGCTTATCAAATTCCCTAAAATCAAGACAGGTATCACCTATAGTTTGTCATTGTCGATTTCTGATCCGCAATATGCTTCAAAATATACCTCAGGAGCATGCAACTTTGATTTCAAAGTCATGTGTGTCGAGTGGAAGAAATTCTTCGGAAAAGGTGCCACGGAGGCGACTGCAGGTGGTGTACTGACTACGAGAACTCTTCTCAACGTTTCTACTGTTCAATCTGTTGAAACAGAGATGTCTTATTATGAGACAGCATATACGAATATCAGGTACTGCAAATTGACCAGAGTATTCAATTTCGTTAAAGATCAGGAGCCTTTGGATTACATATTCTACTGGAACACTGCAACAAACAATCTGTATGTTCCTCAGCAGGAATTTGTTACAAGAACTGATGGATTGAAAGTTGCAGTCGGCGATGTCGCTGCATTCTATGACAGCTACTATGGATGGGGAAGCACAGCAGACAGTGGAGCCGAGTACTTTGACTGGCAGCCTAAGTGGATTGCCAAGAACGGTTTCAACCAGCCGTATTATGACGGCAATGGCGGTTTCTATTTGGCCGACTGTATTTTTCTCACAAATGGAGGCAAAGCCACAGGAAGCGGTTGGGCATTTGGAGATGGACCTCAGCTTACAACGGCAGACCTATATATTGCTCCAGGCTTTGTCAGGGTTGACTATGGTATTGCTGTTGAAAGCGACTATCCTGAAGAAGGTCAGATGCCTTTGTTCTTTGAGACCGGTATTGACGTTGCCAAAATAAAATACATTGCAGTTGAGGGCAAGCCTACACCTAACCAGTTAGAGGAACTTTTAGCTTCAATTGAAGACAATACCGCTGAAAACATTAATGAAATAACAGAGTTTGAATTTGACGAGACTACAGCAAAGAATTACTCGTCAACGGCTGTTTCATTTGAGACTTCAGGCACTTATACTGTGATTGCCGGTGCGTTTGACAAGGACGGGGAAATGCAGGAGAGCACAAGCATAGTTTTGAATTATATTGCAGCTGATGACAGCAGTGTTGATGTCAAGCTGACTGTCGGCGTTGAGGACACTCCGAAAAGATACGAAAGTGCCGGACACAATGTGTACAATTCTTTAGGCTATTATGTCTCTGTGGGAGAGGATGCTACAGATGTCAAAGTCGGGTTGTATACGACTGCAACTGTTGACAAATTCGGAATGGATGCAGTATTGTCAGACCTCAGATATGAAGATGAAGAGACCAATTCATCTGTTTCAGCTGACATTCTCGATGAGATGAAGGCAGTCGGAGGATTCTATTCTCTGATGACCAATCTTAAAGACAACACAAGCTACACTCTCGTTGTATGGGCAACCAATGGCACCAAAGCAACATTCGAAGCTGTTGAGTACACGACGGCAAAATATCCGGAAGTATGGAAATCTCTTGGCACCGGCCTCTATACAGAGGACATGATTGGCCCTATGTTCGAAGGTCTTGGCGTTGTTTCATACGAAGTGGAGGTTGAAGAAAGTGAGGAAACCCCAGGCAAGTATAGAATCATCAACCCTTATGGTTCAGCATATCCTTATAACGGACCTGGTGATTGGGATACAAGCTGCGACTATAACCTTGTAATTTATGCAAATGTTCCTGATCGTGTATGGTTCGGTCTTCAATCGACAGGTCTTAACTGGGGCGTCGGCGATCTCTCTGTCTTGAGTATGGCTTATTATTACATGGCCAACGGCAAAACACCTGAAGAAGTTGAATCTATGGGATTGTTCGGTACTCTTAACGATGGTGTTATAACGTTCCCTGTTAAGGCACTTGGAGTTGCCAACGGAGGCAAGGTTTACTATGGTAATACTAATGGACAGTTCAAACTTATACTTCCATCAGCATACACGCCAAGTGAAGAAGCAAGGACCATGTCAGTCAACCGTAAGGGCGCTGTAGTAAAATCCGGCAAAGAATTCGGGAAAGCCATTCTTTCAGTAGGACAGAAAACATACGTCTCTTATGAAAGAGAGATTCATCCTGTTGAAATGACAACTTCAAATATCAGTTCTGTCAGGAAAGACAAAAACAACAAAGAAATATCTTTCAAGGCTGATAAGAATATCCTCAGATAGACGAACCATGTCTTAATATGAACAAGGGATTGTGACAAAACTATTTTGGTACAATCCCTTGTTTTGACTAAAACATAGAATTATGAATAGAAACAAAGTATTATTATCTGCATTTGGCGCAGCCCTGTTCCTTTTGACCGTCTCCTGTGTGCAGGAGGAAAACATTGGAGGAACCGGCACAGATACGCCTCAGAGCTCCCTTTCGACAAAAGTCGTCAGCTTGGGAGACGAGTATGACAGAAGCTCGGTACTTGTCAAATTTTCAAAAACTCCTGATGAAGGTCTTCTGCAGAGGGTTTCAGAGCAGGTTCTTTCCGTTGAACCTCTGTTCAATTCCGTTCCGGCCAGGAAAGCGCTTGAACAGCAGTTCGGTCTTGACCGCTGGTATATAGTGAATATTGCTGATGAGGCGGAATTTGACATGACAGTATCCGGACTTTGCGAAATCGCAGAAGTCTCGACCGTCGAGTATTGCTGCATTGCCAAGAAGGCGTCTGACTGCACCGTATTTCCGTACAACGGCAGCACAGAGGTGACAACAAAGGCGGTTGGAGACGTTGTCACAGGCACTTTCAACGACCCTATGCTTGTTGACCAGTGGCACTACAATAACACAGGAAACGCCTCCATTGCCACTAATGTATACAGAGGTGCGGACATCGATGTTAAAGATGTGTGGTCATCTCTCACCTGTGGAGATCCTGACATTATCGTTGCAGTTGTGGACGAAGGCGTGAAATACACCCATCCGGACCTTAGTGCCAATATGTGGGTCAATGAAGCCGAGCTGAACGGCACGGCAGGCGTAGATGACGACGGCAACGGCTATGTAGACGACATCTACGGCTACAATTTTGCGGCTGGTGGAGCAGTTTCATGGGGCAAGGATGGTGATGTAAGTCATGGTACACACTGTGCAGGAACTATTGCTGCAGTTAACAACAACGGTATAGGTGTATCCGGTGTTGCAGGCGGCTCAGGCAGAGGGGACGGCTGCCGGATCATGTCTTGTCAGATTTTCTCGGGCAACACAGGAGGCAGCGTAACGGTATCTTCACGTGCCATCAAATATGCTGCGGACAACGGAGCGTCAATCATTTCATGTTCATTCGGATATTCTTCGCAGTTTGCTTCCGACGATGATTATGTAAGGCGTCAGGGCTCGGCGGAAATCGATGCAATCCATTATTTTGAGGCAAGCGGAAACAACCCTGTGCTTGATGGGAACATTGCGGTTTTTGCCGCAGGAAATGAGTCACACTCATTTGCACATTACCCAGGGGCATATCACGACATCATCAGTGTATCCGCTTTCGGCCCTGATTATCTTCCGGCCTATTACACCAATTACGGTCCCGGCTGCAACATTACCGCTCCTGGCGGAGAGTATTATCTGGGCCCGAATTATGAGAAATGCGCAGTACTTTCGACTTTGACTTCAGAGAACAAAAACACCGACTACGGATATATGCAGGGTACCTCAATGGCCTGCCCTCACGTGTCAGGTGTCGTTGCACTCGGTCTTTCTTACGCCAAAAAGCTCGGGAAGACTTTCACCCGCGAGCGTTTCAAGGAAATGATTTTGGCTTCTGCAAACGACATTGACACAAGGATAGGAGCCACACAGCAGAAGACATACTACAAGAATGCAAGACCTGCCCTGGCAATGGCTCCGTACTATCACCGGATGGGAACCGGCAGCATTGACGCATGGAAACTGATGATGAATATCGAGGGCATTCCTTGTCTGCTTGCAGAAACCGGCAGGAAACAGTGGCTTGATATCTCGGATTATTTCGGTTCCGCTTCTGTAAGTCTGACCTATCTTTCCGTTGAAGTGAGTGATGCGGACAGAGAGGCTCTCGGCCTGGCGGAGAATCCGGAAGTGAAGTACGGAAGGCTCTATGTACATCCGACAAAGGCAGGTGCAGGCAAAATCAAAATCACAGCAGTCGGAGGCGGAAGCAGTCTCGGCGGCGGAAGCAACCCTCCGGGAGGAATGGCTGTGACTCAGGAAATCAGCATAATTTCCCGTTCGTTCAAGTCGGACAACGGCGGATGGCTCTAAGGTTCAACTATAAACCAATGAATGCATTATGAAACGTATTTTATTATATCTAGCCATTGCGGCCGCACTCATCCTGTCTGTTTCGGGCTGTGAAAAGGAGAATAAGCAAACTCAGAATGTCGATATCGTCGGGAATTGGGAACTTGTTGACATGCAGACAAAATCGGTACAGATAGGCGGGTATGAAGTGAGCGTGTTTCTGGATTTTCGTTCTGACAAGACTTTCTCTTTGAGCCAGATACTCGGTGACGGACGCGCACGTGAGTTTTCAGGCACGTGGAGTCTGACAGGAAACACTTTGTCAGGAAAATATTCCGACGGCACGTCATGGGGTGCAGGCTATAAGGTAAAGATTGAGGATAAACAATTGATTATGGAAACTGTAGACAAAGACGAAATTTTCGTTTACAACCGTAAGTAAACAATCCTACGCCTTCCCTAAACACACCCGCCTTCCTGTTCAAAATGCAGAGGGCGGGTTCATTCATTTCTTAGTTCTGCATTATCTGAAAATAACAGTTCATTTTTGTAAATCTGCAATAAAAACCTTATTTTTGTGGGTTATAGGAGGATAT
>JBJEBQ010000036.1:0-11751 GCA_051870215.1 Candidatus Cryptobacteroides sp. | reverse complement strand
AGTTGTAAACCGGAGTGTCGCTTGTCCGTTCTGTTATTATCTGATACGGTGGATTACCCACTATCGCATTGATTTTCATATTCTTTATTCCTGTTCTTTCTGTGATAAATTTATCTATCTGCTTGATAAAATGTTCCGGTTTGTTTTTGATTTGATTGATTAAGTCCTCGAAATATCGGGTGTTTACCTTTGCTTTTCGGAAGCCTATAAGGGTGCGTTTGGTGATGCTTTTTGCCATCGGAGTTTTGCAGATGACGAAAATGTTTTCAGCCACTACCTTGTCCCAAATGCGCCGTTCATCCTCAATACTATACACCGAAAACAGGGAGTCCTTGACCCTTGCGCGGTAAATGCTGTATGCCATATATAAAGGGTATAATCCGGATTTGGAATTGATTTCAAGAATTCGTGAATCCGGGGCAAACACATTGGCAGTCACTTCGCCACGATCAATGAAACGAGGCTCGGACAAAGTGGTTTCATACCCCTTTTCAAAGAAGTTATATCCACCCAAACAATCGCCAAGGTGCATATTCACCACACGCCAAGGCGTAAGCACCGTTTCTTTGTCGGGATTACGGAACGTGCTAAATATATCCGTTATACGCTCGATGCGTTCCTCCACGCTCAGTTTGTCCGCTGCACGAGCCATGGCACGGATGCGCTTGCCTGCCGCACAGAATATTTCCGGGTCATAGTATTTCTTGATGCTGTTGAACTTCTGCTTGGTCACGCCCTTGGGCATGAACTCCTCCCACGATTGCGGGTCGATGAGTGAAGCGAAGTTGTCAATCGTAATTTCCTGTGATTCATCTTGTAGTTCTGCTCCATAAATCAGCAAAGGCATGCGGATGGAGATACCCCGAAGAATGGAAATGGCAGCCTCGCGGTTGTTCTTTTTCTTTTTCAATTCTTCAAGACGTTTCTTCTCCTCTTCCGTCAAAGGTTGCTTGTCCTTGCCTCTCTTCTTGGATTTCTTTTCAAGGTCTTCAAGTTCCTCGTATTGCTCATCGGTCAGTCCTTGGTTGTTGATGTCCACCTGATTGGTCTTAGGCATTGCCTTGGTCTGGCCGATAATCTTTTTCAGGTCGTCAAACTCCTGCAATTCCAAGTCATTGAGTTTCATCAGCTCGTCATTATACAGGCTCCTGTCCTCAAAACCGTTGCGGACAACTCGCTCCACATAAACCTTCTTTAGCTGTTCTAACATTTTGGGAACATCGAACTGGCTCATCTTGGAGCCTTCGATGGAGATAACCGGACAGAAGTTCAGGAACTCGCCCATAATCTTACGGTCATTGCCGCTGGTCTTTCCTGCCTTGGATGAAATCTTTGCTGTCTCGGCAATGACTTTCAGTGTCCTGTCCGGCGCAAAGTCAAACACATAACACTGTTCCTTGACGCGACCGTTGATGGTGGCAGGCGTCTGCACACGGAAGATGGTCTGCATATAACTTGATGCAGCGGTATTATAAGAGCCGGACAACATGAATACGCCCGTCCACGCCTTGACACTGACACCCGTGGTCAATCGTCCGCAAGACAAGGTAATGGTACGGGTGGCATCAGGGTCTTTGCCGATGGCTTCTTCCACCGCAGCAAGCGCATCCTTGCTCTCTTCGTCCTCATCACCGTCTCCTGCCACATTCACCACCTTGAAATGCTGGAATACAGGATGTGATTGCAGTAAAGCACTCATGGCACGAGCCTCCTTCACACCCGGCAACATCCATAGCGTATGACGGAAAATGTTGCGGTATTCTTCGTTGGCAAACGGATAGCAACTGTCCTTGTCCTCCTTAGAGATAAGATTCAAAAATGCCTTCACATCTTTTTCGTGGATAAAGTTTCCGGCTTCATTGACCCGGAAAAACTCACGGAAGTTGAAAGCCACATCTTCATCAACGAACTCATGGAGCAACCGCCCGAGGTCGTATGTATAGATGTTCATCGTGGGTAGAGAGGCGTATGGATTCGGATCACCGAAATGGGTCAAATCCCATGAAGCCTTTGCCCGTTGCTCCATCACATAGTCCCAGGTATAAATCTCGTCCTCCTTGAAGTCATCCAACAGATTGAACGGAGTGCCGGAAAGTCGCAGTATCTTGGTATTTGCTTTTGTCAGTTCCTGCATGACAGCCTTGCCGAGTTCCGTCTGTGTCCCTTCGTGCGCCTCGTCCACGATGATGCAATCCCAAGCTGTGGCAAACACTTCATTGTTCTTGTCGAAGTTGCCGCCCACAAGTTCAGAACCGCGCAAATCTTGCATGGAAGCGAAATACACATATTGGCATTTGCCCTGTTTTGCTCTCATTTCAAGTGAAGCATGGCTGTCACCATTGTTCTTTGAGCCGTATGCAAAACAGGGACAGTCATAGAATATCTTGCCGAAATCCTCGAACCAGCCGCTATCCACCACGGGGCGATGGGTAAGAATCAAAGTGCGGCTGAAATTCATGTCTTTTACCACCTGCAAGGCCGACAATGTCTTGCCGAAACGCATCTTGGCATTCCAAAGCATCTGGTTACTTTTCCTGAACTGCTTCTTTGTCTTTTCAATAGCCTCCTGTTGTTCGGGACGGAACACAATCGGCGTTTGGTCATGAGATACCTCGGCCGAAGACAACGACTCCCGTCCTTCCTTCACGGCTGTAATTGCCCGCTTGACGGTTTCAAGGTCGGTGATGAACCACTCGTTGGCCTTGTTCTCTGTATCAAATATCTTTTTTCTGATGCCGGAACGTTCCAAAACGCCATGCACTTCCTTGTCGTTGAAAGAACACAAACCCTTTTTGCTGTTGTATATGGTAAGCTCCGTATATAATAGGTCATAGGCGATACCTGCCGTTTGTGTATATTGATTGATGCGTTTCTTCGCGGACTCGTTGAGAGCCTTGCTGTTTGGAGCAAGACCGAAAACATTGTCATTGTCACAAGTGGCCTCGCCCACCTTCAGGCATCCCCTATGTGCAGCATCATTGATGCGGAACACATATATCAGTTTTAATTTTAGTGAAGATGTGAATTTCATACTGCACTATTTTATGAGGTCGATAAATCGGATTCGTTTTCCCATTTTTCCCGTTTCAGGGTCTTTGGCCCGCCAGTCCTTGATTTGGCAATAGATACCGTTGTGCCTGCGGATATCATCTTTCTGACAGCCTTCGCACTGACTGACTTCTTCCCTTGTCCCGAACAAGTCGGCTACAATAGTCCGGCGTTCACCGCAACTGTTCGGCACGACACCTTTAAGCCCGTCCATCTGCCAGACGTTCCACGAAATGATGTAGGCGATATAATTGATGGATTTCAACAAGGGTCGCTTGCCGAACTTTTGTTGATAGTATTCGATAAAGGAGATAAGCATTGATTCACGGGCAATCAGCAAATTGTCGCCTTGCCATTCGTAAGCAAAAATGCTCTTATATGCTTCCTGCGCCCATTCCAACCATTCGCCGGAAGTTTCCGTGTTTTCGCCTACAACCCGTAACTTGCGGTCAAGCAAACCGATGCGTTCCTCAATAGGAATGGTCTCTCCCGTTGTGGTGTCATAGCGACTGACGATATAAGGGGCTTCCCCGCAGGTTATCTCCAGCCGGTTGTCACGTACATAGTCTTTCCAAGTCTTGCCTTCCGGAAATTGAATTTTCTCTGAGTTGGGGCTCCACCGATGACAACCCTGTTCATCGGTATACTCCTTATTGAACACATCATTTCTTCCAAACCATGCTTCATCGATCAGGTTGTTCTGCGCATTGCATATCCATGACGGAGTGAACACCTCTGCCATTTCTCGCGAACGTGCGGTTTGGGTGTCACGACTTTTGAGGATACGCGGCATGATGACATGCCCGTTATCTCCGGTAATAAGACAGGGAAGAATTGGCGAATCATATTGATACCCTTCGCCCAGATATTCATAATCGGAAGTAGCCCAAAAGATATTGCGCTGAATATCCGCCTTGCTCGTTGTATGGTCTTTGAGCAGGATATTCAACAGTTCGGGAGAAAGCCGAAAGATACTATCTTCCAATATATCAACTTCAACAGGCATTTTATATCGGGTTTATGAGTATCTCTTGATAAGAGATATATCCCGAAGGAATAAACGCTAATAATCAGCGCTATAGGAACTCGATTGGAAGGATTTACGAAACAGATTATCGCAAATTATCTTTCATATTTCATTATAAATGAGGAATAGACACGTTATTTGAAATATTATGCGTACCTTTGTAAGGTAAACTATATCTCTTATCAAGAGATGTGTTTTTCGATCAACACGTTTCGCCATAAATATCCGGTCAGAAATCTTTCAGTATAAGGCTGTTTGCCTTGTCCACCACGCTTGTATCAAGCGATGCGAGATAGATGCGTGTGGTCTCTTCCGAATCATGTCCCATGCCCTCGCTGATGACTGAAAGAGGGATGTTCTTGCTTTTGGCAACACTCGCCCAACAATGGCGTGCAACGTGCATGGTCAGCGGTATGTTCAATCCTGCCAGACCGGCGACTTCCTTCAACGCCACATTGATACGGCAGATAGCATTACGGTATTGTGTCCGTTCATCGGAACAGGGGTTTGTAATTATCGGCAAGAGATAGCGGGTGGTCGTATTCTCGCCGTACTTGGCGATAATGTCTTCCATGCACTTCTCCCATTTGACTGTGAGCTGCTGTCCGGTCTTTCTTCTACGATACGTGATGATTCCGTTCTTCAAGTCCGATTTTTTCAGATAGGCCATATCAATGAATGACATGCCACGGGTATAAAAGGAGAAGAGGAACATATCCCTTGCATAGTCCAGATGCGGTTTCAGGCTCAGGTCAAGTTCCTTGATGTGCTTGATGGCTTTCAACGGGATGGCGCGTTTTACCGTCTTCCCGATGCCCGTGTAAACGTGTTTGAAAGGATGCTTCTGTTCCGTCAGTTCCTTTTCCACTGCACGGTTGTAAACGGCGCGGAGTATGCGCATATAAAAGGAAACCGTGTTGGGGCAGATGCCCTTGCCTTTGAGCCAGGCTTCGTAAAGCATCATAGTGTTGCCGTCTATTTCGCACAAGAGTATATCATGTCCCTCACGGAACTTCATAAAACTGGACAATGCAGCCATATAGGTTTCGGATGTGCGGACTTTGCCAAGCTGCTTCAACTGTCCTATGATGCCCTGCATGAAACGGAACAGCGATTGTTCGCCCTTCTGCCTGTTGAATTTCCCGACGATACTGCCCATCCTGCCATGATATGTGATCAATCTTTTTTAGAGTAGGTTCTGTTTTTATTGCCTCCGTGGGCTTCCAGATAACCGAATTCTGTCAATTGACGGAGATAACGTTTGGCTGTTGTTCCGGTAAAGCCAAAAGCACTGACAATAGTTTCGGTTTTTATTTCGTCTTTATCGGCCATAAATAGTAAAATGTCGACCAATTTCTCGGAAAGAGATGGCTTTAGTGACCATTTATCGACCATTTTCTTGACTAAATCTATTTTATCGACCAACTCTACCGACTTTACATACTGTTCGATATCATGTTTCAAATGAGTGCAATGTAACTCTGTCATGCAATCAAGGAATATTTCTATATCATCCTTTTCTCTTGTGTCGATTAAAGCTTGAATATACTCTCCCTTATCTTCCTTCAAAACCTTTGTCGGCAATACATCGTATTCCATTTGCAAAAGATTCATCAGCAGACGGCAGGTCCTACCATTCCCGTCAGCCCAAGGATGAATGGTCACAAGTTCGTAATGAGCCCAAAAACTCAGTTCGTATATAGCTACAATATCATTAGCATCAAGTGCTTTACGGCGGGCATTAAGTTCATTACAAAATACTTCCAGTTTCTGAGGCACTTTCATCCAATTCATATACGAGCGGCCACAGGCTCCGGCAGTCACATTCAGTTTACGCAATTCTCCTTTTGACGCATCAAAATGACCGCCCAAAGAATTATATTCAGAGCCAGTCCTTGCCATAACTTTGGAAGCCAGCGTAATCAGGGTGTCAATAGTGATATCTTCGTGACTTTTTATCCATTCTCTGCCATATTCGTAGGCATTTTTCAGGTCAAGGTTCATCAACTGCTCAACCATCGGTTTACCTTTTGCGGTAATACCCTCGTCAAACAGAAGCTGGGCTTCAACTTCTGTCACTGTGCTGCCCTCGATAGCTGTGGAATGGGTGATAATCGAGTAAAGATAGAATTTGTCGTAATCTATCTGATTCGATATTCCCAATTCTTTGTGCTGCCGAATTAATTGCAACAGTAATTTTTTATCGTCTGCTTTCATGGCTCAAACTCTTTTCTTACCGGTGGCATACCCGTAGATAATGCTATTCTTATAGTCTTTCAATTCTGAATTGGTCACGCAGTGCGTGACCTTTTGGGTAAGACAAGTAAAACACTCTCATTATTTTGAGATTTGCTATTGCAACCCATCCTCCATATTCAGACATCTGGCTTGCTGTTCATGAATTATTTCCCCATACATTGCAAAAGTAATGAATAAATTTCAATCAGATACCATTCAAACAATATGATTTCCATTGAAATTATGAATTAGCTCAAGAATTTCTATGGAATAATGGAAAACACCGAAAATCAGAAGTCTTCGGGGCAGGAGAAATGGAGGGGTCTGCCATCGGAGGGATGACGGAAGCGGATGCTACGGGCGTGGAGGTAAAGGCGTGGGGCTGCAGGGCTGCCATAGAGTTTGTCGCCCAAGATGGGACTGCCGAGTCCGAGGTGGTGGGCGCAATGCACACGGAGCTGGTGGGTGCGGCCGGTCTGAGGATACAATTCCATACGGATGCGGCCGTGCTTTCGCTCAAGTACTTTATAACGTGTCACAGCTCTTTTCCCGGCGGCATGGTCCACTTTCTGTCTCGGTCTCTCGTCATAGTCAGGAGAGAGGGGCAAGCCTATCGTGCCTTCGTCCGGAATTTCCTTATTGCTGTCAAGTATAGCTATGTAGGTCTTTTCCACCTTTTGGGTCTCAAATTGGGCCCGGAGCTTAGTCTGGGTTTCGGCATTTTTTGCAAAGATGAGCACACCGGAGGTATCCATGTCCAGACGGTGGACTTCGAGAATTTCACCCCAAGTCCTGGAGAGAAGTTCCTTTGCAGAGATTACATTTTCAGCCAGCCCGGGCACTGAAAGCATGCCGGCAGGCTTGTTCACCACAATTATGTCAGCGTCTTCATACAGCACTTCAATTCCAGCCCGGCAGATGGAAGCATTTTTTATACAATCCGCTTCACCCGTATCTTTCTCGCCTATACCAGCCGCAACATCCGGACTGCCCGATGAAACATTATCAGTACCGGACTCAGAACCAAGACCATTGTCGCACATGGTATCCTCAACCTCAAGTCCCTGCAGCATAAAGCCAAGAAGAGGTCCGCATTTGGATGTGCATGAAGGGTAGAATGCAGCATGGTTGCGAACGGCGGTATCCGGTGACCTGCCGTACCAAAATTCTCCCATGGCGAGAGGTTTGAAACCGTATCTGTAGGCATATTCAAGCAACTTGGGAGCCGCGCATTCTCCCGTCCCTCCCGGTGGTACAAGTCCCTGAGCTGCAAACAATTCCCTTATGCTTTTCTCTTCGCCGGATGCATTATGTACCCTATATTGTTCGAAAATCCAATTCTGCAGAGCCTCTGACATTTCGCTCCGGCGGGCTTTGAGTTCTGCAATCCTGTCCTCGTATTCCTTCAGTACCCTTTCCGCCATTGCAATTCTATCCGCGCAAAACTGTTTGAGACGCCGCAAATCCGCCTTTTCTCTCTGGCTTTCAGCGGTTAAGACAGACAGGTCATCACCATCGGAAGCCTCGTTCCTGAGTCTGTCACGGCGCAGCTTGTTCAATACGGCACGTGCCTTGAATGCCGATATTTCCCTCTCGCCCTCCTCACGCAGTCCTGCCACTGTCTCCTGTAGCGCAAGAAATTTGTCCGACTCCTGAATTGCCTTGATTTCGTGATTTATTTCTGTGATTTCAGCTTCCCTGCGGCGGTACTCCCCTCCCGGCTCGCCCAAATCGAAAACCGGCGGGACAAAACCGTCAAGGCATGATTTTCCTCCGGCATTTCCGGAAAACGCAGCCAGATATCCGATTTGCAAAGCCGATTTCCCTTCACTACTTTTCAGTTCATGACAAACAATATTATTCCGGCTGTTTTCTGAACTGCCTTCCGCATATTTTCCCAGACTATGCCCCAAAATACGTTTTGTATTGTCGTCCATCGATTTTCCAACAACAAGGACACCGAGCATCTTGCCCTCGGCAAAAACTTCCGACAAATCCGGCTCTGCGGTGATACGGGACATAAGCTCGCCTGCAGCCTGCACCACAGCCTCATGAGGGGCATAGCGAAACGGATTGGTAAAACGGTCGAAATCCTCAGTCCGCCATCCGTTCATAATATGAAATACATCCTTCATCACAGCAAATTATTGAAGGCCGATTGTAAATTGATCATTGCCAATTATTGTGGAACTAATTACAAATTGCAAAGATTCCTCCACTCGCTACGCTCGGTCGGAATGACAAATGAGAGCACTCGGTCGGAATGACAAATGAGAGCGCTCGGTCGGAATGACAAACGAAAGAGCCCAGTCGAAATGACAACATGGAACGCTCCGCCGGGGTGATAACCCAAAATTCCCGCTCATGATGCCAATTGCCCATTACTATTCTACTAATTACTAATTACTAATTGCTAATTGCTAATTGCACATTCCGCATCAGGCACCACTGAGCGAGTCCACACTCATCACAATGCGGCTTGCGGGCAGTACATACATAACGTCCGTGCAGGATAAGCCAGTGATGGGCTCGCGGCCTAAGCTCCGGCGCAAAACCGGCCGTCACATCCTTCTCCACAGCCTCGACAGTCTTGCCGTCAGACAATCCAAGACGGCGTGCCACACGGAACACATGAGTATCGACAGCGATGACGGGCTTGTCATAAATCACCGCGGCAATGACATTTGCTGTTTTCCGCCCCACGCCAGGCAAGGTCTGCAGCGCGTCTATATCCGACGGCACCTCACCGCCGAAATCCGAAACCAGGCGCTGAGCCATACCGATGAGATGCTTCGCCTTGTTGTTTGGGAATGAAATCGACTTGATCAGCCCGTACACCTCATCAAAACTTGCCACAGCCAGGTCTGCAGGCTCAGGATAACGCCTGAAAAGTTCCGGTGTATATACATTCACCCTTTTGTCCGTACACTGGGCCGACAAAATCACCGCTATCAGCAGATGAAACGCAGAATCATATTGCAGTTCCGACTGTGCATCCGGCATATTTGCACTGCACCAGCCGGTAATCCCGGCAAAACGCTCATCGCGCGTAAGCCCATCAGTCTGTTTTTTCTTTACAGCCATATTGTTATTTTTTATCAGTAATTCTCAAAAAATTCCGATGCATTTTTTTCAAATTACCAAATTCTATTATCAAACTACTTGCAAACTGCCACAAAATTCAGGACAACTGCCGGCTACACAATCCATTTCACAATCAGATAGCCACCGCCCACAAGCCAGATATAAAGCATACCCGCAAGCAGGAAAGGCTTCGCACCCGCCTGTCTGAACTTGTCGAAACTGGTCTCCGCACCCAAGGCCGTCATAGCCATGGTCAAAAGAAAAGTATCGAAACTGTTTATCATATCAGTTCCCGCAGTCAGCACATCCGCAGGAATAAACGATGTGCCCTGAAGCAGCGAATTGATACAGATTACAACAAGAAACCAGAAAGCGAACCACGGCACGGTGATTTTCCTTTTCTCTTTCTTACCGGTCGCAGCAGCCTTTCCACCATGTTTTCTGTCAAGCACAAAACCCATAATCAGCAGCACCGGAGCAAGCAGCATCACCCTGATCATCTTGGTGATGGTCGCCGCATCAGCCACATTTCCGCCTGCAGCATCAATCGCATTTCCCGCTCCGACCACATGGGCGACTTCATGCAGAGTTGAGCCGACATAGACTGCCACCTGCTTGTCCGTCATTCCGTCAAGCAGTCCGCTGCGGTACATCACCGGATACAGAAACATCGACAGCGTGCCGAAAATCACCACAGTAGTCACAGCAACGGCCGTCTTATGAGGTTCGCATTTTACGACAGGCTCCGCACCGAGCACTGCCGCGGCACCGCATATCGCACTTCCGGTCGCAGTCATCAGCGAAGTATCCCTGTCAGCCTTGATCAGCCTGCCGAAAAGCACTCCGAGCAGCAGCGTACCCGCCACGATAATCAAATCCACCGCTATCGCCGGAAGACCGATTTCAAGCACCTGCTGGAAAGTCAGTCTGAATCCATAAAGTATCACACCGAGACGGAGAATCTGTTTCGAACAGAATTTGATACCCGGCACCCAGGTGTCCGGAAGATTGTTCCTAAGGCTGTTGGCATATATCATACCGAGTATGATACCCACAATCAGAGGGCTGAGCGACAGTTTTTTCACAAAATCGAATTCCGCGATATAAAACGCAGAAAACGAGAACAATACAATCAGCAAAATGCCGTGCAACGTCGATTTGTTGGCTTTTTTCATATTACTATATTCTTTCGAGACGCAAATTTAGAAATTTTCCCAAAATTACATTTCACCTTTCCGGAGAAAATAAACCTGTAGTACTAAGTAATTCTCAATAATTTTATGCAAACTGAAGCTGTTTATTTTTCAAATTACTAAATAAAATTCACTATCTTTGTAAGTTACCAAACTTCTCATAATAGAAAATTATCAGAATATGACTCCGGAAGAGAAAGCAAGGCAGAAAATTGACCAGTGGTTTACAGATGCAGGTTGGGAGGTAATCAATAGGGATGATTATGAACCGACTTGTACAGCCGTCGCAATAAGGGAAGGGCTACTAAAAGGTAATCTCGAGGCAGATTATTTTCTTTTTATAAACGGAAAGGCTGTCGGAGTACTTGAAGCCAAACGTGAAGAAACAGATGCTTTTTCCTCTATAGTATGCGAACAGGCAGCCTTATATGCCAGAAGCGTACCTAATATATATCAGACATATCAAAAGCCACTGCCATTTATATTCACATCCAACGGAAAGGAATTATACTTTTGTGATTTCCGAGAACAAGACCATTATTTCAAACAAATAATGACTATCCCGACACCTCACGAATTGGTTAAAAAGTTAGGGATAAATGATTATTTTGCCGGACTTCCTACTTTGCGTAAGAAAGGCTTGCGTGATTGCCAATACGAAGCTATAAAAGAGTTGGAAAAGAGTTTCCGATCGGGACAAAAACGGGCATTGATGGTACTTGCCACCGGTGCAGGAAAGACTTATACCGCTTGTCTTACAGCCTACCGAATGCTGTCATACACTCCTATGCGTCGAGTTTTATTCCTTGTTGACAGGAATAATTTAGGCAAACAGGCAGAAGGAGAGTTTGGTACTTTCCGCCTGACTGAAAACGGAGAGGCTTTCAACACTATCTTTACAGTCAATCGCCTTCGGTCATCTTCGATTCCTTCAGACAGCAACGTGATTATTTCCACAATACAGCGCCTATTCTCATTCTTGAAAGGAGACGCAATTGAGGATTGTGAAGATGATGACGAGAACGAACCTATAGAAGAAGTAGCGTTGCCGACTAATCCAAATCTGCCACATGACTACTTTGATATGATAATCATAGACGAGTGTCATCGCTCCATTTATGGAAACTGGCGTAAGGTACTGGAGTATTTCGACACAGCAAG
>JBJEBQ010000035.1:0-11929 GCA_051870215.1 Candidatus Cryptobacteroides sp. | reverse complement strand
GCCTCTCATTATGTATATAGTCCCAGATGCAGTTACCGACAAAAGGGCGCAGAGGCAATATGACTTCCACTCCGGTTTTACCCTGGGTAAACTTGATTGAGGATTTTGCCCAATCTATGTTTGAGAGGCTCAGATTCTTGATATCCTTGGACCGCATTCCCGTATATAGCAACAACGCCACTACAGCCCTGTCACGCTTTGACAATGGACAATCTGATGCCGTTATGAACTCTTCAAGCTTTGCTCTGTCGCGTTTGGTGAAGGCATCGAAGACCTTACCCATAACCCTCTCTTTAGGGAAGAACGGCAGGATTCTTAGGATGTTGTCATCACCGGTCATTACTGCGTGCCTGCGAAGGAACAGCCCTATCCTGTACGATGTCTGAGGAAGACTGCCATTATCAGACACATAGCGCAGAACTGTTCTCTCTTCTACATTACTGATATCCTTGATACCTTTTTTCTGGAGATACAGGAAAAAGTTTGCAGTATTTGAGGCTTCTACGCTAACGGTTAGCCGATTCAGGCCGCTCTTGAGTGCAGATTTCATCGAGGCATCGATTATGTCGCGGTAGTGGAAGTTCAGGTCATCATAGCTGGATCTGAAAAGTCTTGGACCAATGGGAAGGATGTCATAGAAGTCGTATGCCAGCCAATGACCGATGATGCCGGCTTCTTTCCTGTCGGGAGCGACAAGGGCGTTGTAGTTCTCGAGATTGCGCGGGGCATTGTTGCAGATTATTAGGTCATAACCTCGTTTCATTCTGGTTATGAAGTCCTGTTCGTAGCCGCCTTTCTCAAGATAGGAGATGAGTTTGTCCGCCTTCGCTTTAAGCGGAATGTCGGATTGTGGTGCAGTGGGATCTTTGAGAACGAAGCCGTCCTCTGTGAAAAGGAAACGCCCGGCTGCCAGATCCGGATTGATTCTGTCGATATAAGCCATATTTTTATGTGATTTTGGTGTAGTTCACACAATATACGGCTTATGTCAATTATGACAGGTCTTTCAAAACGAAATGGGAACCTTTAAATGCCTTACAATAGTGTTAAGTGGCGATTTAAAGGGATGGTTCCTATTTCGTTTTGGTTCCCATTATAATCTTAGTTGTGTAATCTGGCGGCTTGCCGACTGTTACACAACATCCGGGAAGATTATGTTATGTCGCGGATTAGACGCACCTTACCCTCGCATCGCACTGACCGTAGCCCGGTCGTTATTCTCCTCCCTGTGGGAGGTTGGGAGGGCATTGAAGGGTCGAGTCTGCGGGCTTTCGGAGAAAGGGCGCTGTCTCGACACCGCTTCGGGTTGATTCGAGCGGAGCGAGTTAGAGAAAGGAAGAGGATTGACGGGCGGAGTCTTGCGAGGCTGGAGCGTAGCGGAATCCTCGTGAGGTGGACGGCAATCGTCTGATTCAGCTCTGCCCGATGGGCAAGTCTTTCAGCGGCTTTGCCGATGAATGTCTTGCCGGGCGGTTAATTATTTTCGTTTGTTACGAAACTGAAGAGGACTTTCCCTGTTTCCGGGTATTTCGTGATATATTCTATTGTTTCTTTATGGCTTCGTATTACATAGTCAGATTGTTTTTCCAAGTCATTGCTATCGCAATACCAACTGTCATTGCTTGACTTGATCGTCCCGTTCTCCAATATGTAAACATCGCCACCGAGGATTGGAGTGTTTGATTGGAGGTAGCAGTCTGCGATTTTAATAGCTTCATTTTTAGGATATGCAATTCCGTTGACGCCAATTGATTCAAGCGAATAACTATTTGGTGCCAAAAGCCTTTCATTCAAGATGTCGCAAATTTTCTGTCCTTTCATTGTCAGGTTGTGAACTGCGATATTTTCTATTGCTCCGGTCTCGTGAAAATTGAGAGCCATCAGTTTCTGCTTGAGTTCCGATGAATCATCAAATTTGTGAATCAATGGTGCTGCAAGATAATCAATGGCTATCATTTTAGGTGAATGGTCTTTTAGAAAGCGGAATCTCTTCACATCTGCGAAATTGACCGTATGATAGGTCTTCTTTCGTAGTTCATAAAGTTCCAGACGGTCTTCATGAATTATCAGAAACGGAATCTGTCGGAGTCTGTTGTAGAGTGTAACAACAGCTATTAATATGCCACCTCCTCCGAAAAATATAATACTTAGGAACCCGCCAAATACTTTTGTCGGCCAGTCTGTATAAGGATTTTTGACAATCAGGCAGCCGCCAATTGTAAAGGCAAGGCAGCCAATGATTAAAAGCAGATTCTTCCACAGGCTGTGGTAGATTCTGATTGCATTTTTATCGTTTAACTTCATAATTGGTCAAGATAATCTATTACTTGATAGAAGGAATCTTTTGTTTTTTCAAGGAAATCTTCCTGCATTACAATATTTTGATACATCTGCTTGATTTCCTCGTATTCGCTGTTGTTCGAGAGTTTGGCCGCAATTATCCCTATCATACAGTGAGTGTCAAGCCCGGAACGATATGGGCAATATCGTTCTAAGGGCTTGGTATTAAACAGCGAATCTATTGCAGATATACTGCTGTATTTGGCAAGGAAGTCCAAGGCAAGTGACATTAATGATGATATTTTTTTATTTAGGAGATTGTAGTCCAGGTTATCGTCCGTGAGTATAAATCTATCTGTATTTGTAACTTGCATTTGCCACGGTAAGTCATCGTGAAAACCGTGTCGCTTTATTTCTTCCAGTAGTCGGAGATTTATAAATGCTGAAAAATTCAGATGGGATCCGCACTTATTGCAGATTGTCCTAATCTCGTTAAAATCAACACTGACTTGCGGAAAGATATGTACTTCAAATCCCCACGAATTTGTTAGAAACAGGATTTCATCGATTCTGTCTTTTTGTTTACGAATCAGAGCAAATCGACCTTTGAGCATTCTGAAACCATTGGAGGTCGCAAACGGCTCTAATTCTGAAAACACCTGCTGTTTAATATCTTGTAGTTTCATTGGTCACCTCCTTTTTCTTGTCTGGCTTTATCTTTTATGACGGGGATGTTGAAGAAGCCGTTTTGGAGGGTGAAAGTGTAGGTGTCGCCCAGTTCGGCTTGGTTGTAGAGGGTTTCACTTACTCCTATGTTTTTGTCTTTGATTTTTTCGTTTTCAAAGTGAAATACCAATCTTTGCCTGCTACCATATCTTCCACCTTTAAGGTATTTATTGATGACCGTGGCTGCTTCTTGATATGTTGGATTGTTTGTTGGGAAATAAAAATTCGCTAATTCAATACCGGCGATGATAACGGTGCCTATCAGCATTGCCCCGAAAGAATGGACTATGATATATACGAAGCTGTAGATGTATTCTTCAAGTTTTTTGATTTTGTGATAGCGGAATAATTGAACGATGCCTATTATGGAGCCTATTATCGCAAACGGTATGAACCATGAGTTGAAATTGTAAAGTATTTTGTCTTCAATCCGCAGTGTAAGAAAGCCCAATGATACGACAAGCAAAAGTAACATCCAACTTATTGTTTTGGAAGTGCTTTTTGTATGGTTGGCATGTTTTTGACTGGTCATTGGCGATTGGGGATTTGATTTTGCAAAGGTAGCGATTTTTGCGATAGGTTATGTTAATTTGGTGATAGAATGTGGGTTATTGGTGAAGCGAAAACAGTTTTGCTGTTACGCAGTTTCGACACCGCATCTGTTTATTTCGAGCGGAGCGAGTTTGGATAGTGAGAAGGTCTGACGCTCCGCAGGAGGGGCTGACTTCCGATTCAGCTCTGCCGATAGGAGAAGTCTTCGGAATTGGAGCGCAGCGGAGATTTTGAAGTCTTCTCAGGCGTTTATTGTGCGGAAGCACTTATTGATTGGAAGAGGATTGACGGACGGAGTCTTGCGAGGCTGGAGCGTAGCGGAATCCTCGTGAGGTGGACGGCAATCTTCTGATTCCGCTCTGCCCATAAGGGCAAGTCTTTCAGCGGCTTTGCCGATGAATTGCTTGACGGGCGTTTGATTACTTGTCGTAGTAGGATATTGGTCTATTGAAAGATGGCCATTTGTTAAAATATAAGATTTCTATTGAGTCACCTATTTTGTCTGTATTGCCTACTTTAATTAGTGAATTGCCTGTATAAGTCTTTTCATCTATGGTAAATTCATAGAGATAATCGTTTGTAGAATATCTGGTATAAAATGGTGCTGATTCGCCGGAAGTGATTATGGCCTCACATCTGATTCCGTGATGTTTTAGAACGGATGTTAGGATAGGTATTATGATTAACGCATATATTACAACGCACAGTGCCATGTAAAACAAGACTTTCGCTATTACATTGAGAATAGAGAAACTTTTTGACTTTGCTTTATGTATTTTCTTTTTCATTTCGAACATCCTTATCCGTAAAATCCTTAATAATCCAACAAAATGGGCAGTTGCTGTTCGGTGGCGAAGCGCACGGCCTGGTATAGCATTGAGTAGGCGCATTGGGCCAGGTCTTCGGTGCGGTATTTTTCTTTTTGGGTTTTGTTCGGGCGGCGGATGAAGCCGAGGATGAGTTTCGGTTCGGGCTGTTTTGCCGGGACATAGTATTTGTCGTTTCGCCAGGAGAGGATGGTCTCTTCATCTGCCTGCCACATTTGCCTGTTGAGTTCTTCGAGCTCTTGTTTGAGGAGTTCTACGGTGGAGATTGTCACTTCGTCTCCTGTGGGCAGCGGTGCGGTAAAAATGGATTTTTCAGGTATGGGCAGCCAGATGTTTGTGTCGGAGAGGAGCGAATTGGCAAGTTTCTGAGACATTGCCTTTTTGACAACGGGATCTTCGTAGGCGTTACAGCCGCTTTCTATGTATTCGGGCAAAGGATGGTTCAGGGACTGGCAGGCTTGCAGCATTATCAATGCTCCGTAGGCTTCCCAGTCCGGTTTGTCGGTGTAGTAGTCTTTGTCGGCTGTTTCGTCCCATATCGGCACAGGTTTGTCCGGGGCGAGGCCGGCGGCGAGGTTTTCTGCCCAAGTGCTGACGGCTTCGCGGATCTGTTCGATTTCCTCAGGGTCTTCGACAGGTTTAATTTCGTTGCCGCAGCCATCGGTGACTACGCATTTCTGTCCGTTTTCCTCTGCGAGCTGCTGCGTTATGTTTTTCCAGTTCCGGCTGTAGTAGCGGGTCAGCGTGCCGGAGTATATGTCCATTCCCATAATTGGTTATTTGTTTATTGCTTTGGTAGGCGTTTATTTTTGATTGGGGATTTGATTTTGCAAAGGTAGCGATTTTTGCGATTGGTTGGGGTAATTTGGTGATATAATGTGGGTTGGCGGATGAATGGGATGAGTCTGCGGGCTTTCGTGGAGGAAGGCCGGCAGACTCGTTGTGTATTGTTGCGGCGGAAGTCGGAATTATTCCAATATGTAGTGAATCGTGGCGTCGAGGTCGTAGCGGAGGACGACTGCGGTGATGCCGGCTTCGGGGTATTTGGCCTGGTAGTGGGCGGTGAGGTCTCTGTAGAGGAGGACGCCGATGCTTTGGGATGCCGGGGATTTGCCTGCCGGTTTGTCGTAGAAGAATGCGATGTATTGCATTTCCGGGTTTTCGGTGTCATCTGTGATGAAGTCGAATTGCTGGCATCCTCTTACCTGGTGGCCGGGAGCGAGCAACTTGTAGGTGTCTGGCAGTTCTTCGGGGTTTATGTTTTTCCGGATCAGGACACCGTGATGCTGGGTTTTCATATCGCTGTCGAGGATAAACCAGTAATCGGTCGGGAGTGACACGTAGAGGTCAAGGCCATCGAATTTGTAGGAGGCATCGGCTTGGATGTCTTTTTCTATGTCGGCTTTGTTGTCTGCCTGGATTGCGTAGGTGAAGTCGGGTTTTACCTTGCCGCAATAGTCTTTGAAGTACCATTCGGGTATGAAGTGCTGAGGGAGGTTCTCGGAGTTTTTCTGCTCTTTCGAGAGGATTTCGAGGAGGTCGTATTCAGTCCAGGCAGGTTCTCCCATTTCGTAGTCGAGGTAATCGGTCTTGCTGACGCGCAGGCGGTATTCGTTGCCTTCTTCGTAGTCGAATTTGGCTATTGCATCAAGTTTTTCCCATTCTTCGGAGTTCTCGGTCTTGACGGCATAGACATCAGTGAGGTAGGTATTGCCGCAGGAGGTTACCACTCCGGGGAGTTTGGTGGAGGCGACAGTGATTGTGAGTTCGCTGTAGCCGGTTATCCGGCGGCCGTGTTTGTCACCGTTGCAGGATGTGATGGCGGCGAGAGTAAGGCAGGCTGCTATCAGGAGAGGGATAATTGTTCTTGGTTTCATTGCCTTATTGTTTATGGATTATCTGGAACTCGCCGGTCATCGTGCCTTCGCTGAACTGTAGGGTGAATGTACCGCTATAGTTATCTTTTTCATCTGAGGTAATGCGGAATGTGCCTTTTTCTGCAAAGTCTGAGTCCAGTCTTTCGCTGGAAAATATCCTTGCGTATGGTATTTTGTTGTCCTCGCAATACTGCGCATATTCCCAAGCGGTAGGTTCTCCGTCAGCATATTCGATCTCCTTCCTTTCAAAGCTCAGTTCTTTGCCGAGGAGGTCTTCCAATGAATCAGGGAAAAGATAGATGTCCACATAATAGAGTGCATATTCGCGTCTTTCTTTGCTCAGTGCGGTGCTGAAAGTAGCCTTACAATCGTTATAATTGAAAGAAGGCGTCATTATGAATGCCGGGCTGATTGCAGCTATTAGCAGTTGCTGGTCAATGAAAGTTTGTCCGTTCAATTCCGCCGTGCATTTTGACTTGAAATAGGTTTCGCCGTCGTGTTTCTCGCAGGCGGTGAACATGCATATTGCGCAAGCGATTGTTGCGAACAATGAGGCTACAAATTTAATTCTATTTTTCATTTTATTTGGTTTTACATATTAAACGCGCGATTCCTCGTAATCTTGCATCTATCGTTTGCAAATTTACCTCGGCAACGCGTCAAATCGTATGCCGAGGTGTCATTTGCGCAAGTGGGCGGACCTTAATTCGTGCCGTCCACGGAGAAGCTCAGGGCGAAGTTGCCTGCGGCGTAGCCTCCGGTGAAGATGTAGGTCTTGCCGCCAGACTTCTTTTTGTAGATGTCGGCGTATTCTGATTTCTCGAAGTCGGTTGAGGCGAATTTCTTGAAGTAGGTGTCGGTTACGGATTTGTCGCATTTGTAGTCGAAGAAGGCTACGCTTTCGAGGCCCATCGTGTTGTTGTGCACGACATTTTCGATTTCGCCGTCAAAGGCAGGGAATTCGCTGAGGAATGGGTATTCCTTTACGAGTTCCGTCCAGGTCTTGTTGCCGAGGGGATGTTGGTCGTCTTTGTTGTCTTTGTTGCAGCCTGCGAAGATGAACAGGGCTGAGAGGGCGCATAGGAGCGCGAGGGTGATTCGTTTCATAATGGTGCTGGATTTATTTAGTCAATGATTAAAATTTTCAATATCCCATTCTCGAAGTATCAACTTCCTTAATGTTTTTACGCTTATAATTGCCAAATTTGAAAATAATAGAGAGGTTGGCGGTTACCCAATCTTGGCAAACATTCATTGAGAAGTCTTGATTCCCATATTTTGATTGTGTCTTAAAACGACTGTTTGTGAGATTATTTCCGGAAAGTACTACATTCCATTTGTCGTTATTTGATGTCCACCTCAGAGACGTATTCAGTTTGAATATGTTGTTTATGTCATAGACTCCTTGAATAGCATTGGACTGAAAGAATGGATTTAATACAAATCTGAGATTGGTTTTCTTACATAAAAGGAATGATGCTGTACCTCCTGCTATGACTGTAAACTTATCACGGTTAAATGGTAAATCGAAAAAATCATCGCACTTGTCGTTGACGTATTGCCCAACAACAAAAACATTTCCATTTAACCATTGACCAGCTGAAAATTGAGCAGAAGCCTGAATGCCATAGCTGTTTCTATGATTGAAATTTACTTCTTTCATAATCACAGCAAAACGGTCTGAAGGTTGATAAGGCAATTGTGCGGAGAAATTAGGTTCGAAGTCGGCAAACGCCACGAATGTATAACGTCTGTTTAACTGCCACATCAATGAAAGATTGTAGACACTGGTCGGTTTTAAGTTAGGATTTCCCCAAATCTCAGAATAAGTGGAAGAATAATGGATACTGTTCATCGTACTCCAATAGCTTGGATATTCCGCATTGGAACTGAATGATAAATTCAGCAAATGGTGTTCATTAACATTCCAAATGACATCTACAGCCGGATAAACTCTCCATTCATTCCACTGAGGAGTATGGTAGTTTTCGACAGCGAGCGAAGCATCCAATGAGACATTTTTCCCAAATTGTTTATTGAATCCCAAATATGTATTTATGATACGCTCATCAATATCTACACTACTCGTAGCTTCATGCAGCGTTTCCCCTTCGGGCGTTTGTGTGGTCTGAAAGCTGTTATTATTAGTAAACTGAGCCTTTACACCATACGATAATCCCCAGTCGTTTTGTAATGAGTGCGACTGGTCAGCAGCTACTAACCATTTATTGATTTTCTGTCTGCTGCTTGCAATAAGGTTCTTTTCGGTTTCATTCAGTTTTCCGTCAAGTAATTGGTCTTTTGGAGCTTCATAATGGGTGTAAGCGGCGGTAACTTTCAAGCCAAAAGGGAGATTGTAGTATAAATCAGCATTATGCAGATAATTACGTCCGTTGCTGGATTGTTCAGCGATACTGTTGCCTGTTGTATGATTATTTGATTTATAGGAAGTCCAACTTCCTGTGTATGCAACATTCAAAGAATGATTTTCTGCAAATTGATAGTCTATGCCTGCACGATACCTATGTGAATGTCCTTTGTTCCTATTTGTGGTAAGGTCATAATACGCTGATTTCTCACCGTTTAATGGATGTTGCGCCTTGTGTTCTGCTTCCGCATAAGCATTGATATTTGTATAGGAATAATTTGCATCAATGGTTAATTTATCTTTAACGTACAGAAAATTTCCTTTTGCACTTCCCGATGCATATTTGCTTTGTATATAATCAAATTGTATTTGTCCTGAAACGTGTTTCTCCCCTTTATACCCTTTAGTTATAATATTTAAAGAAGCTCCGCGCACATGATAACGAGCAGGAGTAGAAAGCATAAATTCCACTTTCTCTATTTGTTCGGCAGGTAACATCTTCAAACGTTCAACCACTTGTTCGTAACTCATAGTATTTACTTTTCCGTCAATTATGAGTGTGAGTGATTGCCCAGCAAAATTCACGTTCTCATTTTGAACATTGATTCCCGGTATGTTTTTTAAGGCATCAAAAGCATTATCAGCAGGAATTCGTTCCAATAGTATTGGCATATTGTAGGACAATTTTCCCTTGTCTAATTTTACGATAGGACGTTCTCCTGTTACCATAACCTCGGGTAAAGTCTCATAGAAACTGTCAATACTTAAACTATCAGTTTGAGTTGTCTCCGTGGTATTCTGAGCGTATGCTGTTAAAGAGACAAAGCAAACGGTTATCACTATTGATATTATACGTGTCTTGTTCATATTTATAATATTTTATTCGCCACAACTATGTATCTATCACGAAAAAAGCGTGAACCGTATGCCTTTGGAAGGGTTGCCCCAATCCGAATACAAAAATTGCTTATTCTTCAATATTAATTTTTGTCAATACATCTTTGTTGTCACTCCATTTTAAAAGCCATATCTCGCCTGTTTTTGAATCAAACAGGATCCATTCCCAAATACTGTCGGAAGGATACAGTTCATAACGTCCCGGTTTGTCTTCCGAAGTAAGCGGCCGCGAATTGAGTGTCCGGTTTTTCTTGGGATTCGACGGGACTACAGCGGTGATTTTTCCATTTCTTGTGTTGAGCCGAAGGAATACTCCTGTTGGAGCGGGATATAAGGCGTAATTGGAACTTGTGGTTGTGGGGATGACAACTTTTATATCCTCCGCATATATCATTGAGGATGTTAGGATTGACAGAATCAATATTGTAATAATTCGTTTCATAATTGTGTGTTTGAGCGAAATGATTTTGTAAAGATAATTGTTTATTTTTCCATTATGCTTGACTTCGGTTAATAACGGGGTTAAGCGGCCCTCCGATGGGATGGCTGACCGCTTGGAGTGTATTATTGTAATGAAGTTATTTTTTCTTTAGCTCAACTTTCATCACGTTGATTGTTTCGTCATTTGTCAGTGCCATTGCTTCTTTGCTTCCGGCTTTGAGGACTGTGATTGCGGCAATCTGGTCCGGCTTTATTTTTCCCAATTCTTTTCTGGAATTTTTTTTGCCGTCTATGTAGATCGCAATATCGGATGTAACACTCGATATGCTGTACGATGCGACATCATCATCGACCATAACGGAGCTGATTTGTGACAGGCCAATCGTGGTTGAATTGACGGTGACACTCTTGGCTTGTTTGCCGTTGGTGCAAATGTTGTGGACTTTGGTGACGGTGACTATGCCGTTGCTGCTGCTTGTGGCGGTGGCAATTTTGTAGTCGCTGATGGTTTTGCCTACTAACTGGCTGCCGTCAAAGTTGGTAACTTTTTCGCCGTTGATGATGTAGAGGTTGACTGTGTCGGCTTGGGCCTGGACTGGGGTTGCACTTAGTGCGAGGGCGCAAATTGCGCTTAGGATTGATGTTAGCATAATGTTTATTGTTTAATTAAAGTTTACTTCTGGTTTAATGTAGATCTTTCGACTCCCTCCGGTCGCTCAAGATGACAGAGAGATGGTGCTTTGCTCAAGATGACAATGCGTCTTATTTCATTGCAGTGATTGAGATTGCGGAGGTGCCGGCGTCGCGGGTCATTTCGTAGAGGTAGAGGGTGCCGTCATTGAGGACTGCCGTGAGGATGACCTTATTGCCTTTTGGCTTTGCGGTGATGCTTTCGACATTCTCTATATCGAGGGACATTATCTTTTCTATGCCCTGGGCTATTTCGAGACCGTTGAATTCGCAGGTATTGCGCTGGGTGAGGAAGATGCCTATTCCTGTGAGCATTGCTGCGCAGGCGGCGATGCTGTATGCCCATCTCGCTATCCGTGTGCGATAGTGTGATTTCTTTTCGGCGGAGGCGAGAATGGTGTCGAATTCTTTTTCTGCGGCATCATAAGCTGCGTCCGGATATTCGGAGAGCAGGAGAGTTGCGATTTTTTTTTCATCTTCGTCTGCTCCGTGGGTGGCGTACCACTGCGCGAGGTGATGTTCCTGGTCGGGAGTGGTTTCGGCGTTGAGGTAATGCTCAATTAGTGTATGTCTTGTTTCTTTGTTCATATTTTTGTTATTTAAATCTTTCGACTTCGTGCTTCGCACTTCGCTCAAGATGACAGAGAGAGGAGACTTGTTCAATGTCGGATGTTTATATCTTTTTTAGCATTTCGTTCATCAGTTTTCGGGCTTGCGAGATGGCGGCTTTTACGCTTGCTTTCGGATGGCCTGTTTCAGCGGCGATTTCATCGAGGGTGAGGCCTTGTTCGTTTCGCAGTTCAAGGTATTGCCTTTGTGTGTTGCTTAACCCGGTGAAGAGTTTCTGGCGCAGCTGCAGGGCTTCTTCGGTGTCTATTCGCTCGCTTGCGTCGTGGCTGTCCGGGAAGTCGGTGCCGTCTATCGAGGTGGTTTGCAGTTTGCGTTTGCGGTAGTGTTTCACGCAGACGGTCTTGGTGATTTTGGCTGCCAAGGCTTCTATGTCGCGGATTTCGTAGCCGGTGCTGCAAAGCTTCCAGAGTTCGGTGAGGGCTTCCTGCGCTATGTCTTCGGCTTCTGTCTGTAGGCCTGAGGCTTTTGTAAAGCGGCGGGCTATGCTCAGCAGCTTGGGCCGGAGTCCGGTGGCGGTATGTTCAAATTCTTGTGTTGTCATTTTCTTTGTTTCTATCTATATATATAATCACCAAAACGAAATGCACACGATAACGAAACGAAATGTGCAAAAAGAGTTAAAAACGAAATGCGCGTGATTT
>JBJEBQ010000034.1:0-50550 GCA_051870215.1 Candidatus Cryptobacteroides sp. | reverse complement strand
GAGCAGAGTCAAGCTTGCTTGAACTATGCCGAGCCGAGGAAGTCATTGTAAAGCCGCAGACTTTAAAGGTTCTTGGTCTAAATACATAGTATAACGAATAACAAATGAATAAATTTATCAAACCAAGTACGGTTTTGTTGGGTGTCACCGCCCTGCCGATGATTGCGGCAGGGCAGAACCGCCCGAACATAATCTACATAATGACCGATCAGCAAAGCGCCCAGGCAATGAGCTGCGCCGGCAACCCGGATCTACATACCCCGAATATGGACAGACTCGCGGAAAACGGCATTCGCTTTACAAACGCCTATTGTGCTTTTCCGCTGAGCGGACCTACACGAGCCGCCATGTTTACCGGGTATTATCCAAGCGAAACAGGCATGGATGAAAACGAAATGCCACTTAAAGACTCCCTGCGCACCAACACCTTGGGAACACAGGTCAAAAAGGCCGGCTACGACTGCGCATACGCAGGGAAATGGCACGTCAACACCATTTCCATTCCTGACAGGGAATTCGGTTTTACCAACATCAAAGACAACGGTGACGCCGGTATTGCCGAGGCCTGCGTGGATTACCTCCGCAATCGCGACAAACGCAAACCGTTCTTCCTCGTAGCGTCCTACACCAATCCCCACAACATCTGCGAAGTTGCCCGCAACCAGAACACTCCGATGGCGGATGTCCCTTACGCGGATTTGAAGGACTGCCCGAACCTGCCGGTCAACTACAACGTAGGCCCGTACGAGCCGAGCGTACTGCGCTTCGAGCAGCAGCAGAACTTCTCGCTCTACCCTACCACAGCCTTCACTGATGACGACTGGAGACGCTACCGCAACGCCTACTATCGTCTGACAGAGGCCGTTGACGCAGAAATCGGCAAAATCATAGATGAGATTGACAGACAGAATCTCTGGAAAAACACCGTAATCATTTTTACTTCTGACCACGGCGACGGCTCCGGCGCCCATCATTGGAATCAGAAAACGGCTCTGTATGAGGAAGTTGCAAACATTCCTTTCATCGTATGCCTGCCCGGAAAAGCCAATGCCGGCACAGTCAGCGACGCACTCGTCAACAACGCAGTGGATTTCATGCCTTCAATCTGCGACTGGACCAAGGCGGAAATGCCTGCCGGCCGCCAGGGAGTCAGTTTCCGCGAAGTGGCCGAAAAAGGCGCAGAGGGTCAGAAATACGTTGTCACAGAAACAAATTTCAACCAGACTGCCGGAACCCTCGGTTGGATGGTGCGCACAGCCAAATACAAATATGTGCTCTACGACAAAGGCCAGTACCGTGAGCAGCTCTACGACATGGAGAAAGACCGCTATGAAATGGTCAATCTCGCAGTGGAGGCGAAATATGCAGAAGTACTCGCCGAGCACAGAGCATTGCTCAAGGAATGGATGGAGAAGCATCCTGCTCCGAAACGTGCAAGACACATCAATTATATACCAAAGTACTAAGCAAGTATCCTCAAATGGCTTGCATTACGATGCTTGACATTAATTTATAAACACTAAATGAAAATCAATATGACATTTACATCCATTTGTGCCGGCATTCTTTTGAGTGCCTGTACCCTTGCTCCGGAAATTACTCCAGACAAGCCGAATATCGATTTGAAGCCGGGTAACAACCCCGACGAAGGAGACAAAACGGAAATCGTCAGAGACCAGGAAAAGGTGGTCTGGAGTGAAATCAACGGCATAAACTGCCCTATTCCTCCAATCGAGCACCCGAGGCTTTACATCCGCAAAGGCGAAATCGAGGCTTTGAAAGCCAAAATCGCTTCGCAGGACGGACAGGCCATCATCAAGAAAATCCAGGCAGCCGCGGCAATTCCAGAAGATCCGGACGCAGAGTCCCAGGGTTTCCGCTACTACCAGAACCTCTATGGAGACATTTCAGCCGCTGAACTCCAGGCTTTGGACTATCTCACCAAGAAAGATGCAGCTCAGGCCCGCAAAGCCATCGAGACCATGCTCAAACTGCTGCAGAATACGGATTTTGGGACAAAGAGCGATATGTCACGTGCAAGCGGCATCAGAATCATGGTCGGTTCAATCGTATATGACTGGTGCTACGATCAGATGACTCAGGAAGAAAGGCTTGCGTATATCAAAGAATTCAAACGCATTGCAGGCACAATGGAATGCCATTATCCTCCTAAAAAGAACGAGCCTATAGTGGGCCACTCTTCCGAATGGATGATACTCCGCGATCTGCTTTCAGCGGGAGTTGCGACATACGATGAGGATCCTGAAATCTACAATCACGTGATTTCAATGCTTTGTGAGCTTTATTTCCCTGTCCGTAACTACACCTACGCAGGTCACAACTACCACCAGGGTACAGGCTACGTCACAGTGCGTTTCCTCAATGACCTCAACTCGCTTTTCATTCTCGACAAAATGGGTGCGAAGAACATATATTCGCCAGAAATGCAGTATGTTCTTTATCCATATATCTACCGCAGACGCCCTGACGGACAGGTTCTTCCTGCAGGAGATGCCAATCCGGCTCCCCGCACAACTGCCAGCGGACGTCTTAACCCGCACAGCTATGCGATGACGTCCATGCTCGCCGGCAGCTATTTCAATGATCCTTATCTAATGTATGAATATGAACGTACAAAAAAAGTCGAGACACACATGCTCATCCTTGAGCTTCTGTGGCGTAATTTCGACCTTGCAGGACAAGCACCGGACAATCTTCCTCTGACATACTACAGCGGCACTCCTTTCGGCTCGATGATAGCGCGTACAGGCTGGGACGAGAACACAGCTATGGCTGAAATGAAGATTAACGAACATTATTTCGCAAACCACATGCATCTTGACGCAGGTTCGTTCCAGTTCTACTATAGGGGGCCTCTCGCCATTGATTCGGGCGCATATCAAGGCGCATCAGGCGGCTACAACAGCCCTCACAACAAAAACTATTGCAAACGCACTATCGCCCATAACTCTCTTTTAGTTTATGACCCTGACGAGAAATTCGCCTGCTGGAATTACGGCGGTGGCGACAAGACGGAATATGCAACAAATGACGGCGGACAGAGAATGCCGGGCGACCGTTGGGATGCAGTCCGCTCATTCGAACAGCTGACAGGTCCGGACTACACCATCGGGCAGGTGCTTACCCACGAATACGGTCCTGACGCAATGACGCCTGACTATTCTTATCTAAAAGGCGACATTACAAATGCCTACAGCAAGAAAGTCAAAGATGTCAGACGCAGCTACGTTTTCTTCAACCTCGGCACCACCACTCCGCAGGCAAGCAAGCGTAAAACAAAAGCGATTTCCGCAGAGACCATCCCTGCAGCCATGGTGATTTACGACCATATCGAATCAGCCAACCCTGATTTCAAGAAATACTGGCTGCTCCACAGCATCGAAGAACCGCAGATCAAAGGTTCGACTTTCAGCGTTTCACGCACAAAGGACGGCGACACGGGCAAACTTACAGCGGATGTGCTCCTGCCTGAGTCACACAATATCGAGACCGTGGGCGGACAGGGCAAGGAATTCTGGGTGTTCGGAGAGAATTATCCGAATGCTGCGACCACCCGGCCGGACCCGTGCAACGAGCGCGGAGAATGGAGGGTTGAAGTCACTCCGGCCAAAGCCGCTGCCGAGGATTGCTTCCTCACAGTGCTTCAGGTCAGCGACAACAGCGTCAGCAAGCTGCACACTCCGGCAATCATCAAAGGTACAGGCGTGACAGGAGCTTCCGTTGCAGACAGGGCTGTGATTTTCTGCAAAGACAGCAAAACCATTGCTTCAAGTGCGGATTTCGAGCTGACTTCAGCCAATTTCACCGGCAGCGAGAAACTGAACGTCCTCGTGACCGACCTCGAACCGGGCACCTGGCAGGTTCTCAAAGGCGGCAAAATCATGCACGAAGCCTCAGTCAAAGCCGACGAAGGTACACTCTACTTCACCGCTACAGCCACCGGCAGCTACACCCTCGCCAGACGCTAATCTGATTATTCTACACGCAACCAGGCTGCACCCCAAAAAGGCGCAGCCTGTTGTTGTATCTGTCCACACATCATGCGGCATACATACGTCACAATTGTCATATACCACTCAGCGTAGGGAGGCATCTCATGCCATGTCGTAACTGCCATCCCGCACCAGTCATTACCCGCTCCCGTCATTTTAAAGCCTGCGTGGAGAGATATTCCACTCACCCTTCGCCAAAACATCATACCCCGGCCAACAACGGCAGAATCTGCAAATCAGCGATATTCACTGTCGGGTTCTGCCACAATGCCAAATTCTTCTTCAGCTGTCTCATACGGCTTGATTCTTATATCCTCAAGATAGATGTGGCAAAGCATATATTCCAAAGCATCCAAAGTCTGTTGGCGCACTTTCGGTTTCAGCTGACATTCCCAGATGGTAATGCAATGCCACCCCATAGAAGTCAGCTGTTGCCGTTCCTCTATATCCCTACTCCGATTGCGTTCAATCTTATTCTTCCAAAATTCGACATTTGTCTTTGGTAGAACATAGTATTTACATCCTTCATGCCCGTGCCAAAAGCAGCCGTTTACGAAAATAACGGTCTTGTATTTACTCAAGACCAAATCCGGATGGCCGGGAAGCCGTGGGTGATTCATCCTATAGCGAAAACCACGGCTGAACAAGAACTTCCTCACCAGCAATTCCGGTTTTGTATTCTTGCCCTTTATCGCCGACATGCAACGATGACGCTGTTCCTTGGTCAGTTTGTCCATCTTAAATAAAACATTATATCCTGTCAAAGAATCCTTCGTACTCCTCGTCAATTATCTTCCATATTCCATTTTTTCGCCCACCTTCCCTCACTATAAAGTTCAAGTCTGACATACGTTTTATATATTTCCTTATCTGCCGGTCAGATAATCCAAGATTAACAGACATTTCGGCTATAGTTACTTTCGGGTTCGAAGAAATCAGCTTATATATCATCCGTTGGGCTTTTAGGAACTCTTTACGGAACTCTTTCCCGCCTTTTAGGAACTCTTTCCCGCCTTTTAGGAACTCTTTTCCCTCTTTCAGGAACTGATTCCCGCCTTTTAGGAACTCTTTTCTGTTATTCGCGAACTGTTCATCTTTGTTCGCGAACTCTTTTTGCTCATTCGCGAACTCTTTCCCGTAATTCAAGTTCCAAAGCGTCACATGAAACTCTGAAGCATCTGAGGTAAAGTCAGGAGCAAGGCATTTAACCAAATGTTCGTATTGCTTATACGCATCCATTATCTTCTTCATTCCACTGCCGCGTCTCTCCATAAGTCCCAACCGACTGAAAAAATCTGCCAACAGCGGATTTCTTCTTTTGGACGGCACCGTAAGTGGGTTCAGTTGCTGAATGAATTTGCCATCCAACATACCTCCAGGAGAATATATTTCCAAACGGTCATCATACATATCAATGTGTATTTCACTACCCATTTGCATATAGTCACGATGAATAATCGCATTTGCTATCGCTTCCGTCACAGCACGTTCCGGATAATCCGGCAGTTCTTCACGATAATCGTCTTCCTTCCACCATTTCTTATGGGAATTGTTTCTGACGAAAGACACAGCATCCTGTAGCTGACCTATTACGCAACCCTCCAATTCAACATCATCTATCGCTTCGCCCAAGCCACTTGTCATATCCAAGCCATTCCAGCGTGTACAGAATATACGTGACTGCCTGACAGGAGATTCATCTGCCAGCAAAGCACCGGCATTTGTAAGTTTTCCATTTTCGTCTACAATACCCCAAGACACAAACTCGCTGTCTTCAAACGAACGCTGCAGGCGTTTATAATGAACAGACCTAAGTTTTGAAAATGCCATGTCCTTAAAACTTTTATCGGATGGAAGACTATCGTATGTGCGTCCGGCACCTTTCAATACAAGAGTCTTCAATTGGATGCGGTCTGCCACAACAGATTCGTTTCCCACACGAACAAATGCCAAACGTTGCTTGTCACCAATATAGTAATACGGAGTTTCCTGCCCCGGATATACATGCAACAACACAAGTTTCTTTCCATCAAGTTCTTTGGGCTCAAGATTGATAGCCGGAACCGGATCAAGTTTGTTTTTAATCTCTTCACTGATTTTCTCGGCATCTCGTTCTGCATCAGCAAGCCCCGCTATTTTGTCATCATCGCTGATGCCGAAGATTAACGTGCCCCCCTCGCCATTAGCAAAAGCAGATACACTTTTGAGCCAGCTTTTAGGATGCCTGACTTCGAGCATTTCTTTCTTGTCGTAAGCTGTGGCTTCACCTATCAATGTATATATATTAGTATCCATATCGAATTTGCCCGGTAGTGTTTCACTGAATTTGCCTGAGGCGAGTTCAATCAATCCTATAAGCCCCAGACGATGACGCAAATTTAAGTAAATTATCTCATAGATTCGTTGTTTGGTGAAAAATTTGCGAATTTGGAGTGCAGCCGGACGAGGGAACTGGATCTATAGTTCAAGCATACTTGATGCTTCCCCATGCAATTGTACAAAAAAAACATCATACACCGGCCAACAACGGCAGAATCTGCAAATCAGCAGGCAGCCAGTCCACCGAATCCAGCCGGTCTATGCTCAGCCACTTCGCCGCTTCATGCTCCTTCAGAACAAGTCCGCCGGAGAGCACCGAACAAAGGTAGCAATGCATAGTCAGATGAAAAGCCGGATAATCATACTCAACCATGCACAGAAACCCATCCACAAGTATTTCCGTGTCAAGTTCCTCCCGAATCTCACGTTTCAGGGCCTCCTCATGGCTCTCTCCAGCCTCAACCTTCCCTCCAGGAAACTCCCACATATCCTTAAACTCCCCATATCCCCTCTGCGTCGCAAAAATCCTCCCCTCCGCATCGCGTATAATCGCCGCCACTACTTCTATTTTTTTCATACTATCAAAAATTTTTACATTTATAAAAATTTTATGAGAGTCTGACAGCCGTTCGCTATCGCTCACTCTCACGATGAAAATCATTTGATATAGCTCTCAAGCGAATATATATTAAAGATTTTCATGTTCGGTTTCATAATACACTTTCCGTTAAATATTCATATAGATTTGTCTCAACAGGCTTCAACAAATGATATCCAATCTCTACCGCAGTTGTGTTAGTATTTGGCATATTGAACTGCTTTAGAAAACCATTATGCTGGATTCTGCCAAGATAGTAAAATTCTTTGGATTCTTTGTCATCTTTGTTCTTTCTGACAAACAATTCCATTCTCGTATTATTCTCAACAGCTCTAACGGCCCTCTGCACATCAGCCGACTCCTCGTTCCTCTTACTCTTGGAAATTGCAATCAGACTTGACGGATTGACAAACCTGTCTTCATATTTTATTGTATCACTAATATCCTCTGATTTATCGTAATTTATGAATACAGGATATGTATTTGTCTTTGGATCATACTTATATCCGCCAATATTTGTTGCTACTTGATTTTTCTCCCAATTCAAGAGGCGGCACACATCTTCGTATGTATATTTCTGATTAAGAACAAATGAATTTTCTTTCTCATGGCTCTGATATTTTTTTTCGTATCTCCCAAGGCCGAAATCCACTACATCTTCAAGCAAACTAAAAAATACATCGTTCTTCAAAGCCCTCTGGAATTTCGGAGACATTATCCACCCTCCTTTTTCATCATCCTCAATGAACACGCAGTCTTTGTAAGTATCCCGAGCTGCACCAATACCGAAAAAAACATTGGTCATTACATTGACAACATTTGTCCTGACTACCTCATCAACTTGATAATTGTATTTTGCGGTCATCATAATCTCCCATTCATCATAGAGTTCATACGAGGAGTCTTTCTGCTTAAAGTGATTCAAAATCAGTTTCAACAAAACCAATTCATGAGCTCTTTTCCCGGCAGCAAACTTTTGGGATACGAACTTCAGCATTTGAGCTTGGACATTATCAAGACGAGGTTCAAAATCAGCCTCATAATTCACAAGAAAATTATAATACGAATCGCAACGGTCAATTATCCTGAGAGGATCCAATTCGCCAAACAAATCAAAATCAGTCATTTTAGGAATCCTTCCCAATTTATATTTCACATTGCGATACTCTTCCTTAATAACTTTAATCTGATTCATTTGAGCTGCATCGATGGAAGCAAAAATTCTCTTTTTAGAAATTTCATCAAAATAAATTGTTGACGCTCCGTTAATGATATTATTGCCTTCCATTACGCTTCTACGGATATTGTCCTTATTTCCACTCCGATCACCGGAAAGCGCAATCGGAATCATATAGTTACTATCATAATTTGCGATAAAATCCAATACGATAACAAACTCCTTATCATCAGCCTTACGCAGACCACGTCCCAATTGCTGGACAAACACAATAGGAGACTCTGTCGGACGCAGCATAATCACCTGGTTAATTTCCGGAATATCAACGCCCTCATTAAAAATATCAACGGTAAAAAGATAATCCAAAGAATCAACGGATGACTCAGAAATCAAGCGTTCAATTGCCTGTTCGCGTTTTTCCTGAGAATCATCGCCAGAAAGCGCCACAGTCTTATACTTACCCGTTTCGTTGAATTTCTGACTTAACATACGAGCCTCCGCTTTCGTACTGCAAAACACAAGTCCGCATAACTTCTTCCCGCTATGTCCATAATATTCAGCTTTTGAAATAATATAATCTACACGGCGCTGGGAGGTAAGAAAATTGAAATCCCTGATTTTAGCCTCAACCCCGTCAATTTCCAAATCAGTAATACCAAAATAATGGAAAGGACATAGCATATCGTTTTCCAAAGCCTGCTGAAGACGTATTTCGCTTGCAATGTTGTGATCAAACAAACCGAATACGTCAAAATCATCTGTGCGCTCAGGCGAAGCGGACATTCCGAGCAGCAACTTCGGAGTGAAATAATCTATGATTTTCCGATAACTCGCCGCACCGCTCCTGTGACACTCGTCAAGAATAATCACAGAAAACTCATCCCGGTCAAAATTGCCAAGCCTAAGTTCATCCTTACTCATCATTTGGACAGTAGAGAACAAAAACTGAGACTGTTTGGCCGCATAAATGTCATTATAACTTCCAGACAACAATCTCATTTGGCCATTTAATCCAAATATACGTTCATAACTTTTCAGTGCCTGCTTATTGATTTGCTCGCGATGTGATAAAAACAGAACTTTCCCTTTAGGAAATATTGATTTCGAAAAAATATGCCTGACGGCAAATGCAGAAGCGTAAGTCTTACCTGTACCGGTCGCAGAGATAAGCAATGCACGTTTTTCTCCTCGAAGTATCAGATCAACAATATTATCCACGAACTCCCTCTGCATTTCATTCGGCTGCAAAACCTGCGAATATCTCAAATCCAAAGTTCTACAAAGTCGACTCAGTTCATTACGCTCGGTAACTTTATTATTATAGCTTTTAGTGTATTCCTCTTTGTAGTCATCATAACAGACAGAACTATTCCACAATTCATTAAATTCCGACTGAATATCTGAAGCAAATTGGCCTTCTACAGTAGATACTATTCGAGTATTCCACTCGTGATTCTTCGTTATAGCAGCCTGAGTCAGATTTGAGCTTCCGACTATAATTCGCAGAGAATCACCCTTATAGAACATATATCCCTTTGTATGAAATCCTGTTCCCGTCTCCGTTGTTTTAAAAACCCTTAATTCAAGATTCGACAGGGCATTCAGGGTATCAAGAGCCTTCGGATCACTGAACAAAAGATAATCAGTTGTCAAAATGCGGCCTCTGATATTCCTCGCTTCCAATTCCTTCAATGTTCCCAATAATGGAGCTATTCCACCCTTTGTTATAAATGCAACCGAGATAGACAACTCATCACAATTACGAAGTTCTCTTTCTATTGCTGTAAGTACTTTATTTCCTGCATTATTCGTAACAAATTGAGGGCTGTATTCAAGTTCTGAATCAGTCTTCGAATTTACAAATGCCCATTTGTACCCATCTACTATTTTCGATGTTGAAATATTTTCGTTTTCTATTGATATCATCTCAGTATTTTTATAACTTTACGCATTCACTTTCCGGATGTGCATTCCTTGCCATCCATTAGGCCGCAGAACAATGAGTTGGGAGAATGGAGGACGTATGAAGTGATTTATGGCTATATAAGGGTCAGCAGTAATAAGCAGACCACTGAAAATCAGAAATTCGAAATCAGTCGTTTCTGTGAGAGTGAGCATCTTCGTATTGACGGATGGATTGAAGAAACCATCAGTGGTACAGAAACTTACAGCAAACGTCGTCTCGGATTGTTGCTCAAACGTGTCCGTAAAGGAGATATAATAATTTGTGCAGAATTGTCCCGTTTGGGCAGGAGCCTTTTTATGATAATGGAAATTCTTAGCATCTGTATGAAGAAAGGCTGTCTCATCTGGAGCATCAAAGACAATTACAGACTCGGTGATGACATTTCCAGTAAAGTACTCGCTTTTGCTTTCGGACTTTCCGCCGAAATCGAAAGGAATCTCATCAGTATGCGCACAAAAGAAGCCCTTGCACGCAAAAAATCGGAAGGCGTCAAACTCGGACGACCTAAAGGCAAGCCCAATTCTCCAGAAAAACATAAGCTCTACAAAAAGAAAAACGATATTATTCAACAACTTCAAAAAGGAGCGTCTCAAACCAAACTTGCCGCATACTACAAAGTGGACAGAAAAACCATCTCCCGCTTCATCAAAGCCAATAATTTGACCAATATTGCCCATGAGGAGAAATAATGGTCGATAAATATGGACCATTTTTACTGATTTTTTTTGATAGGTACGGACTTTTCCTTAAATTTGCTGGCTATAGAACAAGGCAATAATAAAACGGGAATGGAAAAAAATCAGTTGACTTTTATCGACCATAATACTGCACCAGCAAAAGGAAACAGCTCTAAAATAATATCATTATTTTCTGGATGCGGTGGACTTGATTTGGGATTTGAACAGGTTGGAGTGTATCAAACTGTTTGGGCTAATGATTTCAAGCACGAAGCATGCGAATCATTTAGAAGACATTTTGGAGATGTAATTGTTGAAGGTGATATTGAGAGTATAGACCCATATACAGACAAGTCCATACCAGAATGCGATTTAATTCTTGGAGGATTCCCTTGTCAGGACTTTTCTATCATCTGGAAGCAACCAGGGTTAGACGGAACTCGAGGAAATTTATACAAAAGTTTTTTAAGGTTTGTTGATGCCAAAAAACCACTTGCTTTTGTTGCTGAAAATGTGAAAGGTATTCTAACTGCAAACGGGAAAAGGGCTATTCGCCAGATTATAGAGGATTTTCAGAATATAGAACCTGGATATGTCGTTATACCGCACCTATACAATTTCGCAGACTATGGAGTACCAGAGTACCGCGAAAGAGTTTTAATTGTCGGTATTCGTTCCGACACAGGTTTCGACTTCCACCATCCAAAACCCACTCATGGAAATAAAGACGGATTACTTCCATACGTTACTGTTAGAGATGCATTTAAAAATGTTGAAAATGTTCCTTATAATAACGAACACCTTAGAATCACTGCGAGAACCGAAAAAGTCATTAGCTTAATTCCAGAAGGCGGGAATTTCACTGCCATTCCTACTGATAGTCCATACTATGTAAAAGGAATGATTAGCCATGTCTATAGAAGAGTGAAATTAGATGAGCCATCAAAGACAATCATTGCCCAAGGTGGTGGCGGAACTTGGGGATATCATTATCCGGAAAATCGTCCATTGACAAATCGCGAACGTGCAAGAATACAGTCTTTTCCGGATGACTTCATTTTTTACGGAAGCACAACAGAAGTAAGAAGACAGATTGGCAATGCCGTTCCACCAGTTGGTGTACACTGCGTTGCAGAAGCATTAAAGCCACTCTTTACAGGGAATTACACACCTGTCGACTTACAGGCAAAACTACAAGAGCTTCGAGACATGCCGTTTCCTGAACGATATAAATTAATAATGCAATTATAACCATGGAGTGCCTATTTACTAGAAATCCTATGCTACGATCACTTGCATACAAAACTGTTGGTGATTATCGTACAAGTTTATTTAACAATGCTTCATTGTTTAATATTGCAACCGGCTTTATATCCAGTGACTCTTTAGTTGAACTAAAGCGATTATTAGAATTTCGCAGTGGAAGTCTCAATATTAATTTATTCATTGGAATGAATTATATTGAAGGATTCACTGAATTACAATATTATACATTAGCGAGTTTGAATGAATTCTTGTGCACAAATAAGTTTGGAAACATTTATTTATCTACTAATGCTCTTTTTCATGGAAAAATGTATTCATTTTCAGATGCCTCTGGGAATTGTATGGGAAGTTTTATAGGTTCTTCCAACCTTGGGAGTTTCATGGGAACATCTCAGAATAATATTGAATCTGATGTATTCTTAAGAGGGGACGAGGGCAATATAATCGATTCCAATATTAGTGCAATAATTAAAGACTTAGGTACTACTTTTTCAAAAACGCAACGTCCGAACAATTTTCTTCCCCCAGAAACAGATTTACTGAAAGGTTTAGATCTCGTTAAAAAAGTAAGCGACGAAGACTATTCCCACATGAAGCGACAGTTAACTGGCGAAAAGGTAGAAATACCATTAAAAACAGAGGAGAAAAGCAATCTGAACACATACTTTGGAGCAGGAAAAGTTCCTGGAAAATACAGTCCAAGAAGCTGGTATGAAGTAGAAGTAATTTTATCCAAAAAGACCCCTAATCTTGATTTATTGCCAAACAAAGAGGATGGTCCTTTCTATGTTGTAACTCCAGACCAATACACATTTTTGTGCGAAAGACAAGGAGATTACGGCAAAAACCTTCGTTCTTCCAAAGACCTTAAAGTTTTAGGAAAATGGATTAAAGGGGAAATGGAAAACAAGGGCGTAATTAAGTGTGGAGAAAAAGTAACTCAAGAAACATTAAACGCTTTTGGCAAAGACAAACTTGTATTTCAGAAGTCTGCCGAAGGAGAATGGCTAATAAACTTGGAATAATCATGGAGTACCTTAAATCTTACATCGAAGGCATTAATAATCCAGAGTTAAAGCAATCGATAATTGACACAAGTGAGGCAGTATGCAATAATGTCAACAAGTATTTTTCATTTAACGGGCAAACCACTGGCCTGTTATTAGGAAATGTTCAAAGCGGAAAAACGGGACAAATGCTTGGAGTAATTTCCAGGCTTGCGGATTATGGGTATCGTATATTTTTATTACTAACCACGGATAATGTCGATTTGCAAAGACAAACATATAACCGTGTATATGCTTCTCTCCCAGACTTTAATGTCTTAACAGAACGGGATGAAGAAAAATTTCGCACACTTACACAAAGCCAGCCATTGGTGATTGTTTTGAAAAAGAATACAAGTATTCTGAAACGCTGGCGTGATATGCTTGTCGCCTCAAACACATTCAGAGGGTTGCCATTAGTTATTTTTGATGATGAAGGTGACTCTGCAAGTTTGAATACCTTGGTCAACAGACATCGCACAAGTACAATAAACACCAGATTGCAGGAAATTAAGAATACAGCTACATCTTCTCTTTATTTTGAAGTAACCGCAACGCCTCAGGCAATTCTCCTACAATCGATAATTTCTGACTGGAAACCATCATTTACAAACTATTTCAAGCCGGGAAGTGGGTATCTCGGTGGTAATTTTTTTTATTCAGATCCACGATGCTATTGTATTCGTTATACGGCAGAAGATGAATTATCTGAAATCCTTTCGGACGATGATATTCCTTGTCCAAGGGGATTGCAGGATGCTATTTACACTTTCTTGATATTGTGTGCGCATAAGAAACTGAATGGAGAAAGCAACTGCAATTTTATGATTCACCCAAGTGCAAGAATCAATGCTCACAATCAATTCAAGGAAACAATAGATGGCCAACTGAATCTATTACAACGCTCAACAGACGATTCGGGATTTAATAATTCACTCCAAGAAATTTGGGCAGACCTACAAAGGACACGTCCGGATATTGAACCCTTTGATGACATAAAAGAAGTCATTATAGAGATTTTGGATAATGAAGAATTGATAGTAATTCCTCTCAACTCAAAGAGTTTCGTGTGTCGAGACTCAAATGACCCTAATGCTCTTGACCTTTCAAAAGGATTCAATATTGTAGTTGGAGGTAATACATTAGGACGTGGTATTACATTCCCACATCTACAAGTGGTGTATTATTGCAGGACTTCAAAGAAGCCCCAAGCTGATACTTTTTGGCAACACTCACGAATATTTGGATATGACCGAGAGCAGGAACTGGTCAGGATTTTTATGCCTGAATCTCTGCATAAACTGTTTGTGGATTTGAATAAGGCAAATGAAATTATTATCAAACAGATAGAGAACGGAATTGACGATTTCCAGATAGTATATCCGTCAAACATTCAGCCAACAAGAAAGAATGTACTTGATGCTCAATATCTTAACGTGGTCATGGGCGGGATTAATTACTTTCCAAATTATCCTATTGATAGGAACACTGCAAAATTGGACAATATCATAGCATGTGCTTCACTCGAAAGCGAAATATCCAATGTTTCAAAAGACCTTATGGTAGATCTTCTTTCTTATTGTGGAAGCGATGATGCTTCTGACTTTGATAGTGAAAAATTCATTTCTTCTATAAATGCTCTTTCTATTAAACGTCCAAACACACAATTCAAGCTTATCGTAAGATATGACCGCGACATTGCAAAAGGCACCGGAACATTATTGTCACCAAATGACAGAACACTCGGAGACCGTTACGGACAAGCAGTTGTTCTAACGCTATATCGAAATAAAGGCAACACGACCAAAGGTTGGTCCGGACATCCATTCTGGATTCCAAACATTAAACTTCCAGATGGTTATTGTTTTTACGATTCAGGAGCAATTATCAAAGAATAATGCAAGCAGCTTGTTCTGATGGACTACCGCACTGGAGAATACTTCACTGACGACGACATAGCTCTAAGCACACGCGAGATTCAAGTGCTGAAAGTCGGAGACCTGATGGGCGACGGTGGTCAGATAATCATCATAGGAGTAAACATTCCTCAATCCTGCTCCTCTTATAAGGATTTTGCAGCCTCTATGAAGGGCACAGAAGATGTCCTTCTTAAGAAAATTTGTAAAATACAAAACTCACTTACAATATTTGCAAATTAAATTATCTTGATTAAATTTGTAGCATAATTCTGATTTTAAGGGTAATCCCTGTAGCTTTAATGAATTATGGAAAATACAATTGTAAAATTCGTCAGCCTGAACAAGGTTGCAATTGAAACGCCACAAGGTGACCGTTTCACTATGGGACTCAATCGAGTAGTTCCTATGCCCCTGCAAGAGCAGGATGCTAAAGTTATCTCTTATCTCTTTGACCAGTATTACAAAGGTGATCCGTCTGTCATTATGGGACAGATTTATCGCGGTATGGTTCAATACGGATGTTGGGCCACACCATATTGGGTCGGCCCAGACCGAAACAATGAACGCGAAAGAATCGGTTTACAAATTCGCAGCCTGAGAGAAGAGCGAAATTTGGAAGTCAAAGAACTGGCGTCTTATGCAGACATTGATCCATCAAATTTAACAAGAATAGAGAAAGGAAAATTCTCGGCCAGCCTGGATATTCTCTGCAAAATTGCAGCAGCAATGGATTGTTCCATCGAACTAATTCCCAATGGAGCAACCAGCAATCACTATACAATCAATCGTGCAGCAAGAGCAATACCCGACGAACATAAAAGCATACTGATTACGGTGCAAGAATCCGTATTTCATCTGTCCGAATGTTTAGCAAAATACGGACAATTCCATTGGCTCCAAAAGAGCGATGAAATAAATGTCGGAGACGTTGTCTACATCTATGTATCTGAAGATCGTGCAATCAAGTATAAAATGACGATTGAACAGACCAATGCCCATTACGACAGATGGATGGCAGATGAAGAAATATTTTGGCAAGACAAAAAAAGATGTCTGGACGAATCTAAAACAAAATATGCACTTCTACGACTCGTGAAGGAATCTCATTCCAGAAAACTCACAGAAGAGAACCTCCTGAAGCATGGTTTATCTGAAACTCCTCTCGAAACACAAATTCTCGAGGGAGAATTGTTGAAATTTATTGAAAGGAGGTTTTAATTATGGGAGCAAATATTAATGAATTCTCACATGAAGAGGTATGTGACTACAAGGGCCGCAGATATTTTGTTCGTGATAATGGAGCTATATATCGTCAATGCAAAAATGATGGGAGCGTAAGAAAAAATGATGAAGAATGGACTTTCGGAAAACCAGGGACCGATGGATATTTGTTCATAAGTTCGGAACGAGTCCATAGAATAGTATGCACCGCTTACCATGGAGAGCCTATCGGTGATAGAAATATAGTTGACCATATTGACACAAATCGCAAAAATAATCGACCTGAAAATTTACGATGGGTAACTCGACTAGAAAACACACTTAATAACCCTATCACCCGAGCAAAAGTAGAATCAATTTGCGGTTCAATAGAAAATTTTCTTAAGAATCCTTCTTTGCTATATGGGCACGAATCGGAAGACAAAAATTTTTCATGGATGAGGACTGTATCCCGTGAAGAAGCCGAAAGATCTTTGAAGCGTTGGAAAGAATGGGCTGAAAAACCTGTTGAGGAGCGTAAGCCGAAAGACAACGGGGTTAGTGAATGGATTTACCAAGGAGGAAAAAATATAACAGAGAATAAGTCCAATAGGAGGTTTCAATATGTTGGCCCATATAATTCTTATGCTGAACATATGGCAGCAGTAGAAGAGATGAATCATATTGAATATGACAAACAATATGGATTAAAAGATTCTCTTACTTCTGGTGCAAAACAACTTAACTGGAAAACGCCAACCGAGTTTCTTCTCTGTCCTAAACAAAACGAAGATCGAACATTAAACACTTATCTATATAGACTTATAAAAGGTAAAATGTTTACACGCACACAGTATGGAGATGGTGGGACAGTTAAAGATGCTGACATAAACCCTGAAGATAATGCTATTTTTGTTCTTACAGAAAACGGAAGTCCTATAAAACCTTGGGCATTGTGCAAAATTACACTGCAAGATGGATTTTTTGTTCACGAAAACCAGGGATCATTTTTTTCTGAAGAGTGTGGGGATATGAATTTCACTTTAGCAATAGGAAAAGAATGGGATGGAGAATACATTTTTGATGACTAAATTTCTACAACAACATTTTTATTATGAAAAAATTTATAACCTTAATAATAGCTTCGCTATTTGCTTTTAATTCATTTGCCCAGACACAGAGAGACTCACTAAGTGATGGTATGACTCAAAAAGATTCCCTTACTATCGGTTATCTTGAGAGAATTTCACAACACACAGCGCCTTGTTACAAACTATATCCGACAGACAATATGTGGACATTTCTTGAGTTGGAAACTTTCTCAGGCCGTATCTGGCAAGTTCAGTATTCAATCAAAGGAGCAGATTATCGCTTTAAAACTTTTCTCAATAGAGAGTCGATGATCCCATTCTATGATGCAACTGGCGAATATGCTGGACGCTTTGAACTATATAAGACTCAGAATATGTACAATTTTATTCTGCTCGACACGGAAAATGGCAACACATGGCAAGTTCAATGGTCTACAGAAGATCAGGGTCGAACTGTACTTCGAATATGGTAAATCAATAGTAGCAAAATAATCGGGTAATGTCGTCTATAATGTGACAACATTACCCGATGAAGCAAAAGTTCCGCCCTGGTACGCATTGTAAAGAGGCGTGGCGGAAATTGTCGGTACAAATTTAGTGAAATATTTAAATATTACGAAAATTTCACAGTGCAAAACTACCAACGCCGGCAATACTCAAGGAAGCCTCCAAGCCCATTGCATTGAAACAACGGACGATAGTCGCCAATGTAAGATTTCGTCCGCTTTCAATCTTAGAAACCTGAGCACGCTGTACACCGAGTTTTTCTGCCAATTCCTGCTGGGTCATATTCTGAGCCTTGCGTGCTTTCTTGATAGCCTCGCCTACAAGAAACGACTGCAGCTCACCTTCGTACTTTTCTCGTTCCGGAGTGCCTTCCTTACCAATGTGCTTGTCTTTAATTTCTTCAAAAGTGTAAAATTCCATCTTCTCCATAACAATTATCTTTTAGTTTCAAAATACATTTTTCTTATCGCTTCCGCTTTTGCTATTTCTTTTCGTGGTGTCTTTTGCGTTTTCTTTATGAATCCGTGCGTTGCAACCACCAATGTTTCAGTTTCGGTATCCCAAAATGCCAGAAGCCTGTACTGAATTCCTTTATATAATGTTCGGAACTCCCAAATGTCAGTATTCTCCAACTTCTTGAAAAGGTCTTTATCCATAAATCCATTGGCGACCTTATCCACATTATAAATAATTTTCGCTCTGACATCCTGTTTCAGTGTTGATAGAAAGGCGTCGACCTCTCCTGACATAATAACTTTAAAACTCTGTCCCATCGTCAAATCTTCTAGTATGCAGCAAATATACAATAAATGTTCCATATACGGAACATAATATATTCAAATTTATATTATATTTGCGATGCAACTTCAGATACACGTATTTAGTCAAAAGCTCAATTTGGATTTGAAAATAACTATAATTGATTAGTGCTGCATATTAAGGAAAGAATTGAAGTGGTGGCGGCGATTATCAGCGATGTGGAGGGGAGGATTTTTGCGACGCAAAGGGGATATGGGGAGTTTAAGGATATGTGGGAATTTCCTGGAGGAAAGGTTGTGGCGGGGTTCCTGACTTTATCACGTTTTCAAAACATCTCCTCAAACCAGCCCCACAGGTATCTTGAATCCTTATTTGCAGAGACGATGAAGACAACGGAAGACGTTTTTCTTGACAAAATCAATAAAATACAAAATTCTTTGTAAAAACGACTCCCGCATCAGAAATCGATCTTCCAAATGCTGATTGCGCACTTACTCATTTGCTTCTGTCTCGCATGAATATTATTCTGATTCCACTCGCTATAATGTTCAGCAATTGATGCGGTCGTAACAAATGAAGAAATCTTATACGCCTCTTTCTTGACGTCAAAAGACTGATTTGCTATATCTTTATTCAAGTTTTTCTCCAACAAGCACAAGTTGCCCAATCTATAAGTGAAAGAATCCATATTGTCATCATCCCACTCATCATTAGGATTTTGAGGATAGATATGCTCTATAGTATCTGTCTCATTTTCGATATCAAATGTTCTTCCGCCTCTATAACGTTCTATACTTCCTAAAATATACTTTATTATCTTATTGTTTTTGGCATTCTCCGGGAAAATTTTAGTTTCAAAGGCTGCATTGAATTCAGTATCTTCTACATAAATTTTCTTCAAAGCCTCCCGCAAATAACTCTTTTCATTTGTAATCTGCATTGCCACATCATTATATACCCTCTCCACCTCATTTGGATTTTTTCCGCAAATCACACTATATCTGAAACTTATAACAATCGAGTCTTTCAGTATTCTTAAAAATTGCTCCTTAGGCAGATTAACATAAGCTGCCATCAGCATAGATATCGGCTGCTTGAGACCAAACATATTCAACAGATAAATATTATCCTGAATTTCCTGGGCATCATGCCACAATTCATCAGCAGCATTTCTCTATGCCATATATATGTCACTATATTTCAGCATATCAGCAACCAACTCAAAAACCTGACTATCCGTCCTGATATTTTTTCTTATAACCTTAAACAGATCATTTGAACGAACCGTTTTGTTTTTTGAATTCCAATAATACCTGATAAAATCAGGCAGCTTCTCTGCTTTGACGTTATTTGTCAGATTTGACCATTTTTCCTCTAAGGTATTTATTCTATCAGGATGGACTGTGGTATTATCAACCAATGAAAAAAGATAGTTTTTCAATAAATCTGCAGATGACAACTGCACACCACGTGCATTCAGAGTCTCAAAAACCCTGAACGCATTCATTTCATCACTGACCTTAATAATGGTAAAGAAAAGGTTATCTACCAAATAGGTTATAAATTGCGCATAATCCTTTCCAGCTGTATATTTATTCTCTAAACGTTTCTCATACCATTCAAAACACTTTCTCATCAGTTTTTCCGTATATGAAGTGTTTCTGATTTTCAAATCGCCCAATTTTACAATATAATCCTTATAATAAGCATTATTGTTTCTATTGAGAATAAGAATATTGTCATATTCAAGCGACACAGGATCCATATTTCCTATATAAGTGGCTTTCAAGGTCTCTATTCGTTTCAAATTATCTTCGACCTCGATACCTTTATCAACCAACTTCTGAATCGACTTTATAGCAGCAAGAATAATTATCGTAATGGTTGTAAATCTTTGTTGCCCATCAATGATTATTGATTTATTGTTATTTGCAGCTTGCAAGACAAGATACCCCATATAATGGTCACCTTTTTCCGAGAGCATATTTTCTATATCCATCCACAGATCATCCCATTGCTCTACATCCCACGAGTAATCCCTTTGAAATTTAGGAATAAGGAACTTACTGCCACTTCTGATAAGTGAACCGAAATGATTAGTTGTTGAATCCTGTATACCAGTCATATTCTTTCTTTACTATAAAACGTAAGATTCCGCAGTATATATAACAGACTGCATGAATGTACAAAAGTAGTAAATTTGTTACAATTATGAAAGTTTAATATCTTAAATATACCCTTCCTGGTCGTATGCCTTTCGTTCACGGTTGAGCAGATCAATCAGATTCCGGACGTCAGGCTCATCAGAGGTCAGTTTACCGAAACGCATAAATTGATCATCATACCTTTTTGATGAACCTTTTATGATGCGGGTTTCAATGTCCGGCGGAATCAACAAAGACGCCCTGTCTCCAAGATATTTCTTAAACTCCACTTGATAAATATTAATCCCTGCAAGGTCAAAATCACCGAAATGCACATATTTATTCGGAATCGACAACAGCCAATTCCGAAGGTCTGTCGATTGAGGATATCTCGAGACAAATAAGAGTCTGTCCGTACCAAGACATTTCTCAAACAAAGATTTTTGCAGATGAACCATTCTGAAATTTTCCATATTCTCGATCCCGACCACGGTCACATCCTCAGGAATCGAAAATGAAGTCCAATTGCAAACAAAGACGAACATCCCTTTAACAGGACTAATAAGCAACGGATTTCCGTCAAGGCGACATTCCAGCGGTTCATACAAATTGACCGGGAATCCAGGGCATGACCTGACAGACATAAGCTTGGAGTTACCGGTTGCCACAGCCAATGACGACCGGGAAGAAGCATCATCCGCCTCAAGAATACGACAACTCTCGTCATTATCAATAAGATACTGCCTCAGTATATCCACACTACGGGCCTTTACTGATTTTCTGGTACCACGAACAATAACAGATAAAAGACCCTCATTGATATATTTGTCCAAATCCGTCTTCGACAAACGGCTTGATGCAATGGTCTTACCATCCAACAAATCTTTTATGTATGAACTGATTGCCATCTCTAAATCATTCTTTTCATAATTTTTTCAATTCTTGTCTTTACCCCCTGCTTGCTGAGCAAATAAGTATATTTGTAATCATATGGATTGTATGATGTAGGAGAACTGTTTATCAAGTAGATATTCCTTGAGTTCGCAAACTGAAGTATACCCTTGATATTATTAGGATGCAGACGCCCGATTTCATCCATCATGCAGTGAACAATGAAATCTCCGCTCTTTCTGGCGGCCTTTTTCTTGAACACATTAATCAGCATTATATTGACCATGGCCTTAACCAAAATATCTGTTCCGTCCGAGCCGACATTATTGATTCTTTCTACCCACCCGGTGTCATTATCATTTTCCCTTACTCTGAACTGTAGAGTAAAAGTATTGCAAAGGGACACGCTTTCACGCATAGGTTCATCTACAAGAAGCCGGGTAAGAGTTTTCAAATAATCCACAACCTTGAAATTGACTTCATCCCTGTCGTCATTAGAAAACAAGTTCATTTCCCCTATTGAATGAGCATTTTCCTCAGTAAAATCATGAATGACAATCAAGAGCTGCATAAGTTTGTCCGATGATTCAATTGCACGGAGTTCTATACTTTTGATTACTCCGGCAAAATTCTTTTCAATGAAGTCCCTGTTAATGTCTTGGATAATGGCATCAACATTCGACCTTCTGTTCATCAACGCTCCGACCTCAGATGAAATACGCCCAATAATGTCCTTATAATGTTCACTCGTCCTTTTCCTGAATTCTTCTATCTTATTGTTATCAAGAAATTCCTGAAGGTTATCGGCAATCTGGAAATAATCAGAATCCGTCACAGGCATAGTATTGAAATTGAAAGCATTATGCGGTTTGAAATACTTATTGAATTCCACAACAGCAGCCTTGAGAGTCTCAACAGCATTTCTCTTGCTATGCACATTTCCCCTTAGCTGCACAATCAATTCCCGACAATTCTCCTTGGTCGGGAGAGTAGTTACATCCGAAATAAATGTATCCGGAACGAGCTGTTCACATTCTACGACCTGATGATACTCTTTCAGTTCATCGCTCCGTCGATTAAGCTCCTTCTCGACATTATTGGCTTCCTTGGTGAGCTCATCAATTTTCTTCAGTATTTTTGTCCTTTTATCATCATACTTCTGACTGATTGATTTAATCTGTGCTTCTATAGTCTTTATTTCCCTACGGATGCCGGTTTCCATTGAAAACAAATCCTTTTCGGCAACTCTATATTCAGCCACAATCATTCGTTCTGAATCAATCTGTGCAAGAATCGATTTCAAATCATCAATGGCTTTACCATATTTTTCCAGCAAGACGGTATCAACTCCCTTGCCTGCAAGTTCAGCTTTCATTTGTTCATCAAGCTGCTCTATCTGCCGGTCAAACTCTTCAAGTCTTCTTAAAGATTCCTGTTCAAGTTCACCTTTAAACAGATTCAGTTGATTAGCCAATTCTTCCTTTCGTTTCTTTAAATCGGCGTCCAGATTATTCGCTTCTTTTTTGTAAACTGCCTCACGTTTGCTACGTGCATCTTTTTCTGTCTGAACTTTCAACAATGCCTCGTTATATATTTTCTGACGAATTTCATGCTCCTGTTCCAACATTTCCTGTTCCTCCAAATCCAGAGCATGCAGCCTGTTCTGGAGATTCTGTCTCGTAATAGGTATCTTATCCGCCTCAACCTTCAACACCGTACGCTGTTGCCTGAGAGGGTTCAATTTCTCCGTAAGCTTCTTGGACAATCTCGATTTTTCATCATCTGCAGATTGCAACGTATCGATTATCTCCTTTTCTATTTCAGCATACTTTTCTTCAAGTTCCTTCTTCTCCTCACGAAGTTCATCCGGAGTCCTATGACTGCGCTCAATATTCTCAAGATTAAGATGAACGCCATAAATACTATCCGATTCAGAAGTCAAACCGGGCTCCAATCCTTGCGCATATAAAATCCTGTCTTCATCCACAATTTTGCCAATACTATCCTCCCAACCTTCAAGATTTTGCGTAAGCCATTCATACAGAGAACCATTCAATCCGGACAAACGGGCATTAATACAATCAATGCCATACTGCACATCCGCCTTTGACTTGCTGAATTCTTCTATTCTACGTTCCATATCACGTTCCAACTCATCATTCTTCGCCTCATACTCCCTTTGGATTGTTTCCATGCTGTGCCCGACTTCCATCATACGCACTTCATTTTCCTTCTCCAAAACATCAAGTTTATGAAGTTCATCAGACACAGATGCTTTTTCTTCTTCCTTTGGATGCCAGCGTCTTAACTCACGGAGAGAATTATCAGCCTGATGGCAATCTTCATTCAAAAGAGAAAGTCTTTCATCCGACTCTTTTTGCCATGACTCATATTCAGCATATAATTTATTGCGGAGTCTTGAATTTTCAGCCTGTAGTCTGTCATACTTCATCTGAATTTCATTGCGTTTCTTGTTAAGGGCTTCTTTCTGAGCAAGCACAAATTTTTCCCGTTCAAGTTTCTGGGTGTCTTTTGCAATGTTGTATTTTTCTTCGACTGAAGAATGCTCTTTCAACAAACTATCGTAAAGCTTATTCTTTTCTTCAAGTTCCTGCCTTACAGACGGCTCACGATCTGCAAGTTCGAGTTTCTCTTCTATATGATGCGCTTCAAAGTATTTGTGTTTATTACCAATCTCCTTTAATTTTGCATTGCTTCCTCCCAAGTTCTGATTCAGCTTGTCTTTGTCTTTATGGAATTCCGCTTCCAAATCATAAAGACGACTTTTCTCCTTTTCATTTTTTTCTTTAAGTTCAGCTGTTTTAGTTTCCAACAATGGTATATTCTTATTATTTTCTTCTACAGCATAATTGAGTTTCCGCCAAACCTCCAACAGCTGTTGATCTAAAGCAATCACCTGTCTCCCGCACTCAGCTATCTTGCCAGCCAACTTCCGCACAGGTACTATTCCATCCTTACCCTTTCGAAACCAGCAATCTATTTCATCATATTCACGTTCGAAACTCTGTACCAGCCTTCTGTATGTCTTCAAATCTATCGGAAGGTCATCATCCGCCATTGATTGGATTATGGTATTTTTTATGAAATCTGCATCAAGTTTTGTATTTAAGAAAACATTTTGAATACTCCATGGGATATTTTGATAATGAGCACTCTGAACTAAAGCATACCTTGTATATTTCGGGTCCCGAGTATTTCCAAAAATAATGTCTTTAAACATAGTTCTGCTTTCTATTCTGGCAGATAGCACTACATTCTTCCCTATACGCTCTCTAATCTTCACCCAGTCCGCCAGCACATGTCCATCTGCATCAATCAGCCAATTTCGATCATAAGGGGCATCAATAAAGCGCCAGGACGCATGTCCCTGATATCTGCTGACTATAATGGAATAAGCTCCGTTATCACGCATTACCTCATATATAATATATGAATTCGCCTGTCTGAAATAAAACTCATCGAATGATTTCTGGCCACGCTGAATGCCCAATTTCTGTTTATCTGCATTGTAAAAGAACAAAAGAGCCCTGAGGACGGTACTCTTTCCCACGCCTTGTGTTCCCGTAAAATGCACATTACCGTCAACAGCGACTTCAGCATAAGAGATATTTGCGCTATTGATAAATATAATCTTATTCAAGTATTTCATCTTCGTTAGCGATTTGAATCATGTTTACCAACTCCTCCGCATATCTGAAAGCGGAGGTAACCTTGTATGTTTCATCAGTTTCATTGATGCATTCAGCAAAACCTATCGTCACCATTTCCTGTAATAGTTTTGCAACAATATCCTGATTGGAAGCTGCGTCATATTTCCTAAAGAGTCGTCCGGCCTTTTCTTTAAGCTCAATATCAACACTAATCTGCTCGATTATGTGGCTTTTTCTAAATTGGAAACCGGCAGTAAACGATTGATCATAGCATTTAAGAAAATCCAGATAGTCCAGCCATTTGGCAAAACTATCCAACTTCTGCTCAACACTCTGCTTGCCTTCATTCATTCGTGAAAAGAAATAATATCCATTTCCTGCTTCCAGACGGAGTCCTATTTCTTTGTAGTAATCCGCATAGTCTTCATAGTTCTCTTCAATATCTTCAAAGAGATGTCTTGTGACACTATCCAGACTGTCAGAGGAGATAAAACAACCTTTGTTCAGGATATCATAGATTCTTTGTGTATTATTTCGCATATATTATCGGGTATTCAATATCTTTATATGTAGCATATTCTCCTGTCATCTTACACTGCTCAGAATGTAAAATGACAAGTTGGCAAAATAAGAAAGCATGGTCTTCAATACTTCTCCGGACTTTGTAGTCATATCTTAGAATATAGTCAAACAGATTATAGCCTGAGGCTGAAAAACCATTCCACACTTCGTCAGGATTGACTCCTGCCATCTCATGGATATGCTCCTCCAAGTCATCAACAGAAAGCGGTTCCGCCTCCACTCTTGCAATTTTCTTTACACCATTTCGCTCGGCAATCCTCCGAAGCAATACACTTGCCTGTTCATTTTGCTGAAGAGCTTCTATTGACAATCGTAGCCTACTATAAGTTCGAGGTTCCATCCACAAAGGATTCATTGACTCAAGGACTGTTTTAAGATTTGTTTCTTCAGTGATGGTATATTGATCCTGGAGATACTTCAGTTTTCTGATTTTTTTATATAACTGATTCTGCTGCTCAATCAGATTGATGTAAATAATCTTTTGTCTCTCAATTTCCATAAGAGCATAGTATGAATCAGAAAAATAATGACGCACATCACTGCAAGTCTTGGCCATATGCGGATCATTTGACATAATGAAAAAAGCCTTCTCATTATTCATAAGGTTCTCACACTCTTTGATCATTGAGCGGATACTTTTACTCTTTTCATCAAGAACATCAAGTTTTTTGATTTTTATCAAATAATTTGGTTCCTGCTTATAGGTGTTGTCCATATTTCTCTTCAAATCGACAACATTTTTCAGAGTTCTGAATCCAGTCTTTTTCAACAATTGTCTAACGACATCCTGATAACCGACTTTTCGACTCACATTTGTTTCCTGAAGGAAATATCCAATTTGTTCTTTAAGGGTATTTATGCATTCCTGAACACTCAGAATACTGATTTCTTCATTGACATTCAGTACTTCCTCAAAAAAATTCAGATAATCGCTTTCTATTTCCAGAGAATTTTCATTTTCGACCAATACCCCAAACTCAATCAGTTTTCCAAGTCTGGCCTCATTTCCATTTACCAGCTCCAATGCAAGCGCATGCGGAAACTTAAGCAGTTTTCGTTTTTCGAACATCTGGCCCAAAAGCTCATTTTCTTTCGAAAGAGTTTTAGTCAGTTCCTCAATGGTTCTAAAATGGTTGAATGAATCCATAAAAGTCCCCTTATATTAATTTTAGTATTATTATCGCAACGAATGTAACATCATTCTCCGCGCTTTGACAAATATAGTGAATATAATTCAATCTCGGTGCAATAAATCAACTGCTCTTTTTTCGGAACATGTATAAATCACACAATTTATTTGTCTTTGCAATGAAACTACTTTTCTGAATATAAATTGCCCCTGGGTCGGAATGCGAGTTAGAGTGAACCTTGCAGGACCGAAAAGAATGCCGCTGTTGCCGCCGATGAAAAAACGGTGGAAACCGTGCACCGTCCGGCTCCATTATCCTTTGTTTAACTTTCATTATCAACACAAATTTATTAATTTTGCAATACAAACCTTGGGTTCGGAGAATTACGATGCAAATCTAAGGTTTGCATGGACAGAAAAAAAGAACGGCATGAAAAGATTTCCAGATAAGGATATGGCTTTTCCAAATCCGAAAATACCGAGCCTCTGCTACATAAAGAACGTTATCAAGAACCCGAGAATCATCGTCGGGGACTATACTTATTACGACGATGCCGACGGTGCTGAAAAGTTCGAGGAGCACGTGACACACTTCTATGAATTCATAGGGGACAGGCTGATTATCGGCAATTTCTGCGCAATAGCGAAAGGCGTCGAATTCGTTATGAACGGAGCGAACCACCGCATGGACTGCGCGACCACTTATCCGTTCTACATTATGGGAGGCGACTGGGGAAGCATGATTGCGCCGGTACGCGACGAGCTCCCGTTAAAAGGAGATACAGTCATCGGAAATGACGTCTGGATAAGTCAGCACGCCACAATCATGCCAGGTGTACACATCGGTGACGGAGCGATAATCGGGGCAAATTCAACGGTCGCGTCAGATATTCCGCCTTATAGCATCGCCGCAGGAAACCCTGCAAGAATAATCCGCAAAAGATTTGACGACGAAACAATCGGACTCCTCGAACAGCTCAAGTGGTGGGACAAAAGCATCGGGGAGATTGACGCATTGCTCCCTATAATCACAAATCCTGACATCGAGGAGATGAAAAAAGCTATAAAAAGCTACCTGCGGCTCTGATATAAGGGCCGGTGATATTCCGGCAAATCAGGCACACAACGGCCAAGGTTTTGCATATCGGGACAATGTCTCCCTGATACCGGAGGCATAACTGACATTATGAGACCGAACATGGAAATTTTTGATAGTATGAAAAAGGTGGTTTTCATCATTGGTTCCCTGCGTAAGGAATCTTTCAACAGACAGCTCGCCGAAAAGGCTGAGCAGATTATTTCATCACGCGCGGAAGTGGAATACCTCGATTATTCGGATCTTCCGCCTATGAATCAGGACATCGAGTTTCCGGCACCGGAAGCCGTTGAACGTGTAAGGAGCAAAGTTGCGGAAGCCGACGCGCTCTGGATTTTCTCTCCGGAGTACAATTCAAGCTACCCCGGTCATCTCAAGAATCTCATTGACTGGCTGTCCCGCTCACCGGTGCCCGGCGACAGGCAGATTCTTCCTGTGATCAAAGGCAAGAAGACGGCTATCAGCGGTGCCGGCGGGAGCAGGGCGACATCCGGCTGCAGGGAAAAGCTTACAGAGCTTCTCACCATGTCTTTTGTCGGCGCGGATGTGATGACAAGTCCGCAGACAGGCATAGCACTCAACAGGGAAGCGTGGACGGAAGGGCGCATGATACTTACCGACGCGCAGTTGTCCGAACTGGAGCTGCAGGCGAATGCCTTCCTCGACTATATAGGATAGTCGTCCTCACTTTCAATGCCTTGCATTTTACTGATTCTTATACGCCATAAAAGGGGTTGTACAAAATTTTGCATTTTGATACAACCCTTTATAGTTTTTTGCGACCTTTGTCGTCTAATCAGGTGTAAGACTTTAAAGAATTTACCCCTGCTACAGCTATTTGTAACAGGGGTATTCATTATGTTCTTCAGTACGTTTAACTGATTTTAGGCAATCCCAAACTGTTCTATCCCGAAGATGAGTGTCAAGCCATTCCTTATTGGCCTGTATTTATTCTTTTTTGCCCATTTTATTTCGGATTTTCTAATTTAAATATGATATGGGGCATTTCTTTACCTCGGTAAACGACGGTATGGCTGCCACAAGATTCCATGCCAAGCCGTTCAGTTTCCAAAAGAAAGCTATACTCAAAAATCCTATTCATTTTTGATGGACTTTCTTTTTTCATATTACTAAAACAGGGAATTCAGCACGGCCGCCAGACGGTATCCTGCAACGGCGAGACGTTCCTCGAGCATAGGCGAGAAATCATACACAAACTGATAGGAAAGATTCGGCTCAGAAAGATTCCCGACATAGTCATAAACTTCGGATGCACAGGCGGAAGTCTCGGTGAGCCAGTCCTCGAAAGTGCCTTTTGCAATATTCTTGCGTTCCTTTCTGCCCGCACGGTCAATCTGCTCCGTCCACTCGGTGTAGCTCCATTTACGCGCAGACTCTATCATTTTGCTGTCCCACACGGAATGAAGATTGGTTTTCTGTCCGAACCATTTCACCGGTACCCTGTTTCCGCCAAGATCAGACAGGCGTCCGGCGTGCATCGGACAGTGCAGATCGCCGACCATGTGCACTATCATCCTTATATAGTCGATTTTCAGGCTGTCCGACATTGCAGAGCGGTTTTTTCTGAACTCACGCGTCAGACTGTCAAGAGCGGTCACAACATCCCCTTTTGGATTTTTAGGCATGGACTGATAGGTCTCGCCTTTGTCGATATTTGCATAGTGCCAGGTCTTGGTGGCGTCATATCCTCCTTTCCAGTACGGCGAGTTCTGGACATTGTCCATCCAGGATGAATAATAGACCAGCGAATGTCCGTCAAGGATTTTGTTCAATGCCCTTTTGGTACACGGGTTCAGGTGCTGTTCGGCTATCGAGGCCACGATGTCATGTCCTTTCGCGCCCCATCCGAACACCGGCAGGCTGCACAACAGCATAAGCAATGCCGAGGTAATTGTTTTCAAGTTCTGTTTCATGAGAGTGATTGTTTTACGCTGGCAAAAATAAGGTTTTTTACTAAAAGATAAAAAATAATCATCGAAATACGCTATATTAGCGGTGTTTTGTTATCAGAAAAAAAATGGAACACTACACGGACGTTTTGGTTTTCGGGACTATGGGCAATATAGGGCAGGAAGTGGAGAGACTTCTTGCCGGTCACGAAATCAGGACTGTCTCTGCCCCTTTTCCCCAGAATGTATTCCGTGATGAGTCCGGCTACAGGAGGACCTTGGTACGGGCAATTTCTGAATTCAGGCCGGAAGTTGTATTCCCTGTGGGAAATCCGCTTGCCATGGCACGGTTCAAAGGGCTTATTGAACAAGGCGTTCCTCTCGGCTCGATTCTGAACCGCCGGCAGACGGATCCTCTGACGGAAGAAGCGGTGAAGACTGTCAGAATTGCTGTAGAAAAGGAGGAGACCATACGCCTGCTGGACAGCAAGGTACGATGTTACGCTATGGCAAACGTGCTCGGCATTCCACAGCCACGTGTGTTCGGCAGCCCCGATGAAATCCCTGAAGGTACGAAAACGGTGTTCAAACGGGATGTATCTTTCGGAGGGCACGGAGTCCATCTGCCAAAGGACCTCGGGGCACTTCAAAGACTGATTGCCCATCAAAGTCCGGGAGAGCCTTTTCTGATAGAGGAATTCATTGAAGGACAGGACTACAGTCTGGATGCAGTGCGGAGCCGCGACGGCAGCATTGTTTCCGGAGGCTACAGATGCCTATCCACTGAAGATTTCCGCAGAGCGGACGGCGGTTCAGGAGCAACTTTGGGACGAATGTGCAAACAGATAAAAGCGTCGGTTTCAAGTACAAGCCGCCTGCAGCCCCGGGCTGAAACAGTGTCCGGCAGCCACACGACGGACAACGGGCGGACAGTTTCGTCATGCCGGGCGCAGAAAGTGAAGAGCATATATGAAGGTTTCGGACCGGCTGTTGTCAGAGAAGCTATGAGCGAAGGAGACAGCGTATTGGAAAAGATGAGAGCCTGCGCGGCAAACATACTCGGACATCTTGACTATCACGGAATTTGCGGTTTCGATTTCCGTGCGGACGCATCCGGAAATGTCTGGCTTTTGGAATGCAATCCGCGCTTCACAGGCGGCATCTGTGTCCAGGCCTCCGCCGGTCTCAACCTCCCCCTCGCCCTTTACCGCACGCTCTGACTGCAAACGGCTGCTTCTATGAGTTTTTCGAAGCCATTTCCTCTGCCACCCACTTGATATATCCCCTCAGGTGTGACGGAGATCGGACTTCCATTTCATAGCCGTGAGAAAGGATTTCCTGGATGAAATCGTAGGTCGGGGCAATATAATACGTGAAATCCGAATATTCCTTCTCCGTGTCGGTCTCCACCTGGGAATGATGAAGCGGCAGCGACCTTATATAATCCCTTTTCGTGCCGTAAACCCTCAATGTTATTTTCTCCGAACGCTTTTCTTCATCATCCTTGACAATGCCGAAACAGTTGTAGAAAAAATCCTCCGGACTGAAATCCGCCGGAACCGCAAAGGTATTTTCAGTCTCTTCAAGCCTCATTATCCTGTCAAGCGAATACACCCTTAACTCGCCTATTCCCTTATTCCTTGCTATCACATACCACCTCTGCCTGAACACCTTGACAAAATACGGCTCGACCTCGACGGTATGCGACTCTTTTTTCCAGAAACTCCTGTACGTAATCTCAACGCTTCTGTTTTCGCGCATAGCCTCTATCAGCGGGGTCAGATATTTCTGTCCGGAAGGTATATTCTCGAATATAATGCGGTGTTTCAGATGGTGGCTCTCGTTTATCAGATTGTTGACGGCAAAGGTGTTCAGGAGCCATGTCCTTACCCCGCCCTTTTCAATGTCATCCACATTCTCGATATAGTATTTGTAGCCGTTTCTTCTGTCACAGACAATATTAATGTCAAAAGTCTCCTCAATAGCCTTCCGATGGTTGTGAAAGGTCTTCAGCGGAAGCTCCTCCCCTTCATTCAGGCTGCTTCTCTGCCATTTTTCATTGATTTCCTCGTAAGTGATGCCGTCGGCGCGATAGATAGTATCCACGAGCCATATATACCTGTTGAATAAGTCTTTAGCCATAATTATTATTTTTACGGTACAAAGATAAGATAAAGATACGCCAAAATATGGCACAACATAAATTTTATTAAAATTTTATGATTTTTCGTCCCTGTGTCATGTTTTGGCATAGGTGGCGGCTTACTTTGCAGCAGTTAAACAAAAGACTGCCTGGTTCATGCCCGACCGGAATACGGAGGAATATGAGAAAGACAATAAAATCCGAAAGCATAGCACAGATTGACGGGACTTATGTCGGGGCAAGCCTAAACGAGGCCAACACCCACAAGGACGAAACTTTAAGACGAAGAACAATTTTTATCAAGAAATGTTTGCTTTTTAATGCTATATTTGTTCCTGCAACAGCCTTTTGCATTTGCATTGGTGAAAAATAAGGTATATATTTGTACCGAAATACTGGATAGAACACGGAAGTGTTTGAACCTTATTCCTTTCAGACGAATCTGGTAAATTTTTCTTGGACGGGAATAAGTGCCGTCTCTCACTATGCTATATGGTGCAGAGGCTGTTGCTTATTTTGTCCTTAGGCTTTACCAGAGCCTGTCTGAAGAAATGGCAACGGTTCTCTGCACTTTCTTTGTTCCCCAAAATCAACCACGAGGGGAAGCCGAAAACCTTATCAAAGAGTAGGCAGACTAATAACAAAGTATTATGGCTGTTTATAAGCTCACAGCAAAAAACAAGGTTGGTCCAAGTGTTGGACATAACCAAATTCCAAAAGGAACCGTTATTCAAGTAATTAATGGTAGCATTCCTACTCCGAGTGCAAAAGACATTTGCAAGGCAATTAAATCCCAATTTGGCATTGAAATTCCAGTAGGTTGTTGCTCTTCTGGGAATTTTGAGATTGAAAAGTTAAGCAAATAGACTATGAAAGACCTATTTTGTAATGAATGCGGTCTGTCCTATGATGTTCCACACCTTGTTGCCGAATGGTTGCTTGGTGTGGAGCATTTGGGCACAATAGAAGACCGCTATAAACAAATGCGTAAGTATTATGATTATACTTATGCAGAATGGCAGAAAGTGTTTACAGCAGATTTGAAACCTTTCAAAGGATATACGGACACCACGGCTGTAACCATTCCGATGGGAAACACGAAATTGAGCACTGACATCAAAGCCTTGCATAAAGGGGCTATAGGAGTGGATTTGCCTACATGGTTCAATATCCGAGACAACAACAAGCGCATTGTGATTATAGGCCAAGATCCGTTGAGGAGCGGCAAGTGGTATGGAGAATGCTATGATGCTGTTGTTTCAAGTCCGTTCGGTCAGCATGATTCTGAGCATAGGCAAAAAGGCAATGGCGGTAAAATGATGAAACTGCTGATTGAAAACTTAGTCAATAATGGATTCGGAGTATATCTTACCGATGCCAACAAATATTTTGTCCATGACCATGAAACAACAGATGTATTTTCGGCAAATCATTTAAAAATCTATATGGACATCCTGCAAAAAGAGCTTCAACTTGTTGAGCCTGCTTTGGTGGTAAGTCTCGGACGAAGAGCAGAAAGAGTGTGCCGTAATAGGGAACTGCCGAATCTTTTGGCTTTGCCACATCTATCCGGCACTGCCCGCGGCGCAATAGTAAAGATGTTTCCCGAATTGGAAGAGAGTGGCGCAACAGCTGAGAATATCGCTAAAGAATACGCCGATGAAATCAACAGAATTATTAATCAATAAAAACAAGAAATCATGAGTGTGGAGTATTACAGAAAAATGAAAATTGACCGGGCTGCTTCCCATGACAGACAGATAGAATCAATCAAGAAACAGATTGAAAATGCCAAGGCCGGACTTGCCAGGGAAAGAAAAAACAAAAAATAGGAGACTGCGATATGGGATGTTTGACAGTTATCATGGTTCTTTTGAATTTCGGACTGGGACTATTCGTTGATTCCATGTGTTTTGTTATTTGCCAAGGAATGGGCACCGGTAGCAGTATCGGCACCTGGATTGCCATTATCGGCATTATAATAGACAATATTGCGTTTATCTTGGGGTATGCCCTGAGTGTTGAAGTTACATTTGCACCAAGGGACTTTTGGGTACTTTCATCATTTGATGTACTAAAGAAAAAGATTGCGTGCGCCTGGGGAGCAAAATCAATCCCATGGGCATTGTGGTTCTTTCCTTGCCTGGCATTATAGTGCAAAAATAACCACCGGATAAACAGTTAGAGAACACATATTGCAACTATAACCGCATATCTCTAAAAATCTGTCTGAAAGAACTTTTTGAATCTGAAGAACTATAGAGAAAAATCTTATGCAATACAACAGTTTCACTTCACTGAATGACCTGCCGCGCAATCCGCATTCAGAAGCACAGAGCGAATATCAGTTAGGCATTGAACCATACGTAAAAGGACTGGTCAATTTTCTGAAAGGCACCACCACTCCTATGACTGTGGCACTCCAGGGAGAATGGGGCAGCGGAAAAACCTCCTTGATGTACAAACTCCAGGATGAACTATGCACCGGAGCCGACGCCCCGTTTGAATCCATATGGATCAACACATGGGAGTATTCCCTGATGGCAGCCCCGTCGCAGGCCCTGCTGCAGATTATAGCCAAGATGGTGTCAGCTACCGAAGTCAGCAACTTCAGCGGTGAACGGGCAAAGAACATTCTCGGCAAACTGGCAAAAGGAGTGGCACGGACTGCTCTGAGCATGAGTGTCGGCGACACGAGCATAGTGGATTCCGTCAGTGAAATCTTTACGACTGGAGGTGAATCCACTGTGGGACAGCTGCAGGAGGAACTGAGGAAAAACATCCGCAAGCGCTTTGAGAGCTCAGGAAAAAGAGGAATCATCTTCTTTATAGACGACCTTGACCGCCTTAATCCGTCCATGGCAGTGGAATTGCTTGAACTGTTGAAGAATATATTTACAATCGATCAATGTGTTTTCGTATTGGCAATCGATTATGACGTAGTTGTAAAAGGGCTTAAAGGAAAATTCGGGGAACTAACGGACAAAAATGAAAGAGAGTTCCGGTCATTTTTCGACAAGATAATACAGGTGCCGTTCGCGATGCCGGTAGCCAATTACAAACCCAAAGACTTCATCATTTCATCTCTGTTGGAAATAGGATATGCCGGCACCACCGACGCCAAAGACACTAATTTTATCAACAACATATTGCTCGCGACAAAGAACACGGTCGGCAATAATCCGCGCTCCATAAAACGTCTGATGAATATTCTCTCTCTGATCAAGTGCATTTCAGAGACAACGCAATCAGGGTGCGATTCGGATTTCAGCCTGAACCACAGGATTGGCCGTTTTATCAATTACGTGGTTATGGCAATCCAGGTCCAATATCCCCAAATATCCAGGATGTTGTCCTTGGAACCGGACTTCACTGTGTGGGACAGTGAAACTGTCAAGAAAATGAATGTCAAGGAATTGTCCAAAGAACAGAACGAGCTGTTAAGAAACTACGAAGAAAGCGACGAGCCTTGGGAACTGGCATTATATGCAGTGTGCACCAACGACCCGTACATGAAAGGCCGTTTCTTGGAGTTGTCTGCTCTGCTGAATCTTTTACGGGATGAAATAACAGCCCAGATAGGCATTCTGTATCCTGACTCCCCCGATGCTGACGCTCCAACATTGGGAGAGGTAATGCGTGAAGCTGTGCAGATGTCCTCAGTTACGAGTTTCAGTGCAAATGATACAGCTCCGGTCGTACTTGATGACAAAGCATGGAAGGATATGGTCTATAAGTTCCACGATATGATTTCGGCAAGTATCAGGGAAAGCCATCCCGAATGGGGTTTCAAGCCAAGAAAGAATACCGGTAACGGAGGTTTCAATTTCACTTCGCCTTTCAGATTGGAATTCCCATTCAGCAAAGCGGTTACTGACGGGCATATTGTCATGAAATTCGGAATTTGGTATGGCAACTGGTGGCTGAAGGAAATCACAAATCCTGAGTTCAGTTCATTGGGTTCACGGGAAGCCATCGTTGCCCACCCAAAGATCAAAGATTTGTTCAGCAATGTTGAAAATTATATTGAACGCCTGAGACAGAAGAATGACTGGCTGCAATGGTCGGGAATTACCGATTACCACAACAATCCTGCGAATTTTGAAGAGAATCTTATGATTCGTATGCCATGGTTCAATTTCAGTTTTACGGATATCGATAGTTTTACAGACAAGGACAATGTCCGCATAATGTCAGATGTCATTTCCCAAATGGTGGAATTCGAAATAGGTCTTCGCAAACTTTTCGACAACTGATGCCAATGGAGCTTGAATTCTCCATGATGCCACCTTGTTTTTTGCAAAAGTAATGCAAAATTCCAAAATCCCCCAATTATATATACCTTTAAATTCCAAAATCCCCAAATATGTCGACAAGCTTATGACAAACTATAATTCAAGATGAGCTTCAATAAGTCAATAAGTTACAAAACAGTATAGTCAACACACAACATACTGTTTTGTAACTCACTATCAATCAACAAAATACAAGGCCACATCTATTGTGATTACCGTACGTCTCAAGGCAAACTTTTAATCGGCACTCAAAAGACTCAAATCCACATCGGGAACAATGGTTTCCGCAAGTTTTTCCTTAAAGAGAAAACCCATATAAAGCGGCACAGTAAGCAACTCGCCTTCACGCCCGACATTATATTTCCCAAGCTTGACGGCATTTTTGATATGATAAACATCTTTGTTCTTCAAAACGGTTCTCAAACTCTTTGTTTTGCCGGATTTCGCCTTGGCTTCAAGTACGAAACACTCCCCTTTGTACCGTACAAGGAAATCTAATTCAAGACCGCTATCCTTCTGAAAGTAGTACAGCTTCTGTCCTGATTTACATAGAAAATCAGCCATAAGATTCTCGAATATGGCCCCTTTATATCCCAAGAGATTACCTTTCAGGATATCTGCCTGAGTGCCATAATCAAGCATAGCTATAAGAATTCCGATATCTGCAGTATACAATTTAAAACAGTCGTCAATAGAGTTGCCTTCCAATGGTAGCTCTGTGATTCGTGTATTGTAACATCTTTTAACGATTCCGGCATCTTCAAGCCACTGTATGCTACCTATAAACTGCGAAGACCGTCCGCCTTTCCGTACTACCGAATACTGGAATTTCTTATTATCTTTGGCCAACTGCTTGGGAATTGACTCAAAGCACTCACGGATACGAGGCTTGTCCGCATCATCTGCATACTTGACCATATCCTCTTCATATCCGGCAATAAGACCGCGTTGAACTTTATATATGAGTTCAATATTCTTTGTTTTAAGGAATGTATTTACCACCTCAGGCAACCCTCCAACAATAACATATCTATACAGCAAATCCAACATTACCTTATGAACGCCATCCGGGACAACCTTCTCATTCTCAAAACATGCTTTCACCAAATCAATAACCTTGTCATCAACACCGTTTGCCCACAAAAATTCCTCAAAATCCAATGGATACATCTCTACCACCATTTCATATCCTACCGGAATAGAATCCTGTCCTTCATCTGTTTTCGTTTTACTTCTACCGTAACCATTCACTCCCAAAAGGGAGCCCGTGGCAATAACATCAAAACGTCCGTCTATTTGAAACGATTTCAAAGCAGTCCTGGCCTCTCTGCACTCTTGAATCTCATCAAGGATAATGCAAGTTCTTCCTTTAATGAAGCGGCTGCCTGGTATCAAGGCAGAGAGGTTGAGAATAATGGTATCAACATCAATATTACCGGTAAAAGCAGACTTTTTATCCGGTTCAAGAATGAAGTTCATATAAACCACACTCTCATAATTCTCCTTTGCAAACTTTTGGACAACAAATGTTTTTCCGCATTGACGAATGCCTTTAATTACAAGCGGTTTTTTAAATTCAGAGTTTTTCCACTCCAACAAAACAGACTCAATCTTCCTTCTAAGCATGGCATTTTTTATTTTTCCCGTTGGCAAATTTACACTTTTTCCAACGAATAAACAAAGAATGCCGACACTTTTTCAATGGAATAATCTATTTCACACAACACTTTTTCCACCGAATAGCACAGCTAAAAGTAGGTTTTTGTACCGCGCGAGAGAAGTAGACACTCAAAAAAATGCCCGTCCGACAAAAAAAAGACGGGAAAAAATCCTATCTTTACACGGCAAATATAAAACGGATATGGAAGCAGACAAAAAAAACATAGCAGCGTGCGGCCTCTATTGCGGAGCCTGCCGCAAATTCCTGTCGGGGAAATGCCCGGGCTGCATTAAAAACGAACAGGCGGAATGGTGCAAAATACGCCGATGCTGCATTGACAAAGGATACAATACCTGTGCAGAATGCGGTTGCGATGTAAGGAAATGCAGAACCTATTCCAATTTTATCGGCAAGGTTTTCGCGGTTCTGTTCAAATCCGACCGTCCTGCCTGCATTGACTATATCAGACAGCACGGCATGGAAGAGTATGCAGAGGAAATGACACGGCGCGGCTGCCTGACAATGAAGCGCAAATGACAATGGACAGACAAAAAGAAATACAGAGGGCATACAAAGGTCTCGGGGGTGACATGACGTTCTACGACGGAATGATTACCTGTTCCACTTTCCTGGGAAAGATTGTAAGCCGCATAGTCTGGAACCTGAACAGGGAAAAGACACAGGCATATCAGCAACTCGCCATGTCCCGCATACCGGAGAAGTTCAGCGGAAAGATTCTGGAAGTTCCGGTAGGAACGGGAATAATAACCATGCCGATGTACAGGACACTGCCTGAAGCGGAAATTACCTGTCTGGACTATTCTCCAGACATGATGCAGAGGGCAGAACGGCTTGCAGGGAAACTTGGCATCAAGAACATAGATTTCATACAGGGCGACGTAGGCGATATGCCATTTGAAAATGAAACTTTCGATATAGTGCTGTCACTCAACGGATTCCACGCATTTCCCGACAAAACCGCAGCCTATAATGAGACATACAGGGTTCTGAAAAAGAACGGTATTCTTTGCGGCTGCTTCGCGGTAATGGAGGAAAACAGGCGTACAGACTGGATAATCAAACACATATATACTCCTAAAGGGTATTGTACTCCGCCGTATGAAACCGCTGACAGCCTGAGGGAAAGGCTCGGGAGGATGTACCGTGAAGTACACATTGACACAGTGGAAAGCATTGCAGTATTTTATGCTGTCAAATAACCGGGCCAAATGATTCTTATGGAGTCAATGATTGAAAAGACATACAGTACGGTGCGCGGGACAATTCATTACCGGATCGGTGCGCAAAATGGCGGAGACTATACCCAAGGCAGGGTGACGGCAGTATATCCGTGACGGACTGCAGGAAGGAATTTTTCAAGGAGGTCAGAGAGTTTCATTCTTACAGTCGAAGTGTTGACGCAGGGATGACAGCCGAATGTGTCCAAAGACAGCAGCTCCCGGTCAATTATCAGACGTACTTTCCCGTCCTTGTCGTTCATCAGCCCCATCGGCGATACGGCGCCCGGATGGAGGCCCAAATACTCCGCCATCTGCTCCCCAGACGCAAATGACAGCCTTGCACAACCGAGCTGGGAAGAAAGATATTTTGTCTTGAAAGCCTTGCCGGCCGGTATCATAAGCAAGTAAAAATCAGTCTGTTGTCTGTTGCAAAGAAAAAGATTTTTGCAGATGGGCGCACCGAGCCTTTTCTCGATTTCCGCACACACGTCCATCGTATCCGCCGCCTCGTGGTCAAGCCTGAAATAGTCAATATTCGCATTTTCAAGCAAGCGGTACACCGCAATTTCAGTTTCACTTCTTGTATCTGTATCCATAATCATTCTTTTTCAACGCGCAAAGATACGCATTATTATTCACCCCAAATAAAATTCTGCCGAAAAACGTGACATTGGCACAATAATGGTATAGATGCAGACGGTTGTAAAAATTTTTGATAGTATGAGAAAACATATCAAGAACAATGTAAGCTGGCTCGGGTACATCGACTGGGAACTTCAGACTTTCCACGGTGACGAGTATTCCATTTCCAACGGATCAAGCCAGAATGCATATCTGATTGAAGAAGAAAAGACAATTTTAGTGGACACTGTCTGGGCGCCGCACCGTTGCGAATTCATCGAAAATCTCAAAACGGAACTCGGTGACCTGCATCGTATTGATGCAATTATAGTCAACCACGGGGAAGTGGACCATTCCGGTTCATTGCCGGCACTCCTCAGAGAAATCCCTGGCACTCCCCTCTACTGCACAGCCAACGCAGTCAAAAGCCTTGAAGGGCAATACGGAAAACACGGATGGAATTTCAATATAGTCAAAACAGGTGATACTCTTGAAATCGGTAACGGCAAAAAACTGGTCTTCATAGAAATGCCTATGCTGCACTGGCCGGATTCAATGGCTACCTTCCTGACCGGGGACAACATCCTGTTTTCGATGGATGCTTTCGGACAGCACTATGCAGTCGGGGAACTGTTCAATGACAAGGCAGACCGGAATCTGCTCTGGAAAGAAGCACTTAAATATTTCGTGAACATTCTGAACCCATACGCTCCGATATTGTCCCGCAAATTGGCAGAGCTGTCAAAGATGGACCTGCCAATCGAGATGATAGCCCCTTCACACGGCGCCATCTGGAGGGAAAATCCGATGCAGATTGTGGAAAAATACGCCGAGTGGGCGGCTCCGTATCAGGAGAACCAGATTACCGTTGCATACGACACGATGTGGCAGGGAACCGAAAAACTTGCACACCGCATTGCAGAAGAAATCCATCGTCTGAGTCCGGACACAGTGGTCAAGGTGTTCAACATCGCCAAGACCGACAAGAATGACATAATGACAGAAGTGTTCAAGTCCAAAGCAATAGTTGTCGGCTCACCGACGGAATGCAACGGCTTGCTGTCATCTGTCGAAGGATGGCTTTCATTCCTCAAATCATTGAAATTCAAAGGAAAAAAAGCAGCCGCTTTCGGTTGCTACGGCTGGAGCGGCGAATCCGTCAAAATACTGCAGGAGCGTCTTGCAAGCGCAGGTTTCGAAGTAATACCTGAATCGGTACGCAGTTTCTGGAATCCGGATGAAGAAGACTTCAAGGCGGTTGGGACAATGGTCAAAGCGCTCTTGCAATAAATTGTAAAACAATGGATGCACCTGCTTTATGGGGCATGCCAAATTAAAATATTAATTAATATAGCGTTATTATGAAAAAGTATGTTTGCGATGTCTGCGGGTACGAATACGACCCGGCAGTCGGTGACCCGGACAACGGTATTGCTCCAGGTACAGCTTTCGAAGACCTTCCTGCCGACTGGACTTGTCCTGTCTGCGGAGTAGGCAAAGAGAATTTCTCTCCTGCCGAGTAGCGTCCAAATTGATTCGGGGCTGCGTCAAAATGCAAAATTTTGTACTACCCCTTTAAGGTGTGTAAGAATTAGTAAAATGCAAGGCATTGAAAGTGAGGACGACAGGAGTTTACTTTCGTAAATGACTTAGTCCGAATCTTGATAATAACGCAGCAGTTTGCAATTATTACACACCGTTTTTTATCTATACTCACCGACTTCCGGCTCGGCGGCCATTGAATACCGGACCTCAGGTATTTTATATTTTAGAGCCTCAACATTGGCAGAGACAACTGCATACCCGTCATTATCAGCCCACTGTTCACACTGGCGGATAACAGTTTCCATTGCATTTTCAGTTTCCTCAGGCGGATATTTATATCTCTTAAGCAAGCGCTTGATCATCCTACGCATTCCTGCACGGGCCGATTCTTTCTTCTGCCAGTCGATTGTCCGGTTTTTCCTCAATGCTTCCGTCAATTCCTTTGTCATGGCCACCAACTGGTCATTGGAATAAAAATCCTGGACAGCACGGGGTCTGGTTAATGCGTCATAAAATGACTTTTCCTCAGGAGTAAGCCCCAATTCATTACCTTTAAGCTCGGATTCCGAAATCTCAGCGGCCAATTTCAAAAGTTCCTGAATAACCTCTTCATTTGTCAGCATACCTTTCAAGTATGAAGAAAGTGACCTGTTCAACAAATCCGAAAATTTCTCCGCCTGTACAAGATTGGTCTTTTCATACAGTTTTACCCTCTCTGCCAAAAGCCTCTTCAACAACTCAATAGCAATGTTCTTTTCTTTCATCCTGGAAATTTCATCCAGGAATGCAGCATCAAACAAAGAAAATTCAGCCTTTACATCCGAGAACAGATTGATTACGCCGTCACTTTTCACACTTTGTTTCAGAAGCTCCCCAATCCGTGAATTGATGTCTTTTTTAGACACAGGGCCTGTACCTTTCATCCGGGAAAGCAGAGTCCTTACAGTTTCAAAGAAAGCGGCTTCAAAACGCTGGGACTCATTCAACAGGCTTCGACAAAGCGTCAGGGAATTATGAAGCAGAACCGCCTCCCTCATAAACGCTGTTTGCGTGTCCTGCCTGTCCGGCGACATAATAAAGTTCACCCCGGCTTTAATGATGTGTGCCCGCTCCGCATCAGTTCCTTTTTGAAACAGGCTGTAGTCATATCCGTGGAACATATCACGACAGACTTCCAGTTTTTCCTTGAATTTCAGAAGCGCCGTCTCTTTTATATTCGGATTACCGAAGTTATGCCTGTCCCGTCCGGTATAATCACGCATAGCCTCCTTCAATGCTTTTGCCATGCCGATGTAATCGACAACGAGACCGCCTGCCTTACCGTCAAACACACGGTTCACGCGAGCGATAGCCTGCATAAGATTGTGGCCGCTCATCGGTTTGAACACATACATCGTTGCCAAAGAAGGCACATCAAAACCTGTCAGCCACATATCCACAACAATAGCTATTTTCATAGGATCGCCGTTATCCTTGAATCGCTTTGCCAATTCCTTTTTGTACTGTTTATTCCCAATGATATCGTGCCACTCCTCCGGATCATTATTTCCGCCTGTCATGACCACTTTCACCTTTTCAGTCCATTCGGGGCGCAGTTCAAGCAATTTATGGTAAATGCTTATAGCTATAGGACGGGAATATGCGACAATCATGGCTTTGCCTGCCAGCTCATACTGGCGGTTTTCCTCATAATGCTTCAGAATGTCTCTGCAAAGCGAATCTATTGTTGCCGGAGCACCGAGAATCTCCTCCAAATGAGACATTTCCCTTTTGCTCTTTTCAATCTGCCCTGCCGTAGCCCCCTCATTTGCCAACAATTCGTACTCATCATCAATCGCCTTAAGCGTTGCAGGGTCCAAATTCAAATTGACAACCCTTGATTCATAATATACAGGACAAGTCGCACCATCCTCAACTGCCTGAGTCATATCGTAAATATCGATATAATCGCCGAACACCTCCACCGTGTCTCTATCCTTTGTCGAGACAGGAGTGCCTGTAAATCCGATGTAAGAAGCATTCGGCAAGGAGTCGTGTATAATTCTTGCCGTACCGATTGAGACTTTTCCGGTATTTTCATCCACCCGCTCTTCAAAGCCGTACTGTCCACGATGCGCCTCGTCTGTCATCACAACGATATTCCGGCGCAGTGACAAAGGGCCGTCTGACTCCTCAAATTTCTGCATGGTCGTGAAAATAATGCCATTAGCCTCTCTGCCTTCAAGCAATTCCCTTAAATTACTACGGCTCTTGGCCTGAACCGGAATCTGCCTCAGGAAGTTCTGACACTTCGAAAACTGGGAATATAACTGGTCGTCCAAATCATTGCGGTCAGTAATCACGACAATTGTCGGCTGCTGCAATTCGTCCTGAAGCAGATGGGCATAGAATACCATGGAAAGCGATTTACCGCTTCCCTGCGTATGCCAGAACACCCCGATTTTACCGTCACCGAAAGTCGCCCGTTTCGTGCGTTCGATTGCTTTTTTAACTGCAAAATACTGATGGTATCCTGCAAGAATCTTAGCCGAACCGGATTCTTCCTTAGAGAAGCATACAAAATTCCTGATTATATCCAGAAACCTTTCCTTCCGGAAAATTCCTTCAAAAAAAGTATCATAATCGGCGTATTCCTTGCTCTCGCAATTCCCGTCTTTAGTCTTCCACTCCATATAACGTTCCTCCTTTCCGGTGATTGTACCGGCTTTGGAGCAAGCCATATCACTCATCACGCAAAATACATTATAGACAAACAGTGACGGGATTTCCTTCATATAATTGCGGAGCTGGGTATATGCCTCTGATGCGTTTGTTTCTTCACGCGAAGGCGATTTCAGTTCCACTACGACTAATGGCAGTCCGTTTATGAATACAATCAGATCAGCCCGCTTTTCCGACTTTTCCACGAAAGTCCACTGATTGACTATCTGGAAATCATTTCTATTTATATTCTCATAATCAACAAGACAGACTATTCCATTGCGCATTTCCTTACCGTCGTGATATGACACTTCCACTCCATTCTGGAGATAGTCCGTAAAAATCTCATTCCTCTGCGCAAGACTGCCCGTTTCTATATTTTTCAATTTGCCGACAGCTTCATGTACAGCTGCCTTCGGCATGCCGGGATTCACCCTCGCCAGGCTTTCCGTCAGCTGTTCCTCATAGAAAGGCGTATAATAGTCCCTGTCAATATCAGGGCCATACAAATACTGATAGCCCATATTCTCAAACAGGGCAATCAAAGCCTGTTCGTAATTATTCTCTGTAAATGGCATAGTATCAAGATGCTAATTTTTCAAATATAAGAAAAAAAATTTCTTTATATGCTTCATAATCCCACGTATACAAAGTTTTCGAAGTGGGATTCTTTTCGTGCTGTAAAATTTCAGGCTGCTTTATCTAAATTATCATTTATCCGGCGGTTCAGCTCGATTTTATCATCGATGGATTTAAGAACTGCAGCAATGCGTTGTTGGGTTGTAAGAGAAGGGAGTGAAACATGGAACTTTTCCATAGTGTCTTTTGTAATATGAACCATAACACTCCCATTAACGTTGCCTAACCAATATGGAGTTAAATACTTCAAATAATAAAACAAGAATAATTTATTAACAACTTTCTCATCCTCGATTAATTTCCAAATATGGTAATGATATATAGTCTTATTGCCTTTCCATATATAAGGGCCAAAGTTACAAGCCCACGCATACAACAAATCACCCTTTTCGCAATACTTTTCCTCTGATAATTCCATGTTTGAATAGAACCATCTGTCTCCGCCAGACAAATTCCCGACTCTAACTATTTTATATTTGCCTTCTACTAATAATTCATGCTGTGAATAAGCACGACCATTTATTAATCGCACCACATCTCCTAATCTATATTCTTTCCACTCTTCCATAACTCAGTCATTTTGCTCGTAATAATACGAATAGTCTATACCTTTCATAAACATCTCACGGTCATCGATTTTGCTTGTCAAAGCAGGCTTCACCAAATCCTTTATGTGAGAACTGTCATTCACACTTTCACGCATCGCCGCAAGATACTCATTTTTATTGATTTGACTCCAGTCCACACAACGTTTCAAAGACCGTTTCAGCATCAAATCCAGCCAGATACGGGTGCTCCTGCCGTTTCCCTCCATAAATGGATGAGCCATATTCATTTCCACGTACTTATCCATAATTTCATCAAATGTACGCTCAGGCATCCGCTCAATAAATGGAAGTGTAGCAGGAAAGAACTCATAGTTCACGAATGAATATCCACCCTTTGCAATATTTTTGGTTCGGAGCTGGCCGGCAAAATCGTAAAGTCCTCCAAAGATGTATGCGTGAATCTGTTGCAGACATTTCAGACTACCAGGTTCAAGGCTGCGCAATAGGCCGCTTTCATACAGCTGATAGGCCTTCTTCCGGCTTTGTCCGTCAATTGTATTGTCGCTATAGGTAAACCAGTCAAGAAACTTGGCCGCACGATTGTTGGGGTAATGTTTGGCCAACAGCGAAACGCCTTCACTATCAAGCACATCTGCAATTCGTTGCTTTCCGTCCGGGGCCTCAAATTTGAACCCGTGAGTAGCACTCACGAGTTGAACGCCTTCCTGTTTCAACTTACGTTTCAGCCATCGCCAATAATTTCCAGCCTTGATATAGTCAGGCTCGTTATTGATTGCCCTGACTATATCTGTTGCAGAGAACCACCAGCAATTCTTCTCATCGTCCCACACGGCACGCACTTCGCGGTCATTGAAAAACCGGATTGACTTCTTACTTATCTTTAATGCCTCTTCCATAAATGAGAATTTAGCAGTTTAAAACGCTTATTTTTTAATAGTTGAATCCAATAAAGCAAGCCCTTTAACAGTCAGGAGATACTTCTGACGTGAATGCCTGGGCTTGTCCGGATATAATAAAGCGACAAAACCATTTTCTATCGCAGGATTAAGATACAAATTTAGAAAATTATCCCTTCCTTTAAGTTGCATCTTTTCCATTATATTTTTTGTTGACAGTTGTTCCTGTCCGATAGCCTTGACCAAACGTTCTATATTAGGATTCATTTCCACTTGTCCTGCGCTTGTCCTGCGCTTGTCCTGTACTTGTCCTGTACTTACACCGGAAATATTAGGCTGCTCGCGCCATTCACCGGATGCGTTAATATGGAGATAACGGTTACGGAGGTCCCATCCGTCTCCCAACAACAGGTTTCGGAAGAACCTTTCCAAATATACCGGTGTATAATCAATACCCTTTTGCACATTTTTATAATTGGCCCGCACCAATGCGTTACGGAAATACCAGGAATGATCAGCAAAAAGATTGTTGCTTACGTCAAATCCGATGGAACGCAAATATTGTATTGTAAAAACAGCCGTCGTGCGCGTATTTCCTTCACCAAACGCATGAATCTGCCAGAGATTGGAAACAAAACGGGTTATATGTTTTATAATTTCATCTGATGACAATCCGATGTAATTGAAATTCCGTTCCTGCTCTATATCATAGTCTATAGTCCTGCGTAAATCCTCCCAATTAAGATAGTTCACGGTATCTCCATCCAAGACCCATTCTCTTTTTGTGATATCATAATCCCGTATATGTCCGGCAAATTTGAAAACCCCGTCAAATATTCTCCTATGTAAGGATACGTACCCATTTGTGCTGAAGTCCATTGTTCGTACGGACAATATCTTTGTTATGTTTGCTGCAACGATATCCGCTTCACGCGTTCCGTCTTCATCAGGTTCACGGTTGCTTTTCGACAGATAATAGCTTTTAATAAGTTCACGGGCCTCATCTATCGAAATATCGCCTTCGATATGTTTGCATGCCGTATCCCTCAGATAGTCAGATGTCTTTAACCCATCAACCGCCTGAAGTCCGATAGCCGTCTGCCACGCGTAAACCCGTTCCTTTTTGTCGGGCTCATTCTGTTTTATATATTGCTCAAAATCCATCATATACAATTTACAAATTTGTTTCTTTTGGTTTAAGGTCTCCGGACATCAGCTTTGGGAGTAAAGTATCTCGTAATTCTGCGAGATTTCGGTTTTCAGATGCCATTCGGACCTGTCTTTGCAATAATGCATCTACCATACTTGAAAATTTCTTCACTATTTTACTTGGTGGTAGAATAACGCGAAACCTGTCAAGATCACTTTTCCCAAGATGACTGACCGTCGTACCCGTTTTATAGCTTTGAACAAATTCTAATTCAGGTTTAAGTAAACAAAAAATGTAATAATTTGAAACTTTAGGAATCATCGGTATAAATTTACAACAACGCTGATTAAGAACCCCTTTTTCACCCAGCCATACTGTCGGACTAAATTCAGCATCCATTCCTGCAACGACATCACCTGCTGTAATATATTCTGTATTAGTCAATATTTCCGTCGTATATATCTGAGGAGTATATGTTTTTAAGTCTCGAATACGAATTAATGGCAATCCATTATTTGTTTCATTAAATAAAGACGAACTATACGGAGCTCCGTATATTACATTACACTGCTCATAAATACTACCAGTTCTCCACCCTTCCGGAATCAAGCCCAGCTCAGAATCGACGAACTTCCCGTCCCTGAACGGCTCAAAATCAACGAACCAGGACTTGAACAGCGCCTGAGCCTGCTGCTCTAAATTATCATTTCCCGAATTTCTGATACGGGAAGGACGACGGACTGAGCGATATGACGGATTGGAGTACAACATGCTAATTGATGTATTTGCGGTGTGAGAGTTTAACATTTGTCTGATTGACCATTGCATAATGCATAGTCGTATCAATCTTGACATGGCCCAAAAGACGCTGTACCTGCTCTACCGGCATTCCCTTGTCAATAGCCATTGTGGCAAGAGTGCGTCTGAACTTATGAGGATGGACCCGCACTATCTTTGCCTGTTTGCCGATTTTACGCAGACGGGTCTCCACACCGGAAATTTCAAGCCTGTTGTGAGGCTTGGCCAACGACACAAACAAGGCTTTATTCCTGTCTTTCCGGGTCGAAAGATATTGTTGCAGATGGATCTTTGCCCTGGCATTGAAATATACTATCCGCTCCTTATTTCCCTTACCGAAAACAATACATTCCCTTTCATTGAAATTGACATCCTCCCTATTGAGCTTCACCAATTCACCCACACGCATACCGGTAGAAGCAAGCAAATCAATAATCGCAAGGTCACGGATTTCCACACAACTGTCACGAAGGTGCTCCAAATTTTCATCAGTCAGAACCTCTTTGACCTGAGTCCCCGTTTTCACTTTATGTATTCTGCGCACAGGACTTTTCATGATATAGTCCTCTTCTTCAAGCCAGGCGAAAAACGACGAGAAAATCCTCCGGATATTGTCAATCGTGACTTTACTGGATTTGTTTTTACGCTGGAATACAGCCAGATAAGCCCTGATATCCTCGGTCGAATAATCCGTTACTTTCTTTGGCATCTTTTTAAACAGCTGCCTTATGGTAGAACCATAATACCTGATAGTCGGAGTAGTGCAGCCCTCCACCTGCTTTGCCGACAGAAACACCTCAAGCAGACGGTCATTCGTCGCTGCATCTTCATGCAACTTTTCACCATCCTGGGTTATGGTATATTTGCTTACGACTTGAAGCAAAACACCATTCAATTGAGCCATTTGTTCCATACTCAATACTTCTGCCATCGCATTACTGATTTCCTGAATTAACTTCTCTTTCATATTCTTCATTTTTAAAAATGGCATATAATGAAGAATATAGCGGTCCTATTTTATCGTAAATCCGATACTTTCCAACTGCTTCCTGATTTCCTCCTCCATTTCATGGGATTGCGCAAACAGACCTGACAATTCCGTAGTCAAGCGCTCCATTTTCTCCTGAAACGGTTCTCCATCATCTTCCTTCTCAGCAATTCCGACATAACGTCCCGGAGTAAGGATATAATCCTGTTTTGCTATATCTTCAAGTGTCACCACCGCACAATAACCCTTCTCGTTTTCCGAAGAGCCGTTCTGGTAATCATCAAAAGTCCTGGCGATTTTTGCAATATCCTCATCAGACAATTCCCTTAATTTGCGGGTTATCATTGTTCCCATATTGCGGGCATCTATAAACAGCACCTTTCCCGGCTGTTTCTTGCTACGGTTCAAGAACCACAATGATACAGGGATACCTGTCGTATAAAACAACTGCGACGGCATTGCCACTATACCTTCCACCAAATCCGCTTTCAATATATTCTCACGGATAGTACCTTCCCCGCCCGATTGTGAAGAAAGAGAGCCGTTTGCAAGGACCATTCCTATACGTCCCTTCGGCGAGAGGTGATGTATCATGTGCTGAAGCCATGCAAAGTTAGCGTTGCCGGCAGGCGGAATGCCATATTTCCAACGGACATCGTCCTGCAATTTGTCCGCTCCCCAATCGCTGAGATTGAACGGCGGATTCGCTAAAATGAAGTCTGCTTTCAGGGTCGGATGCTGATCATCAAAGAATGTATCAGCATTGAACTTTCCCAAATCGGCTTCAATACCGCGGATAGCCAAGTTCATCTGTGCCATTTTCCAGGTAGTCGGGTTGCTGTCCTGCCCGAATACGGAAATATTATTGATGTTTCCCTGATGACGCTCGATAAACTTCGCAGACTGTACGAACATGCCGCCGGAACCACAGGCAGGGTCATATACACGGCCGCTATACGGCTGCAGAACCTCAACCAAAGTACGGACAATGCAGGCAGGAGTATAAAATTCTCCGGCAAGTTTTCCTTCGGCCTCAGCAAATTTTGAAAGGCAATATTCGTATGTACGTCCAAGAATGTCCTTGGAATCCCCGTGTTCTTTCATCCGGATGTTCGTGAACAAATCAACAACATCACCCAATCGTCTTTTATCCAATTCAGGACGCGCAAAATTCTTCGGCAGGATGCCCTTCAGACGCATATTCTCCTTCTCAATCAGACGCATTGCGTTGTCAATGACGGCTCCGATTTCTGCGGTATGAGCCGCATTTGCAATAACGCTCCATCTTGCCTCCTGCGGCACAAAGAAAATATTTTCCGATGTATATTCATCCTTATCTTCCTC
>JBJEBQ010000033.1:0-54500 GCA_051870215.1 Candidatus Cryptobacteroides sp. | reverse complement strand
CGGTATGCTAAAATAAAACAAAGGAGATGAAGCACAATGAAAAAAGAGAAACGAAATCCACGCAGCCACGAGCTGATTCGGGAAATGATAGAGTTATACCACCCGCAGTCGATCAAGGACATACAGGACATGCTGAAGGATATGTTCGCCGACACAATGGAGGATATGCTGAAAGCGGAACTTGACACCGAGCTCGGCTACGCCAAGAACAGCCAGGATACAAAAACGACCGACAACCGCCGCAACGGAAGCTACCCCAAAACGGTGACTTCCAGTATGGGAGAGATCGAGCTCGACATTCCGCGCGACCGCATAGGAGAATACGAGCCGGAGCTAATCCCCAAGGGAACAAAAGACGTCAGCGCACTCGAGGAAAAGGTGCTCTCGCTCTATGCCAAGGGAACGAGCGACAGGGACATATCCGACGTTATCAACGAGATCTACGGCTTCTCACTCAGCCATGAAACGATCTCGAATATCGTTGACCGGGTTCAGCCCCGCGTCATCGAGTGGCAGAACAGAAGGCTCGACAAGGTGTACCCGTTTGTCTACATGGACGCACTGATGGTCAGCATGAAATCAGAGAAAAAAGCCGGAAAATACGCGGTTTACAGCATGATAGGGGTCAACTGCGAAGGTAAAAAGGACTGTTTTGGCTTCTGGATCGGAGAAAACGAGGGTACACATCGCTGGCTCAGCATCTTCGATGAGCTGAAGTCCCGCGGAGTTGAGCGCCTCGGATTTGTCTGCATCGACGGGCTGTCCGGTCTTGAGGAAGCGATAACGAACACGTTTCCGACAGCTGTCGTCTGCCGCTGCATGGTCCATCTGGTCAGAAACAGCACGAAATACATACCGACGAAGCACAGGAAGGAGTTCTGCGCTGACCTCAGAGCAATCTACAGTGCAGTCAGCATAGGCGAAGCTGAAAACTCGCTTGCCTTATTAAACGAGAAGTGGGGGAAGCAGTACCCATCTGCCGTGAGGGTGTGGAACGGCAACTTTGTCTACGTCCAGAGACTGTTCGAGTACCCTGCCGAAATACGGAAGATGATCTATACCACCAACGCGATCGAGAGCTTCAACTCGGCTCTGCGCAAGGTCACAGACCGCAAGGCTGCCTTCCCGAATGAGATGGCTGTGATGAAGATACTCTATCTTCGCACGCTGGATGTTGTTAGAAAGTGGACGATGCCTTATCCGAACTGGAGCCTTATCCGTGGTAAGCTTGACATCCTATGGGGCATTGGCTGGGATTTGTGATATTTTCATATCACGTTTACACAATGCTGTTGACAGGGTCGTCTCCTTGTTTTATCATTGACATATTGCCGGAAATAATGTATAATATATTTATAAATTTATAAGCTTATCATAGATAGATAAGTCGGCACATGCCTGATACACCAGTACTTAATTATTGCGTAAATCAGACCTCTGTACCATTATATAGCTCGTATGCCATGTGTATAAAGAGTTTTCGAAGACGTTATGGTTTATAATCATAGCGTTTTTTGTTTAAAAAAGAGAGCTGGAATCACATATGCAACCCCGCTCTCATAAAAATGAATATCATTTTTTACACCAAATAAATTATATTACAAACCACAAATAATGTCAATAAATTTAGCTCCTTATTATTTTACAACATTTTTTACAGATAAAATTTAAAATTAATATCATCTTCACAAGATATTTTATTCTGCTTTAATATCTGCTGCGCATGTAATATACCCAATTGCATCCACATAACTGTCGGCAATTGTCTTGTCCGACGTCTCAATCCGAGCAATCTTGAACAGCGCCATCATCATAGCCACGTCATCAGGCGTCACGTAAACACCCGTACCTGTCATAATGCAGTTGTGCCGCAAATATGTAGTCCAGTAATCCGCAATATTACGGAAACTGTTCTCCGGTTCTCCATACTGATTGTTGCGGTCCTCGCATACGCATCTTTCGGCGCACTTGAGTATTTCCGCTCTTGTTTTTGCGCTCATCGTTTTACCTCCTTGACTCTTACCAAAATATAATCTTCGTCGTGAAAATACATCGCCGTACCCTGAACGTGCTTCCTGTTGTCATCGACTATAATGAGCCCTTTCATCCCGTCTTCAATCATCTTGACCTCTGCCGCGTGATTGGTGGAATCGAGATTGTCGTTGAAATAGTATTCATTAATTACCGGATTTTCAAACATTACCGGCTTGCCCTCGCGGAGAATAGCGTGACGTGTGAGCGCGTGCCAGTATTCCGCGTCCTTTTTTCGCACTGGCCACGCCTTGCCGGAATAATACGCATTTAATCCGTACTGACGGTTCCACGCACTCTTTCCGGCTTTTGTGGCGGGGTATTCGATTCTGAATTCAAACGTCCGCATACTACATCTTTGTCACGTCGAAATCGGGGTGCGCTGCAACAAACGGTTCGATTATTTCCTTGATTGCAGCATCGGCGGTGTCGTCACTTTTGAAATATATCGCTCCCACGCTTTTAATGCCATCGTTCCAATCAGCATAAAATTCTTTTTCGTCCGCATCGTAAGTAATATAATATTTTTGTGTAGAAAAATTACCAAATTCTATCTCGTCCCCGCCGTGGGTCATACTGTATCTCCACAGCAGGTTATTCAACTGCATATGCAGCGCGTGCTGTTTCATGATGTTTTTGTCAGTACAGTAGTTGGCGGCGTTAAATCTATGATTATCAATCGGGCTTCTCATATCGGAATCACCGTAAACGGCTAAATCCGAGTTAATATAGTAAAATTTGCCTTTATCTACTATATCAAACGGCGTTTTTTCGCCACCGTCTGCCTGAATCAGTTTAACCTGCTCCGGGGTCAGTACGATTTTCTTTCCGTTCAGCATTATGTAGTTATCCATTTATTAACCCTCCGTTACTCTATCCATTTCTCTGACTGATACTGTTATAGTGCAGTCATCATAATATTTTTCGAACAACGCTTTTACGAGAATAATTGCTACATCAATATCCATGTTTTCTGCAACAATATTATTATCCACATAAACGCAATATTTTTTAAATTCCATATCAATCTCCTTCTTTTTCTTTTAACATTTTAATCAGCGCATCAAATTCGTGTTTATGTTTGTTCCACCACAATTCAACGCGTTTTACAGCTTCTGCGGGATATCTTATTTGGAAAGTGTGGCAGCCACATTTTTTTACCTCCCAGTACGCATTTTGAACAACCCACACTTTTACACAATAATGCTTTCGCCCGTGCGAATTCTTCAGCCGTCAACATCGTTTTCACCTCCAATCAAAACGGCAGCTCCTCTCCGTCGTTGATTTCGCCGAAGTTGGGAGTCTGAGTGTATGCCTCCGGTATGTACGTGGGCTGCGGCGATACTGCATTACCGGCATGAGCCTGGCCTTCGATCTGCGGATGATTGTCCGATTTCGCGTCTACAAAATACGCCTCATCCGCGACAATCTCCGTAGCAAACCGCTTCTGTCCGTCTTTGTCAGTCCACGAGCGCGTCTGAATCGATCCTACGACGCAAATTGAGCTCGCCTTGCGGAAGTACCGTGTGATGAATTCCGCCGTCTGCCGCCATGCCGTAACGTTCAGAAAGTCCGTCGGAGGAGGAGTCTCCCCCGACCTAGCCTTGCGGTTGACCGCGACGGTGAACGACGTTATCGACACGCCGGACGGTGTTGTTTTCAGCTCGGGGTCAGCGGTAAGCCGGCCGCCGAGGATTACTTTATTAAGGTTGAAGTTTGCCACTATCACCACTTCCTTTCTTCTTCTTTCAGGGCTTTGTCGAGCGCCAGCAACTCATTGCGCAGGCGGACAATCTTGTCATGCATGGCAGAAGGTCCGAGGGCGGTGTAATATATTTTACGTTTATGCGGTTCATTTCCAACTTTTTCGCAATCATCTATCAACTGATTAAAAAGCAGAGAAACCAGCTCGGTTTGTTCTGTAAAATTTAAGTTTGCCATATGTACCTCGTTTCTGTAGTTTTGATTTAGTTTTAATTTAGTTTTACTTTTCCTGAGTCTCAAACAGCGCTGGAAACATCCGCTTTATAGTCTCCCAGCTGCACGGAAGATCGGCAAATTCGTCCCCATCCACTCCGCACATAATAATCGTACCGCATAATGTCGCACCGCATATCGTACAGTTGTACGGCAGGTTCTGTATCAAGCCTTCCTCGTTGCAGATGATAACCAAATCCGTGGCTATGGTGACGGTCTCGATATATCCGTCCACCGTTCTTTGTAAATTCGCCAGCGAATCCGAAATACAAACGTGTCTCGGCTTTTTACCAGGCTCTTTGATTAATACACTGATTTTTTTCATCTTCCCGTACTCCCGAAGCCGTTGTCCCCGCGTTCGCCGCCGTTGATTTTGTCGACAACATTCACGCCGCAGAGCATCACCGGCAGAATCAATATCTGCGAAATTTTGTTTCCGCCTTCGAACCCGTGGTGCATCTGACCATGGTTGAACAGCTTCACGCGAATGCTGCCGGTATAGCCGGAATCGACAACGCCGTTGGACGTAATGCCGAAATTGACGTTCAGCCCGGATTTTGCCGCTATCAGACCAACATATCCGCGCGGTATCTCCATATGTACGCCGGTGTCGATCGTCAGCGATTCTCCGCGACGGAGGACGACAGGCGCGTGATTCTGCGGCATATATAAATCCAGTCCGCCGTCCTCATCGTGCGCCCGTGTGGGAGCAATTGCCCCCGCGTCCAGCGCCACGTTGATTTTGGTTGCGTATTTTTCAAAATAATCTAAAAAGTCCATGTTATTCACCCACATTTTCCAAAATTTCTTTGATTCCGATGAGTCCGCTGTAGCCCTCACCGTCGCCGGATGTAATTATCGTTTTGACAGAGGAATTAATCGCCCTGACCGCTTCTGCCTGAACATCGAGCTCTTTGTCGCGGAAATATTCGTCGGTAAAACTTTTCTGCTTTTCGAGTTCAGCTTCCTTTTCGAGTTTTGCCTGTTCAACTTTAAGCTCCGCAATTTTTACTTCGGCCTCCTGAGCAGCTACTTGTGCCTCAGCCGCTTTTGTTACTTCATACGCAGCCGCATCAGCTTCAGCCTGTCTCTGTAGCTGCTCTTTTTCAGACTGTGCCTTCTGCTCATCAACTATCTGCTGATTGACTTCATTCTGACGCTCACGCTCAAGCTTGGCAAGTTCCACCTCGTTCTGAGCTTGCGTCTTCTGATCTATCTTTTCCTGAATATCTGTGGGGAGAATCAAAGTTCCAATTTCAAGTCTTACGAGCTCTACACCATATGTATCTGCTAATGTTTCTGATAAAATCTGAAAAACCTCAGCCTGAATCTCAACACGTGACGACTGTATGTCGTACACGGAGTAAGCCTGTGAAACCGAAGATAATTTGCCTTTGGTCAGTCCGTAAATATCATTGTTGACGATAGCGTCAAACGATTTTGTCCCGAACGATTTAATGATTTTCTCGATATCGGTCGGGCGCACGCTGATATAGATATCTGCATCAATATTCTTGCCCTCCTGAGATGCAATCTGCATTGACATATCAGTTTTATTGTCCCCTTCGGCAAGGCCCGTCCAGTTGCAGCTGATAATTGTGGTGGGATATGTTATCACGTCCTGCGTAATAGGATTGATACTGATTCTGCCGGTTCTTTCTACGTTGATAACAGATGTACCTGGGATTACATTGTCGTCTTCTTTTGCGTTTCGGTCGTAGACATAGCCGACATATCCCGCCGGAATTGTTTCGTGGGTAACACTATACCCAATAACAATGCCGAGAACGATTACGATAACTGCGATTAAAGATGATATAAATGCTTTCATGTTTTACTCCTTTATTTTTTTAAAAATTTTTTGATAAATTTATAGATTTCGTGACGGAAGATAAATGCTATGATAACAGATATCAGGATCAATAAAATAATGGCTCTAATCGGCATGGTTTGTTCTCCTTGTCATAAACTCCTCCTGTAATCCCTGATTACGGATTTCAAAATCCTGTCATACTCGCTGACTGTCTCATCACCTCCGAGCTTCTCAACCATCGAACTGACCGCCACATCGGCTTTGTCGGACACAACAACCGCGTCCCCCTCGTCGAGCTCGATCAGCTCAATTCCCGCGCCCTCGATAACAGCCTGTTTCGCAACAAGCTCACGCCGCAGCTCGTCGTCATATTTTTTCTCGGACTTAAGAAACAGCTCCTTGAACCGCTCCGCACCACCCTCGACAGGCTTGTAGAGCCTCATCAGCCGCACCTCGCCCCATCCGTATTGGTTGTGGAAATAAAGCAGGGCAGAGGTGATATACGCCCTCGCCGCCGGAAGACCGTACCTCGTCAGCCAGTCCAGCCGCAAAGCGAGTTTCCGCTTGTCTCTTATGTACCCCTCCGGCGGAACAGCGCGGATAAGCCGTTGAATGTTGTACGCAAACCCGATGTCCCCGAGTTCACGATCCATCTGAGTCTGAGCCGTCATGATAGCGTCGCACATCAGCTCGTTCTGGTTGGCCTGCCTGTCTCCCCTCTGCCGGTCGTGTACGCGCATATAGTCGGCGGAATAATGGGAGACAGTGTCCATCAGGCTGCTGCGCTCAGCATCGTAAAACCGCTGAAGCCGGATTTTGCGGAAACCGAAGTTGTTCACGAGCTCCGCACCGATACACGCGTCTATGTATTCGAGCAGGAACAGTCCGTATTCCCGCCGTGCTTTATCGAGCTGTGCGGCCGTTTTTGCTTCACGTGCAAGGCAGTTCATGTTTTATCCTCCTCATCCATTTTTGCGCCGCAATGCCAGCAAAACGGAGCGAACGGCGCATTTTGGGGGTAGAACTCCTCAGCATTGCAGACCGAGCAATAATACTCCCCTTCGTACTGGTCATCGTGTGATGCACGCAACCACTTCCCATGCACTACAGGGGCAACATCGGCGGCAATAGAGGTGTTGATTATATTTGTCAAAATGCATTCGGCGCAGTCAATATCGGTGCATTTCGAACAGTTTTCGCTGCAAAACAACGCTAACTTTGCTTTCAGTGCCCCGCGTTCTATATATTCAGCCAATTCCTGTACCTCCGTTTACAAGCATCCATCCGATACCTTTTCGGCTTCGTAAGCCTTCTTGATTGCCTTAACGCACTTGAGCGTAATTGTATCCGGCTCACGCAAAAGCTTATCTATTAATCCTACATATTCATCACAGTATAATTCTTTATATGCCCTGTAGGCGTTCAGTAGGTTATACACACCGTTGTATTTATCAATGATAATCATGTCCCATTTTGTAACAGCTAAGCCCATACCGCTTTCAATCTCTGTCGGGTAGAATTCCCCGCTTTCATTCCGGCAGAATCCGATTTTTTCGTCCACAATATAACCGCTTACTTTTTGCGGAACAAATCCCTTCTTGATTATGTAAAAATCGCCTTTTCTGCAGGTCATGCTTCTTCACGCCTCCTCTCCATTTCCTCCCTGATTGCAACGAGCAGACGATTCCACGCCAGTTTATATATACTTTCGTCATCGGAACCCAGAGCCGCCGTTATGTCCTTCTTCATGATACGCAGTCCGGTGTCACTGAATTTAGGCAGAAGCGGTATGACGTAATTTGCCACAAGCGTATGTACATACTTCTTCTGCCCAAGCGCATACCTGATGGCGAAAATAACGATTAACTCAAAGTCATCGTCAAAAGTCACTCTGCAATGCATTACACATTTAAAGACGTTTTCGTCTTTAGTAAACTCAAAGTCATTCACTGCCACACCCCCACACACCCGGTTCGAAATTGTCAACCTTTACGTACTGTATATGATGCCTTATCCGGTGGCAATCCACACATAATGTTATCAAGTTTTCGGGTTCGTCTCCGCCGCCATCTGAAACAAATTTAATGTGGTGAACATTAAGTTTTCCGTCATCAATCGGGATAAATATACCATGTTCGTTTCGGAACGCATGAAATTCTCCGCAGTCCTGACAGGTGAAATTATCACGGTATAAAATCCGTAATGAATACGGGTCGCGTCCTCTGTTCCACACGGTCATATTTTCAAATTCATAGCGGCATTTATCGCAGCAAAATGATTTTCTGCGCTTATTCATAATCGGATTTCCGCACCATTTGCATAGTCCTGATTCAACATATTCGGGGGCATGATAATAAATCCGGTCTCCGTATGCTTTGGCGGCTTCATATAACGCCGGGAACGGTCGGCGCTTTCCATTGCGTTCCCAATATTTTTTAATCATCATTTTGTTCCACCAATTTCGGGTTATCATAGATATTGCCTATGACTTCCGAAGTTCTCGGTTTTATGTCCTTGAATGAATAATTTGAACCATCAACGGCAAATTTACCTCCGGCAAAATACACCGTAGATTTGTGTTTTCCTCCGTTGTAACTCGGAATTGATAGAATATCGCCCTCGAAAATCTTCACTCCGTTTTTATCGGTCAGACCTGTGTACTGACCTACGGTTTCGGGATTTACTGGATATCCAAGCCACGGCTGACCATTTTCGTGGGGATTTATTCTGACAGTTCCATTCGTTGAACACGATAAATCGCCTTCAACAAATTTTCCGTTGTCAAGCCGTTTACCGCGAAATATAATTTCTCTCATCTCTGCCTCCGTCAAATAAATAAAATGAGTAGCGCATAGAACCACAGCAATGTGGAATTGTTGAAATGAATCGCAGCTATTGTCACTCCTGCGATCAACGCACATCCCATGAGGGATTTGAACAGATACTCAAACGTGGAGTTATTCATTCTTTTGCCCCCAAGAGATTATTGTAGCCTTTTTCTTCGATGAATAACCGCACTCTTTCCTCAGCCTTTGCATGGTTTTCCTTATTTCGGCGATCAGCTTCCGCCTGCGCATCTTCCATTGTTTTGTAGCACAAATTGAGGTTTACCTTTGTGGTGGCATATCTATCTCTATTTACTGCGGGATAAACTATGCCGTCATTATCTTTTACGATCATGAGGTCGGTTGAGTAATACCACGAAAGCCTCTCGACTTCATAAAATGCGTACTTTCCATCGTAACAAAAATGCTTGCAAACAGGACATGGAGTGCTGAATTCAGTGCCGTCAATTATACGAACGATTTTTTCATCACCATTACAAACCGGGCATTTGATTCGCCGATTATCCTGTCGTAACATAAATGCTTCTGATGCTTCGTGCCATCCGTTTGTCAGCTCCTTGAAGGTTTCTGTGCGCTTGCGGTTGAGTTCTGACTGCATCTTCTTTTTCGCATCTTCCGCTATCCTTTTAGCAGATTCAAGCTCGCGCGTCAGTTTTTCAATATGCTGATTAAATTCGCGAATTTCCGCGTTGTATGATTCCTGTTTATCACGAAGTTTATTGATATCAGATACCTTCTTTGCGAGTCTACGCTCAACTTCTGTGTCGATGATATCACTGATCTGATCTATGTACTCCGGCAGCTCAGGTTCATATTCGTTATAACCATTAAACATTCTTCTTCCCTCCAATCAATTCCTCCGTCGATACACCCAGACCGGCGGATATTCTCTCGACAGTATACATAGCAGCCCGCTTGTTCAGGTTCGCATAACCTACGAGCGTGCTCGGGCTCACTCCGCACATTTCGCCGGCGGTTTTATATGTGATTTCCAGCCGATCCATAATTCTGCGGAGATTTTTGAGATAAACCCCCGTAGTTTTGCGTGCCCCCGGAGTCTGTTCGCTCGCCCTGAGGAAGCAGGTGTACGAGCAGTAATAATCGTACACTTTTCTCCCCTGCTTCCGCCGTTTTATTTTGTACGCCCAGCACCCGTGCGTCGTGATAAAAAACAGCTTCCCGCAGGTCGGGCACGTTTTCTCGAGTTTTGAAAATTTCAGTTCTTCATTCATTGCCAGTGTCTCCGACGATTTTAACGAAACGTTCGGTGATCCACGGAACATCGAGTTTTATAATTTTCTCGCAAATTAACGGCGGGAAAAAATTACCGATATCATCAACACAACGGCCATCGCTGAATTCATATACTTTGCCGCGAGTGAAATAGTATATATCATCCTTGGCAATATATACTGCTTTGCAGTCGATGCCGAACGGCTCCGGCTCTTTCTCGGGCTCGTCCTCACTAAACAGCTTCTTGCAGACTGCCTTGACGGCTTCTTTTTCGCTGTATTCGTCTTTGTGATAGCGATTGACGGTGACTTCTTTTTCCACTTTTTTACCGTTAAGCAGTTTCGCGGTTGTAATATCGCCGACTGATGTGATGATCACGTTGAAGCGGTGTTCTTCGTTGATTAATTCCAATTCATTGATAAAGCAGTACCAACCATGTTGATTTTTACAAATTCCATCCAGATCATGTAAAAATGGCATACTGACGTCGAAAGCAACTCCTGCATCAAGATAATCATACCCAAGTACTACTACTGTTCCGATTTTACCTTTGAGTAATGGTTCATATACAACAAACTTCACTCTGTCCCCAATTTTTAATTTACTCATATTTTCCTCCTGTATATCAAATAATAATGCGGATGCCATCTCTCCGCGTTGACCGGCGATTCTGCTCCGTAACTGTTCATGGCCCTGCCACTCTGTTCCATTGCACTTCTTCTCGTGTCTGGACCATTCAGTGCCATTCCATCTCGCAGCGGTGCCATACCATTCCTTTCCGTTTCATTCCGATCAGTGCGGCACTTTCCTTTTCCGTCACATTCCCTGCAAGTCTTCTCTTTCCCACACTTCACATATCCGCTTCTGTTCGTTGCCTCGCGATGCGTTTCGATTCCGCTTCCGAGCATTGCCCTGCTATACCTTTTCGCTTAACGTCAATCATTTCTATTCCGTCTCGGTGCGATGAAACGCCTTGCCATTCCAACGCTGAACTAACGCTGATTCAACGCTGATTTAACGCTGAATTTCCTCCCACGTGAACCGACCTTTGCCGGAGCTGCGCCACTGTCCGAAGCCGCCGAGCCTGCCGTAATCCAGCCATTCGCGGACGTATTTCTCCAGATTTCCGTCGATGAGACCTATAGTAAACTCAATCGTCGCACCGGCAGGGACCGTCTCGGACGAGGACAGCGCCACTCTCTCACCCTGTGCCGTCTGAGCCCTGAGAGGCCGTTCGCAGATTCCGACGTCTCCCTCAAACTGGTACGGTATAAACCGCTCCTCCACGAATATCAGCTTGTCTATAATCTTTTTGTAAGCCTTTATTCCGGCTGATTCGCTCCGTTTTGTCCGTGCCAGACCTCCGCAGGCGTCCTTAAACATTCCTTTAATCTGATAATCCCACACACCGACCTTGCCGTCCACGCGGGGAAATACCGTCATTTTGCTGTCCGCCGTCTCGTCAATGCCAACCGCCTCGATTTCGTCCTCGATAGTCGGCGCTTCCGGCGCTTTTGAGGCTATGTAGTCACGGTAGACCCCTTTCGATGCAGGGGAAGACCCCAGTACCTCCTCGATGAATGTGAGCCTTACTTTCAGTTCCTTATCAAAAAATTCCATTTTTTTGTTCCTCCTGATTTAAGTTAAATCATTATCTTTATCTGTGCTTCGTCGGTTTGTTCGTCGGCTTTGCTCTTTTTTTCTTCAGCTTTCCGTCCTTCCTTGTATTCGTTGTATTTCATACGGTACTCGTAGCTTTTCCCGAATATGTTCCACGCAGCCTTCACAACATTCGGTTCATACTGCCTGATTTTCTCCAAATCCTCAACCGCCTTGTAGCTGATCGGGCAGCCGCAGCATCCTGTCCGCGTCAGTCCGTACACCTCGTAAGCGTCCGAATACTTGATGCCGTAATATTCCTTGTACCACGCTTTGTCCTTATCCGATACGTAGTACAGAGGCCTGAAGCGATATTGCCCACTTGCAGTTTCGGTAAAACAAAGGGCGGTGTTGTCTTTGCGCGGAACGCTCCTCATGCCTCCCTCATCCCTACGCTCTCCGGTAATGATCATCTCATAGTCCTTCTGGATGCTGTGCGCCACCTGCTTTTTGCAGTAATCACAGCATTTTGCGCTGATTTGAAAATCCGGCGGAAACTCTTTTATAAAATCCAACATATACTTGCTGGAGTTGATAACCAGCTGAATGTTGGGGCGCGGCTCTCCGGCGGAATTACAGCAGCAGAGGAAATTTATTACCGACTCGCATTTGGGGTATCGCTCCCGAAGCTCCTGACGCTTTTGTGCTTTGTCTTCGGCATTGTTATACTCGTCTGCTATGCTTAACGGTATGCCTTTTTTTTGCACCTCCGACAGTCCGGCTGACATGATCTTTGACACAAAAGGTACACCATACTTCCGCGTGGCATTAAAAATGTTTACCTTCGGGCGTACCTCGCGAATCGTGATGCCGTACTTTTGCGCCGTCTCTCTCACATGGTCTTTGGTCGCCTGCATCTCTAAGCCGGTGTTAAAAAATACATAGTCAATTTCCGGCAGCTTAAAAAGCATCCTCGCTCTCTCCAATAAATCCACCATAATGTCGCTGTCAGACCCGCCCGAATAAGAGCAGATCGCCTTGGGATGTCTGACTAAGTGCTTGCCAATAATCCCAATCAGAGTATCAAACTTTTGCGGCGCGTCAAAGTCAGCATAAGCCGGCCGGTCTGTATATACCCTGCTTTTGTATTCCTCCATTTCATTTTCCTCCCAAAATTTTCAAAATTTCGTTTCGCCGCTCGTTTTTCTCGGCAGCAGTCATCCGCCGCTTTGCAGGAGCCATCACACCGCCCAGCTTCACCGTTTCCGTCGGAGTCTCCTTGCCGGCTTCGATGATTCTGACCTCGCTCCGTATTTCGTTCCAGTCGGGTCGGCGGATGAGCTCGCATTCCCGTTTCGCGGCTGCCAGAACCTCCCTCAGACATGCCACGGACTTCGGGCACGAGCACACCGCTGATCTGGTAGTCCCAGACGCCGACCTTGCCGTCCACGCGGGGGAATACCGTCATCTTGCTGTCCGCAGTTTCGTCAATGCCTACAGCCTCAATTTCGTCCTCAATTGACGGAGCTTCCGGCGCTTTAGACGCTATGTAATCCCTGTACACTTCTTTCGATGCAGGGGACGAACCCAGCACCTCCTCGATGAATGTCAGCCTGACTTTAAGTTCCTTGTCGAAAAATTCCATTACTTTCTCCTCCAGTTAAAGTCCTTTTCTTAACATCTGCGTGAATTTATCCTTATCCCGCCGGAAATTCTGTATCCGCTTGTCCGCACCTACGAATTCGATCGGCTGGCACAGCTCGTATAGGCGGCTGTAAATCCGTGCGCGCTCGATATCGCTCTTGTCGTACATCTGGCGGCTGGTCAGGTTTGTCGTCACAATAAGCGGCTTGTGAGCCTTACAGCGTGCGTCGATTACCGAAAATACCTGCTCAAGCATCCACGGAGAATCACGTTCAGCCGCCAGATCGTCGATGCAGAGGATGTCATACCTCGCAAAGGCGTTTATGTACTCCCGTTTGTCCTCACACCGGAACAGCCCGTTAGCTATCTGCGCGAATGTGTCGAAGTACGCCGAATACATCCGGTCCATCAGCGCGTTGAGTATCTGCAATGCCGCATAGGTCTTGCCTGTGCCTTTGTCACCGTACAGCAGCAGCCCTTTTCCCTCAGCGGAGAATTCCTCGAACTGCTCCACATAGTTCCGACACTGTGCCAGAATTTCCGGATGCTGTCCGTCGTCGTTCTCGAATGTGCAATCCCTGTTCACCGGTTCAGAATATGCGCTGTCCTTCAAGGCCTCAATGCGATTCAGCCTCAATGTTTCCTTCCGCCATGCCTCAAAATCCTCGTTCCTGCATTTGCACATACAAGCCACCTTCCGCCGTCTGCCCAACACATCGACAATATGCTCTTTCGGAGTGTTGCATTTGCCGCAGTACAGCAGCCCGTCTTTTTCATAGTCCCCGTCAACACGCGGGTTTGCTTCGGCTGCTTTGGCGATAATGTCCGATATTGCTCTGTCCATTTTATCCTCCTCCCCATATTTCCTGATACTCGCGCTCTTCATCCGGCGTGAGCTGTTGAGTTGACACATTATACTCATCGTTCCAGCACTGCCCACAGAACCATGTAGAGCCGAGTTTTATATACTGCGGACTGATTTTTTCGGCTCTCAAATATGCTGTATACCGCTCAATACCGTCCTGAATCACTGCATCCGTCACACCTCGTTTTACGGCTCTCAAATAAGCCTCAAAGGCTCTTTTTTTGCCCATTTTGCGGGGATACATTTCCCAAAGATTGTCAAACCTCCGGCTTGCCATCTCCCTGATACTAAAAAACTCTTTGCTTTTCTCGCCTGATGTGTCACCCCCCTGGGGGTTAGTGAGCGTAAGCGAACTGGGGGAATCTTCTCTTTTTTCTCTTTCAAGAGGGGGATTATAGGGGGTGTTATTAAGGGGGTGTGGGGGAGAAGAAGAGGGGGGAGAAGGGGGAGAGTCTTTCTCTTTTTTCTCTTCCTGCATTACTGTAATATTACTGTAATCTGGCTGTAATCTTACTGTAATATTACCGTAATGTTTATCTCGGCATTTCCGGGTTGCTTGAGTTTGCCTGTTTTTTTTGTTGATTTCCTGATAAATTTCATCTGCAATGTGCTGATGTTTAGCGGATATTTCCGGCTCGTCTTCACCCCTGAATATTGCGGAAAGGAGAATTTTATAGTCCTTTGCCGGAAGACTTTCGAGCTTGTCAAGCCATCTATCCGGGATATATGTGTTTGCCATATCAGCCCTCCCCAAAGAGTATTTTTGTGATTTCCTCTCCCGTTTTGTTTTTTTCGCAGAATCTCCATTCTACACCGTACATTACAGCTACCCGATGCATCCTATCCATGAGAGCGCGGCCGTCTATCGCGTCGTTGTGTTTAATTCTGATCGGATTTCGCCATCTGCAAACGTCTGTGAGCTGTTTAATCGGTGCCCCGTGTTCTACAAGGATTATGAGTTTTATTCCGCTCTCGTGAGCTCTCCGCACCTCACGCATGAACCGGCTGTTGTCATTTGTGAGATTGTTTGCGACTTCTCCGAGATTCTGCTTTCTGTCAACAGACAAACGCGAATTATCGGGATTCATATAATCGCCTATGTCGAGTTTCTTGTGAATGTGTTCAATGCCGGCATTGTCGAAATAAGTGATGATTCCTTCGATAGCGCGGGGCTTTTCTCTTGTGTCAACTATTATCCGTTTCATTTTTTATCGCCGCTTCAATATTCGCCGTCAGTTCGTTGGCTTCCTGGGGGGATTCAAACCACTCGGAAACTTTGCTTGCGCCTTCCTTCAGCGAATTAAAAATTCCAATGTATTCAACAAAATCATCGGTGTTCATTGTGTCTGCTTTTCTGCCGAGCCGCTTTTCGATCTGCTCCTGAGTGACGCCGAATTTCGCGAACTGCACCATCATTCGTCTGACTCTGTCAATAAGCGGCTCGTCGGATTTACCGGAAAGCGTTTTTTTGCATTCGTTGACAGCATCCTCGACAAGGTCGGCGGGAAGAATCGCGAGTATTCTCGAACGCAGCCGGCGCGCCCCCATGTTTGCATTGGCTTCGTAAATATCACGCTGCGAGGTCAGCGTCACCTGCTGTTTTCCGACCTCTTTGATGTGCGGATTGGTGAAGTTCTGCACGGAAATCGTATTTGTCTCAAGGTCCCATGCGTACGCCTGCATCTCGGATTTTCCAACGTCCTGTGAGAGTTCCTTAATACCGTAGTCGATATTTCCCCAGCACCGAGCCAATTCTTCTGCAAAGCGAATTGTGGGGCCCGAGACGGACGACGATCCGCGGCTGTACTGGTAGAACGCTTTTGAAGCCAGTGAGGGACGCTGGCAGGCTTCCATTACTTTAGCGTATGCCTTAAGAGGATCGCGCGGGAATCTCTGTGCTATGATAAGTTTGCCCTGAGCTTCTGCAATGGCTCTCTGAGACTCGACGAGAACCGTTCCCTGATTTATGTCTCCCGAAGGTATATTTACTGCCCGATTCATTAATGCCGGCTGTGCGCTTTCCTGAGCGTTCACAGCGCGTTCGTTGTTTGTCATGATATAATCCTTTCTTATTCGACTTCTTTCGCGAGCCATGCCGGCACCGAAAGATTATTAATAATACCGCTGAATCCGTTATATCCGTACCAATTGCCGGATTCAGAACATTCCTTGTAAATACCGAGCGCTTCTCTGAATCTGTCCTTGCCGAGTTTTATCAGGAGATCGTCCGCCTGCATTATATTGATCATGTAGGGCGGTGTTTTTTCGACAGCAAGGAAAACAAAGTCGCAGGGGATTTGATATTCCTTTTCGCAGGCTGTTATAAACATAGCCGCCTGCAGGTCATAGCCGTAGTTTATCGCGCTTCTTCTGAAACTGTCGGTATCCGCTTTGGTACACGTTTTCAAGTCAACTATTAATCCGCGCCCGCCGATGATTTTGAATACGTCGGGGCGCGCCTGACATTCAAGACCTGTCATCTCATCGGTCCAGTAATACGAAGTTTCGATTTCGCCGGAGCAGAGATAAGCGGCATATTTGTTGTTAAGAACAGTCTGTCTTATCTCCTGAATTACTGCATAATCAAGGCTGTCAATAGCTGTCCTGTCGCCCATAGTGGAAAGAAATTCAGCCCATAATTCCCTGCCGGCTTTCGTGCGTCTGTCTACTGCAGGCATTACGCAATATTCATCATGAAATGTGTCGTATTCAAGAACGGCTTTGTGGAGCGCTGCACCGAATTTCAACGCCTGAGAATCAACGTCAATCTCCGGATGATTTTCGCAATATCTGAACCACTGCGGATTTTTATCGAGGATCCGCCAGAGTTTCGTCTTTGAAAGACACGGCTTTGAATGGTAGTCTTTTATTGATTCTTTAATTTTCATTTTTCGAAATTTTTTTTGCTATTATTACGTCCTCGGTCTCGAATTCCAGTTCGATTCTGATTTTTGGAGACTTGCCCGTTTCGCGTTCGACGGAAAATTCTTTGACATACTTCAAGGGTGTTCCGTCGAGCAAATAAAAAGTTTCGTCTCCATCCAAATAGACACTGAATGATGGCATATGTTTCTCCTTTCATATTCCGAAAAGTGATTCTGTGTCGAGTTTGTCGAGCTCTGTCTGACTCCTTGTTTCTGTGTCATCGGGGCATTCGCAGGCGTCGCAGCTCAACACCTCAAGGAACTCAACCAGCTCCGTGCAGTCCTTGTGACGTTCTCTGCCTATCCAGTCATTGACACATCGGCAGCAAATCAACACCTCCTCCCCGTCTGTCGTGCAGAACTCATTCTCTCCGATTTCCCGTCCGCATTCGGTGCAGCTGTGCTTCTGTTCGGCATATCGCTTCGAGGAAATGAAATAGTCCATTACGCTTTTAATCATCCTTCCTCCTGCCCTTCACAATTTTTTTATATCTGAGCTCGGCACATCGCATCTCCCAGAGCCGGACTCCGAATGCTATCAGTGCCATTCCGGCAAGTGTTGATATTCCAAAGGTGAGCATCAGCTGATAGGCAGCCTCATGCAGTTCTGCGCTCATATTGTCCACCCACTTTCCTTGTTAAGCTCAATTCCCCGCTCTGCGGCAAGTTTTTCAAGAGCTTTTTTGTTTATATAATGCGAAATCCACGAGCCGTCCCGGCAATCGGCTACATATTCGGTATATTTCCCGACATGATACCGATATCGGCGTATCAGTTCGTCCGGCGTCAGATTGCGCTCTCTCAGATATCCCGCCTGACGGTCAATCAGGGCTTTTAAACTTTCATAATCAAATTCCATGCCGGTCCTCATCAAGAACGCTGAGTTCCCTTTCAATTTTTTTCTTCAGGTATGCCGTAGCGGCTATTAAAACCGCTGTGAATATGACACTGTATATTGCTGTCATTTTTTCGACCTCCGTTGAGTTGATTTGCTTTTGAGGGAAGAAAGGTTCAATCGGGCTTCACCTTCTTTTCTTTTTCTTTAATTTCATAAATTTCTTTTAAATCCTTTATGGCTTCTACTTTTCCGAGCATTATTAATTTTTCCTTTGCGCTGAAATAATGCCATTCGGACTTGAGATAGGTTAAAATTTTTTCTTCTTCCTGAGAATCTAATAATTTGATTGCGCTATTAAGATTAACATCTGTCAATTAATATCACCTCTTCATCATTTATTATTGATTGCATGATAATTATATATCATTAGCTCAATAATGTCAATAGTATTATGATATTTTTTTTGAAAAAATATTGACTTAATGATATTTTGGGAGTATAATATTGACACGAAAGGAAGTGACATAATGAACGATAGAATAAAACTTATTCGCAAAAATTCAGGGCTTACTCAATCTGAATTCGGCGAAAAAATAGGCATCAAACAAAATACGATTGCAACTTATGAAATGGGCAAGGTAACTCCGAGTGATGTCGCTATAAACAATATTTGTAAAGAATTCAATGTCAATGAAAAATGGCTTCGCACTGGCGAAGGAGAACCATATATAGAAATGTCTAAAAAAGAGCGTATAGCAAGGTTCCTCGGTGAAGTTATGGCGGATGAAGAAGAAAGTTTTAGGGTAAGATTCTTTGAAGCACTTGCCTCATATACGCCGGAAGATTGGAGAGCGCTTGAAAGAATCTTGTCAATCACCTCCACTATGATAAATAAAGATAAAGATGGAAACAAAGATTGAGAGATCTGTTTTCGGATTGCGAATATATTATACGTCAAAATTTTGACGTTGTCAATAGAAAACGTTTAAATTTTGACGCTTTATCTTCATAAGGAAAGGAGGCTTTGCTTATGTATAGCCCCCAAATTGTTAGGAAAAGAATTAAGGATGTTTGCAAATCAAAAAAAATAACAATGGCATTTGTTCTCGAAGAAGCCGGATTAAGCGAAGCCACTCTCAGACAGATGTCTGATAAAAAAGGAATCTCCGCTTTCAGTCTTGCTAAAATAGCTGATTGTCTTGATATTTCAGTAGATTATCTACTCGGACGAACCGACAATCCCGAAATAAATAAATAAAAGACCGAAAAATCGGTCTTTTTTGTTGCAATCAGGATGTATATATGGTAAAATTGTGGTAAGATTTGCTCAAAAATATATAAGGATATATTCTGAGATGAATTATAAAATTGCACTTATATTTTGCGGACTCATAATAATAAGCGGAATTTTCTATCCTCCCGGAGTGCTTATTATTTCGCTGCTTTGCATAATGGCTATCGTTATAATCGTTATAATTACTAACAGTAAGGCTTTAAACGGTAAGTACCTTAAAATTCAAAATGAAAATCACAGAATCTCATCATCGAATGTGAGATATGAAAATATGTTGGCCACTTTAAAAAGAGTTTGCGACAAATTGGGTGACGAAAATTTAAAACTGCGTGTATGCAACAATGAAATATTGCAGGAAAACATAGAGTTACGGGCAAAAAATACCGAGCTGGAAAATCAGCAAAAAAATAATGTCATACTAATAGATGAGCTTACGAAAAAAACTGAATCAAATGACTGTAAACTGCCCATTCTCAAAAATTATCAATATAACAACGGCTATGAATATGAGGTTTACTGCGCTTTTAAATTGGCTGATCAAGGATTCAGAAACATTGAAATAACCCAAAAAACAAATGACTTCGGCGCAGATATAATTTGCGAATCAAACGGTATAAAAATATGCGTTCAGTGCAAATGTTACAGCTATGGCAGCATTGGCATTGATGCAGTACAGGAAGTTGTGGCCGCATTAGCTCATTACGGATGCCAGAAAGGTGTAATTATGACTACCGGAACACTGACACCCAGCGCGATACAATTAGCTTATGAAAACAATGTTGAAATCATAGATAATTTTTACTAAAACAACAGAGCCGGCGGAGCAATACCGTCAGCCCTGTTTTTTCTCTCCTCCCCTATTTGTTTAGAATACCGAGCGAAAAATGGTAAATTATCAAAATGAACTTCAAATCGGCGCACTGGAGCATATGTACCATCTTTTCAATTAATTCTTCCCTTTTCATCGTTTCACCCCTTCTGTATGTGCCAATTATAAATCATTTGTTCTGATTTGTCAATACTAAACGAACAAATTTTCTTTTTATTGTCTCTTGCGGAGTTCTACATCATATTTTTTCGGTCGTTTGACAAAAGTTTGAGGATGAAGCGATATATAATATACAATTTACGGTCACTTGCCCTGTCAAGCATTAAAATAATCTGAGATCTGTATTTTTCTCTATCCATATCAACCCCCATGTTAAAATTATATTGTTGACTTTTTACCAAAATATGGTATAATTGAAATACGGCGGTGCGTTACATTGTTTATGTTGCATAATCATGATATCAAATTTTGGTGTGGAAAACAATTGCTTTATTGTGGAAATATGTTAGTTAAGTGGGAAAATATGGTAATATAGAATTGCGTTACAGCAACTGGAGGGTAGAAATGCAAAAAAATCATGATTGGGCAAAATATTATCTATATATATCAGATTGCGCCCATCGAAACGGGATAATGTCTTCTCGGGCTCTTGCGGAAAAGGCTGAATTAAGCGACAGCATCGTTTCCAAATTTAAGGTTGGCGATACAAAATCTCCGGCGTTTGATACCGTATATTCACTATGTGCTGCCGCCGGAGCTTCCCTTGACGTAATGTGCGGACTGAAAACAGAAACATCGGTGGAGTTAATCCGCGAAAAGGAACGAAACGACGCATTAATTACTGAAAATATTGAGCTGCAGCATAGAATTGAAATGCTGAATTATCAGATTGAAAGTCTGTCGGAAAAGGCGGATCAGATCGAGGCGCGCCGTGAAGCTACGCAACGGGTTGCTAAAATGCGACTGCGGTTTATTATAGGACTCACTATAGGCCTGTCAGCGGTGCTATTGCTGGTAATAGGTATATTGATATACGATAATCTGAATCCTGACGTAGGATGGTTTACAGCGTTCCAGCCGGATACCCTGAAAAACATAATATAAAAAAGAGCCTCGACAGCTCTTTTATTTTTTGCCTTTGAATTTGTTCCAGAAGCTCTTTTTCGGTTCTTCCTCGGATGCTTTAAGAAGGTTTTGTTCCCGCACTTCTGATGCCGCCTGCAGATATTGAGCCTGGGCAGTGGCAGTCAATGCCTTCTCAGTCAGTTCCTGTTCTCTCTTTGCAAGATCGGAAAAGTTATGTGAAAGTTCATAAATTTTGTTATCTTTTTCGGTTATTTGCAGTTTTAAAGAATTAATTTCAGTTTTTAAAGTTTCAATTTCAGTTTTATAGTCGTTAATTAACGTTTCATAAACGTTTATTAACTTGTTTAATTCAAGATTTTGTTTATTTCCTTGGTTTGAGTAAAATTCCAGCGCTTTGGAGCTGAATCTTTTCGTTCCGGAGTCATCCAGTTTAAAAAATTCGCTGCCTTCTTTGAAACGTTTATAAACCGCAACAGTGCTGATCCCGGCACGTTCCGCAAATTCAGCTGCGGTGAGCCATTCCTCGGCTGCTTGTTCATTTGATTTATTATTTATATCGTTAGACATATTAAACTCCATTAAACAGATTTATTAACGTTAATTAACTTTCACATTAACGTTTGTAAATCTCAAAAATCATGCTATACTTACGACAAAAGCGTCTAAGCGGCGGTTTAATAACGTTAATTAACTTTTGAGTAAACGTTAATTAACCGCGAATTATACAAAATTTAATCGGATTTTATTTCAAAATAAAGATCAGTGATAAACCGACCGGTCCGGACGGGAGAATATGATATTCTCAGCGGGGTGAAGCGATTTATTTCGGCTATTGATTTATCAATAACATTGACGCGAAAATCTTTATATACAACATATTCATTTTCTGTGTTCAATATTTTTTTTAATTCGATAATTGATACGGTAACATTGCCTACAGAAGCATATGATTTTAAATATTCGTATAGACGAATGGAATATTTTGATTTCATTTTCAAAATATCGCTTAACTGAAATTGAGTGAAATTTTCTTTCAGATGCAGCAGATGAGGTTTTAACCTTGGATCGAAATGGAAAGAGAAGTTATACGTGCTTTTGTCGATTTCTCCGCCAAATATCCATTGAAAGAAGAACACAGTTTTGTTATCTTCGACAATGAATGGCTCTGTCAGCATTAAAATACTGTCCTCTATTTTACTGTAATTGTTTGTATCAAATGTAATTTCGAGAAGATCGCATATATCGTGTAAATCCACGCAATACTCAACAAAATCATCGTCATCAGGTTTGATTTTCGAAATAAAAAACAATAAAATCTTCTGGGCTTGCTCTGTTAAGTCGTATTCGGCTTTTCGGACGAGCCAATTTGATTTGATTACGAGCTGGCTTTGTTCGTAAATAACATCTTTTTTCATATTAAATCCATTATAGCTGATAAAATTTATTTTGTCAAATTTTTTGTTGAAAACTTTTGAAATGAAGTGAAATAATTTTTACTATTTCTTATTATTTCTTATTTAGAGAAATATTTCTTATTTCTTATAATAAATGTAGGAAACAATTAAAAGGGAGGTTTGTTCGCCTTAAAAGGGAGGTTTATTCGCCATTAAAAGGGAGGTTTGTTCGCCTTAAAAGGGAGGTTTGTTCGCCTTAAAAGGGAGGTTTGTTCGCCTTAAAAAACGGAATTAAAGAGATTTTCCGAAAAAATGTCGGTTTTCAACAAGAAATCAACAAGTATTTCCACAAGTTTTTCAACAGATATGTTTAATTAAATTTCCGAGGCTGACGGGCTCCATCTGCCGGTTTTTGATTCATATTCTTTTCGCAGTCTGCCGAACGTTGATACACTGACGCCGAGTCTCGATGCTGCCGAGCGAATAGTACGGTCGTGATTTTGCACTTCGATATATAATTGCAGAAATTTTTGCCGATCGAATTTGACCGGAGCCCGGCCGCGATATACTCCGCGTTTTTTAGCGGCTTCAATTCCGGCTCTTTGGCGTGCGTGTATGCCCCGCAATTCCTTCTCGGCGATGTAAGCCAATAATTTCATCACGATATCGTTGATTAGTTCTGCCGTGATATCGTCTGATTCTGTATTCAGGATCGGCATATCGAGCACACGGATTTTAGCGCCGATTGATTTAGTGATATATTCCCAGGCGTCGGATGTTTCACGGTAATTTCTGCCGAGCCGGTCTAGACTCGAAATATAGACCGTGTCGCCTTCTCTGAGGACGCTCAGGAGCCGTTCGTAATTCTCGCGGACAAAATCCTTCCCGGATGATTTATCGGTAAAAATGCGTTCTGGAGGGATTTTGAGCGATTCGGCCTCCGCAAGCTGCCGGTCGAGGTTCTGATCGGCCGATGAAACTCTCGCGTAAAAAAATTGATAAGTTGGCATAATATATAAAGGCCTTTGTTGATTGATTTTGATGATATCAGTATAACATATTTTAGCAAGCGCGTCAATAGGGTAGGACTAATTAATTCGCACAAAATCGCGTCATACGGGTTATTTTTGAATTGATTTTGAAGTTGATAAAATGATTGATTTAAGGTATACTCATGTGAATTAATGATTGATATTTTTCGGTTTAATGAAAAAGCCTCCTTAACGGGAGGTTTTTTCTTATTGCTTTTCAGGATTTAATTTGATAATTGTTGCAGGGGTTTCGACGTCCTCGTCAGGATTGATTATTATGCTGTTTATCCATCTGAGGATTAATTTTTTATTGTCTCCCGAACCTGCCCAGTAATGGTGCCAGTGTGCTCGGCGGAGGTGGGAGCGTTTTTTGATGCCGGATTTGTCGTTAGCGGATTGAGAATCATGTGTATAATTTTGCCTTCTTTCGTTTCGGCGGAGGATGATTCCGGTTTTAACGCCTACATCCCATTTTCTGATTTCGCGGTATTTGTCTATGACCCGATCCGATTTGCGATATATTTTGGCCTGAGCTTCGTTTTCGGTGATTTCGGCGTTTTCGGCGCATATATACAGGATGAGCTGCACCGCCTGTATTGTCAGGGTCCGCGCTTTGTTGAGATATACGGATATATGTTCGCCGATTGGTTGGTATATGTTGTTATATGTGTTTTTGCGGATTTCGGCAATTGCTGCGTTGATGCCGTCGGTGATTGTGCCGTCTGGAATGAGGTGAACGATATACTGTGTGAGGAGTGTGCCGGATTGGGTGATATAGTGGATTCGGAGCTCTCGTTCGCCGGTGTTGGTATCCGACTCGATGTGGGCGAAGAAGCCTGCCGGATAATCGGGGGTTTTATTTTCAGCCGTTGGCAACGATATAAATAAACACTGTGAGGGCATATGATATAGGATTTCTGCTGGAATTACCATATCTTCGACGGTTGAGATTACCTCGGCTGCCAGTGTCTCGTCGAACTGATAGATGTATTTTCCGCGCCGCCATGATGAGAGAGCTGCGACAAACGACGCCTGACCGAACGCTGCCAGCATATCGGAGTCAACTGACAGCGCGGTGATTGCGGCGGAGATGGGGCAATAGCAGATTTTTCTGTCCCACTGGATTTCGTTCTCGGGGACTCTGACGAAGGTGTCTATTGTGTCCCACAAATTGGGGTATGCGAGGGTCATTTTTTTGACGGCTTCGAGGGGGGCTATTTCCATTGTATTCTGCACCTCGTATTGATTAAAGGCAATACATAATATAGTATGTCTTGCCATCAGCCTCTACAATTCCCCAATCACGTGCAGGCTTTTTCTCGGCAATCATTTTTTTGAATTCCGGTATATACTCCTCGTCGATATCCAGGTCTTTCATATAGCTTAAGAAATGTTCCTCGAAATCTTCGAAAACGACACTTCCGTTTTTCAGGTGATTTTCCGCTTCAGACTTTGTACATCCGTCCATCATTAAAATTTCAATTTCGTCCATCGTTATCCTCCATATCTTTTCTTTTCATGCCACTGATTGTTACCGTATGGCTTTCATATATATCTGACGTCGTGTATTTCACCAATGCAGATTGCGTGTTCATCGCCGCTTGTTACATCGATAACGGCAATGTACGCTTCTTCATTGCCCCTTTTTCGTTCTGCTCTCACCATTTTTGCGGCTTCTTTTTTGTTAAATGAGCCGGTTCCCCAGTCGTTATCATCTTTGGATAACAAGACTGCATACCATTTTTTCATTTTATTGTCCTTTCCTTTTTTGATGTTAATCCCACATATGCGCTTTACAGTATTCGTCCCATTCGCGGTTCATTTCTACGATAGCTGTTTCGTAATCTTCGCCGTCGATGATTCTCCCGAGGGCTTTTTTGCCGGCGGCTGATTTGGCATAGTTTGCAGCCATTGACCATGATTCGGCGGTTAAATAGGCGTTCGCTCTGGGGTATTTTGCGGCGAGCTCGGCGATATTGATGTTTGGTTTTGGCGGGAAGCGTTCGTACTCGGAATCCATTGCCTTGCTGGATTTATTATGGTATTCTTCGGCGGCTTCGTGGGCGGATTCGAGTTCCTTGAGGCCTTCGATTGCTGCGATTTTGGCTCTGCGTTCGTTTGCGGCTTTTTCTGCGGCTTCCTTCTCGGATTTGAGGATTGCTATGATTTCCGGCTTTGCGGCTTTAAGGGCTTCGAGCATACCGTCCCTTTTGACGGTGCTCATGTAGTGTGTGCCGATTTGTGTTCCGTCCTCTGAGAGGTAGAGGTTGTATCGCTGGATCATTTCGTTTGCTGTCATGATTTTTCGCTCCTTTTCGTTCTGCCGCGCCTGTTGATGATTATGATTAGATTATATCACAAACGGCGCGGATTGTATATGATTTTTTTGATTTTACTGTTTCGCTCTTGCTCATTCAGAGCCGGACTTTTACCGGCTGACAGTGGGGAGGTTATCCCCGTGAAAATGATTATTTAGCAGGCTTTGTGACGATGCCGAAATAGAAGTTTGTGTTGAAATAATCTACCATGGCGTTTGATTCGTCGTATCTGTAAGCCTCGATTATTGATACGATTTTTTTGAGCAGCTGCCGTGTTTCGTCCGTGAATGATTTATAAGTATCAATATAATGTTGACTGACTGGGCATTCGTGCCGAGTTGTACTGTCATACTCATACATTGCCGCGCTGTTTTTAATCGCATTTCGTGTTTCAGCGTCTGAATCAAAATATTTTTCGATGTGCACTGACTGGACCTTGCCGCAGCTGTCAGCGTAATATATCCATGATTGATGATAATTTATCTCGTAATTGGCTATAAAATCGGCTTCAGGCACAAACGCGGATTCGGGAAGCGAAACGGTCGCTGTTATTGTCTGGCCGCCTGAGTAAGATTTACTGCGGATCGTCACGCCTTTGATTCCGGCTTTTTTGATGTCCTCGCGGATCGCTTTTGTTAAGTCAGCGCCGAATAAATACTGATTTGATTTGCTGCCATAAACGGCGCCGCCACCCATGTAACCATCTGTATATACGGTGCTTGCTTCGTCTGCGGGCTTGATTTCATCCGCCGCGAGGATCGCAGAGATTAGCTCCGATTCCTGGGCGAAACCGTACCAGATCGAGCGCTTCGGGTTCCAGCGCATTTTTAATGATTTTAACGCCGTTCTGACTTCCTCCGAGGGGATGCCGTCGAATGATATTTCGCGGCTATCATATGCAGTATTGGTGGTGATGTGATAATTTGTCATGATTTTTTACCTCACAAATTTTAATTAATTTTGATACCCCGCGAGAATTTCCCGCGGACGCTTCCGGCTTAAATCCTATTTATAGCCGCCGGAACGGCTGTATCTTCTGAGACGTCGGCTATCTTTGCTTGAGTCTTGACGTATTCGATTCTTTTCTCGAGTGGCATTGCAACAGCGCCGTTCGTGATATGTTCTATATATTTTTCATAATTTTCTCGGGGAACCTCGTGCCAGCCGGTGAAATATGATTTTACGTAATATTTTTTCATTTTTTGTTCCTTTCTTCCGGACTTGTGACCGGACGGCTTTCGCCGTGTGCATTAACGGGATTTCTCCCGCCACTCTGCTATTATTCTATCTCCATGCCGTAAAGAGACGGGATGAAATCGAATGTGCTGTGAAGGTAGTGTTTTACCTGCTTTTCGGGCATTCCCTGGTAAACCGGCTTAAGTTCGCTTTCCCTGACTTCGCGATACGGGGTCATGCGGAAGATGTAGAACTTTCCGTCGAGTGTTTCGATGATGTAGGCGTTGGCGATGTTGCTGCTGTAGAATCCTTTGATTTTCATTTTCTTTCTCCTTGTTTTTTTATTTTTGTTCTTTCCTTTGCTGTATCTATATTATATCATACTGGCACCAGTATGTCAAGGGGAATTTTAAAATTTTTTGAGTTAAATAATGCACAAAATATCACGTTATTTTTGGTTAATCTGCATACTGGACACAGTAGGACGATGATGGTATAATAAGTATAAGCAAAAGGAGGGGATCTGATGGGCAGGACATCATCCGCTGTAAAGGACCGATACAACAGCAAGGCTTACGACGATGTGCGTCTGCGGCTGTACAAGGGGCATAAGGAGTTATTACAGTCTCGCGCCGCCGGACGCGGGGAGAGTCTCAACGCCTGGATAAACAGAGCGATCATGCGTCAGCTGGAGGACGAGGGCGGAACATTGCCGGAACCGGACAAAACAGGTCCAGAAAACGAAGAATAAAAAGAAGCTGCGGAAGCGGCTTTTTTTATTTTCAGAAAAATTGTGCTTGCAATGTTCACCCTGGCGAGGTATAATATAGGTGCAGAGAATTCTACATATTACAAACGAAAACAAAACCCGTGTACAGTGCAGCATAGCGGGAAATCTATGCAGCGGTATGACACAGCCTAAACAATAATTGTGTCGGGACTCAATCCAGCTGCCGCCGGAGAGAGCTCCTCAGCCGGCGGAGTGACCGGCATATAAATGCACTCGGCAGGCGGCCACGGAATGGGGACTACATAAGGCTATAGCCGCGGTGAGGACGTGGGAACACCGTTAAAAATGTAGTGCGGCGGCAGTGTATGAGGGCCGGGGCGTTGGCTCCGTCGGGCACATATAAGCTCTACTCTTGTTTTACAGGGGTAAAGCTATAATCCGGCACAAACATTTCACCATCAGGCACATTAAACAACAAATGTAGAACAAAAACTATGGAAAGGAGTTAATAATTGGATAACTGCGAAGAAGCCACAAATGTAGAACAGAAAAAACCGCGCGCACGTCAGGGAAGAAAACCCCAAAACAGACCGAAGCCGGGAGAACCGCAGAGGGCCGCGCGACAACTGGCCAGGGAAATAACGCACACTGGCGTATATGGTACTCCGGTAACAGTTGACAGTACGCAAATGGAAAAGCTGTTATATATATACAACCTCCCGGAGATAGATTTAGACGATGCGGAGGCAATTAAACAGCGCATACAAGATTATTTCGATTGGACGATATCCGCCGAAGTCAAACCATCGTTCGCATCGCTTGCACTCGCAATAGGCGTCGATCGTAAAACGCTTCTCGCGTGGGAAAACGAGGAAACGCGCAAAGGCTCTGGATATTCGGACATTATCAAAAAAGCAAAAGCTCTAATTACGTCAATTGTAGAGGATAACGGCACGGAGGGAAGAGTTAACCCAGTTTATACGATGTTTCTTCTCAACTCGTCCGCTCAGGGGTACAGCAACAATAGCAGAGTCGAGATAACAAACGCACCCGCTGAACAGATAGACGCGCCGAAGATGGACGATATAATAGATATATACATGGACGGAGACACCGACAGTGACTCGCGCTCCGACAATCAATAGACCGCTTCCCTCAATTATACAAAACTTGTATTTTGTATAATTCAATATATCGCTACATGCATAACGGGCGGATCGTACACCTCAACATTAATGTGATTTGCTATAATTTAATTCATGGCGTAAATAAAGCTCTTCCCTTCCCTTACTGCCGCTGGACCCGGTACCATACACCGGAGGGGGAATTGAACGGGAAATTTCGGCGGGGTTAGTCCCTCAAATAGCCGCAAGAAATAAAAAAGGCGAAGGAAGGGATGGGATGAAATACGTCGACATATACTGTATTGGCGTGTCAGATGCGTCGCATGTTGGTGCATGGGCAGCGCTTCTTCGATACAAGGGCAAGGAAAAAATTATACGCGGTGAATTAGAAAATACCAATGCCATACGGGCTACAATGACGGCAATTATAAAAGGTCTTGAGTGTTTGAAAGAGCCGTGCAATGTCACTGTATATACACAATTTGACTTTATTCCGAAGGTATTCGAGCTCGGGTGGCGCAGAAGAAGCAATCTTGATTTATGGCGCCGTATCGACGAACTTGATGAAATCCATTCAGTGAATTACAAATGGTATACGAAAATAGCTGTTGTATTTAAGCAAGCTGAGAAAAGGGGGGTGAGTGAATAGAAGAGCTCCAGAAAAAATTAATGGACGGAGAATTTACCGATAGCAACAAATTGCGTTTGGCTGGTAATATATTAAAAAAAATTCAAGCCGAACCATCCAATATGAAGCATTATGCGTCTATGTATGCTGTCTGTAAAGATATGGTTGATTCGCCCGAAAAATGGTGCAAAACAGAACTTTTAAAACTTTATTGCGCTGAACAAATGCGCAAAGGAGGAATTAACTACAAAGATGCCAACGCCGTCTTTCGTGCAACACTTCTTTTAGAAGCGCGAGGTCTGCGATTTGACAGCTATATGCAGTACATAGAACTGAACCGCGATCCTCAAAAATGTTTTTGGATTCCTCGGAGAAAAAATCTGAACGCAGTTTGCATTGACATACAAAAACTTATTGATGGCGATTATGATGTACTTACAATTTCATTACCGCCTGGCACCGGCAAGTCAACTCTTGAAATTTTCCTCCATTCGATGCTGATAGGCAAATACCCCGATAACTGTTCACTCGCTTCCGGCCACAGCAGCACACTGACAAATTCAATTTACGATGGTGTCTTATCAATCATTCAGGATCCTGAGTATTTATGGCATGACATATACCCGGAAAACAAGACAATCATAACAAACGCAAAAGAGCAAACAATTGATGTCGGCAGGAAACACCGATTTTCGTCTCTGACATGCAGGGCTATCGGCGCTTCTCTTACCGGCGCAACACGTTGTGAAATTCTGTTATCTGCGGATGACCTTGTTTCCGGCATTGAAGAAGCTCTGTCGAAAGAACGTCTTGATAAATTATGGACTGCTTATACAAACGATTTAAAATCCCGAAAAAAATTGAATGCCAAAGAACTGCATCTGGCTACAAGATGGTCCGTCCATGATCCTATAGGCAGAATATGCGCGGAATATTCCGGCAACTCCCGTGTCAAATCACTCGTTATACCTGCTGTCGACGAAAACGGCGAGAGTAATTTCAACTACAAATATGGAGTAGGCTTTGACCGCGCTTATTTTGAGGATATGAAAAACACTCTCGATGACTGCTCATGGCGCGCTCTGTTTATGAACCAACCAATAGAACGTGAAGGATTGCTTTACAATGAGGATGAACTCAGAAGGTATTTCGAACTTCCCAATGAATCACCGGACGCTGTTTTAAGCGTTTGTGATACTAAAGACAGGGGAAAAGACTATTGCGTTATGCCTACGGTATATCAGTATGGCAACGATTTCTATGTAGAAGATATCATTTGCGACAACGGTGCTCCGGAAATTGTTGAAACAAGACTTGTTGAAAATCTTTTGAAACATAAAACGCAAATGAGCCGGTTTGAATCCAATTCGGCCGGAGGGAAAATAGCGGAAAAAGTGCAAAGAGAAGTCAAAGCAAAAGGCGGAATAACAAAAATTCAAACAAAATACAGCACAGCCAACAAAGCCACCCGCATTATAGTAGATTCGCCATTTGTGAAAGAAAGATTTCTGTTCAAAGACAATTCCGTTTTGAAAAAGAATTCTGAAAAAGAATATCAGAAAGCACTCGGTATGCTTTGCGGATGGACTATGGCCGGAAAAAATGCACATGATGATGTGCCTGACGCATTTTCAATGTTGGCCGACTTCATTCAATCTCTCGAAGGAACCCAAGTTGTAGTTGGCAACAGACCTTATTAAAGGAGATTATGGAAAAAGAAAAAACAAAAACGCCGGACAATGGCTACAAATATGTTGACGAAAAGGCCCTTGCGGTCATAAACGAAATACTCGCTTCAGGAAAGGGCGTCGAAATAAGAATACGAAAAGACGGCGTCGCGATTCTGGAAATCAATTCAAAACAGAAAATAGTCCTTCCTGTCAATGGATAGGAAGAAGAGTCCGATGGGGCTATGCGTACGAGTGTACGTGTAGTGCCTATTTTTATTATGTGAGGTGATTGACATCCTCTTGGAAAATCAAATAGTCCGCCTGCAGTCATGCGAAAGCCTGCACGGGCGAACTAAAATCATGGTAAATGCGGATAAGGTTACCGCCTCAAACATCGCGGAGATACTTGAGAGCACGCTTCCTATTGACGCTTGCAATGTGTCCGAGATTAATTATCTGTACGACGTATACCGTGGTATTATGGATATACGCTATAAAACCAAAACGGTCAGACCGCAGAACAACAACAAGGTTGTGATAAACATCCCGAACAAAATCGTGACATTTAAATCCTCGTTTCTTCTCAGCTCCCCGATACAATACATAGCCGCAAACGGAAACAAAGAAACGTCTGATAAGGTTGCCGAGCTTAATTCCCTTATGACTGCCGAAGACAAAGAGTCAAAAGATAAGGAATGTGTCGACTGGATGCACATATGCGGCGTGGCTCCGAGGATGGTATTGCCTGATCCCGATTTCGACGAAGAAGGAAGCCCCGTTGCTATTTACAGTCTCGATCCACGCGAAGCTTTCGTCATTTATTCTTCGAGACTCGGCAAAAAACCGATTGCCGGCGTGCTGAAGCAATACGATGACGAAGGAGAGATCTATTACCATGTGTATACACCGGACGGAACCATGAAAGTATCAAACGACGGAAGCGTGTTCGGGCTTGTAGAATATGACTTCGGCAGGGTTCCGATAGTTGAATACCCGAATAATGAAGCGCGGCTTGGTGCGTTTGAGATTGTATTGTCGCCTATAAATCAGATAAACACTCTTGAAAGCGCAAGGGTTGACAACGTGGTAGATTTCGTCAATGCCTTTGATGTATTCCAGAACTGCGAAATAACCGGTGACAAATACAGTTCCCTTGCGGAAGGCGGTAAATATATCAACATCAAAAGCGTAGCTGGTGCGGAAGCAAAAGTATATAGAATTTCTTCCGAGATATCTCAGCAGGGAGTCCAGACAGAATTAAACGCGCTCTATGAGTATATCGACGAAATTACAGGCATGCCCAATAGAAATGGCGGATCGTCGACTTCCGACACTGGGCAGGCTACGATATTCCGCGACGGATGGCAGGACGCCGAGTCCAGGGCAAACGATTCCGAGAAATTATTCATACGTTCGGAAAAAGAAATATTAAAGCTGATTCTGAAAATGTACAGAGACAAAGGGGTGCTTGACCTGAACCCGGCCGATGTGAAAGTTCAGTTTACGCGCAAAAATCTCACTGATATTCAGTCGAAAGCTCAGGTTCTGTGCGAACTTCTCAATAATCCGAAAGTACATCCCAGAATTGCGTATGAATGCGCCGCTCTTCTGCCCGATATTGAAGCCTCATACAGACTCGGCATGGAATGGTATGAGGAGCAGATAAAAGCAGCCGAAATGAGTCTTGAAGAGGAACTTGAAAATGAAAGAGCTGTACACAACGACGGACAAAGCAATAGCTCTCCTGCGAAGGAAAGCGGTCAGGAAATTTCAGCAGGCTAAACAGGAAGCCTACATCGCCGGATTTGATGAGCTGAATATCATTAAGGCCGTTGACGGTTTATATGAATCTCTCGCAAAAGACAATAAAAGTGATATGCTGACACTGGCAAAAGAAATCTACATGGAAGCCGAACCTCATGGGAACAAAAAGCCCGATGCGGAATGGCTCATGGCAATTTTTGAGGAACCTAATCCGGTCACTTTATATTCTTATTCAACAGAAGTTGTCAGAAAAAAAGAACGCCTTAAAGAAGCCGCGTTGACAAACGTAGACAAGACTCAGGAATGGAAAAAAGCACTTTCCTTATGGTCCAACATGACCGCTCAGTATTGCGATATTGTCACCGATGAGGCTGTGTTGAAAGCGTTTAAAGAGGCCGGTGTCAAGCATGTTCGATGGATCACCAGAGACGATGAACTGGTATGCAAAGATTGCAATAAACGGAAAAATAAAGTTTATTCCATCGAAAACGCGCCTCCAAAAGAGCATTGGCATTGCAGATGCTATTATGTCCCGGCTGACTGAAGGATATTTGGCAAACGCCTAAAATATATCGGCGGTAGAGAAATCGCCTTATAAAATTCGCAGACTTCGGAGATGAAGTATAAAAGCGCAGAAATAGGGGCAGAGACGCCCGACATAAAAACGCAAAGGAGAAAAAAGACAAATGCCTAACATTGACACAACAGCTATTGAAGGTTTTGATTCCATGACCGACGGCGAAAAACTCGCAGCTCTGCTCTCGTTGGAAATACCCGAAAAGATTGATTTATCGGGATATGTGAAAAAAGATCTCTACGATAAGACTGCATCCGACCTTGCGGCGGCAAAAAAAAGTCTGAAAGAAAAAAATGCTGCAGAAGGAGCGGCAAAAACTCAGGCCGACGAAGAAAGAGCTGAACTTGAGAATAAGTACAACGAACTTCTCAAAAAATCAACTATTTCGGATTACACGGCAAAATATCTTGAACTTGGTTATGCGCCGGAATTGGCTCGTTCTACCGCCGAAGCTATATTTGACGGCGACATGGATAAAGTCTTTGAAAACCAGCAGAAATTTAATGTTGCTCGTGACAAAGAACGCGAAAGGGAAATCGAACGTAAATTGCACCCGAACGGAGGCGGGAAAAATAACGCTGATGATTCGGAGGAATTAAGAATCGCAAAAGAGTTGGGAAGAAAAAATTCTGAAACACAAAAATCTGCAATGGATGGATTAAAACATTATATCAAATAAAGGAGATAAGAAATGAAATTTACAACCACAAATATTGATGGTTCATTCACTATTCTTGCGGCTGATAATTTTACTGCCGTGCCTGTAACAATCACAGGAAGTGCTGTTGTTAAAGCTGGCACTCCCATTACTTCTGCCGGAGCAGCAGGAACTGCTTCAACAGGAATCGGAGTGCTGCTTTATGACGTAAACCCCGAAATCAACCCTAACGGTGCTTTAATCGTAAAAGGTGTGATTGATGCCGTAAAAGCAAAGGCTCACAGCGGAATAGATTTAACCGGAATCGGCGATGCAGTGCCCGGCATTGTACTCAGAACCAACACCGGAGTAAACGAATAAGGAGGAACATAATAAAATATGGATTTTACTACACTTTTAACCCCGCGTGTCATTGCGGCGAACTATACGGAAGCTTCTTCCAATAGAATTCCGTATCTGGGAGAATCGCTTTTCCCTGCACAGAAGAAAATGGGCCTTGACCTGACATGGATCAAAGCATCAAAAGGAATTCCTGTTTCTCTTAAGCCTTCAGCATTTGACGCTAAAGCAACATTCAGAGAACTCGAAGGAATCAACGTAACTGAGACTGAAATGCCGTTCTTCAGAGAAGGTTTTAAAATAACCGAGAAAGATCGTCAGGAACTTTTGAGAGCGAGAGACAGCAATGACCCTTACCTCTTATCAGTTTTAAACCGTATTTTCAATTATTCCGAAAACCTTATTGACGCTGCGGCAATTGTATCGGAAAGAATGAGAATGTCTCTTTTGTTCCCGGAAAACGGGGAAATGACAATTAATTTCAAGGCGAACGGAGCTACTTATTCATATGACTATGATAAAACCGACGAGTGGAAAACCAACAACTATGCGGCTCTGACAAGTACCGCGCTTTGGTCTGCTCCCACCACTGCCGATCCCATAAAAGATTTTATTGATATGGCCGATAAGGCGGCTGATATTTCCGGCACTGAAATAAAATATGCCTTAATGAGCCCGAAAACATTCAATAACATGGTATCGACCGACGCTCTTAAAAGCAGATGGCTATCTACCGCCGGTATAAACGCGGGTTATATAACTCCTTCAGAAGCGTCGAGTGTTATTGCACAGACTACAGGAATTACCCCTGTTACATACGGCAAGAAATATAAGGATGAGTCCAAAGCCACAAAACCTTTTGTCCCCGACGGATATGTAACATTCATACCCGAAGGCAATCTCGGCAGCACATGGTACGGCACTACTCCTGAAGAAGCTGACCTTATGTCAAGCTCTGCCGCAGAAGTATCTATTGTAAATACAGGAGTTGCAATCACAACTGTAACAAATCCTCATCCTGTAAATACCGAAATTTACGCTTCTGAAATTGTACTTCCTTCATTTGAAAGAATGGACGAAGTTGTAACCTTAAAGGTATTATGATGAAGTTCATTCCTAAATATACCGTGTCATATAAAGGTATATGGCATAACGCGGGAGAAAAGTTCGATATTTCCCCAGAAGATGCCGAAGAAGTCAGACAGCACGGCGAAATAATCAAAGATGAACCTTCAAAACCGGAAGAAAAGAAAGCAGCGGCAAGAGCAAATACACAGCAGAAAAAGAATTAAGAAAGGCGGGAGAAAATGACGGATGTTGAACGTTTGAAAATCAGAACAGGAGAAAACGACAGCAGGCTTTTGTTTGAGCTTCTTGAGAGCGCTGAAAGCATCATTATCTCCCGCCGTTTTCCGTTCTCAAACCAGGAAGCAAAGTTTGAAAGCCGATACAACGATTTAAAAATCAGGATTGCGGAGGATATGTACAACAGAATCGGTGCAAGCGGACAGCTGTCTCATTCTGAAAACGGCATATCCCGTTCCTGGGGCGCGGAATGGGTTTCCGAGCAGCTTCTGAACGAAATAATTCCGATGGTGGGATGAAATATGAAATGTCTGAAAAAAAATATGCGTCAATTTTGGTATGCGCTTTTTGAAAAAGCCGAAGAAACAAAGGACGCCAATGGAAATTACTCCGGATTATATAAGTCCGTTTATACCCTGCCGCGGCTTATGAGCGCGAATATATCGGCAGCAAGAGGAACAACAAACGAGCAGATATTCGGAGTAGATATAAGCTACGACAAGACTATTTCGACCGCTGACATGAATTGTCCCATTTCAGAGACATCAGTGCTATGGATAGATAACGCGCCTGTAATCAATTCTGACGGCACCACAGACACGCCCTGGGACTATACTGTTTCATCCGTTGCGAAGAGTTTAAACTCTGTAACATATGCCGTAAAGAAGGTGGATGTAAGCAATGGATGACAGTATAATCAAAATCAGTGTCGACACAAATAGTTTGAATCGTTTAATCCGCGCCGTCGACAAAAAGCTTGATAGGTATACCAAAAAAATAAACGAGCTCACACGAAAACTTGCGGAAATGGGGGCCACAAATGTGTCTCTCGGATATGCCAGGGCCTTATATGACGGATACAACGATATTGAAGTTTCTGTTGAAGAGACAGAAAACGGGTTTGATATAATTGCATCTGGAGAAAAAGTATTGTTTGTTGAGTTCGGAACCGGAATTACTATGGGATACGGGCATCCGCAGGCAGGCGAATTCGGCTACGGCCCTGGAACTTATAACCCTCGGAGTAAAAATTGGCAGAGTCCATACGGCTGGTATTTCAAGGACGCTGACGGTCAGAAATATCATACATACGGAAATCCGCCGTCAATGACTATGTATGAAACGGCAAAGCAATTGAAGGATGCCGTTCTCGAAACAGCAAAGGCGGTGCTTCTCAATGCTTAATATATTCAACGAGGTATACAACGAAATCAGGAATCTGCTGAAGGAAAAATATCCGACCTTAACGACCGCGCGGAAAATTCCCAAAAAAGCGCCCGATTTCCCGGCATGGATTTTATTCCCGCTTGACAATTACACTGACACCGACACACTCACATCTTCAGGTGTGGAGAATCATGCAATTGTGACGTTGCAGATGGAGACATATTCCAATCTTACGTCCGGCGGCGAGGAACAGTGTGAACGGATAGCGGATATTGCGGACAGTCGGCTTATGCTCATAGGTTTTGTAAGAACATACGCTTCATTCATGGACGCTTCTTCACCGGAGCTTACGCGGTTTGTATGCAGATATCGTTCAAAAGTAGGCAGAGATAATCTGCTTTACAGGAAATAAAAACTTAAAAATAAAAACCTCCCTGCCGACGGGCAGAGAGAAGAACTCGATGGGGTTATGTGCTGTACGCATGTAGCCCCTATTTATTTGATTATCGGTTTGTTTTTCTTGAAAGCAGCTGCAAGATACACAACGCCAAAAATAAAGCAAAGTATACTCCAGATAATCAAATCATTGTATGAACCATGCATTGAAATACCGGCAATACCAGCAATTATATAAAAAATTGCAACTGTGATATTTGAGCCTTTCTTTGCATTGTTTCTTGTAGCTATTCCAACTATTCCCGATATAAGCATACAAATTGCCACAAACAAACCTGCCGAACCACTCGATTCATTATTTTCTGATAAAGCATTACTTAACCCTGCCGCACACGACTGAAAAGTTATAAACACACATAAAATAATGCTTAATATTCCGATTATTAATTTAGCATTTTTCATTTTTTTACCTTTCTGATAAATATTGAATTGTGTTATTTTGATTATAACATTAATTCGATTTATTATCAAGCTTTATTAAAAAAATTTTAAAATAAAACAAGAATAGGAGAAATAATTATGTTAATTCCAAAGGCTTTAACTTCAATGGGCGTATTCCTGATGAAGAAAAAAACGGAAGATGATCAATATTCAAAGTTGATAGACATAACGAATTTTGGCGACCTCGGAGGAACTCCTGAACTTTTGGACGCATCAACTTTATCGCACTCAGTATCTGTTTCAGTGTTAGGAATGCAGCAGCAGGATAGTATAGCTTTTGAAGCTAATTATACCAAAGCTGAATACGCCTCTGTTCAGGCGGATGCATATAAAGAAATGGACTTGGCGGTATGGATCGGGGGCGAAGAATCTGGAGATGGAACCATGACACCTACCGGCGCAAACGGCAAATTCCCTTTCAAAGGAATGTATTCAATAATGGTCAATGGCGCCGGTGTCAACGAAGTACTTAAATGCACTATTACCGTAGCGGCTTTAACTGCACCCCAACTCGATACATCTGATACTTAATAAAGGAGATATAAATTATGTCCAGAACCTCTATTGAATTTGATTACAAGAATACTCATTATACTCTTTGTTATACGATTAACTCCTTGAAAGAACTTGAACGCAGAGGTTTTTCGTTTAATAACGCAGGCGATCATATTTTAACGGCCGGTGAGGATTTATTCTGTGCATCTTTTGATGCATATCACAAAAATGTTCCGAGAAAAATTCGCGAAGAAATTTATCGCGAATTATGTGACGAGAACGAAAACGGTCAGTCATTGACAGAAGCCTTAATCAGTATGGTCGGCGAAGTATTGGAAGAAATGAATCCCAAGGGAAACGTTCAGTGGGCGATGACGAAGGGCTAACGACATCCGCCCAAGAACGGCAAGCATCTGATAATCCTTGGTTTGCAGAGTACGCGGATAATCTTTGCATCTATTATATGTCTATAGGCGTCTCCTATGATGAATATTGGTACGGGGATTATTCGCGGCTATGCTTTTATGCAAAATCTGATGAATTAAAATTACAAAGAGAAAATGAACTTGCATGGTTACAAGGATTATATGTTTATGAAGCTGTCGGTTGTTTAGCCCCAATATTACACGCTTTTGCAAAACGTGGAACACGTCCACGTAAATATCCAGATAAACCATATCCTGTTACAGAAACTCAAATTAAAGATCAAATGGAAAAAGAACAAGCCGATAAAAATAATGCTGTTCAATCAAAAATGATGGAATGGATTTCTCGGATGAGGAAAAAATTTAATGAGAAGGAGGAGACCAATGGCTGATAACGTTATTGAAACTTTAAGAATCAAAATAGAAGCTGAAACCAATGAGGCAACAAAGGGCTTTGATAAACTTCAAAAAACAATTTCGCGTTTTACATATAATTTAAGCGGAATGAAAGCCATGACAAGTCGCCTTCAAGCTCTCGGAGGAACATTAAGCAATATTGGCAGAACAAAAGGCGTTCGATATATACAAGAATTAAATAAACCAATAAAAATAAATCTAAATACTGATGCAATAGATAAACTAAAAGACAAAGCTATTTCATCTACAGAAAGTTACAAACAACTCAAATCCACCATAAAACAAATATCAAAGATAGCAGAAAATTATGGTACAGATTTTATAAAATCAGATGGTGAATTTAAGGCAGTAATTAAAGACGCCAGAAAACTCCAGAGCGTAGTTTCCAAGATAGGAATCAAAAAAGCTGTTTCTGATATCAGTATTTTAAAAGATGAATTCAATAAAACGTATAATTCAATACAGGCTATTGGTAAAAAATATGAGCCTGGGAACAATTTTTTGGATTCATTAGGTCGCATCAAAGATAGATTAAAAGAAATTTATGAACAATCAGAAAAAAACAGAAAAATCTTAAATGCATCAAAATCTGTTGGTGATTACGCGTCATATAAGTCCTCCGGTTCAATACCTCGTCAAATTCGTTCAAAGTCTGGAATGGATGCTTCGAGACTTAGAGAATCTATATCTGATATAGATAGAAGTCTCAATAATTCTGGCATTAAGGATAAAGTTGCGCAGTTAAATTTGCTTTCTTCCGCATTTAAAAAACTATCTTCCTATGCCAAAAATTCCGGAAATATAATTTCAAGAGTATTTTCAGTATCTTTAAAAAAGACTACTGATATAACAAAAAAACTGGGTAGTTCTCTAAAAAATAACGTTATAAATAAAATTCCCAAATTTTCAAATGGGTTACGTAAATTGGCATCATCTTTTGAAAGAGTAATTAGATACCGAATTGTTGCAGGCATCATCAATCAGATAACTGATGGATTGAAAGAGGGAATAGACAATCTATATCAATACAGCAAATCTGTTGGCACATCATTTTCTATAAACATGGACAGCGCCGCTACTCCGTTACAATATTTCAGAAATTCTTTAGCATCAGCGGCAGAGCCTATATTAAACGCCGTAATTCCCTATTTTGATATGTTTATAGATAAAATAGTGGAAGGTTTAAACTGGCTGAATCAATTCATTTCCCAATTGACCGGTGCATCTACATGGACTAAAGCAATTCGTCAACAGAAAGAATACGCGGAAGCTGTAAACGATACTACTGATGCTATAAAACGTTCGGTAGCCGGATTCGATGAGCTCAATATTGTTGGAAATCAAGGCGGCTCAGATACAATTACAGATTATGCCGGTATGTTTGAGGAAGTCTCGCTCGACACAATTACTCTCGAATTCCCAGATTGGGCAAACAGATTCATAGATTCAATTAAAAATCAGAATTGGGAATCAGCCGGAGCGGCACTGGCTGAAAAAGTGAATTCAATTTTTGATTCTATAAATTTTGAGTCTATTGGTGAAGAACTCGGAAATAAAATTAATGCCGTTATAGAATTTGTATCCAGTCTGTTCAAAAATGTAAATTTTGAGAATATTGGTTCGTCACTCGCAAACATATTTAATGGTCTGTTTGATTCTGTCAATTTTGAAAATTTAGGCAATGTATTTGCTCAGAAATGGAATGCTCTTATCGATACACTATATGGATTTATAACCAATGCAGATTGGGCTAAATTTGGGCGTTCAATATCAGAATTTATTAACGGATGGGCTTCTGAATTTAATTTTGAACAATTAATTCAAACTTTGCAAGGCTTGATTTCCGCTATTTTTACGTCACTAAATGAGGCTATAGTTAATACCAAATGGTATGAACTTGGAAGCAAAATCGGAAATGCGTTCAATGAAATAGACTGGGCATCATTAATAGGCCAATTAGTAAAAACTATCGACAATTCATTAAAATCGGCGTATCAATTTGTATTTGGTCTTATTGATGGATTAAACTGGGCGCAGCTCGGGAAACAACTTTGGGACACCATATGTAATGTTGTGAAAAACATAAACTGGTCTGAATTAATATCAAATGCATTTAAACCTCTTGGAAAAGCTCTGGGTGCTTCCGGCTCTTTGATAAGTTCATTTGTTATGCAGGCTTTTAACTCAATATCAAATGCGTATAGACAATTAAAAGGTTATTTTGCAAGCAAAATCGAAGAAGTCGGCGGAGATGTCATATTGGGGATATACAATGGCATCATCGGTGCTTTAGCTTCTGTCGGAACATGGATAAAAGATCATATATTCCAACCGCTTATTGATGGTATTTGTTCCGTATTCCAAATTAATTCACCCTCTAAAGTCATGGCTGAATATGGCGGATATATTGCCGAAGGCTTAAAACAAGGCATTGCCGATAAATGGGAGTCAATTGTTAACTGGTTCAGCGAAAGACTAATTTCTTTAAAAAACACAATTATATCAGTTATAAGTGGAATAAAGGACGCTTTAAGAGTGCCTATTAATTCAATACTTGGATTTATCGAATCTATGGTAAACGGCGTTATTGATGGTTTGAATCTTATGATACGCGCCATGAACAAATTATCCTTTGATGTACCTGATTGGGTTCCTGCGATAGGCGGAAAAACGTTTGGTTTCAATATCAGCGAAATAAACAAAATAAATATCCCTAAACTTGCCTCCGGCGGATATCCGTCTGTCGGACAGGTATTCATCGCAAGAGAAGCAGGCCCAGAGATGGTAGGAACAATCGGCGGACGAAATGCTGTGGCAAACAACGGGCAGATCATAGCAGGAATACAGTATGGCGTAGCATCTGCAATGAACAGTGTTCTGATGAGCTCCGGAAACAATGGAGATTCGGAGGCGCAGAACAGCCTTCTCAGGGAGCAGAACGCACTTCTCAAGAAGATAGCTGAAAAGGAACTCGTGGTATCTCCTTCGGTTTCCCTCGGACGAGTTGTCAAGAAGTCTCAGAAGCTTGCTGAAACAGTGACGGGGGGATGATATATGTCAGTTGATTCTTCTCTTCTCAGATACGATATGGGCTTGACATTCGGCGGGGTCGCAATTCCCGATCCTGCCGAATGGAACCCTCAGATTGCCGATGTGGACGAAAGTGCGGAAAGAGACGGCGAAAGTACACTTCACAGAAACAAAATCGGACAGAAGATAAACTATTCTTTAAAGTGGAAATGCCTCTCATGGGCAACCATGGCTTCCATCCTCAATGCCGTAAATGCGGAAAAATTTACAGCAGTAACCCCGAATCCATATATAGTCGGAGGCACTCGTTCCGGTGAATATTACGCCGGCAACAGAGAAGCGAAAACGCATTATTACTGGATAAATTCAGAAGAAGTCGCAAGGTTCGATCTGAGTTTCGATATCATTGAATTTTAAGGTTAAAAATTATGTCACAGCTTTTATCAAATCTTGAAATCGGCAGCAAGGTCAAATTCGGAAAATATCAGGTTGAGAGCGAAGAAGCTCAGGACATTGTATGGACTATCGTTGCGAAAAACCACGTCTCGGAGCCTGCTTATCCCGATAACCCCGTTACGCTTCATGCAAGCGAAATTCTTGACCTGAGATGCTTCGATGCAAAGGAGCCGAACAATTCGGATTCTGAAAGACAGGAATATGGAAACAACCGATACGCTGTTTCTAATATGAATAATTGGCTTAACTCAAGAGCCGCAGCGGATAGTTGGTATTCTGCTCAACATAGTGCAGATCAATCTCCGGATTCTTCAACTTATGTATATGCTGGTACTCAACATGCATCTCGACCTGGTTTCTTAAATTTGTTTTCTGATAATGAATATAATGCTATTCTGAATACAACTATCAGAACAGCAAAACCTACTTTGGATGGATCAGATTATGAAGATATTTCCATAAAAGTGTTTTTACCATCAGTAACGGAGATATTTTCCAGTGTTTCCGGTATGGAAAATATTACTGAGGGTAATTATTGGGGATATTATACAAGCAGTTCCGATCGTATAAGTTATCTAACACAGCAATGCTATGACAATACTATGTCAAATTCTAAACCATCAAGCAAGGAAACAGGTTGGTATTGGTGGTTAAGAACGCCTCGCTACGATGACCCAAACGATGTTTGGAGTGTAAAATCGGATGGCAGTGGTTTATATGGATATTATCCATGGCGAGGTCAAATTGGTGTTAGGCCAGCTTTGAATCTTTCAACTTCCCTATTAGTATCTAATAACACTGATTCAGACGGATGCTATACTTTTGTATGGGCAACAACTGCACCGGATTCAATAATAGTTCCTGAATTAAATGCGGGTGCGTCAGCTTATGTGAGCTGGTCTGAGGTTCAAAATGCTGCTGGGTATATTCTTGAGCGGTCGGTGGATAAATCGAGCTTCACGGAGGTTTACAGGGGCTCTGATACGGTTTACGCTGACACAATACTGACTTCATGGAGCACTGTTCAATATCGCGTAAGTGCTTATGATGCTGACGGCAATACAAGTGATTACACTATAAGTGGAGTGGCCAATGTCAATAAGATATCCACAGATTTACTTTCAGCTATACGAAATCATACCGAACAGAATATAAAAATAACTTTTGATGACGGAACGGTTTTAGGCAAACGTAATATATCCGTTTCCAGCGGCGGACTTACTTTGACTGAGGTGTTGAACGGCGAAACTGATATGACCGTCGGGCGCGCTGTTTCGTCTCAGGCTGAAATGGTTCTGTTTAACACAGACGGCGAATTCCAGGACTTCAATTTTAATCAGGAATTCACCCTGCAGATCGGGGTTAAAATCAACGGTGAGTTTGAATATATCACTCTGGGAATATTCAAAGGCGAAAGGCCCGAGAAGGTGCGCGGGAAATTAATAAACTTCTCCGCATATGACAGAATGGTTTACTTCGATATTTCCGCAGAAGATTTTATTGCCGGACTTACGTTCCCGACGACACTGGGTGAAATATATCAGAAATTATGCGATTTTGTCGGAGTAAACCCTGTTTCGTTAACGTTTATTAACTCCGACAAACAGTTTACATTCAATCCTTTTTCCAACGCAGAATATACGGCGCGTGAAATTCTCGCATGGATAGCCGAAGCCGCCGGGTCATATGCTCGGATAAATCCGTCGGGAAACGTCGAATTAACATGGTTTACAAATAAGAGTCACACTATCCTCAAAAGTGACAGGTTTGAAATGACGGAGTCTGAATTCACTGCTCCGGCAATAGACAAACTGGAGGTTTATAATTCATATGGGGATCAGCTCGTAACTGCCGGTGAGGGTTCAAACACATATGTAATCAGCGACAATCCGTTCCTTTACATTGAAAACGACACCGAAATAGAAGGTTTACAAACGTTTGTTAACCAGTTATACAACCGTTTAATAACCTTTCCCACATACAATCCTGCGTCTCTGCGTGCGGAATGGTACCCCGAAATCAAATGCGGCAATATCATAAATGTGGTTGATGATTACGGAAACAACATTACTTTTCCGATATTTTCGCAGACTATCACATGGAAAGGATTCGGCAGAGTTGAATATGAAAACTCCGGCGGTCTGACCCGCGAAATCGCACCTATTCAGCAGAGAGAACTTGAGGGTTTAAAGAAAAATATGCTCAAGACGACTGACTTATACACGAGCATATCGAGTTATTTGAATTCTCAGGAAGGAAAAGCATCAATCACATCTGCTGTCGGCGGCGAGTTTGTTCAGATTTCCGACGGAAGTTCGCTTACTTCAACCAATGAAATTGCGCAGCTCATAGAAAATACGGAGACCGGAATAAACAACAAGATTTCCCTGACTGCAGGAATCGGAAAAGGCACTATAGGTTCAAATGTGCAGGCAATGCTCACGCTGTTTGCGAATACAGATACATCCTCAATTTCACTTGCGGCAAATGCAATAACATTGACAGCAACGCCGCAATCCACAGAGGAAGAATATGATGTAGGCGATCAGTATCACCTTACTGGACAAACCTATTATTTTGAAAAGACTTCAGACGGATATTACACATCAAACAATGCTGGAGTAAACAGTTCATACGCATATGGAATACTGAAATTCTCATTCACCGAACAGACATCAGTCAAATTATATTGTATTTCATATGGCGAAAGCAATTATGACTACGGCATAGTTTCGACTCTTGACAATGCATTAAGCAATGACAACACGGCTGATACAAGCAATGTATTGAAATCCTTTAAAGGTGAAAGCTCTGAGTCACCACAAACACTTACAATTACAGTTCCCGAGGGTTCACACTACATTACATTTAAGTATATCAAGGATTCATCAGCGGACAGCGGTGGAGACTATTTCAAAATCAAAGCTACAGCCACAAGAACTGTACAGGGCAGAGATACCATTCTATCTTTATCAAGCAATGGCCTTTTAATATCATCGACCGATCTGAAACTTACAGGTACGGTAACATTCTCGGATTTGTCTACAGCCGGAGCTACAGTAATCAACGGAGCCAATATTACAACAAACACACTGAAGGTCAAAAACATATATTTCAATTCGGATGATGATGAGCCAATTTTAACATCTGTCTTCAAAACCGATTATAAAACAATTGATTTTGGAGTGCAGTCACACACTTCAGCAAGCGACACAAACGAAGTCAATATTTACGGAGACGAAATCAACTTTTATTACGTAAACAGAAACAATGAAAACGAACTTACGATGACTTTTGACGTAAGAAACGGCAAAATCCTCTTTGATGGCACTTATGGAATAATAGGTTCCAGTACAAATTATCTGAATCGTCTTTATATAAACAAAATTTACTTTGCTGACGGCACTACAATGGATACAGCACCATAATGAAAGGAGAGCTATGAAATTAAAAGATTTGATAAACGCATTTCCGGCTTTTCAAAAATTATCATCTCAGGACATCGGAATTTCGACACTTCATAAACTGGCTGTCATGTTTGACAAGTTGGACGTGCATTTCCGCTTCTTCCAGAATGAGCGGAACATACTGGTTGAAAAATACTGCAACGTCAAGGATGGAAAGGTATATCCGAAAAATCTAATAGCCGGTCAGGAATTCGACAAGGAATGTACTGAGCTGCTGAATCTCGACATTGATGTGAGCGAAATCGACCTCCCTGTTATCATTCCCGAAACAGAAAATATAAAACTGTCATACTCAGACCTTGAAAGTCTTAAGGAATTTATTCGGATAGGCGGTAAAAATGACGACTGAAATTTTAATCGAGGTAAGAGACAGGCTTCCTGTGGTAAGAACCTGCGTTGATTTAATAACCCATAACAGTGATTATTATATCAGATTCGTCTTCGATGACGAATGGAATGAATATCCGCATAAAACCGTTTATTTTGTGTATGAAGACGGAAGTTATACACCTGTAATCATGAGCGGTGACACCTGCAGTTTCCCGATGGTGCAGAATGAGCGGCGCAGAGTATTTATAGGTGTTCAGGGCGGAAATTTAAAAACCACAAGGGCGTGTCATATCAACGTCTACGATTCTATCGCAGATATGTTGAATCAGCAAATCCCTTCCCCGTCTGAGGATGTATATGCTCAGATTATGAGTATCATCAACAACCTTGAGGCGGCTAAACTTAACCCCGTCGAGAAAACCGACGACATGACACAGCCGGTCGGGCGGGACGAAAGCGGGCGGCTGTATACATATCCATCGGGCGGCGGAGGCAGCGGACTTCCCACAATAACCGAAGAAGACGAGGGACGTGTGCTGACGGCATCGGGCGGTGTGGCGGTGTGGCGGGAATTACCGAAATACACCGGCGAATACAGCGTAACTCCATCAGCCGACAGTGCGCAGACACTTGAGACCGCTCAGAAATACATGGGCGGCAACGTGACTGTCGAAAAAATCCCATATTACGAAATGGACAACCCGTCCGGCGGCACGACAATCTACATCGGCTCGGACGGCGAAATAATCACAGAATAACGGAGGTAAAAAATGGCAGAAAAATCAGCCAACAAAATAATTTACGGCGGCAAAACGCTGATCGACCTCACCGGCGACGACGTAACGCCTGACAAAGTGCTGCTTAATATCCAATTCCACAGCGCGGACGGTGCAATTTATAACGGCACGTGTACGTTCGACGTTGACTCAAGCGCGGCGACACTGAAAGCGGCTGAAGCTCTCGAGGGAAAGACGTTCGCAGCCGGAGGTAAGATTGTCACAGGCACGGGAAAAAACAACGGCGCAGTCTCAGGCACAATCAAGCTCAAAGACGAGGTATATTATATCCCGATAGGATTCCATGACGGCGGCGGCACGGTCGTTATCGACCCGACCGAAATGGCAAAGCTGATCGAAACCAACATCCGCTCCGGCGTGACTATCCTCGGCGTAACGGGTACCATGACCGGCTCTGAGGGCGTTGTGTCTCAGACAAAAACAGTCACGCCGACAACGCAGCAGCAGAGCGTTTTGCCTGATGAGGGATATACACATTTATCTGAGGTTATCGTCGAGGCTATCCCGTACACGGAAACTGAAAACGCCGCCGGAGGCTTGACGGTAACGATTGCATGATGAGGAGTGGTGCAAATGCCAGCCAAAAATAAAATAATTTTCGCCGGCGAGACGCTTATCGACCTGACTGGTGACACGGTTGCGCCTGAGACGCTGGGAAATGGCGTGACGGCACATGACAAGAGCGGCGCGCAGATTGTCGGGACGATGGAGAGCGGGGGCGGCGGCGGGCCGCTTCCGTCTGCGTCGAAAAAGGACGTCAACTTTTACGACTACGACGGCACGATTTTATACAGCTACACCGTCGCCGAAGCCGCTGCGCTGACCGAACTCCCTGCTCTGCCGTCACATGACGGGCTTATCTGTCAGGGCTGGAACTGGTCGCTCGACGGCATCAAGTCAATGGGGCGGGCTGTGAACGTTGGTGCGATGTACATTACCGACGACGGCAAGACACGCATTTACATACGCCTTGAGGATGGGCGCACGTCTCCTATGCTCGGGTGCTGTCCGAACGGCACTGTCACGGTTGATTGGGGAGATGGTACAGAGCCGGATGTGCTGACGGGCACGAGTACATCGACGGTAAAATGGACGCCGACGCATGAGTATGCCGCGCCGGGGGATTATGTGATTGATCTGACTGTTGATGGAGAGATGAAGTTTTATGGCGTCAGTTTGAACAATCAATACAGCGGAATTTTGCGATATGCAAGTGGGGCAGATGGCAGAAACAGAACATACCTGAACGCTGTGCAGCGCATTGAGATAGGTGACGGCGTGACGAGTATCAGCAACAGTGCATTCAGTAGCTGCTACAGTCTCTCTTCTGTCGTTATCCCTGACGGCGTGACGAGTATCGGCAACAGTGCATTCAGTAACTGCTACAGTCTCTCTTCTGTCGTTATCCCTGACGGCGTGACGAGTATCGGCAACAGTGCATTCAGTAACTGCTACAGTCTCTCTTCTATCGTTATCCCTGACGGCGTGACGAGTATCGATGACGTTGCGTTCCAAGACTGCCACAGTCTCGCTTCTGTCGTTATCCCTGACGGCGTGACGAGTATCGGCAACAGTGCATTCAGTAGCTGCAACAGTCTCTCTTCTGTCGTTATCCCTGACAGCGTGAAAATAATCGACATCAATGCATTTAAACAGTGCTACAATCTCTCTTCTGTCGTTATCCCTGGCGGCGTGACAAGCATCGGCAACTTTGCGTTCCAAAACTGCTTCAGTCTCGCTTCTGTCGTTATCCCTGACAGCCTAACAAGCATTGGATACACTGTATTCAGTGACTGCTACAGTCTCTCTTCTATCGTTATCCCTGACGACGTGACGAGTATTAGTAGCAGTATGTTCCAAAACTGCTATGGCGTTAAATATTACGACTTCACACATCACACAGCAGTACCTACATTATCAAATACAAGCGCCTTCTCCGGCATCGCCGCAGACTGCGAAATCCGTGTTCCGGCGGCGCTGGTTGACGAATGGAAAGCGGCGACAAACTGGGCTACATACGCAGACTACATTGTGGGGGTATAACATGATAATCACAGAATATTTTATGACACGTTCGGACGGCGTGGTTCTGGTGCGGACTTACTCTGACGCGGGGAAAATGATTCGCAAAGTCGGCACGGATGAAGTGTACTCCGAAGCCATCGACCCCGAAAACGCCGGACGCACATACGAAGAAACCGACGAAGACGTTGAAAACGAAACCGAAAACTCACAGGAGGCACAATGACCACAATACTCTCGGCAGTGATCTCGGCAGCGGCGGCAATCGTCGTGTCGCTGATTAACTCAAACTACCAGCACAAAAAGCTGCTTGCGGAGCTGGAAAAGCACGACGAAATGCACGCCTACCGCATCGAGCAGCTGGAAAAGAAGGTGGACAAGCACAACAACCTCGTCGAGCGGACGTACCGGCTTGAGCAGGCGCAGTCTCTGACCGACGAAAAAATCAAAGTCGCGAACCACCGCATTGACGACCTGGAACGGAGGTGAAAAATTGGCTGAATTTATTCTCCCCTACCGCTCCGGCAGCGTGACTGTGACGAGCAGATTCGGCCTGAGGACGCTGAACGGGGTGCAGGGATATCACAAAGGCGTTGATTTAGTGGGCACCGACAAGACCCTCGTGGCTCCGTGCGATGGCATCGTGAAGTCCTCGACGATTATCACGGACAAGTCGAACACCACATGGGAATGGGGCAACTACATACGCATTGACCGCGCTGACGGCCTGCAGATTTTCATGTGCCATATGGCGGAGCGCAGAGTATCGGTCGGGCAGGCTGTCAAGGCAGGTGATGTGGTCGGAATCGAGGGGAACACCGGCTATAGTTTCGGCTCGCACTGCCACTTCGAGGTGCGCAAGAACGGTATTTCGGTCGACCCGACTCCGTATCTCGGCATAGCCAACGCTGCGGGGACGTATCAGGTTAAGCCTGCCGCTCCCATTGTTCGTAAATCCTCTTACACTGCAAACGGGTTGATGTTTGAGAGAATCGACAACTTCGCAGTCAAATACTGGGACAAACCGAAGAAGCAAATCCCGAACAATTCTTCAACAGGCGGTTTCTGGGCGGCGTACAGCTCGTCTGAGGGCGAAAAATTCACTCTGCCTGTTGGTAATCTGGTGTGTGACTGCGCTCTCTCAGACGTTCCTGCGGCGGCTCAGAAGTACATAAAACCCTATATTTCCGGCAGCAAACTGAGAATAAACTGCGCGAATAATCAGTCAAATCAGTTCAAGGGAAAGAAGGTCTCGACGCTGATTGTTCCCTCCTCCGGCAAGCCCTACATAGATGATGTGAGCGAAGTTCCGGTGAATGCGAAATATGCGATATCGGGAGTTCCGACTGTCAGAAACGGCGATGATGTGGACTATTACAACTACGTCAAAGCGCAGGGATGGGACGACAGCTGTATGTACGCGACATGGCGTAGCTGGCTCGGTGTACGCGACGGCGAAATCTGGCGTATATCGGGCAGGACAACTACGAAGAACTACATCTACGGCATGGAAATATGGAAGAAGCTGAAAAGCGAATATTTTGACGATGTGATAACGCTTGACGGCGGAGGTTCATGGGCTGTGCGGCGCGGTTCTTCATACAGTGCGACTGCCGGTGACAGGTGCATCAACAACATTATATTGGTATGAACAAGTTAAAAAACACAATATATGGATTGAAGCAGTACACAAAGCAGATTCTCACCTGCGTTGTGGCTGTGTGGGTATTCGGTGCGGTTATCGGGATTGCGTATGAATTCGTCCGGCTTGCGGTTTCTCCCGAGACTGCGAGCATGGATGGGCTGTATGTATATCTCGCCGCGCCGATTACCGCCGGACTGCCGTCGTACATTATACCGAATCTGTTCCTCAAGAAAAGCGAGGTTGAGACAGGGCGGTATTACGGCGAGGGCACGGGGAAACACGAAGAAAAGACCGAAGAAGTCAGGGAAACTATTTTGGATTGAATATTAAAGGAGAATTTCTATGAACATCAACTGGAAACAGAAGCTCAGTTCGCGTAAACTTTGGGCGGCAATTGTCGGAGTGATTGTCGGTGTTGCGATGGCGTTCGGGCTCAATGAGAACGAATGGACTGAGGTCGCCGGGATTGTCACTTCCCTTGTATCCGTCGTGGCTTACATCTTCGGAGAAGCAAAGGTTGACGCGGCGAGAATCGAAAGCGAAGGTATTAATCAGCTGATTTCATCGGCTGAAGAAACTGACACGGAAAGCGACGGCGGCGGTGGTGAATAATCATGACCGAACACGTGCGGAAGCGGGGTGCTGTCCACGGCCTTGGCGAGACTGCCGACATAGCCGCAGCGATTGACCGATGTAATCTTAAGCCGGAATACAAAACATTGCTACGAATAATGTATGTGGACGGCGGTTGCCTCGATGATGTATGTGCAGCTGTCGGACGTGAATATTCCACTGTCTCAAAATGGCATAAGCCCGCGCTGATGAAGCTTGCCTATGTATTGCAAAAACAAGGCAAAATATAGGCAATAACTCGGTTAAAATCACGCAAATATATTGAAAGAAAAAATTCCCTTGAACTGGTATAATGATATCAGAACAAGGGATTTTTATTTTGGAGGGAAAAATGACAGGCAATTATAATATTCCGGCCGGATACGGTGGATTCAATCAGGGTTATATTGGGGGACAGCAGTATATGCAGCCTTCGGCTCCTGTTCAGCCTCAGATGCAGCAGGTGGGACAGCAGAGGCAACAGCAACAGTCCAATTACAGCTGTGTGCCCGTGACATCACGAGAAGAGGCAATGGCGGTTCGAGCTGAATTGTTGTCACTCGGAACAATTATGCCCGACCTCGCGCACGGATGCATATACCTGAAACGGCTGAATCAGAACACCGGAACGTCTGAATTTTTTGAATTTGTTTATAATGCGCCAGCTGAAGCAGAACCGCAGAAGGTACAAAATCCAACGATAGAATATGTTCCGAGAGAGGATTTTGACAAACTGTGTGACGCGGTTATCAAACTGCAGAAAGAACTGCAGAGCGTGAAAGGAGCTGCTGTATCGAATGAATAATATGTTCAATCCCGTCGCTTTTTTACAACAGGCATTATTCGGCGGCAAAGGACTTCCTGAGGCGTTACAACAGATAGCAGCGCAGGGAGGTCAGTATGCACAAGCAGTAAATATGATTAAGGGCAAAAACGCACAGGAGCTGCATACCTACGCCCAGAATCTTGCAAAAGAATACGGCGTAAACCTTGACGAATTAATGCGTCAAATGGGTATTACACTTCCACCCCAGAATAATTCCACTTCCACCGCAAATAAATAAATCATTCCTCTTTCAGTTTGTCGGGTCTTGATTAAAACCGCCTCCGATAATTAAACACGTCGGGGAGGTGTACAGCCCCGTGTGAATATAAAATTTATTCTTAACTGACGGAGGTTCAAATGGGTAACGAACTTTTAACAGGATTTCTCGCCGGTCAGGGCGACGGCAATAACAGAGACGGATTCTTCGGCAACGAAGGCTTATGGGCCGTCATCATACTTGCCATTATTTTCGGCTGGGGCAGAAACGGCTTCGGCGCAAACAACGGAGGCGATGGATATATGAACAGTGCGCTTCCCTACATTCTCGCAAATCAGAACAGCAACGGAACAAACGCTGACATTCAGCGCGGCTTTGACACATCAGGCTTATCAAATCAGATCAGATCTATCGCTGACGGCTTATGTTCGCTCGGCTATGATCAGCTCGCGCAGATCAACGGCGTAAACGCAAATATCGCCAACGGATTCCACGGCGTAGACAATGCAATCTGTACCCTCGGATATCAGACTCAGCAGGGATTCAACGGAGTAGAACGCGGACAGAACGCTCTGCAGGCTCAGCTGGCATCCTGCTGCTGCGAAACCCAGAGAGAGATTGAGCGCGGTTTTGCAGATGTTGGCTATCGCATGGCAACAGATACCTGCGCAATCAACACCAATGCTGCAAACAACACCCGCGATATCATCGACGCTATGAACTGCGGATTCCGAGGCATAGAAGCTCGTCTTACCGCACAGGAAATGGCAGCCAAAGACGCACAGATCGCCGCTCAGAACCAGAAGATTTTCGGACTTGAGCTTGCGGCTTCTCAGTGCAACCAGAACAATTATATCGTATCTCAGCTTCGCCCGGCACCGGTTCCTGCATATAATGTCCCGAATCCGTGGAATTATGGCAACAATGACTGCGGCTGCGGTTGCGGATACAGATATTAATTTGTAAAATTTCCGGGATTTCCCGTGATTAATTCAGTGGGGCGGGAATACTCGCCCCATTTTGACAAAAGGAGGAAATATGTCTTGTAGAAATGTGTGCCGTCTTTGCGACAGACTGATTATCAGCAGCTCTGTAACATTTACAGGCGGCAATTTAATTATAAACATTCCAGCCGGAAGCTATATGAACGGAGAAAAGTATTGTATTATAGTAGCGCAGTCAATCCCGACAACGACTACTATAAACGCGCCGGTATACATCACAATCGGCACCGGAACCACTTTATATCCGCTGACAAACAGATGCTGCGCACAGGTAACAGCCTGCGGCATACGGACGCGCACAAAATACAGTACCGTAGTTGTTACCAACGCAACTGGCGGAAGTTTCCGACTCCTCGGACAGCCGGCGTGCGCCCCCAACAATAACCTTACGGCTATCAACGGAACCGCGACCACCACTACCGAAACGGAGGAAACATAAATGCACGGACTCCACAAAATATTATTAATGGCAGATTACGGCTACAAAAAACCTCATCGTCGCGATTATTATATGGAAGATGAGGAATACGAGGAAGAAGACGAACAGAGGCATCATGAAAAATTGCATCACATGAAAATGGATCGCAACATGGCTGAAGAATGGACCGCTAAGATGGAGAATGAGGACGGCACAAGGGGAGCGCATTGGAGCTATGAACAGATCGCTCAGCTGATGCCCCAGAAAAATATCGAATGTGATCCAGCGGAATTCTACGCGGCTGTAAATATGATGTACAGCGACTATTGCAAGGTTGCAAAGCAGTACAATATCAACACTGTGGATTTCTATTTCGCAATGGCTAAAGCCTTCCTCGATGATAAAGACGCCGAGGAAAATAAGATATACAGATATTACGAATATATCGTAGATGACTAAACAAAAACAAGGGGATGGGAAACCGTCTCCTTGGATCCTGTAAAATAGATTGTGTAAACTCCAACGGCATGCTAAAATAAAACAAAGGAGATGAAGCACAATGAAAAAAGAGAAACGAAATCC
>JBJEBQ010000032.1:0-13257 GCA_051870215.1 Candidatus Cryptobacteroides sp. | reverse complement strand
ACCCTTACCGGACATTTTTCTTGTTATATCTGCATATATCTTCTGTGGCATTGGCAGACCTCAGAGTGATTGGAGCCTGCGCTCTGTTCTGGATTTATTCCATATTCCATAAAGGAGAAAAAGTCGATAAAAAAGATTATATAAAGCTTGCAGGCGCATCGTTGTTTGCCATTGTATTCAACCAATGTCTTTTTCTCTACGGCCTGGGCTCAACTTCGCCTGTCAATGCGTCAATCATAACGACAACAATGCCTATCTGGACAATGCTGTTAGCTGCTCTGATTCTGAAAGAACCGATTACGGGCAAGAAAGCAGGAGGCGTACTGCTCGGAACCTGCGGCGCACTTATTTTAGTCTGCGGTGATATGATACTGAGCGGAAGTTTTTCACCAAGCGGTACTTCAAATCTCAGTGGAGACCTCGCCTGCTTTGTCGCGCAATGCTCCTACGCTCTCTATCTGGTCCTTTTCCGAGATATTATCATCAAATACTCGCCTGTGACACTGATGAAATGGATGTTCACTTTCGCGGCACTTTTCATGCTTCCGTTTACCGGAACCGAACTCTTCCACACAGACTGGGCAGGCCTTGAGTCATATCAGATATTGAGCGCAGCATACGTAGTGCTTTTCGGTACTTTCTTCTGCTATCTCATCGTGCCCGTCGGCCAGAAAGTGCTGCGTCCGACTGTGGTCGCCATATACAATTATGTCCAGCCGGTCGTAGCAACCACAGTAGCCATAATCGCCGGAATGGATACATTCAACTACCTGAAAATCATCGCTGTCATACTAATATTTTTAGCCGTGACGCTGGTCAACCGCAGCCGCGCCAAAGGCGACCCTGTAAAGAAATAATCTATGGAGAATATGCTGAATAGTCATTGGAGGTAGGGTAAGTTCCGGGAGGACAGCCACCCATGGCTCTTAAATGGGAGGGGCCCGCCACAAAGTGGTGGGAGGGATGGAGTAGGAAACGCAGTTCCTACGAAACCTCTCGGAACTTACCCTACCTCCAATGACTCCCGTAAAGTGAATAGAACACCCCTGTTACAAATAGCTGTAGCAGGGGTGAATTCTTCAAAACAAGGCTGGACTATTTCGCGTTAGCGTTGGTGAGTACTTTGCCGTCAACTTCTCCGGTGAGAGTATTTAGGAAAGCGGTGATGTCAGCAACTTCTGCAGCCTTCAGTCTGTGATTGCCCTGATAATAAGCCATATCCTTGACTGCATCCTCAAGAGTAGTGCGGCTGCCGTCGTGGTAATAAGGCCAGGTCAAAGCCACATTGCGGAGTCCCGGAGTTTTGAAGCGATGTCTGTCATACTCCAGTTTGGTCTCCTTATAATGACCGTTATCCTCTTCAGTGAGTTCAAGACCTCTGTCTGCGAAATAATCATTGCGCACACCCATCAGTTCGTATGTCTGGCCGCCGAGAATCACGCCATTGTGGCAGGTTGCGCAGTCATACTTCTTGAACAGCTCATATCCATTGATTTCCTGGGCTGTAAGAGCCGCCTTGTCACCCTTGAGATACTTGTCGAAACGTGAATCCGGAGTAGTCAGAGTCTTCTCAAACTCCTCAATCGCGTCAGTGATGGTAGCCTCGGAAATACCCTCCGGGTAGACAGCAGTGAACCTCTTCACAAAATCCTTATCCGCATTGAATTTGGCGACAATCTCGTCGAAAGACTCACAGGCCATCTCGACAGGATTCAATGGAGGACCCGCAGCCTGTAGAGCCAAAGTTGCTGCACGACCGTCCCAGAACTGAACGAAATTGTATGCCGCATTGTAGACTGTAGGAGCATTCACTCCGCCGAGCTGGCCGTCAACACCTTCGGAATACTGCTTGTTATCAACTCCGCCCGTGTCAAGACCGTGGCATGAAGAACAGGAAACCGTGTTGTCCGCAGAGAGACGGGTGTCATGGAAGAGTTCAAAACCCAAAGCAACCTTTGCGGGGTCGGTCTTAAAAGTACCGACAGGACGCACAGGCTCATTTGCAAATTCGGCTGCAACGCCCTCATGTCCTGCGAACTGCCCAGCCCTTACAGACTCAGCCCATCTCAGAACAATCTGCTTCTTGGCGTTGGTTATAGAACTGCCCCAATGAACAAGGTAATATTTAGCCATAGGCATACGTCCGTCAAGAATGACCTTTTCCACCTTGGCAAGGTCCACAGGATGGATTTCAGTGCTGCAGCCGGCAATATTATCGCCATCAGCGGCATCCTCAAGCGCATCCAGAGCATTGAGCATAGGCACCATATCAAAGGCACGGTAGCCATCCTTTGAATCCTTCTGCACCAAATCGCCGACTATAGGCCAAGTCGCGTAGAAAGGAAGCGCGGGAGCGGCGCTGTGACAACTGATACAGCCGCCGTCATCAAAGATTTCGTTCACCTGCTCCACTAAAGTGTCCTCGTCGGGCACAGTGTTCACAGCACGGTAAACAACTAATAGTGCGACAATTACGACTGCCACAGCTACTAAAGATACTTTCCAGAATCTATTCATAAAAGCTATTAAATTAAAATAATTCCAAATTCTTGTTTTCCGGATCCAAAAATAATAAAAAATCCGTTTCTACAACACGCAGAAAGCAAAAATTTACATCAATTTAAAAAATCAATTTCCATACACATGCACACTGTCTTGGGCGGCAGGAAGAAGGTTTACTCCCCACCAGCACATCTGCAGGCATATAAATGCAAGTATGACAATAATATACAGCCATTTGTCCCCGGCTTTCCCCAGCAGGCGAAGATGTATATACAGCAGATAAACCAGCCATGTGAGAGCAGCCCATGTCTCCTTCGGGTCCCAGTTCCAGAAATGGCCCCAGGCCGATTTTGCCCAGATTGCTCCGGAAAGCATCCCGAAAGTCAGAAATGCAACACCTATATATACCATAGTGTCAATGACAGGCAGCAGCCTGTGCTTTTTCGTACAAAGTCCGACCACAGCGAGCAGGAAGGCACAGCCGAGCAGCGAATACGAGAACATATACACCGTCACATGAGGAATGAACCAGCCACTCTGAAGGGCTGGCATCAGACTTATGTCGTGAATCTGAGGTTTGACGCAATTGATTATAACAAAGACAGTTGAGAGCACTGCCGAGAAAGACAGTATCCACCTGTAGCGCCAGCGTAGATAGGTGAAGAGTCCCGCCAAAAGTGCAAAAAACGAATACCACAGCCGTGTCTCGCCCATGGTTTTGAGAGGAGGCCGGTGAAGGGAAATCCAGAGGAGCAGGATAAAGGCAAAAAATGTCAGCAAGCCGGCGGCGGTCAGCGAAATTGCGGCTGTTCTATGTCTGCGGCTGTCTCCAATAAGGCTTGCGACAGCTCCGGCAAGGGACAAAACAATAGTCCCGACAGCAAAATATATGAAATAATCCCAAATCATTTTTCTTCGTTTTTTGCGGTTTCACAAACTTGGACTGTCTGCCCGGAGGCTCCGGCCGGTTTGCGTGATGATGAAGATTTGCCTGCTGCAACAGGAGGCTTTACAAAAAGTAAAAATGCACCGCAGAGCATGAGAATTATGCCGGAACATATAGCATAAGTCCAGGGTTCACGCACTATCCTCACCACACAGGCACCGGAAGCAGCATCGTATGAACTGAGATAAAGCTTTTCAGTAAATGACAAATTAAAAGGATGATTTACTTTTAATAAAACATCTTTGTTATTACTATTAACATTTTTGTTACCTATATTTATCCGAGCTTCAAAGACTGACGGAACGTTATTTTCATAATAATCGACGCTGAAATCTTCCAGGCTGTATTCTTCCGCGAGTACGACCCTGCTTCCGTCCGGACGCCAACCCTCTGAAACCGCATCGCCAGGCTTCAGAAGCAGCCTGCATTCATCATTGTCGGCAGCACCCCAGAAGGCGGCGCCCAATGCTATGAGCAGTCCGATATGATTGAAGACGAAGACAGGACGCAGACGCCTTTTTTTTCCGGTTCCGCGCAGTGTGATGAAAACCAGTACAGTCAAGAAATAAAAAATCACAGCCACAAACCACCAGCTGCCGGTAAGCATTCGGTCGGAAGACAGGCCTGCAATAAGACAGGCGGCAGCGAAAAGCCCAAGGGCACTTACAGTCGCCGCCGGAGAAAGCATCCATTTCACAAAGCCACACTCCCCTTTTTCCTTATATAAATACCATATCACTATCAGATGCAGTGCTATCACAGCTAAATTCAGCGGAAATGCGAAAAAGCCGGCAGGAAAACCTGGAAAAATGTTTTCCAAAACAAGAGCGGTCCCGAAATACAGGACCAAAAGCGCATAAGGCAGTATTTTATCTTTCAAACCCATTTTACTTTTTCATTCAGAGGACAAAAATACTCAATAATATTTCAGCCCTTCACAAAAATAAGAATAATTTTACCACAATTATTACAATTTTATCCGGCGCGGTCCAAAAGAATGGATTTTTTGTGCTAAATTCGCAAAGAATTAAAACATTTATAACAATGAAAGCGGAAATAGCTCAGGCAATAGACTCGATTCATGTAAATATCAACCCTACGGGAATGATGATTCTGAATGTCGTACTTGCATTCGTGATGTTCGGAGTGGCACTCGGCATCAAGCCACAGACCTTCATAGACGTATTCAAAAAGCCCAAATCAGTGATACTTGGCGTTGTCTGCCAGCTTGTACTGCTGCCGATGATGACCTTCATCCTTGCACTGCTGATGAAGAACTGGATTTCCCCTATGATGGGACTCGGCATGATACTCGTGGCATCATGCCCGGGAGGAAACATCTCCAATTTCATATCCTCGCTGTCGAAGGCCAACACTGAACTTTCGGTCAGCCTCACCGCGATAAGCACCAGCGCGGCATTCTTCATGACTCCTATAAATTTTGCACTTTGGGGCGGTCTCTACCTGCGTTTCGCTGAGATCACCACTGACCTTCCGACGCTCAGCATTCCGTTCTCAGAGATTTTCACTACGGTAATCATACTCCTCGGTATTCCGCTCGTACTCGGCATACTCTGTACACACTACCTGCCGAAAGTCTCAAACGTACTGCGCAAACCGCTGCAGTACCTTTCCATCATCTTCTTCATCGCAATGGTGGTGATGGCATTCAGACAGAATGTGGACGCCTTCCTCGGATGCATCAAGTATATCTTCCTTATTGTATTAATACACAATTTCTTAGCTCTGATGATAGGCTTCTGTACAGGCTCTGCTTTCCGCGTGCCAAACAATGACCGCAGGACGTTGACCATCGAGACGGGCATACAGAATTCCGGCCTTGGCCTCGTGTTGCTTTTCAACCCTGCGATTTTCGATCCCGCAATCTGGGCCAACAACGGCGGAATGCTCGTAATCACCGCATGGTGGGGCGTATGGCATATTATTTCAGGTCTGATCACCGCCGGAATATTCAATCTTGCCGACCGCAGAAAAAAATAGTTTCAAAAAAGCTTTATTTGCGCGGAAATGAAGAAAATATATGATAGAAATATAATTTACGACATTTTGCACCCGCTTGTCGACTTGGCTGTAAAGGCCAGTTACAGGCAAATGCAGGTGACGGGAAAATCATACATACCGAAGGACGGGGCCGTAATCATCGCTCCCAACCATACCAATGCACTGATGGACGCCCTGGTCATACTCTCCTGCTTTGGGGACGCTACGATCTTCGGCGCGAGGGCGGATATTTTCCGCAAGCCGTTTTTAGCCAGGCTGTTTTTCAATTTACGTATGATACCGATGCCGAGAGTAAGGGACGGAATACGCGAAGTCGCTAAAAATCATGAGATTGCAGAGACTGTCTATGAAGCGATGGAGCACGGGATGAGATTCTGCCTCTTTCCAGAAGGCACCCACAGACCGGCACATTCTCTTATGCACGTCGGCAAAGGAGTCGTGCGTATGGCCTTGGAAGCCAATGCCCGCTTCGGAGGAAAAAAGCCGGTGTATATAGTCCCGACAGGCATTGAATACAGCGATTTCTTCCGTTTCAGAGGTAAGGCCCAGATAAATTTCGCCCGGCCTATAAATGTCACGGAGTTTGTTGTCCAGCATCCGGAACTAAGTGAAGTCCAGCTGCTTGAACCTTTGCGTGCCCAATTGGAAGCATCCATGCGCGGACAGATTTCATACGCAGAAAACGATGAATATATGAATGAGCACTGGACACTCGCCACTATGCTTGGCCGGGAGCAGATGACACTGTACAGTTCTATGAACGACCGCCGGGAGATATTAGGACAGATTCAGAAATGCTTCAGCAACAGGCCGGCAGAATGCGCAGCACTGCTTGAGAAAGTCAGGAGATTCGATTCGGAACGTCGCGCTGCGGGGATTTCAAGATTTTCACTCAAGGCCAAAATGCTACCGCTGCGCTGCATACTCAAGACATTAGTGGCATTGCTCGCCCTTCCTTTGGTACTCTTCGCCCTGTTCGTCACCCTGCCACAGCAGATTGCGGCAGCACTGATTGTTCCGAAAATCAAAGACGAAGCCTTCAGAAACACTGCCCGCTTCGGAGTGAAATTGGGTGGCAACATTCTTATGACTCCGTTATGGGCCGCATTATGCTTCTGCCTTATACATCCTTGGTACTACGCCCTGATGACGCTGTTCCTCTGCTTTCCGGCCTACGGACTGCTCTACGACTACAGGGAATTCCTGCGCGTTATGGTTTCTGATTTCCGCCTGCTCGGTAAGCCTGAAGCCAGATGCAGACACGATGAGATAATTAATGAATTTAATCAGCTAAACAAATGAATATGAACAAACTACTAAGTCTTATTGCAGTAATGCTCATAACCGTCCCTGCTTTCGCGGATGACGTCAATTCTGAAAATGAAGCAGATAAAACAAAGACAGAGACTACGACAAAAAAGAAGAAAAAGGCCAAAAAGCCTGTTCAATACAATGAGAAAGGCGAAATCATCAAAACGGGCACCAATTTCGGTCCTCTTCCGGTGGTCGCATTCGACAACGACAGGGGCTTCCAGTTCGGTGCTCTGCTGAACATCTACCAGTTCGGCGACGGCTCGACCTACCCTAACCCGAAATCAAGCTGGTATATAGAAGCTTCAGGCTACACCAAAGGCAGCTTCAAACTCGTGCTCGAATATGACAACAAGACCCTGATTCCAGGCGTGAGATGGTCGACAAACATGGGCTACTACAACGACCAGGCCCTTGATTTCTACGGTTTCAACGGCTATGGAGCCAACTTCACGACCGACGTGCTCAACACTTCAGATGACGCATTGTACGGCATTGAATATCTTGACAATAAGAAAGGCAATAAAATGGCAAAGAAAGGCAGCGTACCTATGTCATTCTACCGCCACAGCCGCCAGCTCATCAAATTCAAAAGCGACTTCAGCGGCGAAATCGTCAAGAATTTCCATTGGGAGGCCGGCTACAATTTCAACTGGGTCAAGACAGGCAATTTCCAGCCTAAGGAAAGCGCAGGCTACAAAGTCTACGCAGCCAATCCGACTGCTGAAGATCCTGAGGGCAAATTCTACGGAGTCGGCGATGGCATTCACTCCCTCTCCCTCTACGACATCTACATGAAAGCCGGAGTCATCAAAGCCGATCCTACAAACAAAAAAGGCAAATCAATCGGAAACTTCATTTCTGCAGTGCGCGTGGGACTCCGCTATGACACAAGGAATGTGGAGAAAAACCCGACAAAAGGTATCTGGGCTACGGTTCACATGATTATGGCGCCTAAATTCCTCGGCACGACTGATCCACACTACAGATACAACATCACAATGCGCCAGTACATTCCTCTCGGCACTCCGAGAGTGGTCTTCGCCTACAGAGCGGCTTATACTGGATATATCACAGGCAAACACGCCACAGTTCCATGGTACAATATGCCATTCTACACCAATATGGGCGACCAGTCCGACAATGACGGCTTCGGCGGCTACCGCACAGTCCGCGGTCTGAAACTCAACAGACTGCAGGGACGCGACGTTGTATTCTACAATGCAGAAATCCGTTACCGTTTCATTGATTTCAAGCTTTGGAAACAGAACATCGCCTTCGCCATCAGTGCATTCAATGACGGCGGCAGCGTAATCCTGCCTTATTCAATGCCTTCACACGCAGCTGTACATGACAGGATTGCAGCGACCAGCCCTATGCTCACCCCGGCGGAAATCGACAAATACACAGAACTTTACAAGAATTTTGTCAGGGAAGGCAGGGACGGATACCACGGTTCGGCCGGCTTAGGTCTTCGTTTCATCATGAACGAGAACTTCATTGTGGCCTTTGAATACGCCTACTGCTTCAACAAACAGGACGGCAAAGGCGCCTTCTACCTCAATACAGGCTTCCTCTTCTAACAATTAGTAATTAGCAATTGGCAATTAGTATAGAGATTGGATTTATTTTATGGGCAATGAGGCTACTCATTGCCTTTTTTGGGAAAATTTGATTAACTTTGTGCTGATAAAAAATGGCCGGCAAGGTCAATCACCAAACCTACACTCAGATATTATGCATATAGGAATAGCTGGAAACATAGGCTGTGGCAAGACCACACTCACAACGATGCTTGCGGAGCATTATGGATGGACGCCCAAATTTGAGGCTGTCACTTATAACCCTTATCTTGAAGACTACTACAAGGATATCCAGAGATGGTCATTCAATCTCGAGACCTACTTCCTCACCCAGAGGTTCAAAGATGTCCTGGAAATAGCCAATTCAAAAGACGTAATCATACAGGACAGGACGCTTTTCGAAGGCGTCTACATCTTCGTTGCCAACAACAAGGCCATGGGCAACCTTTCTGACAGGGATTATGATACCTACATGGAGCTGTTTAAGCTCATGATGTCACTCGTGAAGGCTCCGGACCTGCTGATTTATCTGAAATCCTCAGTGCCGCATCTCGTCTCGCAGATACAGAAGCGTGGCAGAGACTACGAGAAAGGCATAAGCATAGAATATCTCACAAATCTCAACGAGCGGTACGACAAATGGATTGAATCATACGAAGGCAAAGTGCTCACGATAGAGGCCGACAGTCTCGACTTCAAGAACAACAGCGAGGATTTCGCGGCCATCTGCGACAAAATCGACGCACAGATATATGGTCTGTTCTAACTATATATCACTAAATTATTGACAGGTTCCAGGCAATTGGGACCTGTCAATGTTTAGAAATCAGTCCATTTTCTCCACCACCGAGTCATAATAGCGCTTGGTCACAGGAACGTGAGGTGTATCCCTCATGTCCAGTTCTGCAACCATAATGCCCTCTTTGTCCTTTCTCAGGATTTTGATACGCGACGGATTCACGAAATAGGACCTGTGGCAACGTATAATACCGTTCTCTCCACAGACCGGTTCAATGGCCTTCATGGAATTCCTCAGCACGTATGAACGGACGGTGTTGGACTCGGAATAATATATCTTCACATAATTGACATCCGCAAGGATATAAAGAATATTGTTCGGCGCTACGACAAAACGCAGATTGTGTTTGTCGTCATAGAATTTGATGCGGTTTTCGCTTACATCAGCGCTGGAAATCTTGTTTTTCTCATATACTGCCATAGAAAGTCCGAGAATCAAATATGGAAAGGCAAGACTAAGGAACAGAACACGGAAAACTGCAATCACGGTATCGAAATAAACATCCGTTTTGTCCTTCGCCATCCATAAATAAAAGGCGACAAAGAAAGTCATCAGCACAATTTCGCCGAAACACCAGAGAATATAGAGAGAATAGTTGAGACCGGAGGGAATATAATAATATAACACTCTTGTTACAACCATACATAAAAGCATGATACTCACCACCAGACTTAGTCTGACACCGAACCATTCCATGCCTAACAGGGATTCCACTCCCAATGGCTTATAGATAAGGCAGAACGCAAAAAAGAAGAGCGGCACCAATATCATATGCAGGAACTGAGGTGCAAACCTCTTGAATATTCTTGGAAGACTGTTCATTTTAATTCATATTTATATTGGGACAAAATTACAAAATATTATTTTTAATCCCAAATATTTGATTTTAGTCCCTAAAATCCCAAAATAATTACATTTAAACCCTGACAGTCACATTATTTTCGCCAAACCGTCGTTTCATGCTACCTTTGCCGATGTGAATTAGTAAGGAGCCTGTCTTTTTAAAACCAACGGGTGTTTGGTCATGCAGGCTGTTTGCAGTATTCACCAACAATGTAAAGTTAAAGTATAGAAAAAAAAACAGAGAACCGCCTGGGAAGGTCGTTCTCTGTTTTTTTTAGAAGAACAGATGTTCAACCAAGATCTTGACGCCGATACAGATGAGAATGATGCCTCCGAAGAGCTCGGCTTTGGATTTATATTTAAGGCCGAATAAATTGCCTATTTTCATGCCTACAGCAGAACAGATGGCTGTCACAACACCGATAACAAGTACCGCCATCCATATGTTCACCGTCAGGAAAGCAAAGGAAACTCCCACAGCAAGTGCGTCTATACTCGTGGCTATTGCAAGCAGCAGCATGGTAACAAAAGAGAAACTGCTGTCATGGGGATTTTCCTCATCCTTCGACAAAGCCTCCTTAATCATATTGGCACCTATCAGACCAAGCAGTACAAAAGCAATCCAATGGTCGTAGGCTGTCACCTTGTCTGCAAAAGAAACGCCTAAATAATAGCCTCCCAATGGCATAAGAGCCTGAAAGACACCGAACCAAAGAGAAACCGAGACATAATGTCCCGGTTTCAGTCTATCTACTGACAAACCCTTGCCCACTGATACTGCAAAGGCATCCATTGCCAGCCCTATGGAAATAAGCAGCAGTTCAACGAAACTCATTTTCCTGAAATTCTAAGTTCGCCCATATTCCTGCCCCAGCACCAGTCAGTCACCACCTGAACCGGTTTGTCCTCTTTGTTTTCCACTACAGTGATGTCATGCTTCAAAGTGTGTGAATGACCGCCTACAATGATATCAACGTTCTCCGACAGTCCTGCAAGTTCGCAGTCTTCGTCAAAGCCAATGTGGGTGAGACAGAAGACAAGGTCGCAATGCTTTTCATTTTTCAGCAGACCGGCATATTGATTTGTCACTGCCACCGGGTCCTTATAGTCCAGTTTCTCTGCGATTTCACTGTCTACAACTTTGCGGACATCAGTCAGCAGGCCGATAATGCCGATTTTATATCCTCCCCTCTTCACGATGACGTAAGGCCTGACATATGGTGCAAGCGAAGTCTGTGAGAAATCATAGTTTGCACATACGACCTTGGTCTTTTTCAATGCTTTGAGCCTGCGTGCAAGTTCTTCAATGCCATTGTCGAACTCGTGGTTGCCGAGACAGGTAACATCAAATCCAAGATCATTCAACAACTGAATTTCCACATCTCCATTGAGCAGTGTGAAATAAGAACTTCCCTGTCCGAAATCTCCTGCATGAAGCAGCAGGACGTGGTTTCTGCCGTTCACCGCACGGATGGAATCTATAAGGGCCGCCTGCTCGATAATGCCTCCCCTGCCGACAAACTCACCAGCCCTCTCAGGGTCGATATGGCTGTGGGTGTCATTGAAATGCAAAATGCTCAGACTCTGTGCGCTGAGGCTGACAGAAGTCAATATTACAAGAATATTCAATATAATCTGTTTCATAGTTTTCCAGACTTATTCGATTACCACTCTGTTGTCCAATTCATAGTCAAGAGTCTCGCCTGCAGCAGCGGCCCTATTTACCTCCTCAAGCATAATGTCAATGATGTCAATGTCATAGCTTTTGAGATTCATGGCATTATGAGCCATCTGCAGACCGTCTCCTCCGTGAAGCAGGAAAGAAATAGTAGCCACACCGTAGATTTTGTCGTCATCCAAAGGCTCGCCGTCAATCATCACGCTCACAAGCTTGCTGTCCTTGACACGGACTTTCACGCCTCCGATGACCTGGAAACGCTTTTTGGCAGCCATAGTCTCGAGCAGTGCACGAATATCCCTGCCGTAAAGTTCCTCATAGACAATCTGGTTCTTGAAAGGGAACATGGAGAGCAGATCATCGAGTATTACCTCGCCTTTAGGCATATCGCAGCGGATGCCGCCGAAATTACCCACGCCGAAATGCACTTTCTTTCCAGCTGCTTTTTCCACTCCGGCCATAATATTGTCAATGAACCAGTTGCTGAGCTTGCTTTCAGGATATTTCACCTGCATTCCTTCCCTGGAAGCTGCAATCACCTTCTTCACTGGAGCCATAGTCGGCTGGGCATTGAGCACAGTCCTGGCAGCCTTATAGGTAGCCGAGCATTTTTTGTAGACCTTTCCTGAAGGAGCAATGAATTTTCCTCCCTCAAAACGGCCTATAGTCCCTGCATAATTCTCCACTGAAGGAGAAACGCAGCCCGTGTTCCTTCCGTCCACAGCTATTTCATTCCAGTTGTAAGTCTGGGCAGAAAGCGTCAAGGAAAGCAACAGGAGTGAGCTTGAGAGTAAAATTATTTTCTTCATTCTATCAGTTTTATTTCAGAAAGATTTATAATTATTTCTGTTTCAACCATTTCCACAAATCCTTGAAAGTCGTCTTCTTACCGAACATAAGAATGCCGATCTTGTAGATTTTGGCGGACAGCCATGCGCAGAACACGAAAGTCAGCAGCAGAAGTCCGATTGAAAGGGCAAGTTCCCAGCCAGGCACGCCGTAAGGAATACGTGCGAGCATAACGATAGGCGAAGTAAAAGGTATCATCGAGCCCCAGAATACCACAGCGCTGTCAGGAGCCTTAAAAGCATAGAGGGCAATGAAAAACGCTAGCATAAGCGGAATGGTAATCGGGAGCTGGAGCTGCTGGGTGTCAGCCTCATTCTCCACGGCCGAACCGATGGCGGCAAAAAGCGAAGCGTACATCAGATAGCCGAGAATAAAGAATACGACAAAGGCAACGATCATCTGCGCCCAGTTGATGTCGGCGAGAGTAGACAGCATCACAGCCAGTTCATTGTCTTCCATCACTGTAGAAACATCAGGCATAGCCATCATCCCGCTTGCCTCATCACCGGCTACAGCGCTCATCTGATTCATCTGCTCGGTCTGCACCTTAGCGGACTCTATCATCTTGTCGAAGCCGAAAATAGCAGACGCGCCGCCTATAAGAATACCCGAAAGCAGTATCCAGAGCACAAACTGGGTAAGGGCGACAAGAGCCACACCGATAATCTTGCCGAACATAAGCTCGGTAGCCTTGACCGATGACACGAGCACTTCCACCACCCTG
>JBJEBQ010000031.1:0-13428 GCA_051870215.1 Candidatus Cryptobacteroides sp. | reverse complement strand
GGCCCTCCTGAGGCTGAAAAAATATCCGAAAATATTCTGATTAATGCACTAATAATATTCGATATAATGAAAATTGATACGTACGTAAAAGTGAAATAAAGTAGACAACATTGAAACATAACAGGCAGGCTGTCATTAAATTGCAGCCTGCCTTAATTGAATATTTTTACAATAAAATTGACATTTTGGATAAATGTTGTATATTTGCTGAAAATGTAACTAAATCAAAAATGGCAAGACCAATAAAAAATACTCCTGCGCTTTACGGCAAGGACGCAGAACGTTTTCTTGCCGAAATATCCGTTCTTCCTTCTGTTGAAGAACGGAAAATTGAACGTATGCGTATTAAACGCAGCGTTAACGAATTCATCTCATTGGTGTCACAACATCAAAGTGCCGAGTAATTAAAAAGCATCGTGGCGATTTTTCATTAAAATCCATTTTGTGACAAAATGTACACAAATAAAACAGCCTGCACCGGATAATGCAGGCCGCCATAAAAAGGGGTTGTACAAAATTTTGCATTTTTACTTAAAATCCGAATGGATTATCTTCATCGTCGAAATCCTGAGTAAATGCATTTCTTTCACTTCCACAGAGAACCCCCTCGGAGATGATTTCCATCATTTTGATGTTCGGAGACTCATAAGTGACATTTATATTTATATTTTCAGTTTTCATAATCATTTTTTTCTTCGTTGTCAATCACTATTTAGTTTTTGTATATGTGAGTCCTGTGTTTGCCGTGCACTCATTGAGATAAGCCTCAAGGTCTGCAATAGAGGCAAAACTGCGGAACCAGAAGAAACGGTAAACACTCTGGGCGGCTGTTATTGACTCCTTCAGGTATTGTGACTTTCATCAAGGCACAAACATTCTTGAACTCAAGAGTTTCACCTTCAGAAACAGCATACATAAGGTTGACATTTGTATCAAAACCGCCTTTCACAGCTTTCTGGATTATTGGGAAAGCGGTTGTTATCTTCATATTTGCGGAATCAAATGTGGTTCCGGATTTATACGGATATACTGCCACATATTCAGTCGCGCCTTCTGTCACATATCCTGAAAACAAAGCACTGTTTCCTTTCTGATTTGATGACTCAAAAGCATTGTTTTTATTGGACTGATTGTCAAACACGGAAATCTTGTCGCCTTCCGTCCAAAGGACCTGTTTTCCGGAAAGAGAAGTCCTGGTCTGCGGACCGCCTGCAGTAAATGTTTTTGCGACAAGTACAGGCTCGTTGCTTGCAGAAGGGGACTGTTCCTTCGCACATGATACAGCCAACACCATGGCAGCTGCAAGAATCAAATAAGATTTTTTCATGATATATTATGTAATTATTAGTTTAATTGTCAGCATATCCGGCACTATGTGGCGCCCATGAATTTCACTTGCAAATATCATAAAATACCATAAAAACCAAGGGGTGGATTTGTAACAGATTTTGGTTCATGATGTCACAAAATCATACTCTTCAGTTTACAACTCGAACATATTAAAGTTGTGCAGTGATAACAGAAGGTGCAATGCTTAACTTCGAGAATGCAAAAAGCTTCTTGCCGAGATCTTTCAGAGACGCACCGATATGATATACAGTCTCATTGTCAACTATCAGGAATCTGTCGTGAAAATTACTGCAGGGCAGCAATTCAATTTTCGGATACTGGGCATTATGGCGTTCCAGATCAAGTCGCAAAGCCTTATCTGTTTTCTGCGTATATACGGTTGCAGAAACACCGTCACCGCGCTTACTCAACATAAGCAATACGGATTCATCCACATAATTGTCTATAAGTATCAAGGATTTTTTGGCAGATTTGATAAGATCAGACGCAAATTTATAAGCATCGAATATTTGTCCGTTATAAAACACTCCTTCCACCGGAGGTAAAGACGTACGCACAAAGAATTCCACCTTATCGGTCAAATATTCTATCTGCTTTTCATGTCGGGCGAGTTGCATCCCGGTCAGGCTTTCAAAATCGCTTCTACTCTGATTCACAGAATAACCTTTCATTAAGTATTCCTTAAGCACTTTATTAGCCCACTGACGGAACTGCGTACCTCGGATAGATTTAACACGATATCCGACTGAGATTATTACATCCAAATTATAGTAATCGACCTGATATGTCTTACCATCAGAGGCAGTATAGGCAAATTTTGCCGAAACTGAATTTTTGACAAGCTCCCCCTCTTTGAAAATATTACGGATATGTTTACCTATCACACTGTTATCACGTCCAAATAATTGTGACATTCCATCGATAGAAAGCCACACAGTTTCATCCTCCAGGCGAACTTCCAATTTGACGAGTTCATCCGGTTGATACACAATAATTTCACCTTTTTCATCCATAATCTATTTATAACACGTTAACCCAACAACAAAGTTTATAAAATAAAAATGGCAAAACAACGTTTGATGAGTCATTTTGCCATTTGAAAGAAAAAGTTTTTCCTTTTTTTATATTTTTGCTTTTTTTTATAATTTTTCAATGATGTTTTTCGGGAGGGTCAGGGAGAAGGGAAAAAAAAGGGCTGCACAACGTGCAACCCTTAACTGATATGTGAGGTGTATTGGAACAGCCAAACTGCAGCCAACGCAGCAGATTGACCGTTACAATACGCCGCCGACTATTTTACAGGTTTGTATTTTGGTACAAGAGCCTTCATAATGCTCCATGCTAAGATGTAAGCCACACCGCAGCCGACGAACACGATGAAGTAACCGGCCTGTTTGCCTTCAAATCCGAGGAAGGTGAAAGCGGAACCGAGATTCTCCGTGTAGGTGAACAGCATACCGGCACCTTTCTGGATGAAGAACGAACCAATACCTCCGGCCATACCGCCGATACCTGTAATGGTAGCGATTGCGGACTTAGGGAACATATCACCGATAGTAGAGAAGAGGTTTGCCGACCATGCCTGATGTCCGGCACCGGCAAGACCGATGAGGATTGCAGGCCACCATGCGGACTGCGCTCCAAGAGGCTGTGCAAGAAGCGCGAACAAAGGAAGGAATGCAAACATAAGCATTGCAAGCATACGTCCCTGGTACGGATTCATTTTTTTCTTCTCGACAAAGAGTTTAGGCAGATAGCCGCCGAAAATCGACAGTATAGTCACAATTGCATAGAGAGTGATAATCAATGCCATACCCATGCCTGACGATGAAGCATAGCCGAACTGGTCGGAGAAATATGCAGGAGCCCAGAACAGATAGAACCACCATACACCGTCGGTGAAGAACTTGCCGACGATGAATGACCAGGTCTGACGGTAGGTGAAGCACTTCCAGAGAGACATCTTAGGTTCTTCCTCCTTGACTTCTTCTTTGACAGTCTCTCCAGCATTATCCTGCTGGATGTAGGCAAGTTCGGCTTCATTGACAAATTTAGACTTCTCCGGTTTGTCATACATGAACACCCAGAAAGCCATCCAGAGGAAGCCGAGGGCACCGATAATCACGAAAGCCATCTCCCAGCCTCCTCCGATACCTTTGTCCTTGAAATACTGGGCAAGGAGAGGAATGGTAGCGGGAGCCACGAGAGCACCTACAGACGCACCTGCATTGAAGATTGAAGTCGCGAAAGCACGGTCCTTCTTAGGGAAATACTCAGCGGTAGTCTTGATGGCCGCAGGGAAGTTGCCTGCCTCACCGAGAGCGAGGATGGCACGTGCACCGAGGAACAGCCAGACGCTGCAGGAAGCGATTGCAAGAGCAGCGGCGGAGCCTTTCTCGACGGCAGCCATGGCAGCTACAGACTCAAAGCCCTGGAAATGCATGGTAAGCCATCCGCAGATTGCATGAAGACACGCACCGGCTGACCAGATGCCTATTGCCCAGAGATAACCTTTCTTGGTTCCCATCCAGTCAACAAATTTGCCTGCAAAAAGCATACAGACTGCGTAGATGATGGAGAACACGGCTGTGATTGTACCGTAATCATTGTCTGTCCAATGGAATTCAGGCGCGATGAAGTCTTTCCATGTGAGTGACAACACCTGCCTGTCCATGTAGTTGACCGTAGTGGCAACGAACAGCAATACTACCATCCACCAACGCCAATTGGTCATCAGTTGTTTTGAAGTGTTATTTTTCATTGTTACAAATTTAAAAGGCCTGCCCCGCACTTTGGCGGAGCAAGCCGGATTATTTTATCTTACTGACTTTACAATGTCGAGAGCGTCCTTGCAGAGACGTGTGATTTCACCCCAGTTCTTGGCTGCAATGACATCCTTAGGGAAGAGGTTGCTGCCCATTCCGACACAGGTCACACCGGCCTTGAACCAGCCTTCAAGGTTCTCTTTGGTAGGCTTCACACCGCCTGTAACCATGATCTTGCTCCAAGGCATAGGTGCTCTGAGACCTTTCACGAATGAAGGGCCGAGAACATCGCCCGGGAAGACTTTGCAAAGGTCACAACCGAGTTCCTGGGCCTTGCCGACTTCTGACACTGTACCACAGCCGGGACAGTAAGGCACGAGACGACGGTTGCATATAGGAGCGATTTCAGGGTTGAAAAGCGGACCTACAACGAAATTTGCGCCTTCCTGAATATAGAGGGCTGCAGTGGCAGGGTCAACGACTGATCCCACTCCGACAATCATGCCGGGCAGCTCTGCATTGGCATATTTTACAAGTTCGGCGAACACCTCATGTGCGAAATCGCCTCTGTTGGTGAATTCGAAAGCGCGCACGCCGCCTTCATAGCAGGCTTTGAGCACTGCTTTTGCCGTCTCGGGACATGCGTGATAGAACACAGGGACAATACCGGTCTCTGCCATGGTGTTTATTACCTGGATTTTATCGTATTTAGCCATAATTTTTCTTCTTTGAAATTATCTTTGGACACGTCCGTTTGCATTTCCGCCTGCAAGGCTGAGCACTTCATCTTCGCTTACGAGGTTGAAATCGCCGTTGATGGTATGTTTGAGGGCAGAAGCCGCAACAGCGAATTCAAGGGCGGCTGCCTGATCTTCAGGATATTTGAGCATACCGTGGATCAAACCTCCGGAGAATGAGTCGCCGCCGCCGACACGGTCGATGATAGGATTGATTTCGTAGCGTTTTGAAGCATAGAACTCTTTTCCGTTGTAGATGAGGGCCTTCCAGCCGTTGCATGTAGCCGAATAAGACTCACGGAGAGTCGATACTACATATTTGAAACCGAACTCCTCTTTCATCTGTTTGAAGATGCCCTCGTAGCCGGCTGCGTCTGTATTGCCGCCTTCAACGTCTGCGTCAGGTTTGAATCCGAGACAGAGCTGGGCGTCTTCCTCGTTGCCGATACATACGTCAACATATTTCATCAAAGGACGCATGACTGAGATAGCCTTCTCTGAAGTCCAGAGTTTCTTGCGGAAGTTGAGGTCGACCGAGACGATGGCACCCGCACGGTGAGCGGCTTCACAAGCAAGCTTCGTAAGTTCGGCAGCCTTGTCTGAAATTGCGGGAGTGATGCCTGACCAGTGGAACCATGCGGCACCCTTCATGATCTCGTCGAAGTTGAAATCCTCAGGCTTGGCCTCGGCAATAGCGGATTTGGCACGGTCATAGATAACCTTTGAAGGACGCATTGAAGCACCTGTCTCCGCATAGTAAAGTCCGATACGGTCACCTCCACGTGCAATGTATTCAGTATTGACGCCGTATTTGCGGAGCGCATTCACAGCTATCTGTCCGATTTCATGTTTAGGAAGTTTTGAAACGAAATAAGCATCGTGGCCATAGTTTGCAAGGCTCACTGCAACATTTGCTTCACCGCCGCCCGGAATGATACGGAATGAATCTGACTGAATGAAACGGTCGTTGCCCTGAGGGCTGAGACGGAGCATTATCTCTCCGAAAGTAATGACTTTTGCCATATTCTGATCTTTTTATATTTAAAAGTTATTTGATTCTTTCTGTTTTTATCTCAAAAAACTTGATATTTCAGTGCATTTTTTATAACTTCGTGCTCGTTCACGTAAAACAATATGACGACACAATAAAAACATTGCAAGTTAGCAATTTTATTTGTGTTTCCCAAAAAAAGATGGAAAATGGAAGAGTCTAAGCAAAAAATCACGATTATGGATGTCGCCCGGCTTGCCGGGGTATCCAAAGGGACTGTGGACAGAGTTCTGCACAACCGCGGGGAGGTGTCACGCAAAAGCGAGGAGAAAGTGAAGAGGGTGATAGCGGAACTTGGCTACGAGCCGAATCTGTACGCATCACTTTTGGCATCGAAAAAGAGACACTGCATTGCCTGCCTGCTTCCGGAATATGAAAAAGGCGAATATTGGGAAAGAATCAAGGAGGGGCTTGACAAAAGCGAAGACATGCTCAGGCAGTTCAATATCCAGTTGGAATTGTTCTCCTATGAGCAGTACAGCACGGATTCTTTCAGAGACGCATGCAATGCGCTGATAGCGTCGGAACCGTCCGCCGTAATTCTTCCGCCTCTTTTCAAGAATGACACACGGCTTTTCACTGCGGAATTAGCGAAAAAAGAGATTCCGTATATTTTCATTGACACGAAGATTGAAGATGACAGCTATTTCGCATATTTCGGCATGCCTATGTATCAGAGCGGCTATCTCTGCGCCCATCTTCTGACCGACAGAATGAAGGAGGGGGAAGTGAAAGAAGTGGCTCTCGTGCGAATCCAGAGGGACAAGGCCCGCCAGTCCGATCCGACCATCAACCGTCGCGCAGGCTTTACGGACTATCTTTCGGAACATTATCCTGACTGCAGGATCAACAATATTTTCATCAATCCGAACAGTTCCGACGAGACGAAATGCATTTTGGATGAATACTTCAAGGAGCATGAATTCAAATTTGTCGTGATGCTCAACTCGCGTATTCACCTGATCAGCGACCACCTGCCTCAGTCAAAACGCAGCGGGAATACCCGCGTGGTGGGTTTTGACGACCTGGAGAAAAACATGCTCGCGCTCCGTTCGGGGAATATTGACGTTCTTATTACCCAACACACTGAAAACCAGTCATTCAACGCGGTACAGTGCCTGATTGACTATCTGCTTATGCACAAGGTCCCGACCAAAAAGGACAATTTCATGCACATGGATATCCTCACCCGACTGAATTCAGATTATTACTAAAGTGTCACGCCGGTTTTGAAGATGGCGATTTCGCGGAAGCCGGATTTTTCATTGTTGACAGACTCCCCGCTTGCGACCGACAGCACATAATCAATGAAACGCTCCTCGGTCACATCCATAGCCTCGTTCTCTGCTATCACTCCTGCATTGAAATCAATCCAGCCCGGCTTTCTTTCATAAAGCGGCGTGTTGGTCGAAATCTTCATGGTCGGCACGAATGTTCCGAAAGGAGTGCCGCGCCCGGTGGTGAAGAGCACCATCTGACAGCCTGAAGAAGCGAGAGCCGTTGCCGCCACAAGGTCATTGCCCGGAGCACTGAGCAGATTCAAGCCTTTGACACTCAAGCGTTCTCCGTATTTCATCACTCCCCTTACGATGGACTTGCCGCATTTCTGGGTACAGCCGAGGGATTTCTCTTCAAGCGTAGAAATTCCGCCGGCCTTATTGCCCGGTGAAGGATTTTCATACACCGGCTGCTCATTTTTGATGAAATATGACTTGAAATCATTGATCAGGCTCACGGTCTTGTCGAAAACTCCCCGGTCCGCGCACCTGTTCATCAGGATAGTCTCGGCTCCGAACATCTCTGGCACCTCAGTAAGCACGGTCGAACCGCCCTGTCCCACGAGCCAGTCCGAGAATCTGCCAAGCAGAGGATTTGCCGTAATGCCCGAAAGTCCGTCCGAACCGCCGCATTTGAGCCCCACACGAAGCTCAGACACAGGCACTTCCACACGTTCATCCTTTGCACAGACTTCAAACATCTCCCTGAGCTGCTGCAGCCCGTACCCAATTTCATCCCCATCCACTTTCTGAGTCTCCATCATGCGCACACGCCGGGAATCCACATCCCCGACAAACTCACGGAAAATGCTCAGCTGGTTGTTCTCGCAGCCGAGCCCCACGACAAGCACAGCGCCCGCATTCGGGTGACGGACCATATCCCTGAGGATTTTCTTGGTGTTCTCGTGGTCGTCTCCGAGTTGCGAACATCCGTAATTGTGAGGAAAAGCGACAATTGCATCCACAGAGCCCATATTGCCGCGTTTCTCGGCATTGAAAAGCTCTGCCAATTTCTGTACGGTACCGTCCACGCAGCCCACAGTAGGAACAATCCAAATCTGATTGCGCACTCCCACCTGCCCGTCAGCGCGGCGGAACCCCATAAAAGTCCGTTTCCGTTTTGCCCCCGGAATCTCCGTCAAAGCCGGCTCGTATGTATAATCCAACAGACCTTCAAGATTGGTTTTCACGCTGTTGTGGTCTATCATCTCGCCCGTGGCGACATCCCTGATGACATGACCTATAGGATAGCCGTATTTTATCACATCCTCACCGTTTTTCAACGCACGGAGAGTGAACTTGTGACCTGCAGGCACATCCGACGCAAGCACAACGTCTCCGCAGCCTTCAACCCGCACTGTAGTCCCCTTGCCCAGATTGTGCAGAGCGACCGCCACATTATCCGCAGGATTTATTTTAATATATTGAGCCATAATAATCTGACATTTTCATTCACATTCACCGGAGCCTCAGCAGTGGAAAAAACATATCCGACAGACCTACTCAAGAATACTTTCGACTGCCGCACGCATACCCTTGTCCTGAATAAGCTGCAACTTGGCCGCAAGCATATCCGTCAGGCCGGGAATTTCATTCAAATTCTCATCCCAGATGAATTCGGCTCCGAGCACACCCTCAGCCACTTTCCTGCAGTCAGCCGTAGCCCAAAGATCTGTCAAGAACTGCATAATGGCCGCATCGTCGTTAGGCACAATCACGTCATCGCCACGTCTGCCACCCTTATAATATGTGCAGATTGCAGCGAGACCGAGCACAAGTCCCTCCGGAAGACGGCCATTTCTCTCAAGAAAAGTCTTCACGCCCGGAAGGTCACGGGTCTTATATTTCGGGAAAGAATTCAGCATGATACTGGTAACGAAATGCTTTACGTACGGGTTAACAAATCTTTCTATAACATCGTTGGCAAACTTCTCAAGCTCCTCTATAGGAAGATTCAGAGTCTGCATCAGCTCCCCAAACATCACCTTCCTCACGAAGCGGCCGATAAGTTCATCCTCGACGCATTCCTTCACAGTGTTCAAGCCGCTTAGATACCCAACAGGAGAAAGCACGGTATGCGGACCGTTGAGCAGAGTCACCTTCCTCTCATGATATGGGGCCTCGCTCGGCACGAAGAGCACGTTCAGTCCGGCTTTGTCGGCAGGAAATTCCGCAGCCACGCTCTGAGGCGCCTCAATCACCCACAAATGGAAAATTTCAGCCTTGTCGACAAGTTTGTCTTCGACTCCGATTTTCTCCAGAATGCTGTCGATGGTATCTTTAGGATAGCCCGGTACAATGCGGTCAACGAGGGTACAATACACTCCGCACGCGTTTTCGAACCAGTTTCTGAAATCCTCACCAAGCTGCCACAATTCGATATATTGCTCTATACATTTCTTCAACTCCCTGCCGTTCAAGAAGATAAGTTCACAAGGGAAAATAATGAAGCCCTTGCTCATGTCGCCTTTGAAATACTCATACCTATGATAAAGGAGCTGGGTAAGCTTGCCGGGATAAGAACTCGCAGGCTTGTCGTCGAACTTGCAGCCGGGGTCAAAAGCGATACCTGCCTCAGTGGTGTTGGAAATGATGAAACGCATTTCAGGCTGCTCGGCAAGCTTCATATAGGCCTCGAAATCACGGTAAGGATTGATGCCCCTGCTGATAACGTCGATCAAATCAACTGAATCCACCGCCCGGCCTTTGTCAATACCCTGAAGATTAAGATGATACAATCCATCCTGCTCGTTCAGCATGTCCACCATACCTCTCTCGATAGGCTGCACCACAACGACGGAAGCGTTGAAATCAGTCTTCTGATTGGTTTTCCAGATAATCCACTCAATGAATGCACGGAGGAAATTTCCCTCTCCGAATTGAATCACTTTCTCCGTGTAGGTCTTTGCCGAAACGACAGAACGATTTAACCTTTCCATAATCGTATTTTGTTTTTAATTAATTATTAGTCATTTATAACATTCAGTAGGCATCAAAACAAATAATTTCACCCACATGAGACAATAAATTCAGTATTACGGCAGCAAAGGTAGCAAAATTTCCGTGAACGCGCACGATTTTTTGTAAAATTTTTGTTTACGTCCACATTTTTTGTATATTTGCTCCCGCAGGTCGCAGAAATATACTGGCTTCGGGCAAAGCCCAAACGCATCGGGGCTTTGGCTCCAGCTTTTCGGATATTTCTGTAATCAATAAAAAGAATATTAATTACCAATAAACATTTTTACTTATTATGGCTGCATTTATCAATGACGATTTTATGCTTACAAACGATATAGCCCGGGAGCTGTATCACGAAAGCGCTGAAAAAATGCCGATTATCGACTATCACTGCCACCTCGTGCCGAAGATGATTGCCGACAACTACCGGTTCGACGACCTCACAGAGGTCTGGCTCGGCGGAGATCACTACAAATGGCGTGCAATGAGGGGCAACGGCGTGCCTGAAGAGTATATCACAGGTAGCCGTCCTTCATACGAGAAATTCGAAAAATGGGCGGAGACCGTGCCATACACGATGAGAAATCCGCTCTACCATTGGACTCATCTCGAACTTGCAAGGGTTTTCGGAGTGACGAAACTCCTCAACCCGTCCACTGCACGCGAGATTTACGACGAGTGCACCGCCATGCTCCGCACTCCTGAGTTCCGCGGTCAGGAACTGATGAAAAAATTCAATGTGAAGATTGTCTGCACTACTGATGACCCAGCCGACAGCCTCGAATACCACAAGCAGATCAAGGAACAGCCTTTCGGAGTGAGAGTGCTGCCAACCTGGAGACCAGACAAGGCTATGGCAATAGAAAATCCACAGGCCTACAAGGCATATATCGAGTCTCTCGGTGCAGCTGCCGGAATGACAATCACTTCTTACGAGGAGATGATTGCGGCTCTCCGCAAGAGGCACGCTTTCTTCGAGGAAATGGGCTGCCGTCTCTCTGACCACGGTCTTGAGACTTTCTATGCCGAGCCTTACACCGACAAGGAAATCGACATTATTTTCAGGAACACTCTTGCCGGCAGGACGCCTACAGCAGAGGAACTGCTCAAGTTCCGCAGCGCCACCCTCTATGATTTCGCGAAGATGGATGCAGAAAGCGGCTGGACCCAGCAGTTCCACATCGGCGCAATCCGCAACAACAACACGCGCATGATGAATATTCTCGGTCCTGACACCGGTTACGATGCAATTCACGATGTGCAGTGCGCCGCTGCCGGTCATCGTTTCTTCGACCGTCTGGCTTTGGAGGACAAATTGGCGAAGACCATTCTCTACTGCCTCAATCCTAAGGACAATGAGGTGCTTGCTACTATGGCCTACACTTTCAATGACGGCACTGTTCCGGGCAAAATGCAGTTCGGCTCGGGCTGGTGGTTCCTGGATCAGGAGGACGGTATGCGCAAGCAGATGAACGCGCTCTCGGCTCTCGGTCTGCTGAGCCGTTTCGTGGGTATGCTTACAGACTCACGCAGTTTCATTTCTTACCCTCGTCATGAGTATTTCCGCCGTATTCTCTGTAATCTTATCGGCGAGGACGTGGTTAACGGCAAGCTGCCTAAGAGTGAGATGGCTTTCCTCCACAAGATGGTGCAGGACATTTCCTACAACAACGCTGACACTTTCTTCGGATTTTAGCCGCTTTGTCATTAATGACCAATCTGCTGCGTTTGCTGCAACTTAGGTTTCGCACACTTACGAAAGCAAGCTCCCGTCAATACTCAGTTTTGCCGCCTTGCATCCTGGTCATTCTGACAAGCCTTACAGTTTGGCTTATGCCATCGGTTTACTCCGGTGGCATTTTTTACACAAAACGGGAGGTGGGTTTGGAGAGGTTCCGGCGTTCCGCCTCCATCCCTCCCACGACTTCGTCGCGGGTCCCTCCCATTTAAGAGCCATCTGTCCTCTCCAAACTCACCCTACCTCCGCCTTCGCTGTCTATATCAACTCTCCTTTCACTTTCCAGTTCCTTGACAAGCAGTTGTCCCAGAGCATTCCGGGGGCTAAGATACGCAGTGCCGCACGGAGAAATCTTGTACATATTATGCAGGTGCAAAGTTATTTGATAAAAAAAACTATCTTTGCAATTATGAAACCGAACATGAAAATCTTTGATATATATTCGCTGGGGAGCGATATCAAATGATTTTCATCGTGAGAGTGAGCGATAGCGAACGGCTGGCAGACTCTCATAAAATTTTTATAAGTTTAAAAATTTTTGATAGAATTAAAGAAATGATTGGAAAAGTAGCGGCGATAGGGCTGCTGATATTATTGAGCGGAAATGTTTTTGCGAAGGAAAGACCGGAAGGATTGAAAGCGGAGGAGCGGAATGCGGTGACGGCCGAGAGGGAGACTTTGGATGAAATACGCAAGGACAAGTTCATCAAGGGTTATGACGGCGGAATGCTGCTGCATACGGGCTATGCTTTCGGCACTATAGATGAAATAGGGACAGCAGTCGGCGGAGCCCCTCTTGGAGTAGGCGGAACTTTGCGTGTGCATTTGGGCAAGCATTTCCGGATAGGAGGCAAAGGCTGTGTCTCGACATTGCGCCAGCGGAAAAACGGAAGCTTCATCAAATACGGTTATGGAGGTCTGGTCGGCGATTTCTATTGGACGCTCGGCAGGTTTATGCCATATATCGGAACTGAAATCGGCGGTGGCTCGCGCACCACTTTTATGATGGACAAGAATGACATGTCGTCCTGGGAGCCGGCGGACAATGCCATAGCGCAGAAAAGCGGTTTTTTCGAACTGTCGCCCTATATCGGCACTGACATAGTCCTGACCAACTTCTTTCACCTCACCCTTATGGCCGACTACATGGTCCCAATCGCAGGCAACAAACTCATAGCCCCTCACGGTCCCCGCTTCTATCTCGGCTTCATCTTCTACCACTGATATACATTATGTGGCGGCCGGACTGTCATCCTGAGTAAACGAATCGCTGTCTTGAGTGCCGAGGACGTCATTGTATTACAGGCATCTGCAGCTTTCACAGATAAGTCTTATTCAGTCTCTTTCTGAATTTGCTCAAGATCTTCAATGGAAAGCCCGGTATACTTGCAAATCAAGTCATTGGACATTCCATCATTCTTCATTTTCCCTGCTATCTCAGCAGATTTAGCATTCTTACCCTGTTCGATTCCTTGCTCGATGCCTTGCTCAATGCCCCAACTGATCTGTGCCTTAATATCTTCTTTTGTAGTCATAGCTCTTATGTATC
>JBJEBQ010000030.1:9975-56357 GCA_051870215.1 Candidatus Cryptobacteroides sp. | reverse complement strand
GTGAAGCATACGAGAAGCACATCGCCTCGGAACACTTTCAGAAATACAAGCAGGGGACGCTGCACATGGTTAAGTCATTAGTGCTGGCAGACCAGACGCCGCTCAACCCTGAAAACCGAATCAATAACTTCATTCAGTAAAGAATCTCGCTGGCATTTCATTTGCAGTCGGCGAAGAACAACTGCATCATTCGCACCGAGATAGCCGAAATCATCACCCATATCGGCTTCTATGCCGGTTGGCTGACAGCTGGTTCGCACACCTTGCATTCGAGGTCTCAGGTGAGAACGCTTCCAATGAATGGCTGGAGCCCGTAACCGATGAGGAATACTATAGATTGAAATAAACGAGTTTTGCCTCTGCCGAGGCGAATAGGTTTCAAAAAGGGATAAACCTGTAAGATGAAGCGTAACGACCTCTCACTGCTCGTTACGCTTTTCTTTTTGACGCTTGTTTGAGATAAACAGACGGCGTTCTTCCTTCCAGACGATTGAACAGACGGCTTAAATGCGACGGAAAGTCAAATCCGAGCGCATAGGCTGTTTCCGTAACCGATTTACCTGACATCAGCAAGTTCTTGGCCCGACGGATAACATTGCGTCCAATGAAGTGGTTTGCGGAATCACCTGTTTCCTGCCGGATCAGGTCTCCGAGATAATTGGGTGCGACACACAGACAGTCCGCACAAAACCTAACCGTAGGCAGTCCTTTGGAAAACTGTTCCCCCGTTGTGTAATAATCGTCCAGCAGATGTTCCAAACGGCTGACGATATGGTTGCATTTGGCTCCGCTTTCTATGGAATACTGCCTGTTGAAGAAGGACGAACAATAAGCGAGTATCAGTTCTATCAGTTTTACCGTTACTTCCTTACGCTTGGCTTCCGACAATTCTTGCCGGAGCATACGGAAAAGAGTTTTACAATCCTCTTGCTCAGAGACTGTAATTGTAAGAGCCTTGTTCACATGATAATGGAAAAACTCCATACGATGCAGTTTCTTCTCGTAATCCGTACCGTGAAATAACTCCGGGCTGAACAGCAATGCCCAGCCCTTGCGCCGGAAGGTTGTGCCGTCATCTGCTACACCTCCTATTTGGGACGGAGAAACGCATACTATACTTCCGACGGAGTAGTCATATGTTCCCGACCCGTAACCAAGTCTCTCCGAATCATCGTCCAGAAGAAACAGTCCGTACACGCCCCATAGCGCGCGGCAATGCCGGATTGGAGGCAATTCATCGTAGTGGATGACGCTGACATAAGGATGCAAGTCCTCTGCACCTATAAATTCATTGTAGTCGTGTATGCTTTTTACTTTTATATCATAATTCTGTATCATATTGGGTGCAAAATTAATCAATTATTTCCATAATCAGTAAAATTGGCTTTTATTTCGGTATTTCCTCACGGTCTTTTTAAGTGCAGACCCGTAATTTTGCATCAGAAATAGCAAAAACAATGAAAAGAAGAAAGATACGCAGTTTAAGCGTCAGTGAAATAGGCATGGGCTGCATGGGATTTGTCCGCGAATGGGGCATTTCGGCGGTGGACAAGGCTCAACTTGAAGCGGCGCATGCCGTAACGCCCGTAGGTGCCGTGCAGAATATCTACTCAATGGTGGAGCGCACTTCAGAAAAATATGTAAGTCCTTTTTGCGTGGAAAACAGCGGTATGGATTACACGGTACTTCGTCCGGGATATTTACGTGACGGGGATAAGAATGATTACACATTGATTTTCAAAGGCGAACAGGCAAAAGGATATGTTTCAACTATCCCTTCCGTTGTCGGGCTTGCCGTTCGTCTTATACATGATGACACGCTCTATGTCCGTCAAAGCGTGAGTATTACCCGTGATATATTCACGCATAACTGATTCTGATGAAACATATTTCAAGAACAATCTTTGCCATAGTCCTTGCATTGGGAATGGCAATTCAAACAAACGCACAGAAAATGAGTAAAGTATCAACAGTAAAACTGAACAACGGCATGGAAATGCCGCAGTTGGGAGTAGGCACGTTTTTGGTCAAGGACGATGCCGCAGAAAGAGTATGCCATGCAATCAAGGTGGGATTCCGCCTGATCGACACGGCACCGTGCGCCAGTCGCTCGATAAGAGCCTTGCCGATCTCGGGACGGACTATATCGACCTTGTACTCATCCACTGGCCCGTAAAAGGACATATCAAGGAGACTTGGCAGATATTGGAAGAATACGTGGACAAGGGGAAAATCCTCAGTATCGGTGTAAGCAACTTCAACCCGCACCACCTCGATGAACTGCTGGAATATGCACGCATACGCCCCGTAGTCAATCAAATTGAGGTCGAGCCGTATATGACCCAGCACGATGTCGTGGGCTATACGTTCCGCAAGGGCATTCAGGTGGAAGCATGGGGACCGTTGGGACAAGGCGTTACCGGCGTGCAAACGAGAAGAACGACCCGGATAATTTCCCATGGTAGCCGATAAATCACATCGGGGAATCAGTTGGCGGTTCGGTGAAAACAACCAATATAGACGTTTTTTATTCAAAAGTGGTGTTTTCGTCCCTAACAGAAATTTGAAGCATAGGTGATACTTGTTTCTGTAAATTCTTCAATCATACCGTCCTTTGATAACATAATTCACTTCATAAGGGGAGACAGTCTTCTTATTCGGATGTCATATTTATCGTCGAAAAATACTTTGGGCGTAAAGAAAAAAATCACTACTTTTGCGCTTTGGTAATCTGAAAAAAAATCTTGCACTTATGTCGTTTGTAAATGAAAGAGTAAAGGCTGAGGGACTGACCTTCGATGATGTGCTTCTCGTGCCTGCCTATTCTGAGGTAATGCCTAAGGAAGTCAATGTCAAAGCTAAATTTTCGAGAAACATTGAATTGAATATCCCTATTGTGTCTGCGGCTATGGACACCGTCACAGAGGCGGAAATGGCTACGGCCCTGGCGCAGGAGGGCGGTATCGGAGTTATTCACAAAAATATGTCGGTTGAGGCCCAGGCGGCCCAGGTGCGTGCGGTGAAGACTGCTGAGGTGTCGGGTGAAAATGCCTGCGTGGATGCTCAGGGACGGCTCAGAGTGGCTGCAGGAGTGGGACTTACTCCGGATGCTGCTGAAAGGGTGAGTGCTTTGGTGGGGGCCGGAGTGGATGCTGTGGTGTTGGATTCGGCGCATGGACATTCAATCGGAATGCTCAGGAAGTTGCAGGAGATTAAGGCAGCGTTTCCCGGACTTGATGTGATTGCCGGCAATGTTGCGACAGGAGAGGCTGCCGAATTTTTGATTGAGGGCGGCGCTGACGGAGTGAAGGTCGGCATAGGTCCGGGCTCGATTTGTACTACACGCATTGTGGCAGGTATAGGTATGCCTCAGTTGACGGCTGTTTTTGATGCGGCGAAGGCTGCTGCTGGGACAGGGGTTCCTGTGATTGCGGACGGCGGTTTGCGCTATTCGGGCGATGTTGTGAAGGCATTGGCTGCAGGAGGCGACTGTGTGATGGTTGGCTCTATGTTTGCCGGCACTGAGGAGGCTCCGGGCGACACCATAATTGACGGAGGCCGCAAGTTCAAGGCCTACAGGGGAATGGGCTCGGTCGACGCGATGAAGGCAGGTTCGGCAGACCGCTATTTCCAGAAAGATGCGGAAAAGAATTTCAGCAAGCTTGTGCCTGAAGGAGTTGTGGCGAGAGTGCCTTACAAGGGTCTGCTTTCGGAGGTTGTCTATCAGCTTATGGGCGGCGTTCGTGCCGGTATGTTCTATTGCGGCGCAAAGGATATTGAAGCGTTGCATCACGCCGGCTTTGTGCGTATTACGGCATCCGGCATGAAGGAAAGCCATCCGCATGATGTGACAATTACCTGTGAGGCTCCTAATTATAAAAAATAATATATGGAAAAAATAATCATACTCGATTTCGGTTCCCAGTACACTCAGCTGATTGCAAGGCGGGTAAGAGAGTTGAATGTCTATTGCGAAATCCATCCTTTCAATAAAATTCCGGAACTTGACGCTTCGGTGAAGGGTGTTATATTATCCGGCAGTCCCTATTCGGTGAGGGATGAGAATGCCCCGATGCCGGATTTGTCGCAGATTAAGGGAAAAATGCCTCTGCTCGGTGTCTGCTATGGTGCCCAGTATCTCTCGCACGCTTTCGGGGGCGAGGTGAAGCCTGCTCCGAGCCGTGAGTACGGCAGGGCTATGCTGACAGTGGGAAGTAGTGAGGATGCTTTGATGAAGGGCTTGCCGTCTGTGACTCAGGTATGGATGTCTCACGGTGACACTATTGTGAGTGTTCCTGACAATTACAGGATTGTTGCGAGCACCGCGGATGTGCCTGTGGCAGCGTATCGTGTTGATGGTGAGGAGACTTGGGGCATACAGTTCCATCCTGAGGTGTATCATTCGACTGACGGTCTTGCGCTTTTGAAGAATTTCGTTGCGGATATCTGCGGCTGTTCTATGGACTGGACTCCGGCGTCGTTTGTGGACAGCACTGTTGCTGGGCTGAGGGAAAAGCTCGGTAATGACAAAGTGGTGCTCGGTTTGTCCGGCGGCGTGGATTCGACTGTGGCTGCGGTGTTGCTGCATAAGGCGATAGGGGAGCGTCTGCACTGTATTTTTGTGGATTCAGGGCTGCTCAGGAAAAATGAATTCGAAGATGTGCTTGCTTCCTATAAGGATATGGGCCTGAATGTGAAGGGCGTTCATGCGGCAGACAAGTTCCTCGGAGATTTAGAGGGAGTTTCGGATCCTGAGACCAAGAGGAAAATAATCGGACGTGATTTTGTGGAGGTCTTCAATGAGGAGGCTTTGGCGATCAAGGATGTGAAATGGCTGGCTCAGGGGACGATTTATCCTGATGTGATTGAGTCATGTTCGGTGAACGGTCCGTCGGCTACTATCAAATCGCACCATAATGTGGGCGGTCTTCCTAAGGAAATGAATCTGCGCATTGTGGAGCCTCTGAGGCTGCTTTTCAAGGACGAAGTGCGTCGTGTGGGACGTTCGCTCGGTATTTCCGAGAGTCTTATCGGACGACATCCTTTTCCAGGTCCAGGCTTGGCTATCAGGATTTTGGGAGATATAACTAAAGAAAAAGTTGAGATACTCCAGAATGTGGATCATATTTTCATTTCCGCGCTTCGTGAAGCAGGGCTGTATGATAAGGTATGGCAGGCGGGAGCGATTCTGCTTCCGGTGAAGAGCGTGGGAGTGATGGGCGACGAGAGGACATACGAGTCTTGTGTGGCTCTGCGGGCAGTGGCATCAACAGACGGCATGACAGCTGATTGGGTGCATTTGCCATACGGGTTTCTTGCGGATGTTTCGAATGAAATAATAAATAAAGTCAAAGGCGTGAACCGTGTAGTCTATGACATTTCTTCCAAACCGCCTGCAACCATCGAGTGGGAATAATCCTCTTCCTGTCATCCTGAGCGAAGGGCGTAGCCCGTAGTCGAAGGATCTTGTACATTTTAGGCTTGTATCCCGATACAATCGGAGTAAGGGTGTGTTTGGTAAGGTTTCGTTGGAACAAGTTCCAGCTACATCCCTCCCAAAGCAGAGCTTTGGCCCCCTCCCATTTAAGAGCCATGGGTGGCTATCCTCACCAAACCCACACTTACTCCGTTGCTGTACATTCCAAATATAGCATTAGGCACCTAATGCTTTCGAATATAATTGATTATATTTTCCACGCTGGTGACCACGCTGGTGAATCCTTCACTGGCTGCATATGGAATTTCAATACCGAACTCATATTCACAGTCCATCATAATCTCAGTAATGTCCCAATCATTTGCACCCAACTCTTCTAATGATGAATCCATTTCAATGTCGCATGTTAAAATGTTGAGACGCTCCGACAGGATTTCAAAAACCCTTCGTGTAATTTCTTCTTTATTCATAATTACAAATTACAAATTACAAATTGCTAATTGCTAATTGCCAATTGCAATCACCACCGTCCTCCGGCGCCGCCACCACCGGACAGACCGCCGCCGAAGCCTCCGAAACCGCCTCCAAAGCCACCGGAAGATGAACCTCCGCCGAAACTGCCCGGGCCTACAACCCAACGTGTCCGTCTGTATGGTCTGTTATGGTTCGATCCTCCGCCTCCCGGAGGGAAATTATTGTTATCTTCATTGACTGCTTTGATGAAGATGAAGACAATCAGTGCGATTATACCGATGATAATGATAATCCCAAGAAAGGGGTGGCCATTGGAACCGCCGTCTTCTTCATCCAAGCTGTATTCACCTGAAGCGAGACCCATAATGACTTCGCAGGCTTCGGTAATTGCGCCGGAGTAGTCGTCCCGTTTGAAATGCGGAATCATTATTTTGTTGATAATCCGGCTGCAGACAGCGTCAGGCAGCGCTCCTTCCAGGCCGTAACCTGTCGCTATGAACACGTCTCCGTACTCTGTCCCGGTCTTCGGCTTGACGAGTATCAGCACGCCGTTGTTGTTCTTTTTGCTGCCAACGCCCCATTTGTTGAAGGTCTGCACCGCATAGTCGCTTGACGCCATTCCGTCCAAAGTCTTTACTGTCAGCACGCAGATCTGATTGCTTGTGCTGTCATCAAACGCCACCAAAACCCTTTCCAGCGAATCTGCGACATATGCCGGCATACATCCTGCCAGATCGTTTACAAGTCTGTCGGGTTTCGTCGGTATGGCAGCGTGCAATTCAAAAACAGCCCCGATAAACATCAGGGCCGTCAATAAATATTTTTTGAAGCCTGTCATGGACTAAAACTCTACCGTCGGTGCAACGTCAGTTCCTTCTTTTGCAGTGAAATAAGGCTTTTCACCAAAGCCGAACATATTGGCAATGATGTTCTTTGGAAATTTCCTCCTGTTCACGTTGTAAGTCTGGGCGGCCTCGTTGTATTTCCTGCGCTCTTCAGTGATGCGGTTTTCCGTGCCTTCAAGCTGGGCCTGGAGTGAGAGGAAGTTTTCATTCGCCTTCAGTTCAGGATATGCCTCGTGAACCATAAGCAGACGGCCTATTGCAGAACCGAGGGCATCCTGATTCGCCTGGAATTCCTTGAGCTGTTCGGCTGTCATTTTGCTTGGGTCAATATTTGTCTGAGTCGCTTTTGCGCGTGCCTCTACAACTGCTTCGAGAGTGCTTGATTCGTGGTTTGCATAGCCCTTGACGGTATTTACCAAATTCGGAATAAGGTCAGCTCTGCGCTGATATACGTTTTCCACCTGCGCCCATGCTTTTGTTACATTTTCCTGACTCTGTACAAGACCGTTATATGCGCCTATACACCAGACGACGAGGACGGCAACGACTGCCAGCCCGATCCATAATCCTTTGTTTTTCATTGCTTTGACTATTTTGATGTTTTTATTTTGACCTGCTTGAATTGCTATTATTCGCTTACGTGCTCCCTGACGCAGCGTACATTGGCACCGAAATGCCTGCTGCTCTGACTTCCTGTGTAAAGTGCGTTGTTGTCTGCAGTCAGATATTTATAGTATGCCATTGAGCCGTCCCCGGTCTTGTCTGCTGTCCAGAACACTGCACGCTTTGCGCCTTCCAGGCTTGTGGCATCCGGATATGTGCCGTTTTCATCCTGTTCGCCGAGCTGTGCATAGCCGCAGGGGAACATAGCTAACTTTGACGTGTTCATTATGTCACCGACTTCCGGCCAATACGTCCAGAATTTGTCGCCATTGAGCGAGCAGTCTCCCATCAGGTGTCTGGCAACTCCTGGATATGCTGCAAAATCGTCACCGTCGAAATCCTTGACATCGGAGAAAGTCTTGCAGAGCTCATTCCATTCCGCATTTGTCGGCAGCCTCCAACCCTCAGGGCAGGCATTCACCGCTTCATCGTGGCTGTACATTCTGCCGAGTATATTGTTCAAAACCTCAATCTGACGGGCAGGGGAGCCAATCTTATTGCCGCTTTTATCCGTGGCAGCGCTCAGATTGTTTCTGAACCAGTCGAGCGAACCGATGGTCGTGATGTAATAAGTATTACCCTGATATTCAATTGAATTGCCTTTTTCATCCTCGCTGATGCCCAAACCGGTGAGCGATTTTTCCAGACCTTCTTCGTAGACAGCCACTGCTTTTGTACAATAGCTGTTGTTGTAACCGGACATGAACGCCACGCACTGAACACTGTAATTTCCGATTTCATTGAAGGTATAGCTTTTGGACCCGTCAGACTCTTTCCCTTCTTCTTTATCACCGTCTTTTTTGTCAAGTCCGTTGGCAAATCTCGTCGTGTCATTCGCTTCAGTTTTGGTAGGAGTCTTGACCACCCAATAGTACGAAATCAAATCATCCGAGCCTTCCACTTCCTCCAACCCTGTCGGTGTCATTTTTATTCCTTCTTCACTTTTAAGCATATATGATTCGAGCTCAAAAGCAAGTGTCCCTGACAAATATGGTTTGGCCTTTGTCTCTTTGTCTTTTTTGCAAGACACTGCGCCGAAAACTATGGCTCCGGCAAGAAGTAAAACACAAATCTTTCTAATCTTCATCTTTAAATTTATTTTACAACTCACAAAAATAATATAAATTCCTTTAATTTCTCTTTTTTCCTCCCTGTTTATTACGTTTTAATGTGAAAAAATGTAAATGCCCGACTCTAAAGAAAAATTATTTCTTTACAATGCCGGTGCTGAATATCGGGATTTATATGTAAATTTGCGATGCAAAAGAAAGCAAAAAATGTGCTTTTGTTGGGAAAATATCGTATAACAAAAATGTTATATCGCTAAACTAAAATGTTTTATTTATTGAGAATGAAAGGAATAATTAAATATTTAAATTTGTTTTTCTTTGCCTTGCTGATTTTGGCTTCCTGCGGTCAAAGAGACAGATTCGTGGTGTTCAGCGGTTATGCCCAGGGGGGAACCTACTCTGTGAAATGCAATCTCAAAGGGGTAAAGCTCGGCAACGTGGAGGTTAGGGACGGCATTGATTCGATTCTGCTTGCCATAGACAATTCGCTTTCGGGCTATAACAGGAAATCGCTTCTGAGCAGATTCAATTCTGGTGAGGCTGTGGTTCCGGATGAAATGTTCAAGGAAATTTACGCGCTTTCGTATGAAATTTGGGAGAAGACCGGCGGCTGCGTGGATGTGGCCGGTGCTCCGCTTTATGATTTGTGGGGCTTCGGTTTCACGTCAGATTCGATGCCTTCGGCCAAGACCGTTGCCGAGGTGCTTGCGGCCAGCGGAATGGACAGATTGAAAAGGACTATGGACGGGGCCTGCCTTGAAGACGGCATGGCACATCCTGAGGCCCTGCTTCTGCCTGATGCCGGCAACGTTCTGCCTAAGTTGAATTATAATGCTGTGGCTCAGGGGTATAGCTGCGACAAGGTGGCGGAATACCTTTACGGACTTGGCGTGAAAGATATGATGGTGGATATAGGTGAGATTTTCTGCGACGGGCACAATCCGGCGGGACAGGCCTGGACTATCGGCATTGACAGCCCGTTTGACGGCAATGACAGACCCGGAGAGGATATCCAGGGTATTTTCAAGGCTGTGAATGTGCCTTGCGGTATTGTGACTTCGGGAAATTACAGGAAGTTCTATGTAAAGGACGGACGGAAATATTCGCATACGATTGACCCTCACAGCGGTATGCCTGTGCAGCATTCGCTACTGAGTGCGACAGTGATTGCGCCTGATGCGACCATTGCCGATGCATATGCAACTCATTGTATGGTAGTAGGTCTGGATGCTGCAAAGGGGTTCATTGAGTCTGACCCGACTTTGGAGGCCTGCCTGATTTATGACGATAATGGCCAGATGAAGCAGTGGACTTCGTCGGGATTTGTGCTGGAATAACTCCCGCTTGTCACCCTGAGTGGAGCACAGCGAAGTAATGTCACCCTGAGCGTAGCGTAGCGAAGTCGAATGGGCGAATGGGCGACCGGACGGTGGGTTTGGGGCATTTGAATTAAAATGTAATAAGGAGATACTGAAATAATGGAAAACGAAAACAAGAAAAAATTATATCCGCTGAAATTCGGGAGCGGAGTCTATGAGAAGGAATGGGGCAGGGAAGTCTGGCATATTGCCGACATGTGCTCTGAGGATTCTGTGGTTGTCGGCGGCTGGCTGGACGGGAATGCCATTTCGGATGTGATGGAGACCTATCTGGAAAGATTGGTCGGTGACAATGTGTTCAAGTATTTCGGCCGTCAGTTTCCGCTATTGGTGAAGGAGGTGAGTCTGCATGGGGACAGCCCTGTGATGCTTCATCCGGATGATCTCACGGCGTATGAACGCTATGATGCTCTCGGAAAGGCTGAACTCTGGTATGTGACTTCGGCAGCTGAGGATGCAAAACTGTATATCGGCCTGAAGGAGAATCTGACTGCTGCGGAATATTTCGGTAAATGTTCGGCTGGGACGATAAAAGAGTCGATGAATGAGATTCCGGCGAAGGCCGGACAGTGCTTTCTTATTGCTCCCGGCACTTTGCACGCCGCTTCCGGAAAGTTGGGTCTGACGGCCGTTATGGAATCTTCTGATGTGGATTATATTGTCTCGGGCGCATCTGCTATGGATTCGGAGACTCAGTTCACTCATCTGTCCGAGTCTATTGATTTAGTGGATTTGAAGAGATCTGAGCCTGTTGACCTCGCTGCAAGTGATGAAATGTTCGTGACTTTGGCGGAACGTCCGGAGTTCGTGATTACGAAAATCCGCCTTACGGACCCGCTGAAGGTGTCAGTAAGCGATTTTGAGAGTTTTATCGAGTATGTTTGCGTCAAAGGTGCGGCTTCAGTGCAGTGTACGGAGAACGGCAGGACGGTGAAATACTCTTTGGCTGGGTCCGAGGTGATATTGATACCGGCCGAGACGGATGACTTTATCATTGCTCCTGAATCGGAAGATACTGTGGTTCTTGAACTTACTGTCCGAATCAGGGAGACTGCCGATGATTATATTAACCCGAATACAGAACCTTTCCTCGAAGGTGAGGATTACGAAGGCGTCGAGAACATGACGGATGATGAGAAGGACGGGGAGCCGGAAGGAGCGTCACCGTTAGGCTTTTTCAAATAATCCGGTAAAGCTATTGAAAAACGATTATGGCAGAGGTTAGAATAGACAAATATCTTTGGGCCATACGTGTCTACAAGACGCGAAGTGAGGCTACGGACGCCTGCAAGGGCGGCAAGATCCGTGTGAATGGCAATGACATCAAGCCGTCAAAGACGGTCAGGCCAGGTGATATGATTGTCGTGAGAAAAGGCGCTGTCTCTTATACTTATCGCGTCATAGAGTGTGTTGAAAAGCGTCAGGGAGCCAAATCGGTTCCGACATACGCGGAGAATCTTACTCCTCAGGAGGAGCTTGACAAACTCCGTGCGCCTGTCGAGACCTTTTTCCTCAAGCGTGACCGGGGTACAGGCCGTCCGACCAAGAAGGACCGCCGCCAGATGGAAAGCCTCTGGGATGCCCTCGATTTCTCCGTCCCGGATGACATCGCCGCCCGGTTCGCCGATGACTTCGACCTTGCCGATGCCGATGACGATTACGATTACGATTTTGAAGAGTAGTACTGTACTTGCCCTTTATTCCGTGCACGTATCCCTTACTGTCATTCCGAGTGTAGCTTCTATTGTCATTCCGACCGCTTCTCTTGGCATTCCGAGAGGGGCTTCTTGTCATTCCGAGCGCAGTCGAGGAATCCTGTATATGGAAAGTGCTTCAGATTATTAAAAAAAAGCAAAAAAATAAAATAAAGCACAAATTATTCCCACGCAGAGCAAAACGGCTCCCCAAAAGTTGTTTTGCTCTTTTTCTTTTGCAAACTTTACGGGGAGATGATGAAATGTGAAATCTTGAGATGCAAAAAAAACATTTCAGAATTCCATATTTTGGGAATTATTTTTATATTTGCAAAGAAATGAAAGTCACTATTTCAGATCCTGATTTTGAAGAACTGATCAATACCGCTCAAAACAGGAAGTATAGGAAGTACTCCAGAAGCAAAAAATTTATGGAGGGGTTGGCAAGAATGTACAAAATCATGCAGATTGTTGACAATGCAGAAGGTTTGAAGTTATATAGCTTTTTGCATTACGAAAAGTTGGCAAACAATGTCAATCTAAGTTCCGTACGACCGGTAAATGGCAGGGTTGAGCGAGTTCTGTTTAAAGAAATTGACGGAGGAATTGAAATAATGATAGTTGAATTAAATGATGATCATTATGGCAACAAAAAATGATGCGCCGGCTTTAATGGCGATTCACCCGGGGATTATATTGAAGGCTGAGCTTGTGGAACGGGGGATTTCGCAGAAAGATTTTGCACATAAGATCGGGATGCAAGCCTCTCATTTGAGCGAAATCATCAAAGGGAAACGTCGTATCAATAAGCAGACAGCCGACAAATTGGAGGAGGCTCTTGGCATTCCTTCGATTGATTGGGTAAACCTTCAGACGAGGTATGATTATGACTCCAGGCTTCAAAATGGCCGACAGGTGAGTCTGGTAGAAAGGGCCCGTGAGGAACGTGATATGGAAATAGCGGTTAAAATGAAGCAAGAGGGCTTTGCAATGGATGTAATATCAAAAATAACAGACCTTGCTCCAGAGCTTGTTGCCGGTCTGTAACTTGGTCTTTGATCGGACAGCTCGCCGACAGAGAAGCTGCCTCAAAGTCAATAGGGTTGCTTGAATAATAAGAGCACACCTGTTTTGTTTTAACAAAAAGAGGCTGCGCCAATTATGACACAGCCTCCTTGGAATTCCAGTCAAACGCTACCGCTTATTTTTTGAAATATCGGTTGAAAAGACCCTGGAAACCCGCGCCGTGACGGGCCTCGTCCTTGCACATCTCGTGAACTGTGTCGTGGATAGCGTCAAGGTTGTGGGCCTTGGCGAGTTTTGCAATGCGGAGCTTGTCCTCGCAAGCGCCCTGCTCGGCGATCATACGTTTCTCAAGATTGGTCTTGGTGTCCCATACAACCTCGCCGAGAAGCTCTGCAAATTTTGCAGCGTGGTCAGCCTCCTCGAGAGCATATCTCTTGAATGCCTCGGCAACTTCAGGATAACCCTCCCTGTCAGCCTGGCGGCTCATTGCGATGTACATTCCGACCTCGCCGCACTCACCGTTGAAGTGTGCGCGAAGACCCTCAAGAATCTCAGGATCAACGTCTTTCGCAACTCCGATCTTGTGCTCGTCAGCCCATGAAAGGCCTTCGCCGTTGTCAACGATTTCTTCGAATCTGCTGCCTGGAACATGGCAGATAGGGCACTCCGCAGGTGCTGTTTCGCCCTCGTGGATGTAACCGCAGACAGGGCATCTGAATTTCTTTACCATAATTTTCTTATTTAAATGTAATTTATAATTATTTAAAATTAGTCAACTCTGCAAATATATGAATATTCTTTTGAATAATCAAAGGATATGACGGTATTTTTTCGGAAAAAATAAAAATTGATTTCCGGCGTTCAAAAAGTGGCAAAAAGCGGCTTCCAAATTTTGCGAAGTGAAATTTATAGCTTAATTTTGATATTCTTTCGAAAGATTTTCAAAGAAAGGAAAAATTTTGCATCTGTGCCGCAGTTTGGCGTACATTTGACTTATCTTTGTAGCGAAAAAAATATTTGGATATGAATATTGAACCACATACCGGGCCTTTTCTCAAACTCGTAGCGGAGTATTACTCAACGCATACGGACCTCGAACACTGCTGTTTCATCTTCCCGAACAGGAGGGCAATGGTCTTTTTCAGGCATTATCTGGCTCTTACTCTCAAAGGGCAGGGGGCGGTCAGACTGCCTGACATGACCACTATCAATGAGTTCTTCTATAAGGCCTGCGGGGCGGAGACTACGGACAGGACCACGCTGCTGATTGAGCTATATGACGTGTACCGCAGTGTATATAAGGAGAAAAATCAGGGCAGGGAGGTCGAATCCTTAGATGAATTCATATTCTGGGGGGATACGATACTTGCGGATTTCAACGATGTTGACAAATACATGATTGATGCGCGGCAGCTGTTTTTTAATATTTCGGATTTGAACGACATTCAGTCGGGCTGGATGGACGACTTGAGCGAAAGTCAGGCAAAGGCGGTGCGGGATTTCCTGGCTTGTTTTACGCATAGCGCCAATGTCGGGGGTGGGAAAAGGCTTGGTGTGAAGGAAAGTTTTCTCTCGGTCTGGAATCTGCTTTACGATGTGTATGAGAAGTACAATGCGCAGCTGAAGGCGAAAGGCCAGTCCTACGAGGGCATGGTGTATCGAAACCTGGCGGACAGTCTGCGTGAGTCGAATGATATTCAGGAGATTCTGGCCCGTGAATTCGGGGATGATAAATATGTATTTGTTGGACTTAATGTACTGAATGAATGTGAGAAAACTCTGCTTACTTCGATGAATAATATAGGTATTGCCGAGTTCGCCTGGGACTATTACGGACATATGATTCAGGACCGGGACAACAAGTCGTCGCTTTTTATGGCTTGGAATGTGAAGAAGTATCCGGACCCGGAGGATGCCCCGTGGAAGGATGGCGGTACGAGGGTCAGCCCGAAAATCAATGTGGTGGCTGTGCCGTCGGCAGTCGGGCAGGCGAAGCTTTTGGGAAGTATATTGCGTCGCTTCAATCCAGCAGCGGCGGAGATTCAGGGTGGTATGGATAATGCAGGTGAAGGAGGGACTTCTGCGGGGAATGCAGTCGGAGGGCTCAGGACGGAGGCTTCCAAGGGAAAGTCATCCGGTGGAAATTGGATGAATACGGCTGTGGTGCTGCCGGACGAGTCGATGCTTGCGCCCGTGCTCAATTCCATCCCTGAGGAAATTGATGAAATAAATGTGACAATGGGCATTCCCATGTCTGAAAGCGCGGTTTTCAGCTTTATGGAGCAGGTATGCAGGCTGCAGCTGAAAGTTACGGCCAACAGTCGGGGAAGTTATTTCTATCACAAGGTTGTCTGGGAAATATTCGCAAATGCTTTGTTTGCAAGGGCCGTCACGGAGGAGGAGAAGGAGAAAATCCTGGCGGTGAAGAAGGAGGCCAAGCTCTATTTGCCGATGTCTGATTTGGCGGAAAAGTCAAATGCTGAGAAGTTTGCATTGTTCAATGCAGTATTCAGACTTTTGGATATAAGCCGCTCAAGGCTGAATCCGGAGGGAGCTGACAAGAGTCTGGCGGATATAGAGCTTTTTGCGGAGTATCTTATGGATGTCCTTAAGGTGCTGGTAGGCAGGCTGCTGGATGTGGAGGAGATGAATCTTCAGATAGAATATGCAAGGGCCTATTATTGTGCGCTTGGACAGTTGCGCGACCGTTTCATGGAGATCAATGAAGGCAGACGGGAAAAGTTAGTGGTGACGGCTTCGACTTTCGCAGCTATGCTTAAACAGCTTACTTCCGGAATAACAGTGCCTTTCAGGGGCGAACCTCTCAAAGGACTTCAAATAATGGGACCACTTGAGACACGCTGTCTCGACTTCGAAAATGTGGTGCTGATGTCGGCGATGGAAGGTGTGTTCCCGCGCAAGACCATGAACGCCTCGTTCATTCCTTCGGACTTGCGTCTCGGTTACGGCATGCCTACTTACGAATATCATGATGCCGTGTGGGCATATTATTTCTACAGGATGATTTCGAGGGCGAAGAACGTGTGGATACTTTTCGATTCGCGTACAGAGGGCGTGAAATCCGGTGAGGAAAGTCGTTATGTCAAACAACTGAAATACCATTTCGAATGTCTGATCAATAGGGTGGACATTGCTTATCCGCGTATCAATCCTATTGGTATTGAGCCTATTCTTAAGCCTGACAATATCGAGGAAATAGTTAAGAGTAAGGATTTGTCGGCATCTCAGCTTAAGAATTACTTGATATGTCCGGCTAAATTCTATTATTCTTTTGTCAAGGGCTTGACTACCGATGATGACCTGGAGGAAAACCTTACTGCCGCGTCTTTCGGCAATGTGTTCCATCCTGCCATGCAGGAGATTTACAATCTGCCGGAGCATACGCCGATCACTGATGATTTCTACAGAGACTGGTTCGCCCGGGAGGCTGAGGAGGGTGCTGTTTCGGCGATAGTGAAGACCAAGATTATGGAGACTTTGAACACTGTCGAGATCAAGGGCAGAAACATCATTGATGAAAAAATCGTCAGAGAGTATGTGATGAAGACTCTGGAGCGTGACAGGGCGATGCTCAGGGGTTTGAAGAAGGACAGTTTTGAGATACTTGGCAGGGAGGCGAAATTCAAATTCGACATTGAGGCTGGAACAACGGACAAGCCGCAGCGTTTCAAAGGCTTTATAGACAGACTCGACACGCTGACGGACGACGCGGATTACAGGGTTGTGGACTACAAAACCGGTGCGGTCAAGGACAGTGACAGGGGGATTAATGACGAGAATGCGGAGGTTCGCAGCGAACTGCTGTTCGGCGGGGACAAGGATGCACCGTCCATTGCCTTCCAGTTTTATATTTATGACATGATGCTGCGGGAGGGCTGGTGGTATTCCAAGGATAATGAATATTTAGGGCGCTTTATGTCCGGCCCGGGCAAGAGGATTCAGAACTCCGTATATTCCACTGTCGACCTTATGAAGCGTATGCCTAAAAACGAGGCAGTGTCGGAAAAATTCTATGAATGTGTGAAGCGGGGCTTGGTAGACACTCTGAATGAGATTTACGATACGCAGACGAAAGAATTTGCAAGGACAGAAAATACGCAGAATTGCAGTTACTGCAGTTTCAAGGCACTTTGCGGAAGGTAAGATTGTGCGTAGCAAAATCTTGTACACATCGGGTAAGTGAAAACGTATAAAACGATGAAAATGGGAACAAAAAACATACAGATCTACAGGGCGTCGGCCGGATCCGGCAAGACCTTCACCCTTACCAAGGATTATCTCAAGCTGCTTTTTGCAGACGGTGACATCCATTCCTATAGGCATATACTCGCCGTTACCTTCACCAACAAGGCAACTGAGGAGATGAAAAACCGTATCATTGAAGAACTTGCTGTACTTGCCGGCAAGGTAAAGGACGGGAATGGTGAAAGCCGGAAATCTCCATACGCTGATGAGCTGAAGCTTATGCACGGTTGGTCTGACGGCAGACTGAAAGAAGAAGCCGGCAAGCGTCTGCTATGCCTCATGCACGATTATCCTGCCTTTGCGGTCAGTACTATAGACAAATTTTTCCAGCTGACCCTCAAGGCCTTTGCCCGTGAATGCGGCAAGACTCCGTCCTATCAGGTGGAGTTGCGCAAGGACGCCGTGGTGGAGGAGAGTGTTGATATGCTGCTTGACTCGCTCTATCTTGAAAAAAGCGGTGATGCAGAGAAGGACAGGGAAAATGAACTCTTGCTGAATTGGCTGAGCAGCAACGTCTTGGATAAAATCAGCAAGGGCGAGAAATACAAACCTGACGCTTATCTGACGGAGAAGGCCAAAAGGTTGGAGACTCCGCAGCGGGAGACTGCGATGAAGGAATATTGTGCGTCCCATCCGGATTTCAATCCCGATGTATATTTTTCGCATAATGAGCTCGTCAAACTGCAGCAGGCCTGTGACAGTTTCATGGTGGATTTTGAAAATAGGGTTTTGGCGGCCGCGGAGAGACTGCTGAGGGAGTTCAATCGCTGCGGCGTGTCTCCGGACATAACTTTTATGAAGGACCTGTTGGAAAGTTACGGAAGTCTTGTGCATACCGAAAAAGGTCTGGAGTTCGAGCCGAATTTCTTCCACGGTGACAAGCTTGCTGCAGCAGATGGGAAATTCGCGAAAAAAGTGAATGACGGCGTGGAGAAATGGTTCGGCAAGGGTCAGGAACTGCCTCCTCTTCCGGCCGACAATCGTCTTGTGGGTGAGGCCTTGGCGTTGAGAGCTTTGTTCGATGGTGAGGAATACAAGAAATATTGTACCGTGAATATCGTCCATTCCCAGATTTATTCCATAGGTCTGACCGACAGGCTGAGGCGTTATTATGAGCAGATTATGGCAGATAACAATGTGCTCTGCATAGATGATTCCAACAAACTGCTGCACGACATAATCGACGAATCGGATGCGCCTTTCGTGTATGAAAAGCTCGGAGTGAGATACAATCACTATCTTTTGGATGAGTTTCAGGATACAGCCCGCATCCAATGGGACAATTTCAGGCCGCTGATTGCAGAAAACACTTCGTACGGTGGTCAGAACCTGATTGTGGGTGATGAGAAGCAGAGTATCTACAGATTCAGGGATTCGGACTGGGGCCTGCTTCAGAGCAAGGTGAAGGAGGATATGGAAGCGCTGCACAGGACTGTAGGCGAGGCTTCTCTCGACACCAATTTCAGAAGCCTTTCTTCCGTTGTCGGCTTCAACAATGATTTCTTCACTGCCGCGGCTTCGATAGTGGATCTGATTGATTATGGCGAGACGAAAAATGTTGTCAGCGGTCTCTACACCAATGTAGCTCAGAAAGTGTCTCCTAAGGCTGCGGAGTCTGTTTGCAGGGGTAGGGTGGAGCTCTCTTTTACGCCTGCATCGAGACGGAAAGATTTGGGCATGCTCTATCAGTGCCAGCGGATTTACGATATAATCAGGGACCTGCAGGAGCATGGCAGTGCGCGGCTTTCTGATATAGCCGTGCTTGTGCGCTACAACCGTGAGGGCGAGAAAGTTGCGACTTTCCTTTCGGGGCATGGCGTCAATGTCATCACCAACGACTCGATGTATGTGAAGAGTTCGTCGCTCGTAAACAAACTGTCCATGCTGCTGGGCCATATCGACAACAAAAATGATGCGGTATGCCTTTTCGTGGCCCAGGAGGTCGTAGATGTATACAAGGAAATGCATCCGTTGGAGGTGGCTGAGTATGAAAGCATTATGCGGGAAAAGACAGGGGCGGAGGCTTATAGGCTGACTCTGCTTGACATACTGCCTTTGTCCTATACTTCGCTGATCGAATTGGCGGAGCAGCTTTTCGCTCTGCTGAAAACTCAGATGGAGCCTGGGCAGTGGCAGGGAGAAACGCTTTACATTCAGGCCTTTATGGATGCTATCAAGGATTATGTCGGCAATTACGGCAATTGCCTGCATGATTTTCTGAGGTACTGGGCTGATTATAATCCGAGCATTTCTTCTGCCCAATCGGACAATGCGGTACAAATTGTTACGGTCCACAAATCCAAGGGCCTTGCCTTCCCCTATGTCATCCTTCCTTTTGTTGATAATCTTTCTTTGTCCGACTATCGTGATGAGAAATGGTGCGCCTTGGAACAGTCTGTGGAATTGCGGGACGGTATCAGATTGGAGGGCGTATATGATGTGAAACTCACTTCCTCCCTCGAAAACACTTATTTCGCTTCCGCGCTTGCAAGTGAGACGAAACTGACTCATATAGATAATCTTAACATTCTGTATGTGGCGCTGACAAGGGCTCAGAAAGGGCTGCATATTGTGGCTTCCATGCCTTCAGCCACCTTCCTGAAGTTCTTCTGCGAAAATGTGGATGAGGTCCGTAATCTTTCCACTCCCGGGGGATATCAGAAATACAGCAAAAAAGGACCGGTGGAAGGGGTTTTCGAGTCTCCTAAGGATAAAATCAAGGATTTCGGAACGATATTCTACTGGTTTGCTAAATGGAGGATGGCCAATGATTATGACACTTCGTCTGAGGAATATATTGAGTCTAAGAAGTTTGATCTTCTGTCAGCGGAAATTTCAGAAAAGGATTTCCTTGATTGTGCGGCCAAGTCATACGAAATATTGAAGTCCAGTCTGAAGGACGGCGAGTGCATTGAGGATTATTTCAAATTCGATATCGAGCATTATGTTTTCGGAGAAAGGCCTTTTGCTGCAGAACCATCCGATGCTTTCGGCTTTTCGCATAGAGCCGATGCGTCAAATGCTGATATGCTGCAGTTGGACGACCCGCTTCCGACGATTCCTTTGAATCCTGCCGTGACTCCTCTCCAGGCCGGCTTGGGCGGCGTGACAAGAAGAAAAATGAAAGCCCGTGGCAGGCTGAAGCTGACGGAAGAATCGCTGGATTTTTTCCGTACTTTGGATGCGGAGAGCACATCCGCAAGGCAGAGGGGAATCGACCTGCATGAGAGTCTTGCCGCGGTTCGTTTTGCGGAGGATATAGATGATGATTTCATCAGGAAGGCTGCGACGCGACATCCCGATTGGATTCCGTCAGAGTCCGATGATGCCAAGGTCTACAACGAGGTGGATTATATTTTCAACGGCCGGGTGCTGCGTCCTGACAGGGTGGTGGAGTATGCCGACAGGGTGATAGTGCTTGATTACAAGTTCGGAGGCTATTATCCGTCATACGAACGTCAGGTTCGTGATTATATGATGATGTGGCGGAGTCTGCGTCCGGAGAAGAAAGTCGAGGGCTATCTTTGGTATATCAATGCCTCTAAGGATGACGGACTTCTTGAGGAAAAATTGGACGGAGGAGACTACATCGAGGTAAAGATTTAAGGCTGTTTTCTGTATTTTCTTCCAAAGAAAAAAATATTTCTTTATTCTGCCGGTGTAGAATGTCGGGATTTATATGTAAATTTGTAGTTTGATTAAAATTATATTTATGGAAAATAATTCAGAACAGTGCAAATTGCTGTATAATACGGAACGGGTGCAGCTTCTTATCCCGGAGTACGGAAGAAACGTGCAGAAAATGGTGGAATATCTAAAGACCATCGAGGACAGGGAGAAAAGAAACGAGCAGGCACGTGCCGTCATCAAAGTGATGGAAATCATCAATCCGGACGTTCATCTTCAGGAGGACTATGAGCATAAATTGTGGGACCATCTTTTCATCATTGCAGGTTACGACCTTGATGTTGATGCCCCTTATCCTATGCCTGAGCCTTCGAGATTCGCCGCCAGACCTGAGCCTGTGCCTTTGAACAAGAAACCTATCAGGGCCATACATTACGGACGCAATATCGAGAATATTGTGGATCTGATTGCAGGCCTGGAGGAGGGTGATGAGAAAAATGAGCTTATCCGTTCTCTCGGCATTTATATGAAATACCAGTATATTTCCTGGAATAAGGAGACTGTCGCGGATACGACTATATTTCAGGATATAGTGAGATTGTCTGACGGCAGGATTACCATACCGGAAGGAATGGATCTGAGTGTAGGCCAGCACAATCAGGACAATTACAGGTCTCAGTTCAGATACAAACAGGGGCAGAGACCGAGAAACAAATTTTATAGAAAATAAAGAGAAATTATGCCAGTAGCGGAAAAGAAAAAGACAGTCAGGAAGAAAAAAGTGCATGCTCCCATGTCCGAGCAGACCAAAACTACAATAAGGAAAGTTGCAGGTATCGTTTTGTGGGCAGTGTGTATCGCTTTTGCCGTGGGTATGCTTGGTTATCTGTTTTCATGGAAGACAGACCAGAGCGTGCTGTCGGCAGGTGGTGATGTTACAAATGTCGGCGGCTCCTGGGGACACCGTCTCGGACATTTCCTCATCTGCAACTGTTTCGGTCTTGCCGCTTTCGGCTTTTTGTATGTCTTGGCTGTAGGAGGGTATAAGATGTTCCATTGGGATGAACATCACCATACCCTGCGGAAAATCCTGCTTGCCTGCAGCGCAATTGTGCTCGGTGGCTGGATCATGTCATATGTCTCAGGTCTTGTAAGTTCGGATATCGTCTTCGGAGGAGGTCTCGGAGGCAGGGCTTCATCTGCTGTCGTCTCCGCTTTGAAGGACGGTATGGGACCGATTGTCCCAGGCGTTTTTTTAGGCGTCCTGACTATTATATGGCTTCTTTTTGCCAGTGGAAGTTTTGCCGCATGGTTTGCCGGATTGGGTGAGAAGAAACCGGAATCTGAGAAGCCTCTTGTGGACCCAACAGCGGACGGGCCTGTTGTGGACGGACCTGCTGTAGACGAGCCGCTTGTGTTTGATGAACCGGAGAATCCGGAAGTGGAATTGCCGCCGTTTGACCTGCCTGACCCTGCTTTTGAGGTGGCTGCTGATGTTGTACGTGAAAACGTCTTATATGATGAAGGTCAGCAGACAATGTCTGATCTGACTACGGAAGTCGATAAGGCAGAAAGCAAGTTTGAAGAAACTGAAACATCTGCCAAGTCTGCAAGCCTTAGCGAGGTGGATGACACGAGCTATGGCATAGGTGCCGAGGAGGAACTTCCGCGAATCGACCAGAGGCAGGAGGATGCACCTAAATTCAAATTCCCTTCTTTGGATCTGCTTGATGATTATGCCAACCAGCAGTTCGTCCCTTCTACAGCTGAATTGGAAGATATTAATCTTAAAATCAGGAACTGTCTTGCGGAATACAAAATTGAAGTCGATGATCTGAAAGCTTCAATCGGCCCTACAGTCACTTTGTACAAAGTGTTCTTGGCTCCTGGCTATAAGGTTTCCGCTGTGGAGAATGTCAGCCGTGAGATAGCCATGAGATTGGGCGTCAAATCCGTGAGGGTCGTAACCCTGCCTGGTTGTGTCGGTATAGAGGTGCCTAATTCCAAGTCTTCCGTTGTGCCTTTGAAGTCAATGCTCAATGACGATGCGTTCAGAAACAGCAAGGCAGAGCTTCCTGTCGCCATAGGTTATACCATCACCAAACAGGTCAAGACTTTTGACCTCACCGCTTCTCCGCATCTGCTTATTGCCGGTGCGACTATGCAGGGTAAATCAGTGGGTTTGAATGTGATTATCTCTTCACTGCTTTATTCAAAGCATCCGTCAGAGCTGAAGTTCGTCTTCATTGACCCTAAGATGGTGGAGTTTTCCGCTTACAACGGCCTGCACAAGCATTATCTTGCTGTGCTTCCCAATGCTAAAGACGAAGAGGATGAGAAGGAGAATGCCATTGTGAAGACTCCGGACAAAGCGAGGGATGTGCTCAATTCCCTCTGTGTGGAGATGGACGAGAGGTACAAACTGCTTGCAAGCGCCGGTGTGAATAAAGTCACTTTGTACAACGAAAAATACAAGAACAGACGTCTGCGCCCTGACCAGGGACACCATTATCTGCCTTATCTTGTGGTCATTGTGGATGAGTATGCGGATTTGACTATGGCCGGCGGTTCAAGTGCTGAGGCAAGGAAGGCTGCGCGTGAGATTATTGACGCCATCATCCGTCTTGCCCAGAAGGGTAGGGCGGCAGGTATACATATCATCATTGCCACCCAGCGTCCTTCGGCTGATGTAATCAGCAGCCGTATCAAGACCAACTTCCCTGCACGTATCGCATTCAGGGTTGTACAGGGCACAGATTCGCAGGTCATTCTTGATGAGCGCGGAGCCGAGAATCTTGTCGGCAAGGGTGATATGCTGTACAAGAACAGTGTGGATATGGACCGCGTTCAGTGCGCATATATATCCGGCAGCGAAATAGACGCCATTACTGACTTCATTGCAAGCCAGACCAAATTCGGCGAGTGCTGCAGTCATCCGTACTACCTGCCTGAACCTCCGGTGGAGGGCGGTACCGGCGAGCCTGGCACAATCGATATGACCAAGGTTGATCCTCTGCTTTCAGACGCCGCACACATGGTGGTTTCGAGCCAGCGCGGTTCGACTACGGATCTGCAGCGCAAATTAGGCGTGGGTTATGCCCGTGCAGGCCGTATTATGGACCAGCTTGAAGGCGCAGGAGTTGTCGGACCTCAGGATGGATCGAAGCCTCGTCAGGTGCTTGTGTCCGAGACTATAGATCTGGAAGAACTTTTAGCACCGTTTTTGCAACAGTAGGTTTTGGGGATGTTCCTCAGAGATAAAAAATGACTGTTATGAAAATCCGTAGAATAATATTGCTTCTCGTTTTGTCCGGCCTGCAATGCCTGGAACTTTTTGCACGCGATACTGAGGCGTTTGACTCCCTGTATGCGCGTATGTCTTCATCTTGTGTCAGCATGAACTATAGTTTTGTTTACCAGGACAGGACCAAAGTGGTAGGCGAGGGCAGCCTTGTTTCCCAGGGCGCGGCATTCAGAATGCAGGGTAACGGACTTGAGGTATATTGTGACGGCTCTACTGTCTGGACACTTGACAAAGAGTCAAGGGAAGTGGTGGTTGATTGTGTTTCGGACGGGAGTTTCGATTTGAGTAATCCGGCATTGCTTTTTACCGGGCTTAGGGAGAATTTCACCATAAGCGAAGCCATTGCCTCCGGAGCGGTTATGACTTATGTGTTGACTCCTGTGACTGCCACCGGTATCAAGTCGTGCATTGTCAAGATAGCTGACGGCAAGCTGCATAGCGGAGTTTTTGACTTCGACGGCAAGACTCTCGCCATCACTGTCAGTGCCATGTCCTTCGGCCCTCTACAGCCCTTATCCGCCTTTACTTTCGACCCATCCGCTCTTTCATCGGATTATATCATTACCGATTTAAGATAATCTCTATCGTTGGTCAGTTTCCCAAAAGCCTCCGATAGCTGAAAGAATACACTTCTCAACGCTTTCGGAGGCTTGTAAAATGGTGCCGAACCTAAATCCAAAATTTATCTTGTCAAATGAAAGCGTGAGCAATGCACAAGATTTCTCGACTCGCTTCGCTCACTCGAAATGACAAAAGAAGATGCTTGATCTAAATGACAGAATACCAGGCCTGGCCGAGGGGCCTGGTCAATATGAGAAAAAGTTTTACAGCTGCCAGGCGGGAACGGTGGTCGGGTCCTGAGCTTCGATGGCGGCGGCGGTTTCTTCGCCTACTGCGGCCGGGAGGTTTACGAAGAAATTGACTCCTGTCAGTTCTTCGAGCTTCCGGATTGAGCAGGCTACGTTTTTGTCGGCTGCGCTGTATGATTTTCTGTGGTCCATCCAGAAACCTATTGCACGATATCCTGAGCCGTTGACTGTAGTCTGAGTGTCGTCTTTTTTGTAATAGAGTACGGCGCGGTAGTAATAGTCCGGCACTATGCACTGATTGCCGAACTTGTCCGGAGTCCATACTGCATCCTCTGTCATATATACGCCTGTGACTACATACAGAGTGTCCGCTCCGCTCATATAGCTTTGGACTTTAGTCTCGACTTTGCTCCATGAACCCCCGTTGAAGTCTGCAATCTGCGGAGTCATGTTTGTGTAGTAAAATGTAGTCTTATTCATGATTTTGTCGGCATTTCTGTCAGATGAAGCCATCTGGTGACCTCTGGTGTAGAAATAGCCATGCTCGGTATTCTCTCCGTATGATTTGCTGAGATTTGCCTGTTCTTCCCTTGGAACTTTAGGGTCGTACCCCCATGATTCGCTTCTTCCGGATCCGCAGCAACCCTCATAGAGAGGGAATGCAACCCAATGTGCCAGTCTTTCTTCTGGACACCAGTCAAAAGAGAAATTCCTGCCTTTGAGGGAGCATCCGCTAAGTTCTTCAAAAGTGTGGAAATACCATTTAAGATTGTCGTTGGTCTTGGTCTCAGGCAACTCCAGCCATCCTACAGTAACATTCTCTTCATTATCCTTGTTGTCACCTTCATTGTTATCGCCGTTGTTGTCACCTTCATTCTTGTTATCGGTGTTCTCCCAATCATCATCCCAGTCATCCCAATTGTTGTCGTCCAATTTACCGCAGGAACTCATCAACAGGCCGAAGCCGAAAGCGCACAGCAGTGCAATAACAAATCTCTTCTTCATTATTCTTGATTTTAAATTTTCCGCGAAGATAATTAAAATATAGGTACGAAAAAAGAAAAAATGCGATTACTGCGAAGAAGTACGCGACCGGAAAAACAAACAGCCCCGGGCGGTTGCGAAAGCAATCAGGGGATTGAATAAAACAAGAACGACCCGCAGTTTAAACCGTGGGTCGTTTCTTGTTTGTGACTCCTACAGGATTCAAACCTGTAACCTTTTGATCCGTAGTCAAATGCTCTATTCAGTTGAGCTAAGGAGCCATTCACAAGCAGACTATGCTGCTTGATTATTATTCTTTAACAAGCTGTTTCTCTTTGATACGAGCCTTCTTACCGGCAAGTTCTCTGAAGTAGAAGATACGTGCACGACGTATTTTACCAACTTTGTTAATCTCGATTTCCTCGATAAATGGAGAAGCGAATGGGAAAATTCTCTCAACACCTACACCATTTGAAATTTTACGTATTGTGAAGGTCTTTGTTGCAGGAGAAGCACCGCGAAGCTGTATTACTACACCTTTGAATTTCTGAAGTCTCTCCTTGTCACCCTCTTTAATTCTGTAGGTAACTGTAATTGTGTCACCAGCCTTGAATTTCGGGAAGCTTGCCTGTTTTGCACTTGCAAACTCTTGCTCTACTAATTTAATGTAATCCATAATTCTTAATAGTCTTAAAATTTTGGCAACATTGCGTTTGATTTAACCCGGCGCAAGAGGTTGCTTTGATTTTGGGATTGCAAAGGTACGAATTATTTTATTACTTCCAAACTTTTTTCTAAAAAATTAGAACATTTTTTTCAGTTTGTCGAAAAAGCTCTTGTCCTCCTTGGCTGCACCCGGCTTGAAATTTTCATTGCTCTTCCAGGATTCCATTATTTCCTTCTCTTTCTTGTCGAGTCGTTTTGGAATCCAGACCCCGACTTTCACATACAGGTCGCCGGTGCCGTAGCCGTTGAGTATAGGCAGACCCTTGCCGCGAAGCTTTATTATGCTGCCTGACTGTGTTCCCGGTTCGATTTTGACCTTCTGGCTGCCGCCAATGCAAGGTACATCCAGCTCGGTACCCAAAATTGCTTCAGGAATGGATATGATTGCAGTATAGTAGAGGTTCTCGTCTTCTCTTTCGAGATTTGCGTCCGGAACTTCTTCGATGACAACAAGCAGATCACCGTTGACACCGTTGTGTTTGGCTGCATGACCCTCGCCTCTGACCGTCATCTGCATGCCCTCGGCCACTCCTGCAGGAATCTTGACTTTGATGGTCTCTTTCTTGCGGATGATGCCGTCACCGCCGCAGCTGCGACAAGGCTTGTCTATAATTGTGCCTTCACCTCCGCACTGCTGACAAGGTGTCAGCATTATCCTCTGTCCCAAAATGCTGCGTTCCACGTGCCTTACCTGACCTGTTCCGTTACAAGCAGGACAGGTTTTGATGTCTGATGCGCTCTTTGCCCCTTTTCCGTCGCAATCCGGACATGCTACGAACCTGTCAATGGTAATCTCTTTCTCCACGCCGTTGGCAATCTCGTCCAATGTCAGCTTGACGCGTACACGGATGTCACGCCCTCTGGACACACGCTTCTGTGGCTGTCCTCCACCGAAGCCTCCGAAGCCGCCAAAACCGCCGAAGCCTCCGGAAAATGCCCCTCCGAATGCACTGCCGAACACCTGACTCAGGATGTCGTTGATGTCGAAGTCGCCGGGATTGAAGCCTGCGCCCGCTCCGTCTACGCCCTGATGGCCGAACTGGTCGTAACGGGCTCTCTTTTCCTTGTCGCTGAGCACAGAATATGCTTCGGCAGCCTCCTTGAACTTTTCCTCGGCTTCTTTGTTGCCGGGGTTTTTGTCAGGGTGGTATTTTACAGCCAATTTTCTATATGCTTTCTTGATGTCCTCGTCAGTCGCATTCTTCGCAACCCCGAGAACTTCATAGTAATCTCTTTTCTCTGCCATAATATTTTTCTCCTTTTTTGCTTGGCTATCACTGATTTGTCACTTGCTTCAGTCTTAGATTGCCACAACTACCTTGGCGAATCTGATAACCTTTCCGTTGAGAGTGTAGCCGGTCTGGACAATGTCGAAAACCTTGCCCTTTTTCTCCTCTTCCTCCACCGGGAACTGTGCCACGGCTTCATGAAGATCAGTGTCGAAAGGCTGGCCCATGGCCTCAATCACAGCAAGACCCTTGCCTTTTAGGTAGCCCAATAATTTACTGTAAATGAGCTCGGTGCCTTCTTTTGCAGCTTCGCTGTCCGTTGACTCCTGCAGCACTTTAAGGGCCCTTTCACAGTCATCAAGCACCGGGAGCAGACCTTTGATGGTCTCTGTCGAAGCCATGCTGACGAGTTCGAGTTTCTCCTGGGAAGTACGTCTGCGGAAATTGTCAAACTCTGCCATCAGTCTGACATAATTGTCTTTGTCAACGGCGACTTTGTTCTCGAGTTCTTCGATTTTCTTCTCAAGTTCCTCTATTTTTGATTTTTTCTCCTTTTTGTTCATCTCTTTCTTTGGGGCCTCTGTTTCCTGTTGATTTTCAACTGTTTGCTCAGTCTGCTCAATCACAGTTTCCTCCTGTTCATTCATTTTCTTCTCGTCCATATCTGTTGTTTTTTTTATTCAATTGTTGCATTCGCAGGCTATTGATACAAAGAATCTGCCATCGCCCGAAGTCTGCCAACTTGTCAGAACCGTGTCTGCCAAGCCGCTCAAAATCTTTATATATGTGCACTTATTCGGCCTTCTCCGACAATTCGAGCCAGCGCATTTCCTTTTCATCGCAAAGCGAAATGATCTCTCCTATACGCTGAGATGCCAACTGCAGCTCGTCGTAAGGCAGTGCACCTGTGCTGAGCCTGCTCTCGAGTTCGGCTTTTTCCGCGCCCAAAGTCTCTAAGTCCTTCTCTATCTGCTCCATTTCCCTCTGCTCCTTCCAGCTCAGCTTCTTCTTTGCAGGCAGCTCGTTTTTCTGCTTTGCCGTGGGCTTTTCGATTGCTTTCTGCTTCTCTGCACGCTGCCCGGCCTCGTAGTCTCTGATGAATTCGCGGTATTCGCTATAGCTTCCGATGAAGTCCTTGACGACGCCGTTTCCGCAGAAAACAAAAAGGTGGTCGACGAGTTTGTCAAGAAAATGCCTGTCATGCGATACGATGATGAGAGAACCGGAAAATTCTTTAAGATATTCCTCCAAGATATTGAGTGTCACGATGTCAAGGTCGTTGGTAGGCTCGTCCAGTATCAGAAGGTTGGGCTGTTGCATGAGTATGGTCAGCAGGTATAGACGGCGCTTTTCTCCTCCGCTCAACCGCCCGACTTTGTTGTTGAGCATATCGTGGGGGAAAAGGAAGCGGCCTAACAGGCGGGTGTCGTTCACTATGTCAAGCACGGTGTCGTCCTCGTTGAAATTCATTCCGCTCTGGTGGTAATAGCCGATTTTCAGGGATTCTCCACGCTCGATACTGCCTGAGATCAGTCCTGCGGCTCCGGATGACGGGTCTGTGCTTGCTTCGGCGGCCGAGTAATTGCCTGTGAGCAGATTCAGAAAAGTTGTCTTGCCGGCTCCGTTGCGTCCGACTATGCCGACTTTCTCGTAGCGCTGGAAGTTGTAGCTGAAATCATCAAGGTAACATTGGCTGCCGTAGTGGAAGCTGAGGTGCTTGCAGTTGATGATTTTGGTGCCGAGGCGGGAGCTCCCCTGAAGCTCGGACATATTGACCTGCGAAGTCCTGTAGCTGTCTTCAGCCCTGTCTTTCAACTCGTAGAATGCGTTGATTCTGTACCTTGCCTTGCCTGTACGGGCACATGGCGTACTGCGCATCCATTCCAATTCCCTGCGCAGGATATTGCGCACCTTGTCAGTCTCGCTGTTGTAATTGCTTATCCGTTCCTCGCGCTTTTCGAGGTAATTCTGATAATTTCCTTTGTAGGTATAAATCGCGCCCCTGTCCATCTCCATGACCGTGTTGCAGACCTTGTCAAGGAAATAGCGGTCGTGGGTGACCATCAGCAGGGTACAGCGTGAACGGCTCAGATAATTTTCAAGAAATTCGATGGCGTCTATATCGAGGTGGTTGGTAGGCTCGTCCATGATGAGAAAATCCGCCTCTGTCGCCAGCATGGCTGAAATGGCCACACGCTTGATCTCTCCGCCGGAAAGTTCCTTCATTTTCTGGCTGTAGTCCGGCAGGTCGAATGATGTGAGGAATTTTTTCACCCTCAGTTCGTATTCCCAAAGGTGCTCGCTGTCAAGATGTGCGGTGAAATCCCCGCTGGTGGACATGATCTGGTCGAAAATGGATTTCTCCGGGTCATAGTCGTAGTCCTGCTCAAGGAAAGCGATACGTATGTCTTTGAGAAACATTATCTTACCGCCGGAATCAGATTTGTCCTTGCCCGCAAGTATGCGCATGAGCGAAGTTTTGCCCGTTCCGTTGGGGGCGATGAGGGCTATTTTGTCACCTTCGTTGACATTGAAACCTATGTTTTCGAAAAGGACTTTGGGCCCGTATGATTTTGAGATGTTTTCGATCTGAAGATAGCTTGCCATTATCTGAACATTTTATCCACTTCTTTGACTGCATGAGGCAGGGCGAAAACCACGACCCTGTCGTATTGCTGGATGTGAGTGTCGCCCACTGCGATGAATGACTCGTTTCCGCGGATTACGCCGCCTACAATGGCGTTTTCAGGGAAATTGATGTCTTTGAGCGGGGCCTTGGTAATCTTGCTGTCCGGCGCAACGATGAATTCGAGCACCTCGGCATTGGTTCCGTTCATGTATTTGATGAAACGCACTTTGTTGCTGAGGGTGAATTTGAAGATTCTGCCGGCCGTTATGAGCTTTTTGTTGATTACCGCGTCAACGCCCATGCTTTCCGCAAGTCGTATATACTCAAGGTTTTCCACCTCGGCTATAGTGCGCATCACGCCCAGTCTTTTTGCCGCCACACAGGCGAGTATGTTGGTCTCCGAGCTTTCGGTCACTGCCACAAATGCATCGTAGGTCTTGATTGCCTCTTCGATGAACAGATCCGAATTCCTGCCGTCTCCGTTCACAACCAGGACATTGCCCGGGGTGCTCTCGGACAGCTCGATGCATTTTTCTTTGTTGGCCTCGATGATTTTGATGGTGTCAAGCGTTTTGCTCATCTGTTTCGCAAGGATTTCTCCGATAGGGGAGCCTCCTAAAATCATAAGCTTGTTGACCTCCATATTCTTTTTCCCTATATATTTCATCAGAGGTTCAATGCCCTCACGGCGGGAAATAATGAAGACTACGTCGTGGTATTTGAATTTGGTGTCGAATTTGGGGACGATGGTGTCATTGCCCCTGGAAATGGCTACAACCCTGAAATGGTGGCCGTGCTCTGCGATATTGCGGCTGAATTCGACCATATTGAGGCCTAAAATAGGACAGTCGTCCTCCAGTTTGAACACAGTCATCTGCAGCTTGCCCCTCGCAAAGTCCATTGCATCGATGAAGGCCGTGCGCTTGAGCAGGTCTGCGATTTCGTTTGCAGCGATTTTCTCGGGGTAGAAAAGCAGGTCAATGCCCATCTCAGTGAAAATGTATTTGTTTTCCGGATTGAGGTATTCCTCGGTGTTGATACGGGCCGTAACTTTCTTTGCACCAAGCTTTTTTGCCAGTATGGAACTGACAATGTTGACGTCCTGCGACTCGGACGGGGCTACGGCGATGAAAAGGTCGGCCTTCTGGACATTGGCCTCCATCAGCACCTGCACGGAAGACGGATTGCCCGTGACCGTGATGATGTCTGAGGTCGCTGCTATGGCGTTGAGACTCTCCGCATTATGGTCAATCACGGTTATTTCATTTGCTTCATTACTGAGCATTTTTGCCAGATGGGAACCGACTTCTCCGGCACCTGCTATTACTATGTTCATTTGCTTTCCTGATAAATAACCCACAAAGTTACATATAAATCCGGATATTCTGCACCGGCAGAATAAAGAAAAATACGGATAATGTGGGTTTAGCGGAAAATAATGGAGAAGACGGTGGCTTCAGACGTGCTGGAACGCAGGCTGAGACTGCCTCCGTGCATGCGCATGATCTGCCGCGACAGGCTGAGTCCTATGCCGCTGCCATCCTCTTTTGTGGAAAAGAATGGCACGAAAATGTTGTCCCGGCTGCCTTCAGGGATGGGTCTGCCGTCGTTTGAAATGTTGATGCAGACTCTGTCCTGCCCGTCAATGTCCGCTTCAATGCCTACCGTATGTGCCCCGGCCTGGAGCGCGTTCTTGAGAAGATTGATGAATATCCTGCTGATCTGGCTTTCGTCTCCGTAAATGAGTATGTCCTCGGCGTACTCTGTGTAGGTACAAACAGCTCCGGCGTTCCTGAACTGTTCCTCGGTGAGACGGATTACGTTTCCTACTAAGTCCTTGAGCCGGAATGCGGTTTTTATCGGTTTGGACAGACCGGTAAGATCCCTGTAGGTCTGTACGAATTTGATAAGCTCCTTGGATGAATTTTCTATTGTCCTGAGGCCTTCACGCCTTGCGGGGTTCTCCTCGTTCTGTTCCATGGCCTCGCTGAGCGAGACGATAGGGGAGACCGTGTTCATTATTTCGTGGGTCAGCACCCTGATGAGCTTTTCCCAGGATTTTTGCTCGTTTTCGTCAATTTCTTTGCTTATGTCATTGATGGACAGAATGTTGACTTCTTTGCCTGACAGGCTTGCATTCGAGCGTCTGATGGAGTATTCGGCCTTTCCGAGTTCATTTTCGATTTCCGACCTCGATTCGCCGTTTTTGCAGGCGGTGAGCAGGGCATGAACGAAATCCGGAGCTATTGCCGACAATTGCCTTATATTGCTGATAGCGTGGATGTTCATCATTTTCAGGAAAGGACTGTTGCAGTATTTTACCACACCGTCCTCACCCAAAACTATGATGGCGGTGCTGATGTTTTCCATCATTCCGGCGAGATAGGCGTCCTGTTCGCGTATTCTGTCCTTTTCCTTCTCAAAAATGCTTTTCAGGCGGTTGAGTATCCTATTGGTGGACCGCATTCTTAATTTCTTCTCGCTGAAACGGAAATTTGTCTCTCCGTCCTCCAAGGCGTCAAGCATATAGGAGGTTTTCTTCAGAAAAGCCCTTGTGGTGATAATTGCAGTCAGGACCGCAGCGACGGACGCTACTGCCAGACATATTATAATAAGCTCGGTGTGTCCCATCAGATATTGTATTTCTTGAGTTTTGCATATAGGGTCGGGCGGCTAATTTTCAGCACTTTGGCAACAATTGACAGATTGCCTCCGAATTTGTCGAGAGCTTCCCTTATCGCACGCTCCTCGGTCATGGCCAGGCTGTCATCCTCAGTGTGCGTCGGAGCCTGCTCAAGCTTGTTGAACTTGATGTCGTCCGCCTTGATTTCAGTGCCCTCGCACATGATTACCGCTGTCTCAATGCAGTTTTTCAGTTCTCGTACATTACCGGGCCAGCTGTGCGCCAAGAGTTTTGCAGACGCCTCTCCGCCCACTCCGGCAACAGCTCTATGGTATTTGTCGGCATATACTCCAAGGAATTGATTTACAAGCGGTAATATCTCATCTTTGCGCTCCCTCAGCGGCGGCAGCTTGATTCTGACGGTGTTGATTCTATAATATAAATCCTCACGGAATTTCCCGTCACGGACCATTTCTTCGAGCTTTCCGTTGGTCGCGCAAATCAACCTGACGTCAAACGGACGACTGAGATTGTCGCCTACCCTCGTCACCTTCCTGTCCTGTAGCACTCTGAGCAGTTTTGACTGGAGATTCAGCGGAATATTCGCCACCTCGTCAAGGAAAAGCGTGCCTCCGTCCGCCTGTTCGAATTTGCCTGTATGGTCGCTAAAAGCTCCTGTAAATGAGCCTTTTACGTGTCCGAACATCTCGCTTTCAAAAAGTGATTCGCTGATGGAGCCGAGGTCCACCGCTACAAAAGGCCTGTTCCTGCGCTCCGAGTGCAGATGTATCTGATTGGCTATCATGTCCTTGCCCGTGCCGTTTTCTCCGGTTATCAGCACCGAGGCGTCTGTCGGTGCTACTTTCTCGACTGTCTTGCGGATTTCCAGCATTGCCGGTCCGGAGCCCCAATATATTTCCTCGTCAGAAGTCATGGATGCTGCCTGTTTTTTCTTTGCGGCAGCCTGCTGAAGCGTGCTTATCAGCCTGGCGTTTTCCCATGGTTTGACGATAAAGTCGAAGGCACCGCGTTTCATTCCCTCCACAGCAAGACTGACATCAGCGTATGCTGTAAACAGTACCACATTGATTTCCGGGAAGCGGTCCTTTATTTCGCTGAGCCAGAACAGTCCTTCGTTGCCCGTGTTGTTCTCATCCGTGAAATTCATGTCCAGCAGTACAGCGTCGGGACGGAACGTCTCTATCCTGCTGATGAGGATTTTCGGAGAAGAAATTATGTCCACATCAGAGAAATAATTGGGTAAGAGCAATTTGAGGGATGATCTTATACCCTGGTTGTCATCCGCCACCAGCACTTTTCCTGCTTTCATTTCCTTATTTGTTTTATGCAAATTTACTCAGAAAAATAATAAATGCAAGGCTTGAAAAGTAGGACGGAAAGAGGGGCAGAGCCGGGCAGTAAAGCGCGGATTTTACAGGAGTGTAAAGAAATTTTACAATTGCGAAGAAAGCTCAAATCTGTAAGTGTTTGATAAATATAATTTTAAATAATTTGGCACGGCCGGTGCATACCTGAATGGCTTGAAAACAGAAAACCGCCGTAAATTTTTATTGGATTTTTGAAGACGGATAGAAAATAAGATATTTAAGGATTATGAAACAAATAAAAATAACCGTTTTATCGCTGCTGTTCGCAGGTGTGGTCCTCTCCGCCCGGGAAATGCCGGCTGAAGGTTCAGCACGCGAACTGACACTCAAAGAATGTATGGAATATGCCCTGGAGAATTCCGCCAAAGTGGAAATCCAGCAGACCGACATCGACAATGCGCGTGTTGCCCGCCGCGACGCTATTCTCGCTGCTTTTACCCCGAGCATTTCTGCAGGAGTCAATGCCTACAGCAATTTCGGACGAAGCGTGGACCCTCAGACAAATACATACGTGTCAACCACTTCCTTCAGCAACGGATACTACATCTCAGGCAGTATTACCCTCTTCAACGGCTTTGAAGCCATCAACAATATCAAAATTTCCAGGACTTCCCTGCAGATGGGCATAGACCGCGAGACCCTGATGAAAGATGAAATCTGTCTCGCGACCATGGAAGCTTTCTGCAATGTAGTGTACTACAAAGAGCTGTCCCGCATTGTTGAAGACCAGTTGCAGACTATGAAGGAAAGTCTCGCTCTGATCAGCAGGCAGGAGGAACTTGGAATGAAAGGGCACGCTGATGTGGTGCAGGCCGAGGCGGACGTGGCAGATATGGAGTACAATCTGATTACGGCGCAAAACCAGTATGAGGATGCGCTTATCACGCTGAAGGATGTGATGTTCTGGGAACCGGAGCAGGAACTTGCGGTTGATTCCGAAAGTGTAGGCGGACAGCTCTGTGAGGCGGAGGGTGCAGACCTTCAGGAACTCTCCGAATACGCTTCTGAGCACAATCCGAATGTTCTTGTGGCAAAGGCTACTATGGAAAATGCCGCTCTCAACCTGCGTATCGCCAAATGGAAATTCACTCCACGGCTTTCGCTGAACGGTGGCTGGTCCACGAATTATTTCACCTACCCTGGACAGACCGGCTACACACCCGTAGCTTTCGGCAGCCAGTTCGTGAACAATGGAGGTGAATATGTACAGCTTACACTCAGTTTCCCGATTTTCGACGGACTTTCTCATTTTTCAAATCTCCGCAGGAAGAAAAACGCCCTCAGACGTGCCACTGCCGAATATAATATGGCCATGCGTGATGTAAGGGCGGAAGTTGCAAGGGCGGTGAAAGACAGGGATGGAGCGGAAGCGGCTCTGACCCAGGCTTATAAAAGGGAAAATGCCCAGGAACAGGCTTGGGAGATGAACATGAAGAAATACGATCAGGGACTGATTTCTCCGATTGACTACCGCAAGGCATCGGATTCATATATGAGTGCCAAGGCGGAGAGGCTGAACGCCCTTCTGAAGCTCAGTCTCAAAAACAGCGTTGTGAAATACTACAATGGAATATCATATATTGAACAATTTTGACAGATACCCTGCAATGACCGACATTTGTCATTTTAGGGATAACTTGAAGGACCTTCGGCTACGTGCTATGCACTTCGCTCAATATTACAGATAATGGAAGAACAATATTTTATTATGGACAAAATAATCGAAAAGAAAAAAGGCATACGCCTGATGTTTACAAAAAAGGCACTGCCGTATTGGGGAGGGGCATTGTTGCTTGCCTTCGTACTTTGGCTGGTGCTCAGGGACAATTCGTCAACTCTGCGCGTGGATTCCGACTCGCTTACAATAGGAGAAGTGACCGGCGGAGAATTCAACGACTATATCCGTATCAGCGGCCAGGTGCAGCCTATGACGACTATACAGCTGAGTCCGCAGGAAGGCGGTATAGTGCAGGAAATAGTCACCGAAGAAGGCTCGAAAGTCAAGGCCGGCGATGTGATTCTGCGCCTGAGCAACGACAATCTGGACCTGCAGATTCTGAATTCGGAAGCAGAGCTCGCCGAGAAGGAGAATATCCTTCGCAACACCTTGATTTCCATGGAGCAGCAGAAACTCTCTCTGCGCCAGGACAGACTGCAGTTGCAGACTGAGGTGGCAAGGATGAAGCGCAAATATCTGCAGAACAAGGCTTTGTATGAAGAAAAGCTCATCTCCAAGGAGGAATATCTTACCGCAAAGGAGGACTATGAACTTGCTGCAGGAAAACTGCAGCTCGTTATTGACAGGGCCGAGCAGGACAGCCTCTACAGAAGCGTGGAAATCAAGCAGATGCAGGAGAGTCTTGACAATATGCGTATGAATATGCAGATGATACGCCGCCGCAAGGACAATCTCAGCATCAAGGCTCCGATTGACGGTGAACTCGGTCTGTTGGATGTAGTCCTCGGGCAGTCTGTCGCTTCGGGTAGCAGGATAGGGCAGATCAACAATCTCGACAGCTACAAGATTGAAGCCCAGATAGACGAGCATTACATCGACCGCGTGTTTGCAGGGCTCGCCGCGACTTTCCAGAGGCAGAGCGATTCCTACGGTGCAGTCATCCGCAAGGTCTATCCGGAGGTGCGTGAGGGCAAGTTCAAGGCAGATTTCAAATTTGACGGCGAGGTTCCGGACAACATCCGTTCAGGCCAGACCTACTACCTTAATCTCCAGCTTGGACAGCCGGAAAACGCCGTTCTGATTCCTCGCGGCAGCTTCTACCAGAAGACCGGCGGCAAATGGATTTTCGTCCTCTCAGGAGAAGGCAAAGCCGTGCGCCGTGAAATCCGCATAGGACGCCAGAATCCGCAGTTCTACGAAGTCCTTGAAGGTCTTGAGCCAGGTGAAAAAGTCATCATCTCCGGTTACGACCGCTTCGGCGACAATGAGGTGCTGGTCTTCTGACCCGACTACGCTCGGAATGGCAGCAAAGGATGTAAATTATCAGATTATTTAAAAGTCAATGAAAGTAAAAGATATAGCAATCAAATCTCTGTCTCTTGGAACAGGTTTGGCAATCAGCGTGATACTTGTAGCGAAAATATGCTTTGAGTTGAGCTATGACTGCTGTTACGAGAATTATAGTAATATCTATGTTATACGTACGTCATACACCCAGCAGGGCCACGACAATGATTACGGGCAGGTCAGCGGAGCGGTAGCCCCCGGCTTCAGACAGTATGTTCCCGGCGTGGAATGTGCCACAAGGACTACTTTTATTGTTGAAAGCGACCGCTTCAAAGATGAGGACGGCAATGCTTTGAGCGGTAGTCTCGTTATTGCGGATAGTTCGTATTTTGATGTTTTCACGACGAAGATTCTGGCTGGTGATCCTAAGCGTGTTCTTGCCGAGCCGGGAACCGTAATGGTGTCAAGGACATTTGCGGAGAAACTTGGAGGGGTGCAGGCCGCTGTCGGCAGGCAGATAATGAATGATGAATTGCAGGGCTACGGGATGACCATAGGCGGAGTTTTCGAGGATTTTCCATACCTGAGTTCTCAGAAACGTGATGTCCTGCTTTCGATGGAGTCCTATAACAGGGCTTCCACGGAAAACTGGCTTGGAAACGATAGGTACCGTGCATACGTACGTCTTGCAGAAGGTGTTGATTATAAATTGCTTGATCCTGCAATACGCCTGATGCAGGAGAAAAACCAGCCGCTCGAGGAAATAGAGAAAAACGGTTTGATGATACGTTATTATCTGGCGCCGCTTGCCAGGGAGTACAGTTCGCAGGATAAAGTGAGAAATGTGCTTGTCATTTTGAGTATCACCGCTTTGCTTCTGCTTGTCATTTCCCTGCTCAATTATGTGCTCTTCTCCGTATCAGCCATGGTAAAACGTTCAAAAGAGATAGGGGTGCGCAAATGCTATGGGGCCGGCATTGCAGGTATTTATGGCATGATGATACGCGAGGCTCTGGTTGATGTGCTTATGTCGCTTGTTGTAGCCGCCGTGCTGATCCTTTCGTTCCAGAATGTTTTGGGCGAGCTGATGGGCGTGCCTGTGAGGGCTTTGTTTGTACCGCAGACCATCATCACGCTTGCTGTTGTCCTCTTTCTTGTCTTTGTCGTGACGGCTTTGGTCCCGGCAAGGATGTATTCCAATGTCCCTGTAGCTTCTGCGATACGCAATTATAAGGAAAATAAAAAGTTATGGAAACTTGGCCTACTGTTCGTGCAGATTTGTGTCACGGTATTTCTTGCAGCTTTGGTTTCTGTCATCGCGCTGCAGTACGACAAGGCGGTGAATGACAAGCCGGGCTATGAATACGAGGAACTGCTTTATGTCCGTCTCAGCGGAACAAAGCTTGAATCCCATCCGTCATTTGCAGACAGGCTTCGTACTGTTCCTGGAGTCGAGGACGTACAGTTGAGCTATGATGTCCCTATCGGCTTTTGTTCAGGCAATAATGTTTCGCTTCCTGATTCAGACCAGGAACTTTTCAATATCGCAGACCAGTATGAAGGAACGGCAGGACTTTTCGAGATGTTCGGGATACCGTTTGTTGATGGAACTTATCCTCAGTCCCGCTCGGAAGTCGCTGTCAGTGAGAGTTTTATTCTCAAAATGTCGGAGTTTGCCGATTGGAGTGACGGAGCTGTCGGCAAGCAGATACGATTGACCGGGCATGATGGGAACGGCCCTTTGCTGACTGTCAGTGGCGTATACAGAGATTATCGTATAGGCATTCTTACGCGGCAGGACGAGAGGGCGAGCGTGAAGTTCTATGGTGAGGCCGGCGAAGATTATATGCCTGTGGTGATAGTTAAAGTGAATGCGGTAAACCGCGAAATCATGACGAAATTGAATGAGGTTCTGAATGAGACCTATCCTCAGAAGGATGTCGAGTTTGTGGCCTATAAGGATAAAATGAAGGAGGCTTATTCTGATGAAAGGAAAATGCGGAATACCGTGTTCTCCGGCTGTATGGTATGTCTGCTGATTGCGCTGTTCGGACTGGTAGGCTATGTGCGCGATGAGTCTGAGCGTAGAAGTAAGGAAATGGCTGTCAGGAAGATAAACGGAGCTTCGACGACGGAAATTCTCGGCCTTTTCGTCTGGGATATAATGAAGCCTGCTCTTGTTGCCGTGGTTTTGGCTGATGTGTCCGCATTCTTTGTTGCAAAGATATGGCTGGACAATTTTGCAGAGCGTGTAAGTCTTTCGCCTTGGCTTTTCATCGTCGCTGATCTTGTTGTGCTTTTGATTGTCACTACTACGGTAGCCTTGAATTGCCTGCGCATTTCCCGCAGCAACCCTGTTGAATCTTTAAAGAATGAATAGATAATGAAAAGTTTTTTCAGATTCCTGAAGCGGAATCCTTATTACACGGTTATCAATATTGCCGGACTGGCAGTAGCGCTGATGTTTGTCATATTGATAGGAGACTACAGCTGGAGACAGTTCCGAGTGGATGCCGGACAGCCTAAAAAAGACAGGATTGTCATCCTCAGTGATCCGTCATCATTCTATAGCTGGCCCGAAGTGTCCCATGAAATAGGAGAGTCTTATCCTGAAATAGAGAAGACCTGCTGCGTTATCAGTACAGCCGGTACTGTCCGTGCGGAGAACGGAAGACTGCTGGATGATGAAGATCATCCTGTGATGCTACTTGCGGATTCCACATTTTTTGACTTTTTCCAATACAGATTCAAAGAGGGGGATGTCACTGTCGCCTTTGATTCTCCGGAGAAATGCGTCATTACTGAATCGCTTTCCAACCGGCTTTTTCCTGACGGGAACGCGATAGGGATGCCACTCAGAGTGATCGGGAAACGCGCCATATTCATTAATAGAGACGGAATGTCAGATCCTTATGACAGTACCCTTGTATATACTGTAGGCGGAGTAATAGACGATCTTGACAATACAGTGCTGCCCAATGACACGAAAATCATTCTTCCGTTCCGGAGACATCCTCAGATACTCGGCTACAGGCTGTTCAATGATTCGTATGTCAGCTCCCAATTCGGATATTGCAAGACTTTCTACCTGCTTGGTGAGGGCGCTGAACTCGATTCCAAAGCGGAGACGATAAGCACTTTTATCAATTCTAAAGTCGTGCGTTTCGGTACGGATGAACCTGATGCCGTATATTCTTTCACTCCGCTACGAAAAGTGATGTTCGCTCCTCAGAACGGTGGGGATGGACTTGAAAAAGGCGACAAGGGACTGTTGACAGTGCTTTTGAGCGCAATCATTGCCATTCTGCTTTTTGCAGTCACGAATTATATAAATCTTACCGTGGCCAATACGGGGATGAGGGCCAGGGAGATGGCTACAAGGCGTCTTCTCGGCACAGACCGGACAAGCATTATTCTTAAACTTATCGGCGAATCGGTATTGATGGTGGCAATTTCCTTCATGATAGGACTGGCTCTTGCCTTTGCTTTTCAGAATGACTTGGCCACTATGTTCAAAGGAAAAATCATCTTGGAACGGGACATTAGCTTAGGTACTGTCAGTGTCAGCCTTGCATTTATTCTTGTGACAGGCATACTCGCCGGTCTGATTCCAGGTCTGCAGATTTCGATGTACAAGCCCGTGGATGTGGTGAAAGGTTCGTTCAGATATAAATCCAAAATGGTTTTCAGCCGTATTTTCATTATGCTGCAGAATCTCATCACTGTGGTCATGCTTACGGCTTCTTTGGTTATAGTCTTGCAGATCAGCCATCTGGTCAATGCACCTTTGGGCGTCGAGACGGAAAATATTGTCGTTGTGTCTCCGGACCGGGGAGAAGATGCAGCGGTGCGCGGAGCGATTGAGAAACTGCCCTGTGTAAAGAAAATCGGAACTACACGTGGCACCAGCCTCGTGACCTATTCGTCATCAATGTATCTTCAACCTGACAAGGAGGGCATAAAGCATATTGTTTATTCTGCCGAGATGGACAGGGAAGCCCTGGAAATTTACGGACTGGAAATACTTAAGGATTACGGGGCCGCTCCGGGAACTCCCTTCTTCAATGAGGAATTCTGTCGTGTTTACGGTGTAGGCGAGGATGACAGGGAAGTACATTACGCAAGCGGATATACGCCGGATGCCATAGGCGGTGTCATCAGGGATTTCCATCAGGGGAATATTCTCAGTCCTGTGTATCCGTTCAGGATAGCATTCAAGGAGACTGCGGAGCTTGCCAATCCGAGTTTTGTCGTACTTACGGACGGTTCGGCGAATGCAAAGAAAACAATCTCCGACGCTGTGGCAGAAGTGGTTGCAGATGCAAGCGATATGGAATGGACTGTGAGGATGAGTGATGTGGAAAATTCTTTTGGAGAGCAGCGCGAACTTCTGCGTATCGTGGTGATGTTCACTATTATAGCTGTGATTATTTCCATTCTCGGCTTTATCGGAATTTCTCTGTTCTTCATCAGACAGAGGCGCAGTGAGATTGCAGTGAGAAGGATTATGGGAGGCAGCGTTTCAGAAGTGATTATGCTGATGCTCGTGAAGTTCTGCGCGCCTCTGCTGATCTCGGTGCTTGCTGCCGTGCCTGTCGCGTATTGGATTATGGACAAATGGCTGCAGGATTTCAGCTATAGGATGTCGCTCAGTGCGTGGGTTTTCATCGCTACTGCCGTGATTTCCATACTGATAGCCCTGCTGTCGGTGCTCTGGCAGACCGTTGCCGCCGTAAGGGCGAATCCTGCTGACTCAATCAAAACTGAATAGCTCTTCCGACTGCGCCTTAGGGCTCTGCCCAAGATGACAATTATAATGAAAACAATATTAAATCAAACAATTATGATCAAAGTAACAGACCTGTGCAAAGTATTCCGCACAGAAGAAATCGAGACGACAGCTCTCAACAACGTTTCATTCGAAATCAAGGACGGCGAATTCGTAGCTGTCATGGGCCCTTCCGGCTGCGGCAAATCAACCCTGCTGAACATTCTCGGCCTGCTTGACAATCCTACTTCAGGCAGTTATGAACTGCTCGGCAAAGAAGTCGGCGGACTTAAGGAGAAGGACCGTACGAAATTCCGCAAGGGCAACATCGGTTTCGTGTTCCAGAGCTTCAACCTCATAGACGAGCTCAATGTCTACGAGAATGTAGAGCTGCCTCTGCGCTATCTTAACATCAGCGCTTCGGAGCGCAAAGAGCGCGTCACTGCCATGCTCAGGCGGATGAACATCAGCCACCGTGCCCAGCATTTCCCACAGCAGCTGTCAGGCGGCCAGCAGCAGCGCGTTGCCATCGCCCGCGCCGTGGTTTCCAATCCGAAACTGATTCTTGCCGATGAGCCTACGGGTAACCTCGACTCAAAGAACGGCAAGGAAGTGATGAGTCTGCTGGGCGAGCTCAATGCTGAAGGAACGACCATCGTAATGGTGACCCACTCCCAGAAAGACGCGGCAGTTGCCCAGCGCACCATCAACCTCTTTGACGGTGCCATAGTCAGCGATGTCAAAAATGAATTGTAATTATGTCAATAAAGAATTTTTTCGGTAGAAAAACTGCAGCGTGGTCATCGTTGCTGAATGTCTTGGGTATGGCGATGGCCTTTGCCGCGTTGTATATCATTTTTGTCCAGGTGGATTTCGACTTGGGCTACAACAAGAAAATCGCTGATTCCGATAGGATTTATGCCATTTCCGTGCCTGACTGGTATGAGGACGGGCATTATATGACCTGGCTCAGCAGGCCTATATGTGAGGAACTGATTTCTTCCATATCTTGCGTTGAAAGTGGGGGAATGTCCTATCTGGGCACCAATGGAGCTAATTTGAAGTATTATTATTCACTTGACTCGGATACCGGAATGGCTTTGTTCCAAAGCAGTTTTTCTTCCGGAGCCTTGGATGTATTCGGAGTTGAAGCTGTCAGCGGCAGCTTCGGCAAAATGCAGAAAGCGTCAGACGGAATAGCTTTGTCCGAGAAAAAGGCAAAGGAATTGTCTTTGAATGTCGGCGATGCAATTTACAGGAAAGAAATGTCCGGAGAAATGACGGCAGTTACCATTGTGGCCATCTTCAAAGACTTTCCTGAAAATTGTGACATGAGCGGGATAGACTGTTTTGACAACATCGGCGACCAGAGCATAGATGATTGGAATGAATGGAGTTATCCTTATTTTGTCAAGTTGCATTCCGCTTCCGATAAGGAGGAATTTGAAACACAGGCTTTTGATTTGATGCTCAAAGGAGCAGCCGAGGACTTTGACAGGCCGATGACTGATGAGGAAAGGGCTGAAGTGGAGAAACGCTTCAGAGTCCGCCTTTTCTCCTTGGACGGACTGTATTTTGAAAAGCTTGTGCGCACCCCGGGACGCAGCGGAAACAGCACAAACACCTATACTCTGCTTGCGATTGCCATTTTGGTGATAATCATAGCTTTCATCAATTTTGTGAATTTCTTCTTCGCTCTTGTACCGCTTCGTCTGCGAAGTTTCAATACGAGGAAAATTCTCGGGGCTACGCGTCTGCAGCTGGCATTGAGGGTAGTGGGTGAGTCTGTTCTGATGGTCGTGGCCGCTCTTGCAATTGCCGCTCTGCTTGTGGGTCTCTTTGCCGGCAGCGAATGGGGCTCTCTGATACGTTGCAGTCTCGCATTTTCGCAGAATGTTGTTGTGACGGTGTTTATTGTGGTTGCAATGATTCTGCTTGGCGTGGTATCAAGCCTTTATCCTGCATTGTACATTACTTCCTTCTCACCGGCTTTTGCCCTGAGGGGCAGTCTTGGCTCAACGGCAAAAGGACAGATTTTCCGTACGGGGCTGATCGGTTTCCAGTTTCTTGTGTCAATGTGTCTTATCATCTGCGTCAGCTTCATCACTATGCAGCGAAATTATATGCTGCACCATGATATGGGCTTTGACCGCAGCCGGCTTTTAGAAGTCAGGACGAGCTACAGATTGGCGGCCAATATGAGCGGGACGGCCACTGACCAACTCAAGGCCGAGCCGGGCATCAAGGATGTGACTTGGGCAAACGGAAGAATTGTCGAACCCGGCAGAATGGGGTGGGGACGCGATTTCAAGGACGAGAACATACATTTTGAATGTTATCCTGTAAGCTATAATTTTCTTGATGTGATGGGCATTGAACTTGTTGACGGACGCAATTTTACCAAGAGCGACGAACAGAGCGACAGGGGCGTATTCATTTTCAATGAAGCGGCCCGCGACAAGTTCGGACTCACTTTAGAGGATAAAATGGTAGGACACAACGGTGAGACGGAGATAGCCGGTTTCTGCAGGAATTTCAATTACAGACCGTTGTCAAACGATGTCGCTCCTTTTGCCCTGTATATTTTCGGAAAGAATTCGTGGAAGATACGTAATATTCTGTACGTCAGGACCGAGCCAAATGCAGATTACCCGCATTTGATTACCCGCATCAAGAGCATCCTCCACGAACTGGACCCGATGACGGCTGAGGAGGAGATTGATGTCCAGTTCTTTGACAAGGCGTTGGAAAATCAGTATCAGGCGGAAAAGAGAACTTCGCGTATCATTCTGCTTTTCACTGTCCTGGCAATTGTAATTTCGCTGATGGGAGTCTTCGGACTTGTGATGTTCGAGGCCGAGTACAGACGCAAGGAAATAGGTATCAGGCGTGTGAACGGTGCGACCGTAGGCGACATCCTGAAAATGTTCAACGCCAGATTCGTCAGAATAGTGCTCGTCTGCTTCGTGATTGCCGTGCCGCTGTCATGGCTTGTCGTAGACAGCTATCTGGAAGGCTTTGCCTACAGGATGCCGATCCACTGGTGGATTTTCGCGCTCTCGCTGCTCGCCGTGCTTGCCGTGACTGTCTGCGTGGTCACCCTCCGCTGTCTTTCGGCCGCTACCTCCGACCCTGTAGAGTCAATCAGGACTGAGTGACTTAATATGACTTTGTGCTCATAAGTTGCTTGAATCCCACAATTCATACGCAATTCGGCAAATGGGACTCACCCGTACAAAAAAAATCAGTAATTTATGAATTTATCCGGACGGACAGGGCAGTGTAGGAGGTTCTGCAGGACTATCCACCGGCTGTAGATGCCGACGACCGCTGCCTTGTCACCGTATTCTTCCAAATAGGCGGAAATGTCCGGAACTGAGGTTTTTGTGCGCAGCTTGCGATAGTCTCTGTGGGCATTCAGGACGCTTCTGAACTTCTTGAAATTGAACGAGCAGAGATAGACCATCGCAGACATTCCGTCAAGGCACATTCTGGTAAATATTGTTCTGCGTGCTTTGGAAACGGCTTTTTTTGCAGCCTGCTCTGAAGTCCTGCCGTCCCTGCAATATTTCAATGCGTATGTTTTGGCGAGATTGTTTTCCAGCATCAGCAGGTTGTTGCGGAAATTCAGATAAAGTTTGAACGGCGATGCAGGGGAGAGAGTGCCTCCGCCGAGATGCCATACCGTCGAGGCCGGTACGACATTGATTTTATAGCCCTGCAACTGCAGTCTCCAGCAAAGGTCTATTTCCTCCATGTGGGCGAAAAATCTGTCGTCGAGACCGCCGAGTTTGCGGTAGAGTGCGCTGCGCACCATCAGACAGGCACCGCTTGCCCAGAATACTTCATTTTCAGCGTCATACTGTCCTTCGTCCTTTTCAAGCCGTGACATGATACGTCCCCGGCAGAAAGGATAGCCGAAGCGGTCGATGAAGCCGCCTGCCGCACCGGCATATTCGAACATATCCCTGTCGTAAAAGGAATGAAGTTTCGGTGCACAGGCTGCGCATTCGGGATGGTTGTCCATCCATTCCACAAGCGGAACCAACCAGCCGTCAGAGACTTCTATATCGCTGTTGATCAGTACATGATATTCGGCTTCAATTTGTGCCAAGGCCCTGTTGTAACCTCCGGTGAAACCATAGTTTTTGTCAAGTGGAACAGTCCTGACTTCCGGAAAAAGCCCGGACATCATTTTCATGGAGCCGTCAGTGGAAGCGCTGTCCGCCACGATTACTTCTGTTCCCGGGCATCCGGCTGCAGACGACAAAAGGGCAGAGAGGAATTTCCTGAGAAATCCCTCCGTGTTCCAGTTCAATATTACTATTGCCGTCTTCACTTTGCATTTACCCGCTGTGCCCGAGATGCCTCTGATTATTCTTTGTGGCAATTGCACTCGTGTCCTTCTTCTTTGCAATGGCATTCGTGACTGCCTTCTTCATGGCAATGTCCGTGCCCTTCGCCTTCCTCTTTGCA
>JBJEBQ010000030.1:0-9875 GCA_051870215.1 Candidatus Cryptobacteroides sp. | reverse complement strand
ATTCGTGACTGCCTTCTTCATGGCAATGTCCGTGCCCTTCGCCTTCCTCTTTGCAATGGCATTCGTGACTGCCTTCTTCATGGCAATGTCCGTGCCCTTCGCCTTCCTCTTTGCAGTGGCATTCGTGCCCGTCTTCGCCATGGCAGTGACCGCCGCACTCATGACCCTCATCATGGCAATGTCCGCCGCCGTGACCGTGACAGCCGCCGCATTTGTGTCCGCCGCAGCCGCCTTGTACATACTCTCCGTGCAGACCCTCGGTCAGTTCCTTTTCGCTTGCGTCTCGCACAGTCAGCACCTCGCCTGTGAAATGCAGGGTCTTTCCTGCCATACGGTGATTGGTATCCACTTTTACGCTATCCGGGCCTACTTCTAAAATAATACCTGGGACAACGCCTCCCATAGAGTTGATAAGCGGAATTGTATTGCCGACCACCATAAGGTCATCCCTCATCTCCCCGTTGATTTCAAACGCAGCCTTAGGCAGGTCTATGATGCGGGCAGGATCGGGAACGCCGTAACCCTCCTCCGGTGAAAGCACCACATCGAACGTGCCTCCCGGCTCCATGCTTTCGAGACATTCCTCCAGTTTCGGCAGAATGCTGTGTGTGCCGTGGATATAGTCAAAAGGCCTTTCTTTGACAGTATGGTCCACAATCTGACCTTCCACTTCCAGTTCGTAGATGAATTCAACTACCTTGTTATTTGCGATTTTCATATAAAAGCTGTTTTAAATTTTTCCTAATAGTCTTGAATTGTTCTTTTATAGGCAGTTCCCTTTCTCTGATTATCCGGCTAAGCCGAAAAATACACATTCTCAAAGGCAAGAGTAGGAATCTGCCATCTTGAGCACTCCCTGTAGTCCGAGCCTGCTGCGATGAAATTGTTCCACAGCCCGATCATGTTGCCGGTAATCACCATTTCCCTTACCGGGTGGGAGAGTCTGCCGTTTTTGAAGGCAAAGCCCTCGATGCCGAAAGAGAAATCCCCCGTGACCGCATTGCAGTTGCCTCCATTGAAGCCAGTCACATATATGCCATTTTTGCAATGCAGCAGAATATCCTCCAAAGATACGCTATTTTTGTCAGTTGTCAAATCCACGCCTTTGAGGTAGGGGAGCACCACCGGACGGCTGATGTCTTCTATAGTTGGTTCCAAACCCATTTTCAGTGACATCTGCGTGTTGACGAAATATTTTTTCACAATGCCGTTTTCGATGACTGCATCTTCGACAGCCGATACGCCCTCAGAATCGTAAAGCCTTGAACCTGCCTTGCCGGGAGTGCGGGCCATATCCATTACAGTAAGCCCCTCGCTGAAAACACGCTTGCCGAGACTATCCTGAAGAAATGAAGTCTTCTGTTGCAGTGCCGATGCGTTCAGCGCGTTGAAAATGCTTGTAACCATCTTTGAAGCGACGCGGTTTGCCACCACCATTCTGTATTTTCCGCTACGGCGTTTTTGTGGGGCAATGCTGCTTACAGCGCGTTCCAGGCTCTCATTGCAGACATGAGCCATATCCAGTCGGTCGAAAAAAGGCGAAGCGGTCCAGCTGTTGCCGCTATATTTGTTGCCATCGCTGTCTTCAATGGTCATTTCGCAGGAACAGCCGAAAGAAGTCTCACTATGACGTCCTGCAAAACCCTGTGAATCAGCGGTATAATTGTCGTCTATCGAAGTGCTGAACTCGCATTCCTCTGAAATGAGTCTGTAGCTCCCGGTCTCGTGTGCAGTCCTGTTGAAAATGCTCAGTTCCTGTGCCAGTTCGAGACGTCTGTCGCTGTCCATTTCTTCGTAATACGGGTCATAAAGTCCCATTTCCCTGCCTGTAAGCGCGTCTTTTGCCTGTCTTTTGGCTGCAGGAAGCTGCTGGGTAGGGTCCGGCTCCAGCATTTTTGTCATCACAAGAGCCTGTCTGATAAAGCTTTCCACATCCTTGACTTCCATCTTGTTGGTGGAGAAGGTCGCATAGCGTTCGTCCGCATAGAGATTGATGAATAGCGAGCAGTCCGCGCTGTGCATTACCTTGTCCAAAGCTCCGTTGAACATCGAATAAGAATCCATTACGCTTTTGTTCAAGCTGATTCTGCATGCAGATGCACCGGCGTTCAGAGCGTAGGCGATTGCATGCCGGACAAGCTGTATTTCGTTTTCCTGTATCATATTATTCACCTCCCACTATCAGATTATTTACCAAAACCGTCGGAATGCCGCAGGATACGGGCACGCTCTGCTCCTTGCCGCAGGTCCAGGTGCCGTCGCTCATTTTCAGATCATTGCCCACAGCCACGATGTCCGCAAGGGCCTGGGGACCGTTTCCAATGATGTTGATGTCCTTGACAGGCATGGTAAGCCGCCCGTTCTCAATAAGATGGCCGCTTTTGACATAGAAGGTGAAATCACCCTCGCCGATTTTTACCTGACCATTGGAAAATTCATCCACATATATGCCCTTCTGCACCGATGCGATTATATCTGAAGGCTGTACACTTCCGTTTTCCATATATGTCGCCCTCATGCGCGGAATGGGATTGTAGCGGAAACTCTCGCGCCGGCCGTTGCCCGTCGGAGCCACGCCGTAGAAATTCGCGCTCAACCTGTCGTGGAGATACGACGTAAGCACGCCGTCTGCAATCATGTATGTCTTTTCGCCCGGCACACCCTCGTCATCATAATTTCCGGCGCCACGACTGCCGGTCAGCGTCGCGTCGTCCACCACATTTATACCTTTCGCACATACCTGTCTGCCCATTTTATCTGCAAAAACCGACTGTCCCTTACGGTTGAAATCCGCTTCGAAAGCGTGACCCATAGCCTCGTGCAGCAATATTCCCGAAGCCCCAGAGGCCATTACCACAGGCATGCTCCCTCCCTTTGGCCGTCGGGCGTTGAACATGGCGTCCACTCCTTTGGTGACCTCTGCAGCAAGTTCCTCCACAAGTGTATCATTCAAAAGTTCAAAACCGCAGCGGAAACTTCTCGAGGCTGATTTCGTCTCAATACGCCCCAGGCTTTCATATACGACAGACACCACGAAACTGCCCATGGGACGTGTCTCGAAAGTCAGTTCCCCGAGCGAATTGTACATCATCACATCGCTCATCGAGTTGCTGACCATAGCCACAATCTTGACTGCCCTCAAGTCGCGGGCCTTCACAGCCTGCTCCATCTTCTGCAGGTAGGGCAGCATGGCACTTGCGTCAACATCCCTCCAGGACGTCTTCACTGGATAAAAATCATTGTGTACAGCTTTAGTGCCGCAGTAAGTCCTGCTCTCCTTTTCGCTCAGAGCAATTACCGCAGCGGCTTTTGCGGCTTCCTTCATATCCTTCATCCGGGTGTTTTCGCAGTAGGAATATCCCGTCCTCTCGCCCTTCAATACCCTGATTCCCACGCCGTAATCTGTATGGAAACCACCGCCCGACACCACTCCGTCACGCAGTACAAGATTTGAATATGTCGTATATTCAAAGTACAGGTCGGCATAGTCGCCTCCAGTGGAAAGCGCTGTGCTTGTTATTTCATTTAATTGATTTTCAGTAAGCTGAAATAAATCCAGATATTTATTCTTCATCCTCTTTCAATGCAAAATCCCTAATCTTACAATAAGTCTCCTCGTCTCTGACAGTCAGGGCATCACTTTTGGACCCCTCTGCAATTACCCTGAAAGGCACCTGCGAATTGTCCGCTAAGATCCATCTTTCGCAAAGCGGGGCGTAATCCCTGAAAAAATACTTGATTCCGGTTTTGTAGCGGCGCAGAATCGTTTCCTCAGGCACATCATGTCCTCCTGCCTCCACACGTGCTTTCACCCTTTTCATTGCAAGTTCCGGGGAGTTCAGCCAGAAATATAGCAGAGTCACGGTGTAGCCGTCCTCCTGGGCGCGTTTGATGGTCTTGATGAGCGTCCTCGTGGCAAGGGTGGTCTCAATGCCGAAATCTTTCTTTCTTGCAAGAAGATACCTGATTTTAAGCAACATAAAGCGGCTTGCCTGAATGGCAGCCTTCTCAGGATTGAATGGTGAGAGGCCCTTGGCAAATTCGTCCGAATTCACAAATTCCGTACACTCGAGCATTTCCGGCAGCATAGTATAGGATGCCGTCGTTTTGCCTGAACCGTTGCAGCCAGATATGATGTAAAGTTTCATTCCGTCTAACGCTTTTGGAGTGTTTTTATATGTTGTAGTATTAAAACAAAAATGTTTTATTTTATAATTGTCGGTGAGTTACACCATAACCGAACAATGCGAAGTCACCGAGACAAGGGTCGTCTGGAAATATATCCGCAAATGCTGACGTAATCTCTCTTGCCGTTACGATGTCCTTGGGTTTGCGTGCTGTCAAATTCAATGCCACTGCCTGGGTGTATACATGCACATCCAGCGGCATCAGCAGGGTAGCCGGGTCACTGTTCTTCCAAAGTCCCAAATCCACTTTGCCGTCATTCCTGACCATCCAGCGCCTCATCATATTTATCTTCTTGTTCGGACTCTTGGCGTCAGGTTTCTGTCCGTAGACTTTGGTTCGGAAATCCTCGTCAGTGAAGCCTTCAAGCGACTTCCGTCCGCTGTACAAGTCGCGCAGCCTGCTACAGATGGCTGCAAACTCGCTCCATTTGATGGTCCTGTGCATACTCACGTCCTCGTTGCGCCAGTCTCCGGCCATTACATAGTCGTAAGGTCTCCACTCCATTTCATCGAACATCCTGCCGCAGTCACGCACAATCATGGCACGACGGCCCCAAGCTAAATGAGCCGACAGCAATGCCGCGATTTCCACGTCCTGCAGACACGCCGTCCCCGTTTCCATCCTCGCGGCAAATTCGCGGGGAAAGGCTATCGGGTCTTCCTCGAAATACTTCGGGTCATTGTACTCCGCCGCCCATTCTATGAGCATATTTTTTATTCCTTTATCCATAACCCACAAAGTTAATTAATTTTAGTAACATGAAAAAAATAAACAGCATCAGTTTGCATAAAATATAGTAATATCAAAAAAATAAGTTGTACCAAATTTTCATTGATACAACTCATTTTCAAACTAATGTGGTGAGGCGTTATTTGGTAGCTGCGTTGATTTTCTTCAGCATAGCGAACATAATCGCGCCTGCAATCACGCAGAGAGCCATCAGGATAGCCCAGTTTGCCCAGAGTGGAACATTCATCCAAAGCAGGCCTGGGATAGAGCTGAGATAGTTGCCGACAGCTGTTGCAGCGAACCAGAGACCCATCATGAGACCTTTGTATTTAGGAGGAGCGACCTTAGATACGAATGAAATACCCATAGGTGAGAGCAGGAGCTCTGCGAAAGTGAGTACCAGGTAGGTACTGATCAGATACATAGGCACTACAGGGTCAGGGGAAACCGTTCCCTGGAGCTCTGCCGGAGAAGCCTGGCCGAGAGAACCGAATATCATGATGAGGTAGCCGAGAGCGGCAACGAACATTCCGAGACCGATTTTCGTAGGAGCCGACGGCTCGAGACCTTCCGGATGTTTAGGTGATTTCTTTGCTGCAAGTGCACTGAAAATCGCCATTGAAATAGGGGTGAGGAATACTACATAGAACGGGTTGAACTGCTGGAAAAGCTGAGGCTGGATTTCGAGAACCTCAGGCAGGCCTGCGTAAATTGCGTATGCTCCGGCCCAGAGACCTGCTGTGACTACTCCGCATATTGCTTTTGTCGAAGCTTTTTCTGACTGGAAAATGCCGAAGAGTGTGTAGATTGAAGCGGCAATCAGTGCAAGAATCCAGATGTTGAAGCCGAGACGTGTGGCGCCTGTGGTGCTTGCCTGGGTGTAGTCACGGGCGAACCATGTGAGGGACTGGCCGTTCTGGTGGAAAGCCATCCAGAAGAAAATTACCACGGCAAATACGAGACAGAGGGCGATGATACGGTCCTTGGTCTGTTTCGGTGTGAGTTCCTCGACAGGGGCGTTGCCTGAAGCTGCCTGTTTTGCGTTGACGTCAGCGTGTCTGAACCAGCTGCGGCAGGCAAAATAGATTATGATTGAAACAATAAGTGAAACACAGGCCACTGCAAAGCCCATATTGTAGGCTTCTGAAAGGTGGTTGATGTAGAAGTCGCTGAAGTCCGAAGCTGACATTGCAGCGACGTCTGCGCTTGGCATCAAAGACTGGAGCTCGGCAAGACGTGACGCGTTGACTTCCGAGATCGAGCCGTCAAGTACCTGATGTGCAAGAGCCGGAATATCGGCTTTGTAGATGAGTCCCGCCTTTGCGAGGAATCTGTTGGTGATGGCTGTCGCTGCAGAAGGGGCGAACATCGCGCCGATGTTGATTGCCATGTAGAAGAGGCTGAATGCCGAGTCTCTGCGTGAAGCGTATTTCGGATCGTCGTAGAGATTTCCGACCATTACCTGGAGGTTGCCTTTGAAGAGACCTGTACCAACGGAGATGAGAGCAAGCGCACCTATCATCAATGCCACTCCAAGGCCGTTAGCCGCAGTAGGGATTGCGAGCAGTACATAGCCCAAAAACATTACTGAAATACCTGTTACCACGCATTTGCCGTAACCGATTTTGTCGGCCAGCCATCCGCCCACAACAGGCATGAAGTAAACTGCCGCCAAGAAAATTGAGTAGACCTGGCTTGCCGCAGCCTGTTCCCAGCCGAATTTGGCCTGGAGGAAGAGCATAAAGATGGCAAGCATGGTGTAGTAGCCGAAACGCTCTCCGGTGTTGGCAAGAGCGAGGGCAAATAAGCCTTTTGGTTGTCCTTTAAACATAATTATATTTGATTTTAGATTAATATTCAAGCGTCAGAACCGTTTGGTCCGGAAGTCAGAACATACAAAGATATAAAAATATTGCGAATTTCCTCTTGTTTTTCTATATTTGTGCTTCCCAGTACCTGAAATGGTTTGGATTTTGAAAGATGATATGAAACCGAACATGAGAATTAAATAAGAACAGAATATGAATAAAGTAATTCTTGCGGCTGTCGCTGCACTCGTTACGCTTCCGGTTTTTGCCGGAAATGAGGATCCTCAGGGTTCTCTTACTTATTCGCTCCCTTCCACGACCATTAAACTGAATGTAGAGGCCGTCAAGGAATGCTTCCATGCAGGACCTTATGCAAAATACGCTGAGAAATTCCTCGGTATCAAGGCCAAAGAAAAGGATGCCAACAGCTGCAAGCTTTCTGCGCTGACCATGACTCCTGCAGTTGAAGCTGACCAGAGCCGCAGATACACTATAAATGCCGGCAAAGACCGCTTGGATGCGACTTCAATGCAGCTCAATGCTACGGGCCTGATTTCTTTTGGCGAAGTGGTGTCTGCAGACAAGACCGTGTGGCGTTTCCCTCAGAAGAGTGATGCGGATTTTGCCGGGAAAGCAGTTTCGTCGAGCGTAACATCAAGTGCTGCAACGCTTTATCGTAAGGAAAACAATGACGTTGTGTCCGTGCAGCAGAATATGCTTGTTGCAAAGACTCCCGAGCAGAAAGCCAAAGAGGCCGCTGATATGATACTCAGACTCCGTCAGAAAAAATATCAGATCGTGACCGGCGACACCGACGCGACCTATAGCGGGGAGGCCATGGCGGCCGCGATAGAGGAGATTTCCCGCCTTGAAAAGGAATATCTCTCGCTTTTTATCGGCTATTCTGACTGCAGTACGCAGAAAATGGAATTCGAGGTCATTCCTTCGCCAAATGCTGAAAATCAAATGTATATAGCTTTCCGCATCTCTGACGTAAACGGATTGCTGCCGGCTGACGGAGTGGGTGGAAGGCCAGTCGTGATGGAAATTGCAAAAGGGGAGTTCGCGCAGATTGAGGTGGATCCCAAGGCAAAGAAAAGCAAGGCTCCTGTGATTTATTACAGAATTCCCAATGTCTGCAATGTGAAAATCAGCGAAGGCACCAATCTGCTTCTTCAGACCCGCGTTCCGATTTATCAGCTCGGTCAGGAAAGTTCAATGCCTGTGAATGTGGTTTTAAGTAAATAAATTTATATAGTTATGGAAAAGACAATTTTATCTCTTGAGCCGGCTTTGGTGTGGAAGAATTTCCATGCGCTGACTCAGATTCCGCGCCCTTCAAAACACGAAGAACAGGTGCGCAAATACCTCTACAATTGGGGAATAGAACACGGATTGGAGACTATTGAAGATGAAATAGGAAATATCATCATCCGCAAGCCTGCGACTCCTGGGTATGAACATCTCAAAGGCGTCGTGCTTCAGGGACACATGGATATGGTGCCTCAGAAGAATGCAGACATCGTGCATGATTTTCTCACGGATCCTATTCAGACATGGATTGACGGTGAGTGGGTTAAGGCCAAAGGCACGACTCTCGGTGCAGACAACGGTCTCGGCGTGGCTATGGGACTTTCTGTGCTTGAGTCTGAAGATGTGGCCCACGGATCTGTGGAACTGCTTGTTACCGTTGATGAGGAAACAGGCATGACGGGAGCTATGGCATTGAAGCCGGGCGTGCTCAAAGGTGACATCCTCATCAATCTCGATTCCGAGACTGAGGGTGAACTTTATGTAGGCTGTGCGGGCGGTACTGATGCCACTGTGAGCGGTAAATATGTACGTAAGGAAGCACCGGAAGGCTGGCTGTGCTACAGTGTGACGGCAAAGGGCATGAAGGGCGGTCACTCGGGTATGGACATCATTCTTTACCGTGCGAATGCAAATAAGGTGATGGCCCGTCTGTTGAATGCCCTGATTGGCAAGGCCGGTGTTAAACTGATTGATTTTGAGGGAGGTACTTTGCGCAATGCCATTCCTCGCGAGGCGTTTGCCACTGTCTATGTCGACCCTAAGCGTGAGGCCCGTGCAAAGAAGGTCTTCGCAAAGGTGGCCGCTGAAATCAAGGCTGAGTATGCGGCTACTGACCCTGATGCCGAGTTCATTTTCACTCCATACGTATGTACGGAAGGGGAGTGCTGCGACCATGAGGATTGCCTCTATGTGAGCGAGAACACTGCCAGGAAATACATCCGTGCCATTATGGCCTGTCCTGACGGCGTTGAAAGAATGAGCGCTGACATCCCTGGTCTGGTGGAGACATCAAACAACCTTGCCATGGTGAAGATCTACCGTGGCGAGTTCTCTGTGAAGACTCTTATCAGAAGCTCAGTTGACACTGCGAAATTCGCTCTTGCCGACAAACTCGCGGGCGTCTTCGCTCTTGCGGGCTGCAAGACGCAGTTCTCAGGCAGCTATTCGGGCTGGGCTCCTAATCCTTCATCTGAGATCCTCGCTGTGATGAAGAAGGTTTATAAGGGTCTTTACGGCAAGACTCCTAAGGTGATGGCCATACATGCAGGCCTTGAGTGCGGTATCCTCAGCGGAGCTTATCCTCACTGGGATATGGTGTCATTCGGTCCGACCCTGATGAGTCCTCATTCACCTGACGAAAGGGCATTTATCCCTTCAGTTGCAAAATCTTGGGAATTTTTAAAGGCTGTACTTGAAAATATCCCAAGTAAGTAGTATCTTTGCGAAGTTAATTTAAATAATAAAGAAAATGGCTTACAGAATTACAGAAGATTGCGTAGCTTGCGGTACTTGCAAAGGCGAGTGCCCTACAGGTGCTATTTCAGAGGGCGATATCTATTCTATCGATCCTAATGTCTGCATTGATTGCGGTACATGTGCAGAGGCTTGTCCTATGGGCGCCATCGTTGCAGAATAAGAGCAGCCAGCTACTGCGTTCGAAAGGTCGGCAATAATTGCCGGCCTTTTTTTTCAAAAAAAAGTAAAAAAATCAAAAAATAATTTGCAGTTTAAAAAATAATTCCTACCTTTGCAATCCCAAAACGAAACAAGCTCGGTTCGTATAACGGTTAGTACTCAAGATTCTCAATCTTGCAATAGGAGTTCGATTCTCCTACC
>JBJEBQ010000029.1:0-134618 GCA_051870215.1 Candidatus Cryptobacteroides sp. | reverse complement strand
TGATACCTTCCTTGACATTGAGGGTGAGCTTGCATGCACCCTGCTGAGGAGCACACCAGCCTACACCATGAGTAAGACCTGAGATGTCGGTGATCTGTTTGGATTTCACCCATTTTCCTTCCTCAGGAATAGGTGCCGGTCCGTGGTTGGCACCTTGTCTGACTGAGCACATCTGCTCTACTTCGTGTGAATAAACCATATAATTTATTTTTTATTTGAAAATTGTTTTTCTTTTCAACTTGCAAATATAGCAAAAAGCCGAGAGCAGACAAACAAATTTATTTGATTTGTTTGCCGAGGCGCCAGCGTATATATGCGACCAACGGGAGCAAATTGGCAAAAAGCCGAGAGCAGACAATCAAATTTATTTGAATTGTTTGCCGAGACGCCGGCGTTTATATGCGACCATAGGGAGCAAACATAATAATTTATTTGGCAATATTGATTCTTTGGATTAAATTTGCTTTGTATACAATAAATAGAAGATGAAATTCAATCTGATGTCGGACTACAAGCCTTCGGGAGACCAGCCGGGGGCGATTGACGGGCTTTGCTCTGCCATTGAAGGCGGTGCGGATGCCGTGACCCTGCTCGGCGTGACGGGGTCGGGCAAGACGTTTACCATGGCAAATGTGATTGAGCGTTTGCAGCGTCCGGCGCTGATCCTGAGCCACAACAAGACGCTTGCCGCCCAGCTTTACGGGGAATTCAAGTCGTTTTTTCCGAACAATGCGGTGGAATATTTCGTGTCGTATTATGATTATTTCCAGCCTGAGGCTTACCTGCCGGTGACGGACACATATATCGAGAAGGATCTGAGTATCAACGATGAAATAGAGAAGTTGAGGCTGAGCGCGACTTCGGCTCTGCTGTCGGGGCGGCGCGATGTGATTGTGGTGTCGTCGGTGTCCTGTCTCTATGGTATAGGCAATCCGGAGGACTTCCATTCCCAGACGGTGAATGTCCGCAAGGGAGAGGCGAAGAGCATTACGAGGCTGCTGTATGAGCTGGTGGACGCGCTGTATTCGAGGACTGAGACGGATTTCAAGCGCGGCACTTTCAGGGTACGCGGAGATGTGGTGGACGTGTGTATAGGCTACGGCGAGAATGCGGTGAGGATAGAGTTTTTCGGGGATGAGGTGGATGAAATCTCGGTGATTGATCCTGTGTCGGGCGCGTATATCGAGAGCCTGGATGAGATTTCAATCTACCCTGCGGGAAATTTCGTGACCACGAAGGAACGCTGTGCGAAGGCGGTGAGCATGATTCAGGATGATATGACGGCCCAGTGCGAGTATTTCCGCAGTATAGGCAAACATCTGGAGGCCAAGAGGTTGCAGCAGAGGGTCGAATATGATTTGGAGTTCATAAAGGAGATGGGCTACTGTCCCGGAATCGAGAATTATTCGCGTTATTTCGACGGGCGGAGCGAAGGGATGAGGCCTTTCTGCCTGATTGATTATTTTCCGAAGGATTTCATCACTTTCATTGATGAGAGCCACGTGACTCTGCCGCAGATCAGGGCGATGTACGGTGGTGACCATTCGAGGAAATCCGTGCTTGTGGAGTACGGATTCAGACTGCCTTCGGCGGTGGATAACAGGCCGCTGAAATTCGATGAGTTTGAGGGGATTACGGGCCAGACTGTGTATGTGAGCGCGACGCCTGCGGATTATGAACTGGAGAAGTCCGGCGGTATGGTGGTGGAGCAGGTCGTGCGTCCTACAGGTCTGCTGGATCCGCCTATTGAGGTGCGTCCTACGAAGAATCAGGTGGATGACCTGCTTGAGGAGATCCGTGTGCGTGCTGAGGCTGACGAGCGTGTCCTTGTGACTACGCTGACGAAACGTATGGCAGAGGAGTTGGAAGGCTATTTTACCAAGATGGGCGTGCGCTGCCGCTATATCCATTCCGATGTGGACACTATGGAAAGGGTGGAGATTATAGAGGATTTCAAGAACGGGCTTTTCGATGTGCTGGTGGGTGTGAACCTGTTGCGTGAGGGGCTGGATATACCGACGGTGTCATTGGTGGCGATTTTGGATGCGGACAAGGAGGGCTTTTTGAGGAGCGGGCGTGCTTTGACCCAGACCGCCGGGCGGGCTGCGCGAAATGTGAACGGACTCGTAATCATGTATGCGGACAATGTGACGGATTCGATGAGGGAGACCATCACGGAGACCAACCGCAGACGCAGCAAGCAGATGGAATACAACAAGTTGCACGGCATAGTGCCGACCCAGGTGAGCGCGAAGAAGAATTCGCTTGTTCCGGGACGTCCTGAGGAGGGCGGCCGTGGCAATAACGGGCGTTTCTCCGCGGCGAATTCCTACGATGCGCCGGAGTACATCCCGTCTCCGTCAGATTTGGGTTCGGGCCGCGTGACTGTCGGCCTCGGGCACGATTCGAAGAGGACTCCGGGTTCGGCCACGGTGGACGGTTATGTGCAGGCGGACCTTGCTGCTGTGCTTCAGGACCCTGTCATCCGCTCTATGAGCCGGCCTCAGGTGGAGAAGGCAGTGGAGACTGCGAAGAAGAATATGCAGAAGGCCGCTGCGGAACTGGATTTTGCCGCAGCAGCGAAATACAGGGACGAAATGTGGGTGCTCCAGCAGTATCTGAAAGTTTGGAAAGTATAGTTTATGGCTAAAGTCAGTCAGTTGAAGGCGGGTGTTGTTCTCAATTACGTTACCATTTTTCTGAATCTGGTAATAGGGCTCGTGTACACGCCTTATCTGCTGCGTATGCTCGGCAGTTCGGAATACGGTCTGTATTCGATTGCCGCGTCGGTGATTGCCTATCTGACTGTGCTGGATCTTGGCTTCGGAAATGCGATTGTCCGCTATACTTCTAAGTTTATTGCGGAAGGGAAAAAACAGGCTTCTGAGGAGCTGTACGGTATGTTTTTAGTGCTGTATCTTGTGATTGGAGCCGTCGCTATGCTTGCCGGGGGTGCTTTGGCCGTGAACACGGAGAGCATTTTCGGGGCGAATATGAGCGGGTATGAAGTGGGCAGGATGCGCATTATTCTTTGGATAATGACTTTCAACTTAGCTTTTACTTTCCCTATGAGCATTTGGGAGAGCATACTGATGGCCCATGAGCGTTTCATTTTCATACGTGTGGTGAAAATTCTGCGGACCTTACTCAATCCGCTTGTGATGGTTCTGCTGCTTGTGCTTGGCTATAAGGCACTTGCGCTGGTGATTGTGACTACAGTCTTCAATGTCCTGTCGCTGCTTGCATATTGTTTCCATTGTTTTGCCGGGTTGAAAATCAGGTTGCGTTTTGCGCGTTTCAAATGGGCTTTTCTGAAGGAGGTGGGTGTCTATAGCCTTTGGATTTTCTTCAATGCTCTGATGGACAGGATTTACTGGAGTACGGGGCAGTTCGTGCTTGGAGTGGTGAGCGGCACTGTGGCGGTGGCGGTGTATGCCGTGGCAATCAAGCTGCAGTCGATGTATATGATGTTTTCCACGGCGATTTCGTCGGTCTTCCTGCCCAAGGTGACCAGGATGGTGGCTGTGGAGGATGACAGGAAGGAGATTTCGGACCTGTTCATTCGCACGGGACGCATTCAGTATCTGGTGCTTGCGCTGCTGCTTTCCGGCTTCGTGGTTTTCGGCCGGGAGTTTATTGCTTTGTGGGCAGGAGACGGCTATGAGGATGCCTATATTATATGTCTGCTGTTTTTCATCCCTTTGACTGTGCCGTTGATACAGAATTTGGGAATTACTGTGTTGCAGGCGCGTAATCAGATGAAATTCAGGAGCATGGTGTATTTGTGCATTGCGCTGCTGAGCTTGGGGCTGTCGATTGTACTCGGGCGTCGTTTTGGCGGTGTCGGCTGTGCTGCGTCGACTTCGGGGGCTTTGGTGCTCGGCCAGATTCTGATTATGAATGTGTATTACAGACGCAGGCAAGGGATTGATATTGCCGCTTTTTGGAAGGAAATAGGACGGATGTCGCTTGTGCCTCTGCTGCTTATGTGCGCGTTTATGGCACTGTCGCATTCCGGCCTTGTGTCTTTCGCTTCGATTTGGGGACTGCTCGGCTATGCAGTGCTTTATACCTTGCTGTACTGCGTCCTGATGTGGGCTTTTGCCATGAATCCGTATGAGAAGGAGCTGGTTTTGGGCTTGTTGCATAGAAGAAAATGATTTGGTGTCAGGCGGAAAATGATAAAGATTGAAGATAAACATAAATGCTGCGGCTGCGGTGCATGTGCGCTTGCTTGCCCTCACGGCTGTATCACAATGCGCGAGGATGGGGAGGGCTTTCTGTATCCGTATGTGGATGAGGGGCTTTGCGTGGAGTGCGGGTTGTGTGAGACTGTGTGTCCTGAATTGAATCTGCCGCTTGCTATGTCGGGGGAGAAACCTGCTGTCGTGGCCGGACAGAACGCGCGGGTTGAAGAAACTCCTGCCATGGGAACCGGAATTCCGGAGCCTTTGGCTGTGCTGGCTGCAAAAAACAGTAACGACGAAATCCGTATGTCGAGCAGCTCGGGCGGATTGTTTACGCTTTTGGCCGAGGCCGTGCTGAACCGCGGAGGCGTGGTTTTCGGAGCCGGAACCGCAGATGATTTGAGCGTGCATCATGTTTGTGTTGAATGCGTTGGGGATTTGGCGGCACTTCGCGGAAGCAAGTATGTGCAGAGTGTCATCGGGCGGACTTATGAGGAGGCCGGGCATTTTCTGAAGTCGGGACGTGAGGTGCTTTTCAGCGGCACTCCCTGTCAGATTGCAGGTTTGAGGGCGTATCTGCGCAGGGAATATGATAATCTGCTGTGTGTGGAGGTGGTCTGCCACGGTGTCCCGTCCTATAAAGTGCTAATGCAGTATCTGTCGGAGAATTTTCCTGATGTGAAACTGACTGAGGTGGATTTCAGGAACAAACGCAGCGGCTGGAAGAATTACAGCGTGGTGGTGAAAGGCTATGCTGATGTGTCCGGCGAAGAAGTGAAGGTGAATGAAAAAATGCCTTACCGCAAGAATCATTTTATGAGGGGGTTCCTTAAAGACATTTTTTTGCGCCCTTCCTGCTATGATTGTCCGTTCAAGGCCTTTGCTTCGTCTGCGGATATTAGCTTGGGTGATTGCTGGGGTGCGGAGAAATTCTGCCCTGAAATGGATGACGACAAAGGGCTGTCACTGCTGATTCTGCATAGCCGCCGTTCCGAACTGCTTGTGAATGAATTGATTGGGGACGATTTGCTTAGTGCTGAGGCTGTTGGTTTGGCTGAAGCGGTGAAATACAATCCTTCAATTATGATTGCGACAGCTGAACCGGTGGAGCGGAGAAAAGCGTTTTTTGCTTGGGACGGTCGCAGTTTCAATCAAAAAATAGACTATCTTTGCAAAGAGAGCCTGCTCGTGGGATGGCGCAGGTTCAAATATGAAATTAAATTGAAAATCAGGAAGTTCCTGAAATAATCTATGTAGGTAATAATGAAAGTTGCAGTTTTGACTTTGAGGTTGCATACCAATTATGGTGGCATTCTGCAGGCATACGCTTTGTGCCGGACTCTTGACCGTCTTGGCTACGAGGCTGTTCTACTTGATTATCAGCCGAATGTGTATGACAGTTTTAAGGGAAAGTGTCATGTTTTTCTGAAAAATCTGTTGCGTACTCTTAAAGGTGAGCCTAAGAAAAAATATCCGACAAATAAAGACCTGCTTGCCGGGATGGAAAACATTTTGCCTTTTATTGATAGATATTTCGATTGTTCCAAGACTTTGACTACTACGGAAGAATTGCGGAATTATTTGAGAGACTATGAGTTTGAAGCTTGTATCGTGGGAAGTGATCAGGTGTGGCGTCCGTTTTATGCCCCGCAGATTGAAAATTTTTTCTTGGATTTCTGCCCTGATGAACTGATAAAAATTGCTTACGCCGCTTCTTTTGGAACAGATGAATGGGAATTTTCTTCCAGGCAGACTAAAAAATGCCGGACATTAGCAAAGAAGTTCAGGGCTGTGTCTGTCCGTGAGTTTTCCGCTGTGGCTTTGTGTGATAAATATTTGGATGTCAAGGCTGTGCGTATGCCTGATCCGACTACGTTGCTGGACATTAAAGAATATGCGCTTATGTGCGAAAAGGTTGAGGCTGAAAGTGGAGTGTTTGCCTATATTATGGATGATTCCGAAAGGGGTAGGATGATGGCGGAGAAAATCGGAATGTCCCTTGGTAAGAAAGTGCATTGGTTGAGACAAATCGACGGTCAGGCGGCTCCTGTGGAGGAGTGGCTTAAAAATATTATGTCTGCGGATTTTGTGGTGACGGATTCTTTTCATGCCTGTGTTTTTGCCATACTTTTCAACAAGCCTTTTGTCTGTCTGGGCAATAAGAAACGCGGTCAGAGCCGTTTCGTTTCCCTGCTCGGGGAATTCGGACTGCAGGACAGGCTGCTTTCTGCAGGGGATGAATTCAGGGCGGAATTGTTGACTGCCGGGATTGACTGGGATACTATAAATGACAGGCTGGATAATGAATGTGGCCGTGCGCTTGACTTTTTAGATTCTACTTTGCAATGAAAATATCAGTAGTAATACCCGTTTATAATGCAGAGCGCTTCATTCTGCGCTTTATAAGGCCTTTGTTTTTTCAGACGATGGGGGATTTTGAGGCTCTGTTTGTGGATGATTGTTCCACTGACTTGTCCGTGGCTATGATTGAGAAATGTTGCGCTGCCGACAAACGCTTTGTCCTTCTGCGCCAGGACAGGAATCGCGGACCGATGCTTGCCCGCCGTGTCGGCATGGAGGCTGCAAAAGGGGACTTTGTGTATTTTGCAGATGTGGATGATATGCTGACTCCGGATGCTTTTGAGAACCTGTTGAAGAAGGATGCTGATATTGTTTTCGGGGCGTATGGAACCATCGGGCCCGGGGATAGAGTCAAGAAAGTGAGTCAGACTTTGCCTTATGGCAGTGATGTCGTCGGGCTGTACAAGGCTGTGCTGAGGGGAAATGTCGCAAGTGCCCTGTGGGGGAAGATTTTCAGGCGTTCTATGCTGCAAAGCTTTGATTATGAATATTATGATGACTTGAAATATGGCGAGGACACTGCATTTTTCCTGCAGGCGGCGGCTCATGCACAGTCTTTCGCTACGGTGGATGACTGCGTTTATGCCTATTGCTTCGAGCCCGGCTCTCTGACTAATTTCAAAACTCCGGAACAAATTGAGGCTCAGCTGCGTGGACGTGCAATCAATGCGAATTTCCTGAGGCGGTATCCTGAGCTTGCTTCCGATATTGACATCAATCTCAGCAAGTTTGTCGTCAGCAGATTGAAGGAAGGCTTAGGGGCGTTTGTGATGCGTGATATTATGGGTGAGAGTATTGACTCCCTGTTCAGCTACGGGGCTTTGAGGAATAATTTCGCTTTCTTCAAATCGTTGGGAATGTATATGATGTATCATTACGAGGGAGTGCAGCAGTTGTATCTGCATACTGTGCGGCCTTTGCGTAAGTTCTTGGGTTTATGAGGATAGCCGTCATATTCGAGAGCTCTCCATTCGACCGTAAGGGGCTGTTCAATGCCGTGCACAACCGCATTCTGTATCTGAAGGAAGTGGCTGAAAATGATGTGATTGAGGCTTATTGCCTCCAATCCGATGACAGTTTCCTTGCGCGGCAGTTCAGAAAGTCGCCAAAGCCGGTTTCCAAGTCCGGGCTTGTAGAAATAGATGGGGTGCGCTATAATATGTTGTGGTACAGGGCCGGTTTCTGGGATTATCTTCGTACCCGTTACTGTGGCTGTCCTGCATTTACAAGGCATATTTCCTCTTTGGTGACTACTCTTAAGGACGCTGATATCGTCATTTCCCATGGCTATGACGGCGGAGTGCTTGCGCTTGAAGCCCTGCATAGATACGGAAGACCTTACATTGCCAACTGGCACGGCTCGGATGTGCATACAAAGCCGTGGAAGAATCCTCGTCTGAAACGGAAAACCTGTGGGATAATGCGCTGGGCGCGATGCAATTGTTTTGTCAGCAGGGCTTTGATGGAGACGGGGCTGGAAATCTGTCCGGAAATGTCTGCTGAAGTGCTCTACAATGGGGTGTCTGAGGCATTTGGCCGTTATGATGATGACCGGCGTGCTGCGCTCAGGCAGAAGTTCGGCATAGCCTCCGGAGCCAAAGTCGTGGCATACGTCGGCAATTTCTATTCTGTGAAGAACACTGCGGTGCTGCCTGATATTTTCTTCTCGACGGCTGTACGATATGCGGCCGAGTCACGCAATGAATTGAAATTCTGGGTAATAGGCGACGGACACGGCCGCTCCGATGTGGAGGCCGCCATGTCCGTGCCATGCAAATTCTGGGGCAATCAGCCTGCGGAGCTTATGCCTGATTTTATGAATTGTGTCAATGTCCTCGTGCTCCCGAGCCGCAACGAGGGGCTGCCTTTGGTTGCAGTGGAAGCCGTGAAATGCGGTGCAAACGTGGTCGGTTCGCGTGTGGGTGGCATTCCGGAGGCTGTGGGTGATGAGTTTACCGTGCCTTTTGCCGAAAGGCATACTCCCGGCTATGGGAAATTTGTGTCCGGCATGGGAGAGAAAATCGCGGCTTTGCTGCTGCATCCTGCCGTTCAGTCCCTGCCCCCGTTCATTGACTGGCACTCCACGGCCATCCGCGAAATCGAGCTTATTCGCATTGTTATTTTATAATTATTACTTTGTGATTATTATTTTATGACAATTGAAATATTTTCCTTATATTTGCTTGAAATATAAGGAATTGATATGAAACCGAATATGTAAATTTTTGATAGAATGAAAAATCCATTTGTTACCAGTGGCTATGCCGGGAAAAAATATTTCTGTGACAGGGTTTCAGAGACTGAGACTCTTAAGAGTTTGTTGACGAATGAAAATAATGTCGCACTCGTATCTCCGAGACGTTTGGGTAAAACTGGTTTAATATATCATTTATTTGATGATGAGGAACTTAAGAGGGATTATCATTGTTTTATAGTTGATATTTATGCGACCAAAAATTTGAACGAATTTGTAAATGTTCTTGGTAAGACTGTGGTGGATGAATTAAAACCCAAGGGTAGAAAAGTATGGGAGAAATTCATTAATATGGTATCTTCCTTGCGTCCGGAAATTTCTTTTGACATAAACGGGTATCCGGTTTGGAGTGTCGGAATGGGGGATATTGATAATCCTGCGATTTCTTTGGACGAGATTTTTCAGTATTTGAATAATGCTGACAAGCCTTGTATAGTGGCTATAGATGAATTTCAACAGATAACCCGTTATGATGACGATACGATAGAGGCTACACTTCGGACTTATATTCAGCGTTGTACAAAAGTCCATTTCATTTTTTCGGGTTCTCAAAGGCATATTATGAATGGAATTTTTACTTCTCCGTCACGTCCTTTCTATCAGGCAGTTACATTAATTAATCTTCAGCCTTTGGCATTGGATGTATATACTGATTTTTGTGTCGGCAAGTTTGAAGAGGAGGGCAAGTCTTTGGACCCGGATGTTGTGGTGCTGCTGTATGAGAAGTTTGGTGCCATTACGAGTTATATGCATCGTATTTTGAATGTGTTGTTTTCCAAGACAGAAAAAGGAGGAAAGTGCACGCTTGATATGGTAGAGGAGGCAGTTGATTTTATAATTCGGCTGTCCGCTGATTCATACGAAGCTCTTTTTTACCAAATGCCTGAAAAGCAACGTCAGTTGTTTGTTGCGATTGCAGAGGAAAAAAATGCGCAGGAAATAACAGGCGGGAGATTTATAAAAAAATACAAATTGCCCTCCACAAGCAGTGTCGCATCTGCATTGAAGGGCTTGTTGGAAAAAGATTTTGTTACTTTTGACAATAATGCGTATAAAGTATATGATCAGTTCTTTGCTTTGTGGCTTAAATTCAAGAAGTTAATATAATTTAAAAATAAAAATACGCAGCGTCACTGATTCAGAATGACAGACGCATTCCGAACGAGAAGGTCCTTCCGAATCCCCAGAAACCGCGGAATGTGTCGATGTCGTGTGACGCTCCGTCCTTTCCGCGCTCTATAAATATTGTAGCCAACAGATTTGACCCGCTCACAAACAATGTCATACCGGTTCTGCCGTTTCCGGCTTCTACTCTTGCTTTCTGCGTTGACCATGAAACTGTAGCACCGAGAAGATGATATGACGGAATCCTGTAGGAAGGGGAGCGGTCTGATTCATCAGTCCTTGCTGCAGGGTCGAAATCCGCATACATCCTGTCATTGAACTGCCAGTCTGCATTTACCGTGAAACCTGCACCGAGTTCTACGGTCATTGCCACTCCAAGCTGGGTCTGCGGAGCGTCCCCGACGGGAAGTCCTCCGCAATATACGTTCATCTGTCCGATTTCCTGACGGGTGTAGTCGTCATAGATGACTGCCTGCACGTCATTCTGCCATGTCCAGTTTCCGATGGAAGCGAATGCGCTGATTTTCAGCCATTCTGTCAGGCGGTGGAAGGCTTCGGCCTCGATGCCGCAGTGGAATGCGTCAAGCCCTGTAATCATATATCGCGTGTCGTATGCGTCATCCTGTCTGTAAGGGTCGGACATCAGGGATTTGTTTTTCCAGTATGCCGTGTATGCTGTCAGTTCCAGACCTCCGCGGTTCCAGACATACCTCCATCCGATTTCCCCGAGGAAGTTCTGCTCGTTTTTCACGCCTTTTGTCACCTCGTTGTTTCCAGACGAGAAGTATACGCTTGCGTATGGCAGACGGCTGTACCATCCGCCGTTTATGTAGATGCTGTGTCCTCTGCCCGGCCTGTAAAGCACCCCTGCCTTGACGCTTGCTCCGACGCCTCCTGCGATGTCGCTGTAAATGTCATCTCCGGTGTAATTGTAGCGGTCCCATCTGCGGTTTGCGCTTCCGAAGACCGAGACGCCCATGTTTGCATTCACTTTTTCTGAAGAAAAGGCCGCCGTAAGGTAAGCGGTGCCGTGGTGGGTGATTTTCCCGTTGTCAGTGCGTACAAAATCCCCTTCATGCTTGACCGGATTGCGCCCGGCAAGTCCTGCCAATGATTTGTGTTCATAGTCCTCGTACCACCAGTCCGCTCCGAGAAGGTCGGTAATCTGTTCCCTTTCCCATGTCGTATAATATTGATAATGAATACCTGCGCCGAGTGTCCACGCCGGTGTGATGCGGTATTCCGCCGAGCTTATTGCCCCGGCCTGGGTATGGCCTGCTATGTATTTGCTCAGTATGTTCCGCGCTTCGTTTCCGTCAGGAAGTCCCGGGGCGTCTGTCAGCGGACCGTCTGAGTTTGCCAGGGCTATTCCGTCCCAGTCAAGTTGCGAATCTTTGATGTAGGATGTCAGCGGAGCGCCTTTTGTCTCCGACCACCGTCCTCCGCCGTTTCCTATTGCAAGGTACAATGAGTTTTTCATTGACAGCCTGCCGTCTCCGTTCCAGATGTGCTGCAGCGTGAAATACGGTTTGAAATAACTGTTGCTGCTGAGATTGAATGCCTTGCCGTCACGCCAGCCCCAGTTTTTGTTGTATGACCGGCCGTGCTCGCGTACTTCATTCAGGCTGAGTCTTGTCGATCTTTGGTCATGGTTTTCAGGCGAACCCAAAGCTGTGAATATAAGAGTGTGTCCGTCATGGAAGCGTTTGCTCACATTCAGCATATATGCGAAAGAACTGACATCGGTGGCGTCCACATAGCCACTGCCTCCGACGTATGAAGCCATCAGATTCAGTGCCCAGCCTTTGGGGAGCTGTCCGCTGCTGATTTTGGCGTAGGCTTTTACGGTTCCGTACCCTGCTGCATAGACTCCGGCCTCTCCTCCGAAGCGTTCTGCGGAGGCATCTGTGATAATGTTGACCGTGCCACCGACAGAGCCGTCGGTAAGCATTGACGAGCCCGTCCCTTTCTGCAGCTGTATGGCGTATGTCGCGTCTGCGAGTCCCATCCAGTTGTTCCAGAACATACTGCCTGACACGAGTCCGCTGATGGGGATACCGTTGAGCATTACCGCGATGTTTTCCTGCCGGAAGCCCCTGATGTTCAGTTTTGCGTCTCCATAGCTTCCGGATTCCGATGTGGCATACAGACCCGGAATGCCTTTCATCAGTTCCGGATAGGTGCGCGAGGCCGCCTTGGATTTGATTGTCGCATTGTCAACGGCAGTCAGCCTGAGCGGGCTGCGTTTTGAATCAGGGAATACTGCCGAGATTGTGACCTCCTGAAGTGTGAGGGTGTCGGAAATTTGTGCCGGTGCACCGGCGTACGTTTTCGGCGCAGCTGTTTCATGCGCCAGGGCATCAGCGGCAGATACTGCAAGTGCCGCCGGAAGAATTGCGATGCCCACAAGAAGGAAGTGTTTCTTCATTTTGAAAAACCTTAAACTGTTACTCATGGCATACAATTCAAGGCTTTCAGTAATGTTTGGACATTGCTGATTTACTTCTTTCATCCAGACTTACCCGGCTTTATGTCGGGAACACTGTCGGTGCCGTAGTTGCAACGGCTCATGCCTTTCGGCCCGCGGACTTTACCGCCGATCGGGATTCTCACCCTGCCCTGAAGATATGCGGGTGCAAAGGTAGCGAAATTTTGTGAATCGCCCCATCCCGCGCGGAATTTTTACGCAAAAACCGCCGCGACTCCGATGCTGGAACTGCGGCGGTTTATTTAACTATAATGTGTCGGACCCACTTTGGTGGCGATTGCTGCATCAGCCGTCTATCCCCTGGGGCTAAAGATATGCGTCTTCGACGACTTTGGAGCTGCGGGCGATGAAGTCGCTGAGGGCTTTGCCTTTCAGCATGCCGTTGGCGAGCAGGGCAAGGTCAGTGATCTGTTTCAGAATTTCATTGTCCTTGGCGAATGCTTCCAAATTGGTATTGTGGGCGGTGCGGGCAGCCTCTTTTGCATCAGAAACTGTCTTCTTGGCTTCCTCTGAAGCGTCTGCGGGAGCGTCCTCTATGACGTCCATAGGCTTGACGGCAGCCAATTTGTCATTGATAATCTTTGCAACAAGCGGATTCTCAAGGTTCACCACAATATTGAATGACTCAGGCAGTTCGCCGTAGAAATTCATACCTCCGCCCATAGCGGCCATCTCCCTGTAACGGCGCATGAACTCGCTCTGTGTAATCGTGATAGGAGCAGCCTCCGTACCGAGATTCTCAGGCTGGACATAATACTGTCCCTCTGAAGGCATTACAGCCTTGAAAATAGTGCTGATGTCATTCTTTTCCTCCTCTTTCAGCTCAGGCTTGATGCTGTCGGCCTTCTCTATGAGCTTGTCCACGATGTCAGAGTCAACACGGGCGCAGACCACATTCTCCAGCTTGGTCTCAAGCAGATTTACGAAATGGCTGTCAAGCTGGCAGTCCAAATGCAGCACATCGTAGCCCTTTGATTTCGCAGCCTCGATGAAAGAATACTGTTTCTCGACATCAGTTGCATAAAGGAACACTGTTTTTTCGTCTTTATTCGTCTGATTTCCAGTTACTGCCGTCTTGTACTCGTCAAAGCTGAAATATTTGTTTTCAGTGTTCTTCAAGAGGCAGAACTTCATTGCCCTGTCGCAGAATTTCTCGTCTGAAAGCATGCCGTATTCAATGAAAATCTTGAGATTGTCCCATTTCTCCTCAAGCTCGGCCCTGTCTTTCTTGAAAATATCCTCAAGCCTGTCAGCCACCTTCTTGGTAATGTAGGTCGAAATCTTCTTCACATTCGAATCGCTCTGCAGGTAGCTTCTGCTGACGTTGAGCGGAATGTCCGGAGAGTCAATCACACCATGAAGCAGGGTAAGCCAGTCAGGTACGATATTGTCCACAGAGTCCGTCACGAACATCTGGTTGCAGTAAAGCTGTATTTTGTTCCTTGAAATCTCGATATTGTTCTTGATTTTAGGAAAATAAAGAATACCTGTGAGGTTGAACGGGTAGTCCACATTCAGGTGAATATGGAAAAGCGGTTCGTCCTGCATAGGGTAGAGGGCTGAATAGAAATTCTGATAGTCCTCGTCCTTCAGTTCTGACGGTGCTTTTGCCCAGAGCGGTTCGACTTTGTTGATGACATTGTCCTTATCGGTGTCGACATATTTGCCGTCCTTCCACTCCTGCTCCTTGCCGAAAATCACAGGCACAGGCATGAATTTGCAGTATTTGTTCAGCAGGCCTTCGATACGTGCCTTGTCGGCGAATTCCTTTCCTTCCTCATCGAAATAAAGAGTGATGACTGTACCTCTGTCAGTCTTGTCGCATTCTGACATGTCATACTCAGGATCGCCGTTGCATGACCATTTCACAGCCTTGGCGCCCTCTTTCCATGACAAAGTCTCGATGGTCACGGTCTTTGCCACCATGAATGCGCTGTAGAAGCCGAGTCCGAAATGACCTATGATGCTTCCGAGCTGGTCTTTGTATTTGTCAAGGAATTCATTTGCTGAAGAAAATGCAATCTGGTTGATGTATTTGTCAACCTCTTCCTCCGTCATACCGATACCGCGGTCGATGATTTTGAGCGTTTTGGCGTCAGTGTCGAGCTCAACGCGCACATTCAGCTCGCCGAGTTCGCCCTTGAAATCGCCTGAAGCTGCCAAAGCCTGCATTTTTCTGCTTGCATCCACTGCGTTTGCCACCAATTCCCTAAGGAAGATTTCGTGGTCTGAATACAAGAATTTTTTAATCACCGGGAAAATATTCTCGGTAGTCACTCCAATTTTTCCGTTCTGAGTTGCCATAATTATCTGTTTTTTAAATTTTTCTTTTTGCCCCTATTTCTTCAAACTCCGTTCCTTTGTGTTTTCCTGCCATTTTGGCAGTTGGCACTTGCCGCCATATTATCCGCAAAATTGCCCGTTTTTGTGGATAAGCTGTCAGTTTATTGCTGATTTTGGCGCTTTGTTGTGGATGAATTCGTTGGGTTTGCCTTTCATTTGGATGACAATGATGAGGGGCGGTGTTACAGATTGAGCCAGCGGATGTATTTGTCACGGCCCCAATAGGAGAGTTGGCGCTTGGCGTAGCGGCGGGTGTTGCGCTGTATGAGTTCTACGGCGCGGCCGAGGCTGTCAACAGGTCCGTCTGGGCCGGGAGCAAAGACAGCGGACGCAGAATCTGACGCAACGGTAGAATGAATTGAGGTACAGGCGTCCTCATAATCAAACCATTCGAAAATTTCCTTGTAGCCTACAGTCTGGAGTGCGGGAAGGGAACGCAGCGGCTTCAGAGAGCGTACCTCATCGACAAGACCGTCGTCAATCATTTTGAGGACGCGACGGTTGATTCTGTCGTAAAGCACGTCACGGGAGCGCGTGAGCCCGATTTTTTCGATTTCAAACGGACGTTTTTTTGCCGTGGAGGTCTTGAAGGAAGAAAACGGACGCCCTGTCATCAGACAGACCTCCAAAGCCCGCACTACACGCTGTCCGTTGGCGATGTCGATAGTTCCATAGCTTTCAGGATCGAGACTGCGCAGTTCCAGCCGCAAGGATTCGACTCCCTCTTTCTGCAGGCGCTGCGTCAGTGCGGCGCGCAGTTCCGGGTCGGCGTCAGGAAAATCGTCCAGTCCGTTGCAAAGTGCATCCACATAAAACCCCGACCCTCCTGCCATCACAAGGTCATCGTGTCCCTCTGCAAACAGCCTTTCAATCAAAGCAAGCGCCTCGATTTCATATTTGCCTGCAGTGTAAGGCTCAGTGGCGGAATGTGAATGGATGAAATAATGCTGCACGGCAGCCAACTGCTCTTCGTCCGGCACGGCAGTACCAATGCTCATTTCCCTGTAAATCTGCCTTGAATCGCAGGAAATTACAGGTGAGCCGTATTCGAGTGCAAGCCCGATGCTGTAGTCGGTTTTTCCTACAGCAGTCGGGCCCAAAATGATATGCAGGGTTTTAGGCAAGGCTATTCGTCCTCGTCGTAGATTTCCTTTCCGTCCTCGTCGTCATCTTCTTCCTCCTCCTCGCTGATGTCCTCGTCATCCAGATCTTCATCATCTTCATCGTCGGCAGGAAGTTTCTTCTTGTCCTCAGGAAGGTCTTCGAAAGCGACGTAGCCGTTGGCAAATTCAATAGGTGAAGGACCTTTGGTCTCAACCAAAAGCGGATAAATGGCGGTCGGATCGAATTCACCTTCTCCTTCGAAAGTCACAATCACACTCCTGACATTGGTCGTGTCATAAAAATAAGTGAAGTTGTCCTCTCCTTTTTTGTGGCAGGCTCCCAAAGTCACTGAGTCAATCGTACCGGCACCCATGTCCCTGACACTGTATCTCGCGGAAACGCTTCCGTCCGGGGCAAAAGCTTTGAACAGAATGATTTGATCCTGAGGGAGATCCATGTCTGCCCTCATCTGTTTGTGAAAACTGTATAAGGTTGAGCTGTCTTTCACCTCATATACTCTGGCAAATCCCTTAATATTCGGGAGTGAAAGTCTATATCTGAGAATCATAGTGTTTTATAAATTTCATACGTTAAAAGTGACGCCAAAGTTAGTAAATTTTCGCCGTATAGAGCAAGGATTAGATGAAATTTTATTAAGTTTGCAGTGATATGACAAAGGAAATAAAAGATTCGTTTTTAAGCATAGCAGCCCCGTCAGAGGGATTGTACAAAGACAATGGAAGCCGTTTCATTGCCAAGGCCTATCCTGTGGAGACAGAAGAGGAGGTGAAAGAAATCGTAGCGGCCCTGAAAAAGGAATATTATGATGCCAGACACCACTGCTACGCCTATCGGCTTGGTTATCTGGGCGACAAATTCCGCAGCAACGACGATGGTGAGCCGTCGTCCTCAGCCGGCAGGCCGATATTGGGGCAGATCGATTCGAGGGGGTTGTGCGATGTCCTGGTGGTGGTGATACGCTATTTCGGAGGCATAAAATTGGGCATTCCCGGCCTGATAAGGGCTTATAAATCAGCGACTGCGGATGCACTGGATTCGGCGTTGAAGGTGGAGAAGACTGCAGCAAAAGGCTATAAGGTATCTTTCGGCTATGAAAATATGAATGACGTGATGAGGATTTTCAAGGATATGGATCTGCCGCAGAGAAAGCAGATTTTCGATCTCCGCTGCAGTATGGAGACGGCTGTGAGGCTTTCGGCGGTGGATGATTTTCTTTCCCGGATGTCGGATGTTGAAGGTGCCGAAGTTGAAGGGATTTAGTCTTTTATGAAAAAGAAATGAAAATTCAGAAGATAAAAGGTTATTTCTTATTAAATATTTGCTAAATTTATGCCCTGTTAAATGAAAATTGAAATAAATACAAACAATATGAAAAAAGTACATAATTTTTTCGCAGGTCCCTGCGTTCTTCCACAGCAGGCTATTGATGCCGCTATCGAAGCTCTCAAAGATTTCAAAGGCACCGGACTTCCTGTAATCTCGATTTCCCACCGTTCCAAGGAGTGGGAGGCTGTTATGGATGAGTGCCGCGCTTTGTGGAAAGAACTGCTCGATATTCCTGATGATTACGAAATTCTCTTTCTCAGCTCCGGCGCAAGTATGGAATTCCTCTATGTGGTGATGAATTTCATGGAGAAAAAAGCCGGCTATCTTGAGACCGGTGTCTGGGCAAAGAAGGCTCTGAAAGAGGCTAAAGCTTACGGTGACGCATACGCTGTGGCTTCTTCTGCAGACAAGACCTACTGCTATATTCCTAAGAATTTTGAAATTCCTTCGGATCTTGACTATCTGCACATTACGACGAATAATACCATCTATGGTACTGAAATACAGTATGATATGGATTGTCCGGTTCCGCTCATAGCGGATATGTCTTCGGATATTCTCAGCCGTCCTGTGGATGTGGGCAAGTATGCGATGATTTATGGCGGAGCACAGAAAAATGTGGGCCCTGCAGGCGTGACTTTCTGTATTGTACGCAAGGATGCGCTCGGCAAGGTGAGCCGCCATATTCCTACTATGCTGGATTTGCGTACTCATATTGACGGTAAATCCATGTTCAACACGCCGCCTGTGTTTGCTATTTTCGTGATGAACGAGACTTTGAAATGGGTCAAGGCCCAGGGCGGAGTCGGGGAGATGAACCGCAGGGCAAAGGAGAAAGCCGCATTGCTTTATGGTGAGATTGACCGCAACAGTCTGTTCAGAGGCACTGCTGCCGTTGAGGACCGCTCAATCATGAATATCTGTTTCGTGATGGCCGAGGGTAAAGAGGAGCTGCAGGATGAATTCATGGCTTTCGCAAAGGAACGTGGCATGATGGGTATCAAGGGCCACAGGTCTGTGGGAGGCTTCAGGGCTTCAATCTACAACGCCTGTCCGATTGAGAGCGTTCAGGCCCTTGTTGACTGTATGAAAGAATTTGAACAGTTGCATAAATAGCCTGTAGCTGTCATCCCGAGCGAGCTCTCTCTGCTTTAGAATGCTCTCGCTGTCATCCCGAGCGAGCGTAGCGAGTAATGTCACCCTGAGCGTAGCGCAGCGAAGTCGAATGGGCGAGGGATCTTGTAAATCTTGATAAAAGTAAAATGAAAACAAAATGAAAACAAAATGAAAATATTAATAGCAACCCAAAAACCATTCGCGGCCGCTGCCGTGAACGGAATAAGAGGTATTGCCGAGGCTGCCGGACATGAATTGGCGCTCTTGGAAAAATATACTGAAACTTCACAGCTGCTTGAGGCCGTTGCCGATGCTGACGCCCTCATCGTGCGTTCCGACAAGGTGACCGCCGAGGTCGTTGAAACTGCAAAAAATCTCAAAATTGTTGTGCGCGCCGGTGCCGGCTATGACAATCTGGACCTCGAAGCCTGCACCCGCAGAGGTATAGTTGCAATGAACACTCCCGGACAGAACTCTAATGCCGTGGCTGAGCTTGCCATCGCAATGATGATATATATGTCCCGTAATCAGTTCACTCCCGGTACGGGCCGTGAAATCGCCGGTACGAAAGTCGGTATCCAGGCTTACGGCAATGTGGGCCGTCTCGTAGCGCGCAAAGCCAAGGCCCTCGGAATGTCTGTGATGGCTTTCGATCCTTTCGTGCCGGCAGAGAAAATGCAGGAGGAGGGCGTCGAGCCTGCTGAATCCTTGGAGCAGATGTATGCTGCCTGCGATTTTGTCTCGCTGCACATTCCTGCTCTGCCGCAGACCGTCAAATCTATAGGCGCAGAACTGGTTGGAAGGATGCCTAAGGGTGCCTGCCTTGTCAATACTGCCCGTAAGGAAGTGATTGATGAAGAGGGACTTATGCAGATACTTTCTGTGCGCGAGGATTTGAAATATATCACTGATATCGCTCCTGAGCGCAAGGATGAATTTGACGGGAAATTCGGCAAGAGATTTTTTGCTACGCCTAAGAAGATGGGGGCAGAGACCGCTGAGGCCAATATCAATGCAGGCCTTGCCGCCGCACATCAGATTGTGGATTTCTTTGCCACCGGCTGCACCAAGTTCCAATTGAACAAATAGGAATCCCCGAAGCGCCGGTTGCTAATTGCCAATTATTACCGCCAAATTGCTAATTGCCAATTGCCAATTGCTAATTGCTAATTACTAATAGACCATGGTCCGAATCAAACCCTTTGCGGCGATACGTCCGCCGAAAGCCATTGTAGAAGAAGTGGCTGCAAAACCTTACGATGTGCTCAATTCTGCCGAAGCCAAGGCCGAAGCAGGAGAGAAATCGCTGCTGCATATCACCAAACCGGAAATCGACTTTGAACCTATTGCCGACGAGCACAGTGCCGAAGCATACGACAAGGCTGTGGAGAATTTCAGACTTTGGCAGGAGAATGGCTGGCTGGTGCAGGATGCCAAGGAATGCTATTACGTTTATGCCCAGACCATGGATGGACGCACCCAGTACGGCCTGGTGATGTGTGCCCATACGGATGACTATGCCGAAGGTCGCATCAAGAAGCACGAACTGACCCGCAAGGACAAGGAGGATGACAGAATGCATCACGTGCTCATCCAGAGTGCCAACATCGAACCGGTGTTTTTCGCGTATCCGGACAATGCCCAGGTGGACGCCATAGTTGAAAAATACGTTGCAGGTACTCCTGAGTATGATTTCACTGCGGCGGATGGCTTCGGACATCATTTCTGGGTGATTGATGACGATGCTGACATCGCCCGTCTGACGGCTCTGTTCGCCGGGATTCCTGCATTCTATGTGGCTGACGGTCACCACCGTACGGCTGCCGCGGCAAGAGTCGGAGCGCACAGGCGTGCGGAAAATCCGGAGCATACCGGCGAGGAGGAATACAATTGGTTCATGACTGTCGTTTTTCCGGCCAGTCAGTTGAAAATCATTGATTACAACCGCGTTGTAAAAGATTTGAATGGTCTGGATGCAGAGCAGTTCCTTGCTGCGCTTGCCGAGGATTTCGACGTCAAGGAGATTATGTGCGAGACTGCCCGCAAGACCGCGAAAGACAAGGATGCCTGTGCACCGGCACATCTGCATAATTTCTCGATGTATCTCGGCGGACGCTGGTACAGCCTGGAGGCAAAGCCGGGACGCTACGACGACAATGACCCTATCGGGGTGCTTGATGTGACCATCCTTTCCAATCTCGTGCTTGACAAGATACTCGGCATCAAGGATTTGCGCACTGACAAACGCATAGATTTCGTCGGAGGCATACGGGGCATAGGCGAGCTTTCGCGCAGGGTCGACAGCGGCGAGATGGCGGTTGCATTCGCCCTATACCCGGTCTCAATGCAGCAGCTTACCGACATCGCCGATTCCGGCAATATCATGCCGCCGAAAACTACCTGGTTCGAGCCGAAACTCCGCTCTGGTTTGGCAATACACAAATTTTAGTGCAGTTAGGAGGTTGTGCCTTTGTTCAAAGTTGTACAAGGGAGTTTCGGCTCGTTGAGCCATTACAACCCTCAGTCTGCTAACGCAGCCAGCTCCCTGGAATAGGGAGCGTTTTTTTTCGGCCTTCGGCCGGACGCCAGAAGGCGTCTTGTGGCGTTGCCACTCTCCGCTCCGGCCTGGCAATACACAAATTTTAAGCAATTGGAAGGTTGTACCTTTGTTCGGCATTGTGCAAATGAGTTTCGGCTCGTTGAGCCATTACAACCCTCAGTCTGCTGACGCAGCCAGCTCCCTGGAATAGGGAGCATTTTTTTTGAAAATTCTTAAAAAAGTATAATAATTTGCAAGAATTTAAGGAAAATAGATTACAAAATGAAATAAAATGGCATAGAATTGGATATATTATGTAAACAGCCTGCGAGTGCAACATATTCGCAAGTTGCTACAAAGGCAAATACATAAATCTCAATGATTATGTGCAATAAAATCTTTCAAAGCTTATTTGCTTCCATTCTTGCATGCAGCATATGCATGGCACAGAATCCGGAGCCGTTCAGCTACAATCCGGACATTACCCCTTCTGTCGAGACATTCCAAATCCGCAAATACGGCAACATAGTGCCTGCCGTATATACGGGAGCGATGTCATTCACTCTTCCGCTTTATGCCTATCATGACGAGGATTTTGACATTCCTCTCACCCTTATGTATCATTTTGACGGATACCGCCCGGCAACTCACAGCGGTACAGTCGGATATGGCTGGGCATTGAATTGCGGAGGCACAATCACAAGGGAAGTGCGTGGCTATCCCGATGAGACTGCAATCGGAGAGGGCAATTTCTGCGGTTATTATTGGACTATACAGTCCAAAATTCTGAACAACAATGATTTCGTGATTAAAAGCGGCAGGATGCGTGTAGACTATATCTTTCGTGACAGATTCGAGGACGCGGTCATGATGGACATATATTCGGATATGCCGATGTATTGTGACAGACATCAAGTCAGAGATGTCAAATACGAGACATCTCCGGATATTTTCCATTTCGATTTTCTCGGTATCACAGGCGATTTCATGCTAAGGGAGGATGGCACAATGGAGGTATTCAATTCAAGCATTCCTGAGGGAGAAATATCAATAGAATATGATTTCGTAAAGTATGACACATATGCTGCTCCGGAATTCACAATCAATACCGGAGACGGCTATAAATATGTCTTCGGCGGCACATTCAACAGTGTCGAATACAATGCGTTTGCCGCAGACGATGCGGAAATTACCCCGTCAGGCTTCAAATTGCGCAGAATCATCGCCCCAAATGGCAATGAAGCGGTATTCGCTTATGGGCATCATTTGAAGGAGACACGCCAGATCCTGTCCTATTTCACCAAGATTGACGCCGAATCCGAAAACTCTTACCATTATAGCTCTGTGCGGAACATTAAAACCGTTATTTCGGTATTTTCTCCACCCGTAACGCAAATAAACATAAACGGCAAGAAACTGATAGCATTCTCGTATGTGGAAAACGGGTATGACGAAAACACCACGTCCTCTTTTGATGATGCGAGCAGCATGGTAAACCACATATACCAGTTTTATTATCAAAAACCAATGGATTTGAGGCAAGTAGAGGTGCGCAACTGGGTAGGAAACACGGTGGCGCAAATTAACCTGGAAAAACAATTTGTAGGCATAAACCCTTCCAGGATGTTTCTTACAGGCCTTGACAGTACGACTGACGGAAAGTTCAGCTTTTCCTATCATACAAAATCGATGTATCCGCCACACAACAACACAAATGCTACGGATTATTGGGGATACTGGAACGGTCAAGGCTACATGGGCACTATTGTCAGTCATTTGTCATATAGCAATTACAATGAGGGGTTGTATAATCAGTTTGTTACAAGCTTTACGGCTAATGAACCATCCTTTATATATTCGTTGTTCGGCGGAATGAAAAAAATCGTCTATCCTACAGGAGGATATTCCGAAATAACGTATGAGCAGAATACTGTTAGAGAAAGAATCGAAAAGAAAAGGAACGGAACCTACTTTGAGCCATTGTCCGAGGATATGCCTGTCGGAGGTGTGCGTGTCAGACGCATTGATAATGTAAGTGACGAAATGTCGGATTTTGTGGAATACTCATATGTATCTTCCATGAACAATACGAGAAGCAGCGGAATACTGATGTATATGCCCCGTTACGGCATGAGGACTGATTACAGGTACAAGTTAGATGACGGTGGGACTGCACAGGTCAAGGCACTCGGCTTTACCGACCAATGTGACCATTCGCCGAGATATGACCCTGTCGTTGTATATCCTGAGGTACGTGAGACTTTTGCAAACGGGTCCTTCAATGAGTTCTTTTTTGATTTTCACGAAGATGTCTATCCGTATTTGGAACGACATTATACGGTGCTGGCCAAGAATTTGGGTCTCAATCAAATATATCCTCCGTCAGACGATGACTCGTCTTATTTGAAATCAATCAGGAATCTTGTCATGCCACCGATGGCCGACTACAGCCGGACAAGGGGACGGCTGAAGAGTAAAAATGAATATGACGCTTCCGGAAAACTTATGAGGGAGGAAACCATAACATACGACGTATATCCGGCCTGTTCAAGGAAATCCTATTTCAATACGCTTCTGGATTTTATAGAAATGGATTGCAAATGGTATACTTCGCGGATATCCTCACGCAGAACAATACTTTATTATGATAATGATAAAGTTTTCTCCAAAAGAACGGCATATTCATATAATTCATCCGGCCAACTCAGTTCGAAATGCATCTATAGCCAGCATTCTCCGATGGAAGAAACAATTAATTACCGGTATTGCAAAGAGACCGTACCACTTTGTCCCCAGTGGCTGAAAGGGGCTGTGTCCGACATTTCCAAAACCATAGACAGCGGTAACGGGAAATACATTGCATCGGTAGTAAAGATTCAATACAATGAAGGAACTGCCAATCCGAATCCGGCTGCCGTGACAACATATTCCTCTTCCAAGCCATATCCGCTGCAGGGCATGACAGATGTGTTCACCGTTCCCGCCGGATTTTCCCAGCGCACGGACACATTTACATACGACGGGAAATACCGCCTTACAATGGTCCAGAGGCCTGGGTCGGCTTATATCAAGTATGTATGGGATACGGACAAACGCCATATTGTCAGTAAAGAAAGCAATTCACCGCAGAATTCCTGGAAATATGAATGGAAAGATCTCGTCGGTCCGACAAAAATCACTTATCCTACGACAGGCTTCAATTTGTACGGATATGACAGGAACGGCCGTCTGTCCATACAGCGAGACCTGAACGGAAGTATCATGTATGAATATCTGTATCATCTTGAAAATGAATAATGCCATGAAAAAGTTTCTATCCATAGCGGCAATGACAGTACTGGCATGTACCCTTGCCGCAGCTCAGGAAGAACCAAGCTATTTGAGAGATATAATGTCTCTTGATTTCGTCCGTGAAGTTCACGGTCTGACCTCTTTCACATTTGAGAGCTTGGCTACATTCAGGGAAGGTTCCTTTGCAAGCGATATTATACTTAATGCAAATGAAACACTTGTCTCGGACGGAAACGGGTGCGTCCGGATAACCTCCTACACCTACGGAAATCCTTGCCGGCTGACATTTTCCGTAGAACAGGTTCCGAAAGGAGAAATGTACAGAACAACGAAGATCATGACCGGTGACGGTGAAATGCATTCCATTATACAAGCTACGAACAATCTCAGTCCGATTCCAAGTTCCACTTCTGCAATCTTCCCGAATCCTGCTTTCGGAAAGACATTCACAGTGAGCGGATGCGCCCCGCAATTGGAGTGGTATATGGCACGGGACAAAGCCGTAATCGAAGACAGTATGCAGGAGGGAACCGGCGGCAGTCTGGTATTCGGTCCTTATTGGGAACACGGGTCATATTCGGTATATAATGAGTATTTGGGATTCAGCACCTACGAGCCCTACCTGTCATGGTACGACATATTTACCGAAGGCGCGCTTGAGATGATTGACTATATGCCAGAACAGATAAACATCCCGTACGGAGGAGGAATGTTTGAATATGACATACGGATCTACTTCGAGCAGAACCCGGCCGAATATTCATATATCGCCGAACAGATGAACACCCTCGGCATTCCGGGTTATTGGAAGGCAGGGAGCGGAATGACAGTGGAAATGACTGTGACACCGGGAGAGTCAAATTGGAGCGTGCTTCACCTGACATTCCTGTGCGAGCCCAATTTCACATCGACGGTGAGACGGCAGAATACTATGTTCTGCCTTGCTTCTTCCGATGGAAAAACTGTCAAACTCGTGCAGCCGGGCAATCCGTCCGGACAGCTTGAAAGCTTTTTCCTCACGGGTGAATGGAACAGCCCACACGACTTCAGTCTTGAATTGTCAGGTTCCCAGCCGGGCGTGACATATACCCTAATGCGCAACGGGACTGCGGTAAAGTCTGCGATTGGCACAGGAAAGCCGATAAATTGGGGAAACACCTCAGTCCAGGGAAGCTATATGGTACGGGCTTCATTCGGGACAAGGAGCAAGGACATGGACGGTGTGCTTGAAATGAAACTCGGCGATTATGTGTTCGGCAACAATTATGTCCTCACAAAGACAATGCTTTCGGAAGATGCCGACAGCACGGTAACCGATGTCACCTATTATGACGGGCTCGGCTATCCGGTCCAGATTCAACGGCAAAAAGCGTCCGGTAACGGACATGCGCTGGTCACTCCGATTGTATATGACGATTTGAGACGTCCCGATGCAGAGAGCTATCTCTCATATCCGTCTTTACGCAATACTTTGGAATATGCTCCGAAGTCTTTGGAAGAAGACTACGGATATCACTCGGAAGTATTCGGAGAAGAGGGTGACCGGCCGTTCACTGAAAGGACATTCGAGACCTACCTGAACGGAAGGGTGCTTTCTGTCCGCCGGCCCGGATTTTCATATTGGGATATGGACAAGAAGGTTGAATTCGCTTATCGACTCAATTCTGCATCTGACAGCGTCAGGCAGCTTCATTACATCTATGCTTCAGAGGAGCATCCTGATTCGGTCAAATGCCGGGATTACTATCAGGCAGGAGTGCTCGAATGTACGATGACCGTGAATGAGGATGCCGACACTTCATACGTTTTCGTCAATCCGTTCGGCAGGCAGGTCCTGTCCCGCCGGATCAACGGCGGGGAAAGGTATGACAGCTATTTCGTGTATGACCTCAAAGACAGTCTTGTCTGTGTCGTACAGCCCGGAGGAAGCATTTCGATGCCGGATGAATTCAGCTTGAGAGATGAATTTTCAGCCAGATACTGTTTCACTTACAGATATGACGCATTCGGCAATGTCATTGAAAGACATGTCCCCGGAGCCGGTCATGAGGAAATATTCTATGACGTCCGGAATCGTCCTGTGCTCTATACGGATAATATTCTTGCGCGATGGGGCAGATACAGATATGTCATGTATGATGAGATGGACAGGGTCACGTCAGAAGGATATTGTTCGTTGCGTCCGTCAGATACCCCTCTGCGTGAATTGCTGGAGCATGGAGGGAATATCTGGAATCTTATCACATCCGCAAGGCCTGTAAGGGCTGTGGTGTATTATGATGCAGGGACAACAGGCGTTAATTCCGGTTTTGTGCCGGATGCCGCGACAGGAAACTCGGAGACCCTGGACCTTCAGCACTGTATGACTCTGCCGATGAACGAGACACTGTATCCCGAGCCGGACATCACTGACGGAGATTTCACCGAAAAACCATTTGAACTCAGAAAAGAATGGTTCTATGACAGTTTCGGCCGTCCTGTCCAGATTGCAGTGACAGGGAACGATGGAACAAAATCCTATCTGTCATACAAATATGATTTTGTCGGCAACGTGCTGGTTTCATCCGAGAAACACTGTCTGGCAGACGGACATACAGACGACCAGGTATTGCAATACACCTACGATTCACGGGGACGGGTACTGACATGCTCCCGCAGTCTGAACGGGAATGCCTTTCCGCAAATCAGGTACGGGTATGATGATTTGGGGCAAATAGGCACCATATCCGTACCCGGGAGAATAGCGACGGATTATACATACAACCTTCAAGGCGCTCCGCACAAATTGTCAGCTACCGCATATGGTTCGAAGGTCTTTATCCAGGAACTACGCTATAATGCCCCGGTGCTCGACGTGTCTGTTCCAAGCTATTCCGGCAGGATTTCCGAAATCGGCTATTCGGATGCAATGCAGGATTATCAGTTTATGTCATATTACTATGACCATGCAGGACGGCTTTCCGACAGCCGTCGCACCGGTGAGGACAAGGAGCCTTACGGCGAATATGAGGAGCGTGACATGAAGTACGATGCAAACGGCAATCTGCTTTCTATGAAACGGATAATGTCTTCGGGCGATTCCACGAGTCTGGCGTTCGGATATTCCGGCAACCGCATGGAGACCGTCTCTGTTGCGGATTCTTTGTGGAGTTATTCTTATGATTCTGACGGCAACATGGTGTCTGACGGTCACCGCGGTTTGGAATTGTCGTATAATTTCCTTAACTTGCCGGCAAGAGTCCGTGTAAAGGGCTCGTCCACACTTGTTTATTCTTATTTGTCTGACGGTACTATGGTTTCGGTCAGTGACAGCATTTCAGGTAAAGGTCTCCGTTTCAGAGGCTCTTTCATCTACCGCGTCGCTTCTGACGGTGCGGAGAGCCTTGAGAGCGTGTCCGGTCCGGAGGGACGGGTTTACGCGTTGTCGGACGGCGGTTATTCCGACACATGGTTTGTCCGTGACTATCTCGGCAGTGTCCGTGCTGTGGTTGACATTACCGACCCCGACGTGTCGAACCTTCCTGATGTAATCCTGCACCGTTCCGATTACCTTCCTTCCGGTGTGGCATTCAGCCCTGCTGCGTATTCCTCTGCGTCATCCATCTCCGGTATCCCCCAGTCCTCGCTTGACCGATGGCGGTTCAACGGCAAGCCTGAGCAGGTGTCCGGACTGTGCGACACCGGCCTGCTCGACTACGGCGCACGTTTCTATGACCCTTATATAGTCCGGTGGACGACAGCCGACCCGATGGCAGCGAATTATCCTGGCACAAGCCCCTACTCATTCTGCGGCGGGGACCCGGTGAACTACATCGACCCTGAGGGAATGGCCGTGTGGGCGGTAGATCCTGACGGACGTTTGTATCTGGTGGAAGATACTGATGATATTGAGAAAGTCTATTTTATAAACAGCCAGGGCAATTTGTCCACCGACTACATCACCGTAAACAGTCGCGATATGATCGAGGCGTTTGTCGGAAACGATTCCGAATTTTCAATGTTTACAACGGAAAACGGCATAAACGATATTTTCAAACTATTCAAGTTCTTTTCCGACAATACTGATGTGGAGTGGGTTGTGCACCGCAACGGCGATTCCTATACTTTGGGGACAAAGCACAATCCTTACAATTCAGGCGGCTGGGTTGACTACGGGCTTGATAAGCCTGACGCTTCCGTGCATTCGCATCCGGGAATAAATACTTCTTTGGGAGATGAGTTGGAATCTATGACATATGACTGGAATAATGTTAAGCTGGATGTTGAAAAGAATGGCAGACAAACCAGAATGAACTATGTGTACTTTCCAGCCACCACGCGTCTATATCATGTAGAGCAATATGGAGTTCGGTACATACGTGACATCAACAATAATTACAAGAGATTTTACTTTGGAACTTTAAACAACAGATGACAATGAAAAAATCAATCTGCATCATTTTGGCAGCCGTGGCAATTTCTTGTCTGGGATGTCGTGAAAGGAGAGACGTGTCACATGAAAAGCCTGGAGACATAATTGATACCGTTGTATATGAACCGACATTCCTTTCAAGAAAACTTCAGGATTCTCTGGATGTATTCATGGATGCCATTGACAGTTTCCCAAACCGTAACGGTCCTGTTGTCTATACTGTGGCCAGTACATACAATGGGAATACAAAGAATACCGATATATTTCTGATAGCAGAAGGTTATATTTTGGAAGGAGTATTTATTCTCACGAATTTTAATTTCAATTATCAAGAAGAAAAGCTACGTATCCTTGGAGCACGAAAAGTGAACGGACGGATAATAGCAGTATGCAGCTATGATGTCGCTGAACCGGAAAAGTTATTCAATTTGGATGTTTTGGACAGGAATCTTTATTATGATGTTTACAAAAAAAACGATGAAGCCACTAAAGATGCTATCACAGTGCGCCCAAGTGTCAGACACTATCGTCTGATAGGCAGCGACAGCTTGAAAGTCATAAGGATTAGCAAAAGCAAGTATGAAAAATGACAATCAGGTATATTCGGTGTCATAGAACCGTTGCGATTCCACGGGTCTGGCATTCGGATATTCCGGCAACCGCATGGAGGCCGTCTCTGTCGGGGATTCTTTGTGGAGTTATTCTTATGATTCTGACGGCAACATGGTGTCTGACGGTCACCGCGGTTTGGAATTGTCGTATAATTTCCTTAACTTGCCGGCAAGAGTCCGTGTAAAGGGCTCGTCCACACTTGTTTATTCTTATTTGTCTGACGGTACTATGGTTTCGGTCAGTGACAGCATTTCAGGTAAAGGTCTCCGTTTCAGAGGCTCTTTCATCTACCGCGTCGCTTCTGACGGTGCGGAGAGCCTTGAGAGCGTGTCCGGTCCGGAGGGACGGGTTTACGCGTTGTCGGACGGCGGTTATTCCGACACATGGTTTGTCCGTGACTATCTCGGCAGTGTCCGTGCTGTGGTTGACATTACCGACCCCGACGTGTCGAACCTTCCTGATGTAATCCTGCACCGTTCCGATTACCTTCCTTCCGGTGTGGCATTCAGCCCTGCTGCGTATTCCTCTGCGTCATCCATCTCCGGTATCCCCCAGTCCTCGCTTGACCGATGGCGGTTCAACGGCAAGCCTGAGCAGGTGTCCGGACTGTGCGACACCGGCCTGCTCGACTACGGCGCACGTTTCTACGACCCTTATATAGTCCGGTGGACGACAGCCGACCCGATGGCCGTGAATTATCCCGGCACAAGTCCCTACTCGTTCTGCGGCGGGGACCCGGTGAACTACATTGACATACATGGTGACAGCTTGAAAATAATTGATTCGGAAGCTATTATTGCTATCTATAATGGGCTGAAAGAAAAGGGTAGCTTGACCCTGGTTCTTAATAACGGCGTTGTGAATCCTGCCTCAATACCAGGAAATTCCTCTGATTGGTTCATAAATGATTTGTCTGAAATAGCAAATAACAGACAAATGGTTGAACTCAGAGTCGCACATGGTTACCAGCATCAGGATGAAAATGGAAATGTGTCTACAACAGTTTTTGATATAGCTCCTTACGATGATTCTCCTGATGAAAATGACGAGAGTTATGTGGCAGTAGAAGGTGCTTATGGAACAGTAATTAATGGTAATTTAGGCAGGGTGTTGGTTCCACAAAAATCAGGTACTATGTCCATGAATAGCAATGTCCAGATTATCATAAACGCCAAAGGAGCGTTGAATCACAGAACAGTCGGCATTGCCCATGAATTCGGGCATACACTATTATATTTACGCGGTCTACCACATAAACATGATGAACCAGGAGTGAATGATTTTATTAATTATAGAATAATTTTAATGTCAAGAAGATTGGGATATGATTTCTAAACGGATTTTAACAGCATGTGCAATAGTGATTTTAACAGCATTAAACGGAATAGGACAGGACGATAAATGGAACTGGCCTTATTATGATGTTGACGAAAAGCGTATTGTGATATTCCCATTGCATTATTATTTTACTGAACAAGGCGACACATTGAAGAACATTCCTTATGTAAGGGAGTATGTGGAATGTACTATCGGCCGCGATTCATTGAAAACAAGAATGAAAGAAATTTATTACTATAATTATAATAAACATTATGAAGATTACCTTCATTTGAGCGTATATGCGTTTTTGCTGTTTGACAAGGAATTGAACGTAAAGGAGGTGCGTATGAGCACATGTCGTAGCGCACCATACAACGCAGATAAATTCCAACTGGATATCTGCAATGATATAGCAGAATTGCTAAAGACGACTCGATGGATGAAGAAAGAAGGCTTTCCGGACTCGGCTCCATATAGTTTTATGTCAATTTCGTTTAAGAATTTCTACGAATACTTGGAGGGAGACTGGCAGCCGTATTGATTTTTGATGCTGGCGGTGGCCGTAAATAATTACACTCAGTCATAGAACCGTTGCGATTCCACGGGTCTGGCATTCGGATATTCCGGCAACCGCATGGAGGCCGTCTCTGTCGGGGATTCTTTGTGGAGTTATTCTTATGATTCTGACGGCAAAAAAAATATGAAAAGGTTTTTGTAAATAGTAGTAAAACTGCGAGAAAAAGCTATGTATATTTCCCTATATCGAAGAATTATTATATAATAACATATAATGGTCCACGATTGATAAAGCGATAAGGTTATGAAAAAGATTTTCTTGCCATTTATTTTGATGATTGCATTTAATGCGGTTGCCCAACAAAGGCACAAAGACCTGTTCATGAATCCTGATGTACAGGACTCACTAAAGATATTTATTGAAAGGAACAACTATACTTTAAGCAATCCTTATGATGCACCGACCATTTATCTTGTTACGGTAGAACAGAATGCTCCGAATGATACCACCATAACATTCATGTCAAGTTATTCTCTGGTTGAAGAAATCTCACTTGACGGAAAAACAGAACCTTCGCTTTATATTAAGGGAGGATGCATTCAATATGACAAAACGGTAGTCTTGTTTTATAGTAACATTACAACTTTGCCAGAGCTTATAGATGAAGACCTTCTTGTTTTGGAGAGAAAAGATTATGACATCACAATGTCTCATGACAGAGTAGAGTGGGATATTACTTTCCGTGGGGCTTTGAATGTCTACCGATATCTCAATGGGAGATTGGAATTAAAATGCAAGATAGGCGGTCATTGATTTTCTTCCCGACAATTAATGGTCTACGCATTCCAAGGTATATTCGTAAAATCAATAACTAGAAGAGTTTTTATTTCGGAACCTTAAACAACAGATAGCATGAAAAAGATAGTAGCAGTCCTTTTGATTTTGCAAATCATGGTGTCTTGTCACAATCATGGAAAACGTGATGTTTCGCAGGTATCCCCGGCTGATACCATAGATATTTTCAGCCATATTTTCAAGTCCAAGACCTTACAGGATTCATTGGAAGCTTTTATTATAGAGACTGAAAAATTTACAGGATATGATACTTTGGTATATTCAGTATCTATTACCGAATGGGATTTATATTGTCCAGATATGCAAGTTGCGTGTCCTGATACTGTTCTAACTTTTATTATGAGCAATGATTTTAATTTTATGATAAACCCAGAATATCCGCAAAAGATTACTTTCTTGGGGACATTTATATGTGGCAATAAGATCATAGGGCTGTCATCGTATGGTATAGGGCGTGGAAACGAGGGTATTTTGAATGATAATGTATATGATATGGATATTTGGAACGAGTACAATGTTGAGGCGATGACTGCTGGAAACCACATAAATCCTTTTTCCATGATGTGCATAAATATGTATTCTGTCGTTGGAATGGATAGTCTTGTATTGAACACAAAATATCGCAGCCTGAAATTTTGCAGAAATGTTATTGATCCTAATGCAGATACCTATTATTTTAAACAACAGAAAAGATGAAAAAATCGATATACATCATATTATCTGTCCTGACAATATTTTGTCTGGGATGTCGCGAAAGGAAGGACGTGTCACATGAAAAGCCAGAAGCCATAATTGATACCGTTATATATGAACCGACATTCCTTTCGAGAAAACTTCAGGATTCTTTGGATGTATTCATGGATGCCATTGACAGTTTCCCGAACCGGAACGGTCCTGTTGTATATACTGTGGATTGTGTATATAATGAGCAGAGAAAAAGTATTGATATACTTTTAGTTGCTGAAGGCTATATTCTGGAAGGATTGTTTTTTCTCACGAATTATAACTGCAATTATCAAGAAGAAAAGTATCGGATCCTTGGAGCGCGAGAAGTAAACGGACGTATAATAGCAGTATGCAGCTATGATGTCGCCGAACCGGAAAAGTTATTCAATTTGGATGTTTTGGACAGGAATCTTTATTATGATGTTTACAAAAAAAACGATGAAGCCACTAAAGATGCTATCACAGTGCGCCCAAGTGTCAGACACTATCGTCTGATAGGCAGCGACAGCTTGAAAGTCATAAGGATTAGCAAAAGCAAGTATGAAAAATGACAATCAGGTATATTCGGTGTCATAGAACCGTTGCGATTCCACGGGTCTGGCATTCGGATATTCCGGCAACCGCATGGAGACCGTCTCTGTCGGGGATTCTTTGTGGAGTTATTCATATGATTCTGACGGCAACATGGTGTCAGACGGTGTCCGTGTCCTTACAAATTAAACATTTGCGCAATCAATTTTATCGTACTCACTGTGTGTTCCCACCCAACGAACAAAAATAGTAAGTTTTTACTTATAGGTCGCCCACCCCTATTCCATTGGAGGTGAAATGAAATGGTTTTAAAACAATTTCTTTTTGGAAGTTGTGACCTGAAACTCTTTGAGGTAGAAAGGTTCGAAATAGGCCACGTCACGTGTATGTCCGAGAGCCAATTCTGCGGTGGCAAGTGCTGCCATAGATGAGGCTTTCGGGCAGCATTGCATGAAACGGGCATTTGGCGAAGTGATGGTGCCTTCGCATTTGCCGGCTCCGTCTCCGATAAAGAGCACCGGGCCGTCCTTCAGCAGTTCGGCGAAAGAGTCACCGTCAATGATTTTCGGCTCGGTCTCAGTCGTCTGCATCCAGCCGAGAGCCTGGGCTGTGCTCTTTGCCGGAATGCTGTCAGAACCTGTTGCACTCTGGGGGCTTGGGGCTGAACTTTCGTAGCTTGCAGTGTCCGGAGTGCTGTCAGTGACAGGTGAGAATACTGCCGAGTAGACTTCCATTCTGCGTGCGTCAATCATAGGGACGATGTGCTTCCATGGCTGTCCGCTGCAGTCCGGCATGATTTCCAGAGCCTGTGCCACGAGAGTGTCGAGCGTTCCGACTGCGAGCATTGGCTTCTTTGCACCGAAACAGAGTCCTTTGGCCGTGGACACTCCCACGCGCAGTCCAGTGTATGAGCCGGGACCCATGCTGACGCAGATTGCATCACAGTCCGCAATCGTACAGCCGCTTTCCGCAAGCACTTCCTGCACAAAAACCGCCGTGAGCGAAGCGTGCGCCTTCAACGCGTTACTTTCCCTGTATGCCAATGTTTTTCCATCTTCGCACAATGCCACCGAGCATAGTGCGGTGGATGTCTCTATGAGTATTATTTTTTTCATATTTACTTGATAATCAGTTCTTTGGTAAACTTTTAAATAATGGAATAATTCAATTTGAATAAGATTTTTGAGGGTAGATTTCTTTTGGAAGAGGGAGTTTAGCGGTGGCTAAATGACCGATGAGAAAAGAAATATGGACCAAAAAGATATTCATAAGTGTTTATTTCATTATTTTAAAAGGTTGCCTAAATAAGGAAACACACTGTCTGCAATGTTCTTGAGCGGATAGTAGAGCACTGATGAATCCAGATAGGCCCTGTCCACGAGCTTCAGCATGTCATTCAACGCCGAAAATGCCAAAATCAGCAGGCCAACAATCAAAACGGTCTTCAAAAGCGCGAAAACCACTCCCAAAAGCCTGTTGAGCCAGCCGAGCATCACTATTTTTATTGTCGTTTCCAATAATTTCCCCACGCACCACAGACCTAAAATCACCAATATCAATATGATGGCAAAGGCTGTGATTTTCAGCACCTGCTCCGAACCCGGAATTTTCGTCCCGAGCCATACACTGAACATGTCGGCGAACCTGAAAGAAAGCCAGAATCCGAGTATAATCGAAATGATTGCTATGACCTGGGCAATGAATCCTTTTCTAAGTCCCTGTATCACAGCAGGGATTACACATAAAATAATAATGAGGTCTATGATATTCATATATAATTAAAAATTGCTATCTTTGCGGATTGTTATTTGCAGCGGCAAAGTTAGTAATTTGAAAATTACTTTAGATATAAAATAAATATTTTATTTCATTAGACGTATGAAATTTAAAGAGTATAAAGGTCTGGATCTCGTTGCGACGGGAAATGAGGTTCTTGAAAAATGGCAGAAGGAACACGCTTTCGAGAAGTCTCTTGAGCTAAGGGAGGGCTGCCCGGAGTTTATTTTCCATGAGGGGCCGCCTTCTGCGAATGGTATGCCGGGAATTCATCATGTTATGGCGCGTTCCATAAAGGATTCAATCTGCCGTTACAAGACACAGTGCGGTTATCTGGTACGCAGACGTGCCGGCTGGGATACCCACGGACTGCCTGTGGAGCTTGGGGTGGAGAAGAAATTGGGCATTACCAAAGAGGACATCGGGACGAAGATTTCAGTTGAGGAATACAATGATACCTGCCGCAAGGAGGTGATGAAATATACTTCCGAGTGGGAAAATATGACCCAGAGAATCGGCTATTGGGTGGATATGAAGGATCCGTACATCACTTACGACAACAGGTATATAGAGACTCTGTGGTATCTGCTCAAGGATATTTATGGGAAGGGCTTGCTCTATAAGGGCAAATCCATCCAGCCGTATTCGCCTGCTGCCGGTACCGGCCTGAGTACGCATGAGCTGAACCAGCCAGGTTGCTACCGTGACGTTAAGGATACCACTGCCTGCGTACAGTTCGAAGTGGTGAAGGATGAATTGTCACAGAAGCTTTTTGACTGCGAGACTTATCCTGTATATTTCCTTGCATGGACGACCACTCCGTGGACTCTGCCTTCAAATACAGCTCTCTGCGTCGGTCCGAACATCACTTACAAACGCGTTATGTCTTTCAACCCTTACAGCGGAGAACCTGCAATCTATGTGCTTGCAGAGGCACTTATTCCTGCCTGGTTTAATCCTAAAGGGGCTGAGGCTTCTTTTGATGATTATAAAAAAGGCGATAAAGTCATTCCTTACCGCGTGCTTGACGGTGAGTTCAAGGGTTCTGAGCTTGTCGGCATTTCATATATCCAGCTTATTCCGTGGGTCAATCCGGGCGATGGTGCTTTCCGCGTGATTTCCGGCGATTATGTTACTACCGAGGACGGTACGGGCGTCGTGCATATCGCTCCTACTTTCGGTGCTGACGATGCCAAGGTGGCAAAGGCCGCCGGAGTGCCTCCTTTGATGGTCGTTGATCGCAATGGGGACCTTCATGCCCAGGTTGATCTGCAAGGACGTTTCTTCCGCGTGGAGGATTTGGACGAGGCTTGGGCTGCGAAGAATGTATCGGCGGATTATGCGGAGTGGGCAGGACGTTACGTGAAAAATGCCTATGATGACAGTCTGCCTGCAGATGCTCCTACGCTTGATGTGGATTTGAGCGTTATGCTGAAGCAGCAGGGCAAGGCTTTCAGGATTGAAAAACATACACACAGCTATCCTCATTGCTGGAGGACGGACAAGCCTGTGATTTATTATCCTTTGGATTCGTGGTTCATCAGGACTACGGCCGTAAGGGAGAAAATGATGGCTCTCAACGATGAGATTGTCTGGAAGCCGGCTTCTACAGGTACGGGCCGTTTCGGAAAATGGCTTGAGAATATCCAGGACTGGAACTTGTCGCGCAGCCGCTATTGGGGGACACCGCTTCCGATCTGGCGTACTGAGGACGGCAAGGAGGAAAAGTGCATAGGCTCGGTGGCCGAGCTGTATGCGGAAATCGAAAAGGCTGTCGCTGCCGGAGTGATGAGTGAAAACCCTCTTGCTGCCCGCGGTTTCAATCCTGAGGATATGTCGAAGGAGAATTATGACAAGATAGATCTGCACCGTCCGTATGTGGACAATATTTTCCTCGTTTCGGCTTCAGGTGCCAAGATGATCCGTGAGACTGACCTGATTGACGTGTGGTTCGACTCCGGTTCTATGCCATACGCTCAGGAAGGACTCCGCAGCCTCGGCCAGGAGAAATTCGGACGTACTGCTGATTTTATCGCCGAAGGGGTCGACCAGACGCGGGGATGGTTCTATACCCTCCATGCAATCAACACTATGGTCAGCGGCAAACCTGCATTCAAACGTGTGATTTCCAACGGTTTGGTGCTTGATAAGGACGGAAACAAGATGAGCAAGCGCCTCGGCAATGCCGTGGATCCTTTCAAGGCTCTTGACACTCACGGCGCGGATGCCCTCAGATGGTATATGCTGACGAATTCCCAGCCTTGGGACAATCTGCGTTACGATGACGCCGGAGTTGACGAGGTGCGCAGGAAATTCTTCGGCACCCTGTACAACACATATTCATTCTTCGCTCTGTATGCGAATATCGACAATTTCGATCCTGCAGCTCCTGCCGTAAAGGACAGACCTGAGCTTGACCGCTGGATTCTGTCGGTGCTCAACACTTTGATTAAGAATGTGACAGCGGCATACGAGGATTATGATGTGACCGCAGCCGGACGTCTGATTCAGGATTTTGTTTGCAACAATGTCAGCAACTGGTACGTGCGTCTTGGCCGCAAGCGTTTCTGGGGCGGAAGTATGGACGATGACAAGTTGTCGGCATATCAGACTCTGTATGAGGTGCTTGTGGACGTGGCTCTGCTCGCTGCCCCTATCGCTCCGTTCTTTATGGACAGGATGTACAGGGATTTGACCGGCATGGAGAATTCCGTTCATTACGAGGCTATGCCTGTTTGCAATGATAGTTTGATAGACAGCGATTTGGAGGAAAGAATGGCGCTTGCCCAGAGGACTTCTTCTATGGTGCTCGCACTTCGCCGCAAGGTGAATATCAATGTGCGCAAGCCACTTTCCAAGATTATAATCCCTGTGGTGAACATCAAGGTGCAGGCGCAGCTTGAGAAGGTAAAGGCTCTGATTCTGAGCGAGGTGAATGTGAAGGAGGCTGAATTCATTTCAGAGACTGCCGGACTCATCACCAAGAAGATCAAGCCTAATTTCAAGACTCTCGGCAAGATCTATGGCAAGCAGATGAAGGAGATTGCTGCAGCTTTCGCTACTCTCTCTCAGGAAGTTATCGCCGGGATTGAGGCAAGCGAGCTTGGTGATGCGGGCTATATTCTGTCTTGTCCTTCCGGAGATGTCACTCTTCACAAGGGAGACTACGAGATTACGTCCGAAGATATGCCAGGCTGGCTCGTTGCTTCCGACGGACCTCTGACAGTTGCTTTGGATGTGACTATCACTGAGGAGCTCAAGCGCGAGGGTACAGCCCGTGAGCTTATCAATAGAATACAGAACCTGCGTAAGGACAGCGGTTTCGAGGTGACTGACAAGATTGATGTCGACATTTATGCTTCAGGGACTGATTACGACGAAATCGCCGCTGCTTTGGATTCTTTCGGCGAGTATGTGAAGGCCCAGACCTTGGCTTTGTCAGCGGCTGTCCATGCCGAAGAGGCTCCGGCCAATGCGCTTGAAGTTGAATGGAACGAAGGCAGTATCCGTATTGCCGTTGCAAGAAAATAAATTTTTAAAACTAATAATTATGGCAGAAGAAATTAAAAATGGAGTACAGCCTCAGGAAGAGAAGTTGCGTTATAGCGATGAGGAGCTCCAGGAGTTTAAGGCTATTATCCTTGAAATGCTTGAGAATGCGAAAAAAGAATATAAGACCCTCCGCGATGTCGTTACCCATGATTCAAGTAATGATATAGAGGATACGTCTCCGACTTTCAAGGTGTTGGAGGAAGGTGCTTCGGCTCTGTCAAAGGAGGAGGCCGGCGCTCTTGCCCAGAGGCAGTATAAGTTCATTCAGAATCTCGAGGCTGCACTTGTGCGTATCGAGAACAAGACATACGGAATTTGCCGTGTTACAGGCAAGCTTATTCCTAAGGAAAGACTCCGTCTTGTGCCTCATGCGACTTTGACCGTTGAGGCGAAGGAGATGATGAACAAGAAATGATTTTTCGTATGAAGAAGTCTGTTTCGAAAGGCAAGCTTTTACTCATACTCGGGATTGTATTGGTGGTTCTTGACCAGCTTATCAAGGTGCTGGTCAAGACCAATATGTCCGTAGGGGAGAGCATTGATGTGTTCAGCTGGTTCAAGATTCATTTTGTGCTGAACAAGGGTATGGCCTTCGGTATGGCTTTCGGTGGACTTTTCGGCAAGGTACTGCTTTCGCTGCTGCGCATTGTGCTTTTCGGCGCACTCTGGTGGTGGATAAGCAGGCTGCTGAAAAAGGAAAATACTCCGACGGGAGTCCTGGTCGGTCTGACTCTGATTGCCGCCGGTGCTCTCGGAAATATTTTTGACAGTTTTTTCTACGGACTCATCTGGCCCGAGGTGGTGATGGAAGGTGCTCCTTTCGCCTTTATGTTCGGCCAAGTGGTGGATATGTTCTATTTTCCGCTTTTTGATTACCGCCTGCCTTGGCAGGACTATACCCGCACTTTCTTCGGTGCGGTCTTCAATTTTGCCGATTCCTGCGTCACCGTCGGCGCCCTCTACCTGCTCTTCTTCCAGTACAAATTCTTTGCGGATGAGGAAAAGACAAAACTTAATTGACAATGACCAGGGATGTATTGAATTTTGTCACTTTTTGTGTTGGGGCCATCTCACTCCGGCTTAATATTCCGCGTAATGAAGTTTACGCCCGATTGAAAAAATCCGGCATTTTATATGACTATATTGTTCCTGGATACGAGATTCTACATACTTATAGCCGTAATTACATTGTTGATGATATTACGGATTTTATGAAACAGAAAGGAGTGTTGTCATAATGGAGGTTTATCATACATCTAATGTCCGTGTTGAAAAGCCAGATACGGTACATTCTCGAAAAGAATTGGATTTTGGTCCCGGTTTTTATTTTACCAGCATCAGAACTCAGGCGGAAAAATATGCTTTCAAATTCTTGAGACGCGGTCAGTCGGCTTTGTTGAACATATACGATTTTTCAGAAAATTGGGAAAAGTGGAATGTGAAGTTTTTTCCGACCTATGATGAAGAGTGGCTTGATTTTGTTATGGGTTGCAGAAGTGGAATTATTATCGGTAATTATGATATGATAATAGGTGGTATTGCAAATGATAAGGTCTTTGATACTCTTGATCTTTATACGGATAAATTAATCACAAAAGAAGATGCTCTCCAAAGATTGAAATATCTGAAAGCCAATATTCAATATTGTATTCGTACAGAGGCAATGTTGAAAGAATGCCTTACATTTAAAGTAGCGGAAAAATTATGACGGTAAGTGAAAATTCCAGGCAGGTGCTTATTGACAGGAAAATAAGCCGTATAATTGAAACATACAGCGAACTGTACAATGTGTCGCTTGAAGAAGCCGCTGACCTTTACTACAACTCGGTAACTGCGCAGCTTGTTGAAGAAGGCGTTGCGGATTTACATTGCAGAAGTGACAAGTATCTTGCTGAAGAGTTATATTTGGAATGTCATGACATTACTGCTTGCCAAAAGTAGTCAGTGCAATTGTCTTATTTTCTGTGCCGGAAGCGGTAGAGCTGATAGGAGTTGAAGCTGTTCTGCCAGAGGATGTAGCTGATCGGGGCGATGGCGACGACCGGGGTGAGGTAGGTGAAGACTACCCAGATGGCGAATATGGTGTTTTTCTGGCCGAGGGCCTGGCCGACTGTGATGCGTTCGCCGTGGCGCGAGCCTATGTTTTTGCCGCAGTAGAACTGCAGGGCGCAGGCTGCAAGGCCAACGAGTGCCAATAGCCATTTAAGGCTTGCCGTGACGTCACTTTCCACTACGGAACTGATGGATTTGGCCATGACCACGAGCAGGTTGAACGCCCACATATAGAAGCCGAGGTCTTTGGTGTGGGCGACGAACCAGGCGTGGGATTTCGGAATGAATACCCGGTAGGCCCAGGCAAGCAGGAATGGAAATATCAGAACGGGGAATACGCGTTTTATGATAATCCAGAACTGGCTGATGAAGCTACCTCCTGCGTGAAGTTCGATAAGCGGGAAAAGCAGAGGGATGATGACGGCTGCTGCGATGTTGCTGATGATGGTGTAGGTGGTGAGCGTGGTTTCGTTGCCGCCGAGTTTGCCGGTGATTACGGGCGCAGCGGTGGCTGTCGGGCAGATGAGGCAGATGATTGCCCCTTCGATCAGGACTTTGTAAGGGAAGTTCGGGACGAAGTAGAGGAAAAGGCAGAGCGCTCCGCAGCTGACTACCTGGAAGAGACAGAGACTGAAGTGCCATCTTTTGAGACGCATCTGCTTCGGATCTATTTTGCAGAAGGTAACGAAAAGCAGTGCGAAGACAAGCCAAGGGAGCATGGCTGAACCGGCATCGTAGACGGGTGTTTTGATCGGCTGCAGGAAGTCTATGAAATGGAAGGCGCAGTATACAGCGGCGCCGCCGGCCATTGCGAGGGGGAGTGTCCAGTTTTTTATTAATTGTATGAGTCTGTTTTTCATTCTATCAAAAATTTTCAAAAAATGTCAAAATTGTCGGCAAAGATACTGAAAATTTTTGTTGGATTATTTTTTTTTCTTACCTTTGTAGCCCCTTATGGGAAATTTATGGTCTGGTCCTGTAGCTCAGCTGGATAGAGCAACAGATTTCTAATCTGTGGGTCTAGGGTTCGAATCCCTACAGGATCACAATCCGTTTCAAATGCATGATTAAAAGTATTTGAAACGGATTTTTTTATAAATAAATGTCAATTATATCAAATTTGGGGCTATTGCTTTTTCGATTTTGCCACTATGAGTTCGAGACCTGTGACGATGCAGAAGCCGATGACGGCGAATATTATTGCTCCGGCAATGTGAAGTTCGAGTCCGGCAAGAGGTGCGGAACCTGCAATCATTTGCAGGTCAATCCCTTGTGATTCAGCTATGGCTTCAGGATTGCTCCATGGCCACACTTTGACCAGTGAACCGATGATGAAACCCGCAAGGGCAAGCAAGGTCTGCCTATGGTAGCGGCTGAGCAGCCAGTGAAGGAATTTCGAGAAGGAGAGCAGGCCCAAGACCGCTCCGATAGCGAAAATTGCAAGGGTCAATGCGCTCTGTCCGAAATTTCCGTTTGTAAGCCCTGCGATGGTGTCCATGATGAATTCGTATTTTCCGAGAAGTAGCAGTATGAAACTTCCTGATATTCCAGGAAGTATCATTGCGCAGATGGCCAGAGCCCCGCAGAGGAAGATGAACCACAGTTCGTCAGGAGTGGTGGTCGGGGACAGGGTGCAGATGACAACTCCAATCACTATTCCCAGGGTCAATACGAGCCCGTCATTCCATTTCCAGTTTTTTATGTCTTTGAGTATGAAAATGGAAGACGCTACAATCAACCCGAAGAAAAATGCCCAGGTCTGAATCGGGAAATTGTGAAGCAGATAGCGCATAAGGTTGGCTAAGCTGAATACGCTGATGAGTATTCCGCAGAAGAGGCTTAACAGGAAATTACCGTTGATGTGTTTCCAGAATTCCTTGAATTTGCCTGTGAAAAACAACTTTACCGCAGTCTTGTCAAAATTGTTCAATGCTCCGACAAATTCGTCGTAAATTCCTGTTATGAAGGCTATTGTACCTCCGGATACTCCCGGGATGATGTCTGCGGCACCCATTCCGATGCCCTTCAATCCGACAGTTATATATTTTTTATATGAAGCCATTTTAAATTTTATTTAAAGTCTTTTTATGCTCTTTGGATATATTCAACTTTGCTGCCTCTCTTTGTCGCTTCAGCAATTCAAATGAAATCTGATTGTGTCCGGCAACCGCGTCGGGGCTTTAATTCACTTTCGACAGCAGATCGGCAATGGCCGCAAAGACGCTGCATGAGTCCTGATTGATATCGTCAGGGGTATCCTGTTTTGAGACCACAATATCGTATACATCTCCTTCGAAGCCTTTCCTTCCAACCTTGAATTTCGCTTTGACACATTTGCTCACAAATTCTACAGGGAATTTCGCATTGTTCACCATCGAAATGAAGAGATCGTATTTTTCGCCTATCAGTTCCGTGATTTTTTCCGGTTTGGGCATGCCGATCAGAGTCAGATCTTTCTTGATGATGGTGGTCTTGATGTTGGTGAGCAGAAGTTCGTCTTTGCTGAGTTTGCGGAAATCAAAATAATAGACCGTCAGTCTGAGCCCGTTCTTTTTTGCCCAATCCGTGACCTGGTCGTTCAGATCGCTGAATCCGAATTCGTCCACATCAAGAAGCACACAGACCGATTTGACATCCTTGAGGGGTATCATTGCGGTCGGTATGTCTGCAGCAAATTTGCGGATTTTTCTTTTGCGGAGGTATTCGAAGATGAGTCCCATACTATTTGCCGTATTGAGAGAGCAGTTCTCTGATTTGCTGTTTCGCCATTTTCCAACGTGGAATATCTATCTTTGTGCCGATGACTTCCACGACTTTTGCGGCTATGATGGAACCAATCTCTCCGCAGGCCTTGAGAGGCATTCCGAGTGAATGTGCATAAAGGAACCCGGCTGCGTAGGTGTCGCCTGCACCTGTGGCGTCGACAGGCTGTGCCGGCCAGGCTTCAATGTAGTGATATTCATCGCCCTGTTGCAGCATGGAGCCGTCTTTGCCGACTTTCACGATTGCAATGTCGCAGTGATGCGAGATTTCTTCGAGCGCCTGACGTGGTTCCATTTTGGTAAAGGCCTTGGCCTCGGTCTCGTTCGCAAACACTATGTCCACATATCTGTCCACTATGTCGTGCAGGAATGCATCATTGCTTTCTACGACGTTGTAGGAGGCCATGTCGATTGAAATTTTGCATCCCGCTGCTTTGGCCAATTCGCAGGCTTTGCGCATAAGGCTTTGGTTCTGAACGAGATAACCCTCGATATGGAAATAATCATATCCTTCAAAAAATTCAGGCTTCAAATCATCTGCCGTGAGTTCCAAGGCGGCTCCGAGGTACACTGCGAATGTGCGTTCCGCATTGGGAGCGGTGATGAAAACCATCGAACGTCCTGAAGACTGGCTGCCTTTCATCAGCATTGATTTGATGCCGTACTGCTCCTGGTCGCTTTTGAACAGGTGGCCAAGGTCGTCGTCGCCGATTTTGCCGATGAATCCGGATTCCATGCCGAAGATTGCTGTGCCTGTGATGGTGTTCGCCGCAGAACCTCCTGCAACCGTTTTCACGCCCATGGGTTTGAGGGTCTGCCATATTTTGTCTCCGGTTTCCCTGTCAACGTGCTGCATGCTGCCTCTCGGAAGGTGGTACTGCTTGAGAAATGTATCATCGGGAAGTACAGCCAAAATGTCTGTCAGTGCGTTGCCGATTCCTAAAATTGATGCCATAAATCTTTTATTTTTTTTATCCGATTTTGCAAAGTTAGTAATTTTCAAAAAAAAACTTGTTTATTTTTTTTCATATTACTTAACTTACCGGAAAAATTCCGTAATTGCCTTTTTTTAGATACATTTGCAGAAAATTTTGTAATCAAGATGCGCGAAAAGTTAAAGAAAACTATAAAATATTTGCTGTCGCTTGCAGTGGCGGCAGTTCTGCTTTATTTTTCTTTCAGAAGTGTGAAATGGGAGAATTTTGTAGAAGGTTTGCGCAGTTGCAGATGGGGTTTTGTGCTGTTGTCGATGCTTTTCGGGCTGTTTTCCTTTTGGGTCAGGGGAGTGCGTTGGCGCAGATTGCTGCTGCCTTTTGACGGTAATTTGCGTCGGATCAGCTGCTTCAATGCGGTGAATATCGGGTATATAGCAAATTTTGTATTTCCAAGGATAGGAGAATTTGTCCGCTGCGGAGTCATTACGAGTAATTCGAAGACTTCATACGACAAGGTGCTCGGAACTGTCGTGCTGGAACGCGCCTGGGATTTGGTGATGTTGCTGCTTCTTTTGGTCGTGCTTCTTGTCGCAAAATGGAATAAATTCGGAGACTTTTTCGTCAGTCAGATTTGGACTCCGTCAGCGTCAGCTCTGAATTTCAGCTTGTGGTGGATTTTAGCTGTAATGCTTGTGCTTGGTGTGCTAAGTATTTGGTTGATATGGTTTTGGCGTGAGAAAAATAAATTCTGTGCCAAAATTTGGGCTATTGTCGTCGGTATTTGTCAGGGTGTTGCCAGCTGCCTGAAAATGAAGGACAAATGGGCTTTTATCTTCGATAGCCTTCTGATTTGGGCAATATATTGGCTCATGGCTTGTGCCACAATGTGGGCTGTGCCTCTTTTGGACGGCTTGACTATGGTGGATGCCCTTTTCCTTTCGCTTGCCGGCAGCATCGGTTGGGTGGTGCCTGTGCCCGGCGGCTTCGGGGCTTTCCATTTCATCGTCGCCCTTGCCCTCCAGACTATCTACGGCATTCCTTTCGAGACCGGAATAATTTTCGCCACTCTCTCGCATGAGGCCCAGGCTATCACTATGGTTCTCTCCGGCGGTGCAAGCTATGCGTATGAAGCCATGAGAAAGCGTTAGAGAACCTCTGCCCTTGCTTTTGCAAAAAGCCGTACTCCAATCTATTGCACAAAAATAAAATTTACACTATATTTGCACCCTCGGAATTGAGATATGGTGTAATGGTAGCACTACAGATTTTGGTTCTGTCTGTCCAAGTTCGAATCTTGGTATCTCAACAAAAATCGCTTAACTCGTTTATTTTGAATGATTTATGTGATTTTATCCCTAAAAACGGGTCAAAAACGGGACAGTTCCCGGATTCAGTCAATATGTGTAACTCTTTTTCCTTGTATGACGCCCTTGTGGAGTTGTGCAAAGAAAAAAAAATTATGCTTTTCGCTCCAATTCCAAGGCTTGATTATATTCCAGCAAAGCTCTCTCAAGGTATAGATTGGTATGTGTATTTCTATGTTACTGATCCTGTTACGCAGACAATGCGTCGTGTGAGAATTAAAATCAACAGAATCAAGAACAAAAAGGAAAGGCTGAAGGTGGCACGTCAGATGATTGTGGCATTGAATGAGCGTCTGGCTCTCGGTTGGAATCCTTTCATCGAGAAATCCGCACCAAAGTCCGGGACAAACATTTATGATGCCATGGACGCATTCATTACGGCCAAAAGCAAATCAGCCGAAGCAAATAGCATGAGGAGCTACAAGTCATTCATCAAGACCTTCAGAAGCTGGATGGCTTCAAAAGGTGCTGACGGCTCGAAGTTTCCGGTCATGTCATTCACTCACCAGACCGCTCTGCAGCTTATGAAAGATGTAGATGAGGATGACAGGATTTCCGCGCAAACGTATAACAACTATCTTCGTTTCTTCACCCTTTTGTTCAACTGGTTTCTTGAAAAGGGCTATGTGGCAGAGAATCCTTTTGCCGGAATCAAGAGGAAGGACAGGCGGAAAATCAAAAAGAAACGCCGTATTATGTCTGATGAAGAACTGGCGAGGCTTACCGGGTTTCTGAAGGAAAACAATCCCTGTTATCTTGCCATGTGCCTGATGTGCTATTGCTGCTTTATGAGACCGAAAGAAATAGCTCTCCTCCGGTGTGAGGATATTGATCTGGACAATCAGACCATACATATACGCGCTGAAATTGCCAAAAATGACAATGACTCGTACAGAACCATTCCTGATGATATGCTGCCGTTCCTTAGGGGGCTTGATTTGTCTGTAGCGAAGAATTTTGTATTCTCTGACAGCCATACGTTTGTTTCTGGCAAGAAGAAAGTTCTCACGCAGGCGATTGCAAGGTATTGGAATGATGTGATACGCCCTGAGTGTGGCTTTCCCATGGAACTGCAGTTTTACTCGTTGAAAGATACTGGCATTACCAATATGCTCGGAAGTGGCGTTCCCGTTTCATTCGTGAAGCAGCAGGCAGACCATGGCAGCCTGGCAATGACGTCCATCTATCTGGGCAATCTGAAGGGCAAGGCCAATGAAACCCTGAAAGTCACAAGTATAATAAAATGAAAAAAGCCCACGGATTGCTCCGAGGGCGTGACCGCGCCTCCTGACGGTCGGTAATCAAAAACAAAAAGATTTGGGGCTTTATAGTGTGTCTGCGGCGCGTCTGATACGGTCTGCGAGATCGCAGAGTGCGCCTTTGAGCTGCTGGAGTTCCTCCGGGGTAAATCCCCCTTCTCCTCCGTTGCCGTCTATTCCGTTCATCTTATTGTAAATCCATGAGCCGGAACGCTTGAAATAATCTTTTGAAATACGGCCCCAGGTGACCATAAGCAGGATATCACTAAGTTTGCTTTTTATCGGTGTAATTCGCAGTTCTTTCTCGTGTGCTTTCAGAAATTCATCCATTTTCTTTTCTTCTGTGTTTTTCATGATGGTATGTTTTTTAACCGCCCCGTAGGGCGGTGTTTTAATTTTCGAGTGCTTTTTGTAGGATTTCTTGAATGTAGAATTCAAATTCAATTTCAATTGTTGTCCCTTTCAGTCTTTTGTAAAGTCTGATTGCTTCAATCAGCTCTTTTTCAATTTTTGTTAGTCTCATATCTTTTTGTTTTTGTTGTTACAAAGATACTAACATTTTTCACAATGTCCAAATTTTCAAGCAATTATTTTCACATAAATTGCAAATTTTCAGCACTTTTCACCACTGCAGAATATCGTAGCTGACGCCTATGCCGATGTAAGGCGAACCGATGACCCGACCACCGGAAATACCGACCCCGTAACCTACCTGCAGACCTATTCCCCACCTTTTCCGCGGGCTTGCGGAAATGGTCTTGGTGACAATCTGCGTCCGTGGGAAGACCCTGAGACTGTCAAGTTCCGGACGGTAGCCGCTGACCCACGCTTCGTACTCTTCGCCCCTATAGTGCTTCTGTTCCCTCTCCACGACTATGTATGCAGTATCACGAATGGTGACGGTGTCACGGACTGCCACCAGCATTGTATCAGTTCTGAGGACTGCAAAGGGTACGGGCATTCTCTCGACAAACGTGTCGCGGATAATCAGGGTATCTGTCTTCTCGATGTCGCCGGCGTCCGGGCATTTACGGCCTGCTGTGAACCGGCCTGCAGCAAACGAAGCCGCAAGCAACAGCACAAAAGCGATGACTGATAATGTATTCTTCATAATCTCCTCCACTTTAAATTCAATAAAAACGGGGCAGACCGTCACGGCGTGTCCCGTATCCGAAAAACACTCAATAACAATTAAACAACTAATACTAAAACCATGGAAAGATTATGAAATTTTTAAAGGATTTCCCAATCTTCTGACAGCATATCAGCCTGGCTGGCCAACCATCCTGTCAAAATCTTATCATCTGCTGTTTTCATACAGATGGTGCCAAGAGCTTCCATTTCTCCTCCAGCCTTTTCCACCAAGGCTTTGAGCTCAGGATCTTTACACCATTCTGCTTTAATCTTTGCGGAAGGTTTGAGCCAAAGGAACATTCCTTTGCCATTCCAGTCATTTCTTTTTACCTTTCTACCCTCTTTGAGGGCTTCAATTGCTTTTCCGAAATTCATGATTCAAATGTTTTATCAATTACTATAATAACAGTGTTAACCATTGTGCCACTTTCTTTGAATGCTCCTTTAGGCAGTTCTGTGATAGAGTGAGGAAACTTACTCAAGAGATTTAAGAAAGCTGTGTGTGCCTTATCGCTACCCATTGTCGCCGTTGCGGATACTATTGCAACCACTCTCTTTTTTGCGAGGTCTATTGCCTTGGAAACGTGCGCAATGTCCTGACCTTTGGTAAAAGGTGGATTCATAACAATAATATCATACTCCTTCTTTGGAGCGAATGTCAGGAAGTCATCGTGAATGAGGTTGAATCCATTATCCTGAAGATACTTTCTGTTGTCCGGATTCAGCTCCACACAGTCACACCCCGGCATATATTTGGCGATATTTCCACGACCTGCAGAAGGCTCAAGACATACGTCTCCGTCTTGTATACCTGCCATGCTTACCACCTGTTTCGCCAAATTGTCCGGAGTTGGGTAAAATTGGAATATCTTTTTCTCGCTTGTAAAATCACCGGAGCTGATGATTTCTTCTATTGCACCGGTCGGGTCACTTTGAAACACTGTTGCCCTCTTGGCAGATGACCATTTGCCTCCGATTCCCTTTAGAATCTTATTTACATCGGCATATAATTTACTGTCGAGTTTCATGTCGATATAAAGGAGATTTTCTTCAATGCGTGCATTTTTCAGCACTTCGATTACTTCTTGCTTTACTCTCATATCAGATGATTTTAATTAGATTTTGTATTCTATGTTGTTCCTGTCTGAGTATATTGAATGGGTTTTCGGGGTCATCGTCTTCTACTGGAACACAAGTATCCTCCAGACCTTCAAATAGTTCCTCAATAGTGCTTTGTTGACGTCGCAGCACCTTTCTCGTGTTCGATGTCAACTCATTAAGTGTGTCTATTGATGTACTTACATCGTTTGCGGAAACATGTTCAAGGTGACAGGCTACCTGAGCAATGGCATAGCGGACAAGCGAGAGAACTAAATATTGCTGGCTGTCAGCGTCCGGAATATTCAGCTTTATATCCATAATCTCCGCCGGATCCAATTTGTTGCTGAAACCGGTCTTCTCTTCACCGTCAGATTCCAACTCCTGACACAGTCCTCCCATAAGCATTGCAATAAGATACAAAGTATTGAGCTCAAAGCGGGGACGAAGTGCGAATACATGTTTTGACAATACGGCCCTGTCAAGGTCCATTATCCCGATTTTACCAAGGGTACCGACACACGACACTATTATATCACCCTTTAGGGCAATGCCTGGATTTTTTATGGAACTCTCATCAACGAAAATTTCTGTGACTATTTTTCCATTCCGGATGTTGGAAGCTCCGGTAATGTATGGTGTCCCCTTGACAAGCTGTTTGCCCTTGTCTATATTTCGTCCGGTAATAATATCACAGAGTTCTGAAATTTTTAAAATCATAATTCATGCTATTCTTCAAATACAAAGGAGTTGAGTCTGTTCATCCAGCCATTCATGAAAATCTTCTGATTTGGAGCGCGCTTGACAATGTTCACAAAGAACTGTTTCCTCGCTGCCAGGATTCTGTCAAAAAGTTCATGAGGATTGTGACTGTTGACGGCAGAAAGTGTCGCCGGACCGAATATGCCATCAGGTTTTACTCCAGCTATCTCCTGGACTTTCCTGATAGCTACTAAACCTGAGTTCACGTGCCAGTCCACAATGATTTCAGCTAATGACTGGCTGCGTATTTCATCAGCACGGCATTTGTCCCAGTACATGTCTTTCATTATTCCCCTCCATACTCCGTAGCTCATCTGCTTCAAATCAGCTGCATTTTTGTCTTCTCCGCAATATGCCTGGTAAGTCTTCAAAGTGACACCCATATTTGTGGGACCACCTTTGTCATATCTGTTATATGAAAATCCGCCTTCCAGCTGAAGAAGAAGCGGTGCGAATTTTATAAAATCGGCCATAATATCTTTTAATTTTACATGCAACATCTGTTTGTCATTCTGCCGGGGATTTCGTTTGCGAACGTATGCTGCCCGAAATTCGCTCCGGATTGTTGGTCTTATTGCTTTTAATCAATGAAATGAGTTTCTTTGCGTCATTCTCATCGGCGCAATCGATGATTTTTGCGACCATGTCGATGATGTCGGCCGCGTGGCTCCGTTTCTTTCGGAAGTTCTCAATAACTGACTTGCCCTCGATGAGCAGAACACCGAGCGTGCAGACAATGCAGGCGTACGGCAGTTCATACCAGGGGAAACAAAGCCCGAGCACATCAATGAGCACCGCAAACAACACTATCCTGAGATAGTCTATAATCTTCCGCACGGTCTTCCTGAGCGAATGGCTGCAGATCTTCTCTTTGTTTGCCCTCGCCGCGTCTATGCCCGTCCACATATCAATGAGCGCTGCGACCACCACAAGCACACAGCAGATGAAAATTATCGTAATGCCGTGCCGCCAGTCCTGAGTAATATTGAAATCTATAATGTCCATAGTCCTATTCCTCCACTGGTGTTGTCAAGTTCAATTTGTTCTGCAGTTCTGTGATTTGCTTCTCAGCCGCTTCGAGGCGCTGGATGAGCGCATCGACATACTCCTTGGTGACGGCGTCATCGGCGTCCTTGGGTGTTCCAAGTTTGCGTATGCGCGTATTCACCATATTAAGCCCGGCTTTGGCAATCAGTGCGGTAATGAAAGTCTTTGCACCGGATATTGTCTGCTCGCTGTCTAAGTCAACCAGATTTGCAAGAACCTCCTGGACTGCCTTTGCCGTTTCGGAGTTAGTACCGTCATAGCCGCCGACGCCGAGCAGGAACTTGCGCCCGTCAGTATGAACTTCCTCTGCGTTCTTCCTGTCGTTGTCACCGGAGCCAATTCCAATGGTGTGTATTGTCTTGCCTCTTTTAGGCAGATTATACTTGCCTTGCGCGTGCTCGGTTCCGTTGAGTGCCTTTGTGCCGCTGCCCTCGGTATGTGAATAGCCACCTTCTGCGATTGTTGCGTAACCCTCCGCATGGCTTCCGTCACCCGTTGCCTTTGAACTCATTCCCTCCGCATGGCTTCTTGTACCGCCTGCCGTTGTCTCCGTGCCTTCGGCATGGGAATACGCGCCCTCTGCTGTTGTACCTCTGCCCTCCGAGAATGAATATGGACCCGACGCTTCCGTATTTTCTCCCAAAGCGACTGAACCAACTCCACCTGCGTCTTTCGCCGTGGTCTGCCTGACACTACTTTTACCTATTCCTTTTTTAAGGTTGACGTCCAGGTTGTCCATTACTTCCTGAACCGATTTTATACCCTCATCCGTGGAGTTGGTCCCGTCGTAGCCACCGATGCCGAGCAGGAACTTGCGCCCGTCAGTATGGACTTCCTCTGCGTTCTTGCGGTGCTTTGTTTGTTTTGGGTCTTCGCTGTCACCGTTTCCTATTCCTACAGAATGGACAGTCTTGCCTTGAACTGAGAGGTTATAATATCCCTCAGCATGCTCCGCCCTGTTCTTGGTCCGGGTGAATTGTCCTTCAGCATGAGAGGAGTATCCTGCTGCTGAGGTGCTGACTCCCTCCGCGTGAGAACCAGCCCCTGCTGCTATGCTTTTGCTTCCTTCTGCATGTGACGCACCTCCAGTTGCTTCCGTTTCACTACCTTCCGCGTGGGCGATAGTTACGACAGCCTTAGATCTGTATCCCTCGGCGTGGGACTGCGCACCTTCTGCAACACATTCGTGTCCTTCAGCGTGGCTGGAACTGCCGGCTGCATGAGTTCCACTTCCTTCCGCATGGGAACGTGTGCCCGATGCTTGTGTGCCCGAGCCTTCGGCGTGGGACTGTGCTCCGGAGGCAACAGTGTCCGAGCCTTCCGCGTGCGCCTGCTGCTGAGTTGCTTGGCTCCTCAGACCCTCCGAATGGGCATGATGTGCAGCAACACCAGTTTGAGATTCCTTGCCCTCTGCATGGGACCCTGATCCTGCAGCTGTAGTCCCCGTGCCTTCAGCGAACGAATTCGAGCCGGAAGCCTCGGCGGCATTGATGTGCATTATCGAATTGGATCCGGAACCGGTCTGCAGCGGCAGATTCAGATGGTCAACCCATTCCTCTTCCGTTCCTTCATAGCCGTGCTTGACTGCAAGCTCGTAGGCGGAAAGCCCGGAAGTAGGAATGGCGATATCACTTCTCAGTTCCACAATGTCAGTAGAGTTGCAGTCCTCGTATGAAAGGCAGAATGCGCTCGAAAGGCTGACAGTATTCATTTTGTCAGCATTGTTGTTTTCGATCAGAATGAGTTTATATTCGCCTGTGTGTTTCTGGAACTTCCCAGGAAATGTGAAGTACACAACATTTCCATCGAGCGTGAAATCTTCGATTCTCTTCCTGCTTAGCGGGTGCTCAATATATAGGGACAAGCTTCTGCCGAAAAATTCCTCAGGTTTTCCGCCACGTTCGATAGTCCATTTGAAAGGAATGTCATTTCCAATTCTTCGAGTTATCATGATTCTTGTATTTTTATACTACAAAATTGCATTTTACATCCATACAAAAAAAGGACAAAGATTATCATATAATTACAGCAGTCGGAGTCTCAAAATGCGTCTCGACAACAAAGACATTTTCATGAGGCGTTACCACTATCAGAGGCACTTCCGTTCCGGTGCCGATGATGAAAACAGAGCCGTCAGAACGGAAAATACCGACGTAAAGCTGGCGGCCATTGTAGTCTATTATTCCCTCATCCGGAACAACGGCCCTGAAAGTTTGGCTGTATGACAATCCGTTGTCACCGGTCTCCGGTTCCTGAGAAAAAAGCACCTTGCCGCGAGAAGCAAAATGAGACATGTCTGCAGAAGGAGTAATCTTGCCACCGTTCAGCAGTCTTTCCTGTATCTGCTCAGGTTCGATAAGGCAAAAATGTGAAGAAACTTCAATCATGGTAAATTATATGTTTTATAAAGCTGATACCAGCCTGAAATCATCGGCATACTTGTATTTGAACGAAAAGCTGTGAAGAGTGTCTGCAGAGTTGACGGACAAAGTCGACTCAATGACGACAATACTGCGCCACACTCCTTCGACCAAATGATAAATCTGTCGGCTGCATATAAGTTCAGTCATTGCTATCATTGTTTTCCTGGTCAGATAGCCGCTGTTCTGCAGATAAATGTTTTCAGAATCGCTTGAAAGCCGTTTGGTCTTTCCTAAGTAAGTGCCTGTTTCATGATTTATATCTGGCACGAAGTTCAGAGATCCAGACATCGGGACATTGTCAAACCCTCCGTAGCGGTTGGCAAAGAGATACTGATGGAAATGTCCAGGATGGATTTGGAATACAGGTGATTTTATCCATCCTTCAATTCCGTCAACACTTAATTTAATCAAAAATGGCAGAGATTTAAATGACTCGACTAAAACTTCCTCCATACTCATCAAGCGGGTCACTGAACCTTTACCACTTTCATTGGTAACAAGTATATCGTCATATCCAAGAGCGATGCCTCCGAAATCAACTTGAACACGATCCATAATTCCCATGTTCGGTGCAGACACCGGTATCTGAAAATCAGCCGGCACACTTAAAAAATCAATGTCAGACATCCGAGTGTCAGTTTTTTCACTGAAACCGTTCACAGTGAATCTGCCCTGAATCATACTATCAAGATAATTACCTATGGTGAACCGGAATTCCTTGAAATTATGTACTTGTTGAATTTCCGTGTCGAGTGCAGGCACATCGATAGAAAAAGCATCTGAAATAATATCACGAATATCTATTCTTATCATTCCATCAAAATCCGGATAATACTGCTCTCTAAGCAACTGTTCCCCGCTTTCTTTATCATATAGTGCAAACGTAACTAATGAGCTTCTGCCTTCATCATCGGCATCAATGATTATTGGTCCCATTTCATATAGAAACAGAATCTTTCCGTTTATATCAGTAATAAGATTCATATTATAAAATTTTATTCTTTAACTACATAGCCCTCAAACCATTCATTATAAACCACATGCAATATGCGGCCGGTAGGTACCGCACCAGCGGCTTCAAGGACTTCAAAGTCAGTCCATCTTAATCTTATTTTATCCTTTTGGCCTTCAAATTCAGGTAACATTTTAGGAGCATCCTTCATGGTATACTCCTGCTCGTGATCCCATGCGACTATCTGAAGAACCTCCGTTTCGAAATTGTAAGCATTACCGCCTGTAAATTGTTCTGACTGATTGTTTCCGATTTTCCAGGCAAATCTTGCCTTGTCGTTGATGTCGATAGGCTCATCTATAATCTTATCCTGATATTCAGGAAGGAGCAGCATTTTTGTCCGTCCACACTTGACACCCGTATCACTGATGGTGTAGGAAAATGATTTGATTATTACCTTTTGTCCGTTAATGAATTTTGCTTTCATCAGATCCATACTAAGCAAAAGAGACAGCGGATAATCAATTTGAGCCTCAATGACAGGGGCCGAATTTAACAGTAACTCGTTGTAACTCTTCCAGCATTCATCATATAACCCGTCTGGAGTCAAAACAGGAATACCGGAAATAGAATTTTGAGTCGTCACATACGGCTGGGTATTACCTGTCCATCGATTATTTTCATCGTCAAAAAGCGCCCAGCAGATCTGCAGAGGTTGGCTTTCCTCCTCTTTCACGCCGACAATCGATGTGTTATAATGCAGACGGTTGCCAATGTATGGTACAAGCATGTCATTATAGAAGACTTCAGGTACAAATCTGTCATCAGTCGAATGCTCCTCCGTTTCTTCAGAGTTTTCCCTGTCATACTTGAAACAATTGCTGCCATCCAGTTTTTCCTTCGTAGAAACAGAATGGAACTGCCCGGAATAAGGTACAAAATACAGTCCCTTTGCCCATCTTCCTGATGCAGGAGGATGTTTTATGACCGGATGATTCCTGGCAAATTCCTGAAACGTATCAGCAGGAGCCGCAGCACCCTCAAGCGAGGTATCACAGCTTAAAACAACTCTGGAACTGAGCGGATATGAAATTGTAGGAGAGTCCCGCATATACTTCGAAAGGTCTTCTTTCCACATGTTGTTTATGGTGTGGTCTATAAGCTCAATGCTTATTTCATTATGATTTACACATACTGCAGCCCCGAATTTATCTTTGAGCCAAAGAATGAGTTCACCGACAGTAATGGATGGCACCATATCCGCATAGCACATTCCTTTCATCTTACAAAGGCCGTCAGCACAATTGTTCAGCACCACAAGATGACGAAACGGGATCTGCTCAAAAACATTATAAGTTACCTTATAGCCGCATAATTCAAACGTCTGGCGGATTAATACTCTAAGCCAAAGGAAAGCGGTCACTCCATAACCATTCGGGACGTCGACACTGTTTTCTCCGGAGGTTATAGTGCGTTTTGAATACACGAATGCAAGCTCGCTTTCGGTCGGTTCATTAAGATAACTGTAATCATATTCATTCTTTTCAACCACTACAGGGAAAATCGTAACATCACCGTTCATGGCATCTACCGAATGGTAGATATCGGAAAGTGCTCTGACATTGTCCGTGATGATATCAGTTGTAATCGCTTCAGTTTTCAGCGGCAAATATTTATCCTTGAAAATATCCTTCAGCTGCTTCTCCTGGATGGAGACATACATGTCAGATTCTGCGAATGCGAGCGAGGCAGTAAGGCTTCCTTCGCTGCTGAAACCATCAACTATCAGATTGCATTTGCGCTGAAATGCTCCATGCTGCAGCAGCGCCGGGAAAGTACTCATATAGCGATTGCTCATGGCTATCCTGTCCGGATTACCTAACAGAGCGAGATTGTGACGGGTGCCGGGAATCTCGGCCGGAACTGAAGCGGTACCGTCGTCACTGAAAAAAGGGTTATTCACTTCGATTTCAAAACTGAAATCATTGGGGAGTTCAATTTCTCCTTTCTGTGTTATGAGTTTCATGGCTGTTTCTTTCTGAGTGATGAAGCATTTCTGAATCTGCTGCGCTTTGCCTGCTGGGCGTCGAGATCAGTCAATGCTACGTATGTCTTGATTGGCTTGTCATTGGAGTTTTTGAGCACTTCGAGAATTTCATCGAGTTTTTTGGTAACATTAGTATGAACGCCAATATCTCCTGTATAGCCTCCATCAGCATAGCCCGGGAGAGCATGGGAAGAGGTTCTGCGCCGACGACGTCCCTCAATGCTTGCGACCATAGCAGCGACTGCGGGGTCACGCATTTCCGGCTGGGGCACAACATACTCGCCGCGATGGACGACACCCGCCACTTCCAAGCGCCCGCCGGCACCGGTGTAGCCGCCTTCCGAAAATCCGTTGACAGTCCTTACCTGTGTGGTTCCTGAAGATGAACTTCCACCAGGCGCTGCGTTCATTATGGCGTTGCGCTGCTGCACGATAGTGGCGACCTGCAGGGCTGTTGTCGCCGCAATGACGGCTGTCATTATACCGCCGGCGATAGGGCCGAGCTGGGCAATCGCCTGGATGGAAGCAAGTGCACCGGCGGCGAGAGTCTGGGCAATCTTGATACCCATATCCACATCAGCATATTTCTTCTGGACTTCAAGCTTCTTGGCCTCAGCCTCAGCTTCGATTTCCGCACGTTTGTCTGCATTGTCTCCTGCTGCAGCCAATTCCTTCTCCTTCCATGCGTCGATGGACGAAAACTCCTCCTGCTGGGCGGCGTCAACAGCTTTGCCCATTTCTCCGAGCATCTGGTCTGCAACTGACAGGGCATCACTCCAGCCCTTGGACTGGATTTCAAAGATTTCCTGTGCATGAGTCTTGTTCAACTCCTTCTTCCGTGCCAGGTATTCTTCCTCCGAGACGAGCTGCATATCGTGCAGCTTCTCGAGATCTGCCATTTCCGTGTTGTACTTGGTATTGCTTTCTGTAATCTTACCCTCTTTGGTCACGTTGCCGGTTTTTGCCTTGTCGAAAAGTCTGAGCAGTTCATTGCCTTCTGCTTCTGTATAGGCGTCAATATCGTTCTGAAGCGCATTTTCTGCATCCTCAAGCATCTTTTCAATTGCTTTGTCAGTTTCCTCAGCTGATTTCTTCATCATCTTTTGGAACTCATCGTCATTGTCTTTGAAATCAGCATTGAATTTTTTCTGAGCCGCAAGGCGTTTGTCGTAGATCTGACCTTCAAGCGCGGTCACATCATCGCCGTATGAAGCATTGATGGCCTTCTTCTGTTCGAGTAAGGCAATTTCCAAGGCTGCAGACTTAGTGTCGTATTCCCTTTCGGAAATCTCCTGCTTGAACAGCTGCTCTTTCAGGACGTTCAGCTGCTCATTGTATGACTTCTCGGCAGCCTTTACAGCATTTTCTCGGGCGTTCTCCTTTTCTTCGACAATCTCAGCCTCAATCTGGTTGGTCAGTGTTCCGCGCTGACGAGCCTGAGATGCTTCCACCGCCGCAAAATCTCTATCGGCCACGAGCATTTTCTGCCTTGCAACCACGTACTTTTCTACCAACTGATCATTTGCCAGATCATATTGACGGAGAAATTTTGCAAATTCAAGAGTGCTTTTGTCTGTAATAGAGTTTATTTGTTTATCTAACCTATCTACATCTGCATTATAGGCTTTTGCAACAGCCATTTGGTTGTTTCCTGCAGCTGCACCGGCCAAATCTTTATATTGTTCTCTTTTTTGCAAAAGATCGTTATATTCCTGGGCTGCACGGATCTGATCCAAATTCAATTCATATTCATCTATAACAGCCTTTAACTCTTCTTCAGATAGTTTCGTAGTAGTTGACAAACGGAGTAGAGCTGCTTGTGCTTCCTGAGCTGCAATCTCTTTTTTCTTGTTTGCAAGCCACAACTCCTTCTTCATAATTTGGTTAAGGGCGTCAAGACGTTCTTTTTCCGGGAGTGAACGATTATTGGCGATGGCACGTAATTTATTTATCTCAGTCTGAGTCTTTATCTCTATGATTGCATAGCTGTTGCTTCTTTCGAAAAGTTCGTCATTCAGTTTCTGCGCTTCTTCTGCTGCACCAATCGCTTCACTTATGGAAGCCTTCATCACATTTCTACCGGAACTGAGATTCCTCAGTAGCTGAGACCAACCGGCATTTACTTTTGCTTGAGCTATCGCCCATCGATCACCCCATATCTGAGTTTGGTCAATTAATTCTCTAAACCCTTTTTTAACAAGTTTTACTCCACTCTGTATACCTGCAATGGCCACATTTGCAATCGTAAACCCTCCTGCATAACTCTGGATAAACTCTTTGAAACCTTTTTGGGTCTGGCCAACTCCAATCTCTAGTTCTTTGAGACGATTATTGGTATCAATAAGCTCGTTGTTATATTTGTCCCAAAGTTTTGGATTTGCCTCTTTGTGCATATTCATAAGGGCGGCACGCAGACTCTTGGCATGTTGCTGGAGCTGCTTTATAGACATCTGATTTGTAGAAAGAGCCGCTGAATACGAATTTGCCTCCTTGGTTGTTGACTTCAGTGCATTCAGATAGTTTTTCTGCTGTTTGACCAGTTTATCGTACTCATCGCTATTTTCTTTACCTTCAGCCCTGAGCTTCGCCATCTGGTTTGTCGTATCAGAAATTGCATTGCGCAAACCTTCACACTGCTCCTCAGCCTTGCGGAGTCCTTCCGTAAATTTCGCCGCGTCCTGGGGGCTTATGTCTATTTGAGCGACAAATCGTACTATTTCATTTTCTACTGCTGCCATAATGTTTATCATTTTCGACAAAAGTACAGCAGTGGAGGACAAAAAAAAAGGACAGCTTTCGCCGTCCAAAAATCAGACCCAATATGTTTTCAATAGATAAACTATCAAAAGGATCAGTGGAATTCCCAATACCAGCAATACGACTCCTCCAGTTATAAGATATGACAATAACTCCAAGAAAAGTTCTTCAAAGGGGCTGCGTTTTTTATAGTTTGCCATGATTATATATTGTTAAAATTTGTGCCTTATTTACATAGCCATTCTAATACCCATGCCATAAGTGCCATTAAAGCAAAGAAGAGGATACCCAAAACCATAAAAATGAATACTCCTTCAGGAAAAATGAATAGAAATATCAGAAAGACCACTACTTCGAATATTGCAAGCAGCAATAGGCATTTTTTGCTAAATTTTGTCATTTTCGTCATTATTAATGTGATTAGCCATCATTTTACTTCTTTAAATGTTGATTCAATAGTTCTGACCATCTGCTTGGGTATAGAGGCCATCAGCATACGCCATATATCAGATTTCAGATAGCCGTATACGTATTTGTTGTAGATAGGTGCGTAACGCTTCTTTCGGCGGCGGTTTGCTCCGCGCGAACTCTTCTTCATATCGAGGAAACGGATATGCAGCGGATAAGGTACTGTAACGGTCATGTCGCTGACAGTGGCCTGCGAGCTGAGTGAGTGCATCAACTGGCCGGAACGCTGGCGATAGGTCGTCTCAGCTATTGCCCTCTGCTGAGTCAGCAGTCTATCGCTCTGGCTCTTCAGATAGGAATTGATTTCGTGTTTGAACTGATCCGTAAACATATAAGTCGCACGTTTTTGCAAAGTTAGTGAAAAACCCGCTGCATTTCACAACGGAGCGGGAAAAAATGTTTTTCAAGTCCAATTTGAAAAAGGTTCTAATCTTTAATTGTGAAATAATCAAGAATAAGGTCGGATATCAGTCCGGAAGCGTTGCAAATGGCCTCCTCTGGAATTATTTCCTTTGCAACTTTACGTTCATTGCGTGTCATTTTACGGCATGTATCCGAAAAACGGGAGTTAAGTTTCTGCATGTCGATGAGAATCTCAACAAGTGCGGTGTTCTGGCTGTTCATAGGCTCACCTCCTTTTCAGTACAGACTAAATCTGCAGCGGAGTGCTGGATGGCAACGGAAGCAAGCCCCAAAAGATCACTCATGGCATCTGAAAGATGACGCATTATGTTCTGATAAAAATCCTCGATATGGGATGCGACTGAAGGTTTCAGCGATGAATGCATCAGTTCCACCGAACGGGCTGCATTTTCAAGATTGGTGACTTCCTGACGGAACATGTCCGCAAGGGCAGTGATTTTTTCTACATCGTTCATTTCCGTCCCTCCTATACTGCAGCTGATACATTGTTCCCTGCCTGCCAGGCAGAACGGGATTTTGCCTGGGCGATGGTCTGTTTCACCTGCCTCCGCACTTTCTGCATTGTCTGGAAATGCTTGAGCTTGCTTTCCTGTTCATAGAGCAGACGGTTCATGGCTGTCATCATGGAGTCGCATTCGCTCATGATCTGGGCATCGAAAGGAAATACCCCTTCATCGGAGATCTGCTTGAGGGTCTCGAATACGCCGGCAAGAACTGCCGTGCCTTCAATGGCGTCCGCCAAGGTCTCCTTGGCCGCCTTCAGCGCCTTTGCGCTGATGTTGTTGTGTGTCGTTTTCATTTTACACAAATTAAATGATAAAAGCCTTGCACTTAGGGGTGAAAACGACACACAACATCTCTGCCGTAATGTTGCGCCCAGTTTCCCGGCGCGTGTCCCTGTGCAAGGCTAATTATCTATATTTTTCTGTATCAGGATTGCCCCGGCAGAAAGATAGATTGATGATATAGTATGTCGTTTTCGAAAGCAAAGGTAAAAAGAATTTTCGAAATAGCAATCTATTTGTTGGCATCTTCAATCATTTTATAGAATGTATCTGAAGACATTATCTGAATTTCAGCCTTGCCTTCAGCGTTCATCTTCTCGGCTTTGAGCTGCTTCGAACTTTTACCTACTGTCATAACTGTTGGATTGTCGTATGTTCCGACAACGAGCATTGTGGTATTTTTATTCACGGTGTCCGCAAAATTGAATCCCAACTTGACTGCAAGTTCGCGGAGTTCTGAACGCTGGCGGTCAAGTTTCCCCGTGAATACTATAGTGTGTCCATAGAAAGGACCATCCAGATTTCCTTCACAAGCGGAAAGGTCCGCTTTATTAGAGGGACGGCAATGACCGTGAAGTTTTGTGTAATATCGGTCTGAAGACATTTCTGCCAAATCTATCATATCATCAATGTCAGTGCCCCATTTTTGTGAGGCCTTGACAACAATGGCCGCCGTGGTTGTCGCAAAATTGGCAGATGGATCAATATTCAGGAAACTTCGCATCTGCAGAAGCCCAAATCCACCATGGTGGAATTCTTCCCAGGTGCGGCGAACAATAGTCTCGGTATTTATCCACTTTGCTTCAGGAACACCTAATCCATAATTGTGGCAAATGGATTTCAGTGCAAGAATATTGCTGGAATTATGATAAAATATTTTCGCGCCATTCAGGTATGGTTCAATTTTCTTATATATGTCCGGAAACGATGGGGCTGCTAAAACTTTGATGATATCGAATCCAAGGGTGCCGAGATAACCTTTATCGATAATCAGCCCGTTGTATGGTCTGATGTATGTTTCATATTCTTCTCTCCCGGAATCGGTGAAGGATACGAGCTGTAAACTGATAACTTTGCTTGGATCATAGTCAGCATATCTGACATTGATAAATGTATAAATTTGAGTTTTCATATTTGAAATAAATCATAATCAATCGAAAAAGCCCCCGAATTTCTCCGAGGGCGTGGCTAAGTTGCCGAATGTGCAATAATCAAGCGAACTTTATAGCCGTTAATTCTTTGGCGAAGGAATTGACCCCGACCTGTATTTTGTCAATGGTCTTCTTGCTTGGTTTACGTCTGCCGTGAAGATAGTGACCGAGCTGAGCCTGACTGACTCCAGTGAGCTTCTCAAGACCAGAGAGGGAGAAGATCCCGGCATATTCTGCCAAGAAACTCGCCGTATCATAGCAGAACTCAAATTCAGCCTCGACAAATGTCTTGCCTTCTTCAGCATAGTATGCTTTCATTTCATTGTAGGCTGCATTGAAATCCGCGATGGTTTCATCAACCGTCTTACCTTCACCTATACAACCATAGTCTAGATTGGAATCACCCATATAGGCCGAATATCCATACTCTGATTTTTCAATAAATACTTTTACTCTTTCCATAACATCCATTTTAATAGTTAAAAGAGGGTGGGGCTATTTAAGCCCCGCGTCCTTCAAAATTTTTTTCAAAGTCCCTGAAGCAACCTCTTGACTTCCGTGGTTACTGGTTTGGAAGGACTTTCCTGTTTTTGGGCTGAACCACAAAGGGTGCCCGCCTTGTTGCCTGCCTGTCGGATAACATCCGGCTTTTCTCAGCAGCTTTTCTAATTCGTTATATTTCATTGAACCTTGATTATTGCACTACAAAAGTAGGAATTTTCCTACACTTTACCAAATTTTTCTGCAAAAATTTTTAGTTGTTTTCAAAAAGCCCCCGGATTTCTCCGAGGGCGGCGTTGCAAATCAAGTGTTCTTTGTCATTAAGGCATTACACAATATCAATGCCACCGACGTCAAATTCCATGGTCCAGCCTATGGAGTGAGCGAGTGCCGGCGCCGAGAACGGCTGTATGACGGATGGGAAACGGCACCAGAATACGGCGTTCAGCTCAAAGTCATCCCTCATGCTCCTGCGTATGGCCGACAACGCGGCGAGGGATTTGTCCTGGGCGATCATTTCCGTCATCTGGTCGCTGTTCTCTGGAAGCGGGCACGCAACTGTCATCGCAATGTGGAAACTGTCATCTTTGACATCCACCGAATTTATGCTGCTGGTGATGGCAGCATAATCTACGAAGAGATACATACCCCTCACATTGGAAATCTTCTTCTGCACGGCTTCACTGTCAATTCCGAAAATGTAGTGCCTGATGTCACGAATGCGTTTGCTGTCATCCATCGAGAGCAGCTGTCTTTCCATCTCATCATATTCCTTTCCGCTGCCATTCTGGAAAATGCCCTCAGCAGCTTCTCTTGAGATGAACCGGGCGAGATACAAAAACAATTTTCCAAGTATCGTCATTTTTCTTCCTCCTGATTTACTGTTACGTATGGAAGAACCTCCTCAAACGGAAGATTCATCTTCTCGGCAATTTCACCGGGCTTGCAGCCGGCTGACTGCAAGGAGAGAATACCGTCGATATCCAGCTGGACCAGAGCCCCAAGGTAGGTAAAAAGGTCGAGCGTTCTGATTTCATTGAGAGTGCCATAGCCCGACTTCGAGAGCGTGAGTATGGATGCCGCCAGGCCGAGCGGATTGGCACCGCCCCTTCTTTTCCCACCCGTTGCAAACACAAGCCTGAAGTCAGGGAGTTGCTTGATGTATTCGAGGATTCCGCGGAAATTGTAATACACGGCCACCTTGCGCGGTCTCGAAACGTAGCCACGTCCCGGGTACAACGTGTCGAAAATCCCGTCAAGCGCTTCATCACTCCATGTGGTACTGTACACCTCCATCAGATCGAGCACATCAACATACTGCTGGGCCGTAATGTCTGTATCGATGAGCCCTTCTTTTGAAATGCGGAATTTGTAGCCTTTGCGCCGGCCTATATGCGGGAGAAGGTTTTTGCACAGACAGATAGAGACCGCTGCTGTGAGGCTTTGGTCTTCATTTTTCGTGATTCTGTACGGAAATTCTATTTTTTCGACCAGTCTGAAAAGATTTTCGAACAGTATTTCGTTAGTGCGTGGCACCAATTGCAGATCTACTCCGAGCAATTGCGAGGCAACTGCAATACGCAGGACGTGAAAATCCATTTCTCCGCGCTCGAACATTTCGAAGGCCATGCACATCCTTATGAATTTGTTTGGAGTGTTTATGCGCATTTCGTGCCATCCCGTAGGAATTTTGTATGTGTGTTTGCCGAGTTTGTAAGTAATCATAGAATAGTGTAATGCTTGTTTTCTTCTTTGTTCAAATTTGTCTGTATGGCAGTTGCCCCGGCTTCAGCCGCAAGGAGCTGCTCTATTGATTCGGTCAATTTATTGGCCTCTTTTTGAAACTCGTTGCTGAGTCTGCTGCGTTCCTGAACGTCGGAGCCTTTGGTGTATTCGTGGTTGAAGTCATAGCGTATATTGCGCGGCCACTCCGTCACATCGAAGCGCATGACCACCTTTGCCATCACCAGATAGCAGAGAAGACGTTTCGCCATATCGAGCACGGTTTCATCTTTGGAACCTCTTATGAGAGACGTTATCTGCATCTGCCATATTTCCCGGATAAGGTACTGCACCTTGGCGAAAAAGAATGAGCTTTTGTCTATGCCGAAATAGAAGTCGAACTCCTCGGCTGATTTCAGCGGTAAGGCCTGTCTTTCCTTGTATATGCCGCTGTCCGCAAAAGTGACAATATTGCCTTCACTGTCTGTCCATTTGACATCCTTGGCGTTGGTGTCAAGCCAGTCGAGCAGAAGATCCATCGCTTTCCAGTATCCTTCGATATGATTGAGTTTCACCTCTTCATACTGATATTTGTACATGGCAGCGTCTGTGCCGTTGCTTTTGAGACTCATCCAGATGGCATATCTGTACATCGCCCCGCTTGCGACGGCCGTCTTCAGCAGCTGCAGACCTTCGTGCATAGGGTCTTCGATGTCATCGGCGGTTCTGCGCAGCGCTATATATGCCTCCGCGGTGATCAGGTGAATTATGTCGGTGGTGACAGTACGGATAGACTGGTGGAGCTGCTCATAGGTGGTATTTGCAGTCAGTCCGTTGGCATATTGTTCGAAGTCTGCCAATGAGTTGAATATTGTGGTAGGATTCATGGCTATTCCTGTTGGTTTGACATTCTGTTTTGTGGTGACACGTCCTCCTGCCTCTGGACTGTAGGTCTGTAAAAACCGAGGCGGATTCCTGCTTTGTATTCCTCCGGAAAATTCAGCCTGATGGCATAGTTGATGTCGGCGCAAATGATGCTTTCCGGGAGGGCCTGTTGGGTGAGATATACCAGGTAATTATAGTAGACATCGGAGCCTGATTTGGATATTACGCCATCGCTTGAGACGTTAGAGATGGAAGAATCGATTCCCTTGGATGACAGCAGCACCATGTCGGCACGCTTGTCATAAGTGATGAGCGCCTCGATGTATTCCTTGTACTTCTGGGTAATCTCCTCAATCTTCCAGGTCTCGACATCCCCGTTGTCTCCAAGCAGGGAGCGTGTGGCGTACACCTTTCCCTGGTTCTTACCCCTACCTGCAAGGAAGTTGGTGAGCTGCGTAAGCTCAGCCTGCACCACCTGCTCGAGCAGACCGCTGTTGTAGATTGTGCCAACCTCTATGGTCTTGGCGCCGATTTTAACTTTTATATAGTCACTTTCCTGTTTTCCTTCAGCCGCCTTTTTCGCATTGATGTCACATAGTTCTTTCAGTTCACGCTCTTTCTGGTTCAGCCAGGCATTAGGTATGATGACATGGTGGCGGGCTGACAGTGAGTTTTCGAGAAAAGAGTTGATATACTCCGGAGTTGCATTACAACCTTTGATCCATTCCTTGATACCTGTGAAGAACACGTTTGTGGCGTATATGTCTTCGCCGTGGTTAGGGTTCTTGGAGTAGCTGACTGCACTGTTCTTAGCCAAAGGCTTTGTGTAGTCCAGCCTGTTATAAATCTTAAACTCGGACGATGTAAAAGAGGATTCCCAGTTCCCCACCATCACTAACGGAAAATCACTGTCTTCTACATCCGTCCGGGTCGCCAGATTCTTTGTGGTGGCCATCCTGCAGCGCAGCTCATCTATGTGCTCCAGGCCCACAACAGGCAGGAAGCCTTTCATGCCTGCAGCGAGGGCGCGAGAGAGGTGCCACTTGCTGAAGATTCCTTCACTATAGTAAAAAGAGCGGATACATTTGTTCAGATAGCCTTCGTAGGTATCAGGAAGACCGCATTCACGCCAGTTGTCGAGCCAGCTCTGGATTTTATCGTTCTTGATGTAACGGCGTGACAGTGTGCCGTCTGCCTTTACCTCTGATATATATAGCTGAGGGCCGTTGCCGTACAGGATGGACACCTGCTTCTCGATGAGAGACGGGAGCAGCCTGTTGCCTTTGATGAGGGTCTTGCAGATGTTCGGCTCAAGGTTGTTGGCACCTGCAGGCCAGATGTAATATTTGTCGATGCTTCTTGCCGTCAACGGGCGTGCCTGGTCCTCCTCTTTATCCAGTATCCCGGCTGACGATCCAATAGGAGTCTCGCCGATCTGATAGGTGAAGGCATAGCCGTCGCCTCTGATGTATCCTATATTATTCATACCATATAACTTTTTTCAGTTTGTATCCTTCAGTGGAGAATGCGATGAAGCGTATGAGCACTCGGTAGCAGGCTTTCGGCTGGTCGTCTTCGTCCAGGAAGAGGAAGAAATTCTTGCCGTCAACATCAAATTTGTCGTGCGGTAAAGGCTTCCTGCATTTGCAGTGCTTGTGGAAGCTGAGTTCCTGCAGCATGGCCGTACTTTTCTTCTTACGGCTGAAGGGATAGAAGCCGACCGTAAAGTCTCCTCCCATCTTGCTGACGGTATCGGCCATGGCCACCGCGTCTATGCCTCTTATCGTTTCCATTTTCCAGTTCAAATTTACAATCAGCTCCAGCTATCTGAAAGGACAGACCGTTGTCATATTTCCATGATTTTCTGACTTGCATTACAAGTCGAAAAACCAGCGGCGTCGGGCTCATCTTCTGCGGAAAATTTCGGAAACGCCTGCTTTTTTCATGAAATGTTTAAATATCACGGAGTTAAGCGGAAATAAATAACACAAACCCCACACTTTTTGCGTTTTTTTCGTATAAATTGAGCGGTTTTATTGCGAAATATTGCCGATTCCGAGACTCGCATTGTAATTTTCCGATGTCCCCGGGAAAAACTTTGAATATTTTCCCCATATCAAATACGTCATTGCGGACGGGATTTGCGGCGTGAGTCCGGCCTGCATATCAATGCGTACATTTTTCTCAGGAGATTTGTCAAGTTCCACCGGTGAAGATCCTGGTATTTTTTTACAGTAGTACATTGCAGAGACGAGATTCGGGCATTCATTGCTGTCTATTCTGATGCGCGGAATTTTGTTTTCATTCTCTGCAAGCAGTCGCTTCCATAACCTGTGATGTTCCCAATAGAATATGGTGCGCTGGCCAAGGTTCATCAGTTGGACACTCCAGCCATAGGCTTCGAGTGCTGATTTCAAAGTTTTGGCGTCAGTTTCATTAGCGCGTTTCTCGTTCTTTTTGTTGCCGGCGCGATCGTAATACAGGTCGATTCGTCTGTTACGTGCTGCAGGACCGAAATACGCATTGAACTGCCGGGCAAGTTCCGGAATGTCGTCCGGAGCATAAACAAAGAACTCCTTCAGGATTCTGTATTCATTTTCCCTCGGCTTTTCCTGACCGACAAGCATGGAGGCAAAGTTGCCTGGGTCATAGCCTATTTCTATTTTGTCTGTAGGATCATAATACTGCAGGCAGCTGGCGTCGATTACGAAAGTGGATTTCAGCGTAAGTTTGTCGAGGCTTGAATACTTGTAGCTATCTTCGTAAGTGTGTTTCGCGTCATCCCAGAGTTCAAAGAAAAGATTGTCCCTGTTGCGATCTCCTATGGAACAGATGGAGCTGAGGAACTCTGACATCTGGAGCAGGTCCATCTGCGTTTTGAAGTAGTCGTAACCGAGTACATCGCGGTTGATGAAGGTACTTGCCCGTATGTAGAGCACAGCTGATTTGCGCATTTCGCTAAGCAGCGGGGCCCACTTCTTCAGGACTGATTCCGAGATCCTGGACTTCTGACCATTCTGCAGGTTCACTTGGGCGCGGTTCACGTACAGGGCAAGTGACAATATATCCTCGATCAGCTCGCGGTTCATCTGCTTTTCGTAATCAGTAAACCAATTGGACTCTCCGATGCTTACGCGGCCTATGTCGGATACGCCAGTTATGCCTCCATGAAGGTGGCATTTGTGAACATCTGAGCCGGCTCCTATCCTCGAAGTGCGTATGGCAGGGATAATGCGGGAACGAAGTTTCTCGCCGTTGGAGTATTTCATCTCCTCGAATATACCATGCACTATGGAAGATCCGGCAATGGAGTCAGCCCGGTCGACCGCCACGGCTCTGAGGACGTGGCCGTTGGCGAAGATAATGCAGCGCTCAGGCTCGAGTACCGGGTATCGTGGTTTTTCAAAATGGTGCGGAAGGTCCTTCTCGCCGACAACAAAATCAAAACCCTCCTTCATCATCGGCCGCGTGGTGCCGTCCTGCATTTTGATATCCTGCCTGAATGCACCGAGCAGCACGGGTATGACATTGGTCATCAGAGCAACGAACGAGTTGTGTGATATTATGGAGGTCTCGCGAGGCATGAGAGATGCCACACGAATGGCACGCGGTGCTGTTATACCGGTGGTTTTACCCGTACCTCGGCCGAGGGCTCCGATAAGTTTATTGGGGTCGACGGCATTGGCAAGAGCCTGCACCTTATTCATGTACATTTCAACGAAATCAGAGTTCATATTCCATTTCTTTAGGCGTCTGGTCATCGGGCTCCAGTGAGATGCCGGCCTCCAGAAGAAGCCTCTCCTTTTCTTTGTCAGTAGTTTCCAGCCCCATGATCATGTCTTTATATTTACGGTCCTCAGCGCGTTTGGCGATGTCGGCGAGCTTGCGGGACTCATAGCCAAGGTCTTCAGGCTTGACATTGATGTTTATGAGGAAGACCGGAGCCTGCCAGTTGTGGGTCTCCGACTCTCGTACGGTAGTGCGGAGCTCATGAGCCTTGACAATACATTTGTAGGCCACATCGAATTTGTTGGCGGCGATGGCTATTGTGCGCAAATCTTCCAGCTGGTCAGCATAGACCATATCCCAGGATTTGGCGGAGGAACTGTCATCAAAGTAATAGTAGTCGAGGGCGTCATAGTAAATACTTCTGGCCTGTGCAATAGTCAATTCCGACCATTCGCGGCGAAGCTGCTCGATGGCATTCTTTACAGACAGCTTGTTGTAGTGTATCAGCCTTGCCACGCTGTCAAGCTGCAGGATATAGGTCTGCATATCCTGCGTGATAGTGTCGGAGTGCCTGGTGCTCAGAAAGAACTGCAGTTCGTCGACGCTGTATTTTCTGAGTGTGGTAAGCCTGTCTTCTTTCATATTCCGAATAAATCTTGTTTCAATTGGTCGACTCTATCCTGTTGGTTGAGTTCATAAACGATCCTAAGAGCGTTGGAATCACCGGTGAGCGCTGCACTGTTAAGAGCCCCATCTATATCTCCCTTATAGCTGTCAAAAGAAATGCTATACGCAACATGAAGTGGATTATTTTCGGTGTGTATGTCTTCAAGAAATTTCCGTCGTGCTTCCCCTATCAACCCCATTCTTTCGGCTATTTGGGAAGGATAAAGGCCGAGAACCGCATAATCCCGTATCTTTTGGATAAATTCATCGCTGTATGCTATCATAAATTAACAACTTCATTTAATATTTCTTTATACATTGTAAGCAGAGCCTTGTATCTTTCCAGATTCTCTGCAGCGAGTACTTTCTTCTCCTGGCCGAGCTTCTTGCTGTTGAGCTGTGAAGTGTAGCGGGTGATGTTCAAATCTATATTTTTCCTTTCCTGAAAATATGCATCCGGATTAGACTTCAGAAGCTCCGTAACTCGTTCCCGCTCGCTCTGCTGACTGATGAAGGGGTGCTTGCCGATGAAGTGGCCGGTATCGTTCAATTTCTTCAGTTCAGCGAAGCACTGTTCCATCCTGATGGACTTCAGCACTATCTCCTCCAGAAGGTCTATTGGCGCCGCTTTCGAACCGTCAACGTCTTTTTCAAGTTCTCCAAGCCTGTTCCAAAGATTGATTCGGTCTGAGAATATGCTGTCTGCAGTCCTGATTTGACAGTCTTCCATATCCCGCCAGTTGATGTTCGGATACTGTTCAAATTTTGAGACTTTTTTTTTACAGAATCCGGTGCGGTCTGGGCCACTGCAGCTTTAGTTGCGACTGTTGCTGCATTTGCACCCGATGTGAGTAGCGCATTCAATTCCTCCTCCGTATGGAAAGCCAGCAGCTCATAGCAGAGAGACACGGCGAGCTCTTCTTTGTCAATCATCTTGCGTCCGGCTGCAGGGCTCCTCTGATTGCGGAGCAGAGCTCTGAAGACTTCGATTTTCGAGACATCCGCGAGTCTCCTGCTAATGGCTCTTTTTTCTGATAGTGTGTACATATCGTGATTTTTAAGTGAAAAGAGAGCCGTTTTTCAGGCGGCTCTCGTGGACAGAAAGTAAAAGAAGTGTTACCCGGCAACGGCTGGTGTCGTTAAGTCTCCGAGATATTCAAGAGGTTGGAAGAAGCTTTCGTTCTGGAAGGTGATGTCGGCTGAGGTGTTGTCTCCGTTCTTTCTCTTTGAGAAGGAATTGAGGTACATCGGTGAGTACGGGCGTCCGTAGATTTTCTTCTTTTGAGTAAAACGGTCGATTTCAACGGTCAGGAAAGGAACCCCAATCTTATTTTCGAGAAGGTCGTCGATTTCGTTACGTTCACCTCCGAGAGTACCTGTCTGGGAATTAGTGACGGTTGAAGTGATATCACCGGCAGAACCTTCAGAAGTCCCGCCGAGAGTAAACTTGGCGAAGTTGAATTCCTTCCAGCCTGCTGCATCTGCCTTCAGTGGAAGGGCTTTCATTGTGCGGGCGGTCTCATCAACAAGATCTTCATCGAGTTTGGTGTAATCAATATCCGCTTCCTCAATCACATATAATTTGTAGTAGGTTCTCTTGCCCTGAGACTCGAAATCGCTTACTGGAGGTATATTTGTCAATTTTTTCATTTGGAATCAAATTAAGGGGCGGGGTCACCCACCGCCCCGGTTTATAAAAATGACGTTTTAACCACGAGCCACCTCGTAGAATTTGTCGGCTGAGCTGTCATAGATAAGCTTGATGTACTCATCAGCTTTGGTCGGAGCCCAGGCCGATTTGAGCTCTGAAAACTTGTCAGCCTTGGCGATGGTTGAAGCATTGGTGGCAGTACCGGTTTCGATACGGTACACAATGCCCTCCATCGCGCCTTCTATGTCGGTGATGGCTGTTGCCTTGGTGTTAGCTCCTGTTCTGAAGATCATGCCGTCTTTGGCTTTGAGAACAACCGCATCCGCTGCAACTTCCACTGCAGGCCAGTTCATGAACACCAGCTGGTCTTTCATGTCAGCTGCCTTAAGTTCTGCGAGAGAGTCCCTCTTCACACCCGCAAAGGCGACGCCTGCACCCTCTTTCCAGTAGCTGAAGATGATGACTTGTTCGAGATCGCGCTGGAACTGCATTTTGAACTCCTCTCCAGGGACATTCTCAAGCAGGAAGATGTTGTCATCAATTGTAGAGAAAATGAACTGAAGTGTACCCATCTGAGGGACCCACCTGATAGGGAGGTTGTAGTACGGCACTGCAGAAGTGACACCGTTGTAGTCGGTGTTCTTGCCGTATTTGTTCTCATACCACTCGGCAAACCAAGGTCTGTGAGTTTCGTTGACATAGATTTTGAAGTCCTGCCAGTCTTCCGGACGTTTCTGGCTGAGCATCTCGGCAAATAGGATGAGTGTGTCACCAATATCATTCTTGCTGTATTTCGCAAGGTCGGCATCGAGGAAAGGAAGCACCTTCTTGTCATCGTACAGACCGAAAAGACGGTGTACCACGCCGGTTGAAGCGTACATGGCGTTGCCCGGCTTGTTTTTCTCCGGCTCGATGCGGTAGCCCATGATGTTGCGGCGGATACGCTCATTGCTGATCTGGGTCGCAATCTTCAGGATGAGCCACTCGATCATGGACCATTTCACGGGGTCTGAACCTGACTTGTTAAGGTAGTTGAGATATGAGGTCTCAAGGGCGCTCATGTCGTCGAACCGAAGCTTGACCATGGCTTTGTCTACGATGGCTTTTTCAGGCAGGAATTTGGAGTCACCTTTGAATACATGGCCCGGCTGGAAAGCCTGAGAGACTTCCGTAAGAAGTACGTTTGTGAGGATCTGACCGCTCTGAACATTTGAGATCTTTGTGAAGAGACCGTCCAGGTTAGGAAGAGTGACGATACGGGCGATGAGAGCGTCAGTACGCACGTCGAGATAACGGCTTCCGATTTCGGAATCGCCCGTGAGTGCTGAGTAGTCCACATTGCCCTTGATGACCTGCTGGATGGTACCGGCCTCGATGTGAGATTTGAACCTTTCGCTCAGCTTCCTGGTGAAGTCAGAAAGGTCTCTTTTGAAAATCTCGACATCCTCCTTTTCCGGAACTCCGGCAATGGAGTTCGTGAAAGCGATACGGTTGTAACGCTTGCCGGTTGAATAGAACGGATGCTGCACGCCGAAGATGTATTCCTTTGTGTGAGCTCCGTGAGGGCGGATGCGCACTTTCATTTCAGTATCGGGGGTGTCGCCCTGGCTCTGCCTGCCGAGAGCCTGTACAGTAGCCTGAAGTTCTTTCACGGCATCGATAACGGCTCCTGATTCCATTGCTCCTGGTTTGTCGTTGTTTTCGACTCCGAGAAGACCTGCGAGTTCCTTGAACATTTTGTCGCGGGCCGCAGCATCTTCTGCGGCCTTTTTGTCCTTCTGGAACTCTGCAAAGTCGTTGGCAAAGGCATTCTCACCGTGCTCGGTGTTGTAAACTTCAACAAGGGCAGCCTGCTCGTCTGCGGTAAGCTCCCTTTTTTCGAACTTTGCCTGAAATCCAAGCTTTGCGAGTGCTGCTTTGAGGTTTGCAAGAAATTTCTTCATTTTAAAATAAAATTTGGTTGATATCTATTGATGGTGTTGGAATGGGCTTTTTTGCTGAGTTCTGAATGAGAGCTACTATCTCTTCTAAGGAGTTCTGACCGTCAATGAGACCCTCGGACAGTGAATTTATGGCATAATAGGTCTCGCCCTGGGATGCAGGTTCAGAAAGATCCGGTCTCGCTGATTTCACGTCGTCGATAAATGTGCGGGCCAACGGATCAAGCCATTTAGTGATATATTCCTCTCCTTCACCTCTCCTTGCATCGTCAAACACTTTATTTTTAAGCGGTGAAAGATGACTATAATAGTCGTAAATATTAACGCCTTCCTGCTCGAAGTATTTGTCCATGTTCAAGAATTCGGCCATAACTCCTATGCAGCCGACCTCTGAATACATATTTGAAGCAAACACTTTGTCAGCACCGGCTACGAGATAATATCCGGCAGAAGCGGCCACGGTGTCGATGAGTCCATAGCACGGTTTTTTGAGCCCCCTGACAACCCCGAATGCATCGTGACATCCATAAGCCTCGCCTCCACAACTATCAACGTGGATGATATGGGCAATGATATTCTGATTCTCATCAGCGGCAAGAAGATCCTGTATGAATTTTTCTGTAGAAAAGTGCCAATTTGCACGATACATTATATCTCCGAACACCGGATGATACGCTATACTCCCATGAGGGACTTGTGATGAACCGTCACCTCCGAAAGGCACGAGAGGTGAGTCCACAACGTCGGAGTACTGGCTGCGATAGTCGGCTTTTAGATTATGATCACGCTGTGAAGATTGGGTTGAAAGCGGGATTTTTCCGTAAAATGCAATTATTCTCTGGTCCTTATCTGACGGCATATCTTTTCGTATTTTTTCACGAAATTACAGCCTTGCAGTACCATATAAAAGGACAAAAGACGACAAAAAGAGGCAAGCTGGCAGGAGAGCACTGAAACAGTGCTTTGCTATAGAACTCTATTTTGTTTTTATTGATTTTATAGCCGTCAGCGGGTGAAAGGTGGTAAGTTTTCTTTTTTGGTAGCTTCGCTATCCGTTCATGTGCTTTTTTTATGAATATCATTGTAAATTTTCGGGACAATTAGGGAGATACATTTTGTTATAAATCAGTATTTTCCATGGGTATGGATTGCGATTTTCCACAACGCATGCGAAATCGGTACCAGTCTTTGCAGAGCATTTCGAAAGTCACCTTGTCAGTGTCGATGGAGTAGTCACTGCAGAATTCGTCAATGGCGTCACGGATGGTGAGTTCAGGATTGTTCGACAAAGCCCCGGTCATGTAAGCTCTGAAGACTGACTTGAACTCGCTCATCAGGTATTTTGCCACGGCGCGTTGTCCTTCATCGGAGAGATAGTCCCTGTACATGGTATCTACAACAATGGTACGGCCAGTAGGGATTGACCAACTTCTCCTTCTGGAGGAATAGAGTGCAATGCGGATGTAGTCCGGATCCTCATCGACCGGCATCGGTTTGTAGTCCGTCGGCACCAGCTCGAGATGCTGCTTGACCAGCCCCCAGAGACGGGACTGCCTGGCAGGGAGGATGGTGTCACTTCCGTTGTTGACGGCGATTACGTAAGCTCTCAAAGCAGGAGAAACTTTGACATAAACAAAAGCTCTGTTTGTACTGTCTTTCATGGCTGCAAATGTATTGTTTTGTTCAAAAATTATCTATGACAAAAAGTTTTTAATTTTTTAATTTTTCAAAAGTGTCAATTTTTGAAAAAAGTTGACCGAGTAATAATGGGTGCTTGTAATTAATTCATAATCATATAATTATATTCAGTCAAGCAATAAAATTGCCTTGACAGCGAAATTTTCAAAACTCCATGTAACTCATTGTGTACCAATTCGGTCAACTTTTATCGCTTTTTCGGTCAACTTTGACCGGTTTTGGCGTTCTCAGTCAAGCAAAAAAGTTGACTGAGTTTTTAGAAAAAAGTTGACTGAAATATAATATGCTAATATTCAATTATTTATATATAGTATTTTCCTTACTCAGTCAATTGGTCAACGATTTCTATATTTTTCATACATCAAAAAAAATTTTCAGGCAAAAATTAAAAGGCTCGCAAACTGGAGCCTTTCGTTTTTCTATTCAAATTCAGGCAAATCTCCAGGATCCGCGTCCGGAGTTTCGATGTAGAAATAGTAGGTTGTCTTACCGTCTTTGTAGTCTCTGATGTCGTTGCGTTTCTTCTCCGTGTCGGTTACAAGCAGTCTTTCCGGGTTGAAAATCCATCCCTTGTAATCGCAGAACATCTGCAGCTTCGTTTTGAAGGTCTGCGACTTCATCATATCTGCAGCACGTGGAGGGAGTGTCTTCTTGTAGTCATCGAAGGCTTGCTGTTTATCAACATTACAGTTGAGTTTGTCTTCTGTGAAGTATTCTTCACACCACCAGATGAACTCATCACCTATGACACGCTGAAGATTGCGTCTTTCTATCTGCTCCATCGGTGGCTGGACACGGGTCTGTATCTTCTGCCAGGCTGAAATGCAATTGAGCATGAAGTTGTAGAACATGTTCATCTCATTGTCGTCATAGTCCTCGATAAGGCTTTTGCCGAATTCCGTGTACGGAGATCTTTCCCAGACGCCCTTACGGGGATTGTCCGGATGGTAGTAGTCGGTAAACGCGGTAAACCAGGTTCGACGGCGGAGCGAGCTATCAAATTTCTTGATGGCATGGTTGGATGTGAATGCCACTTTAGGAGACTCGCTGAATTCAAGAATGAAGGATGCCTTGTGCTTCTGGTTGACCACCATTTTGCCTGTAATCATAGGCATGAAGCGGTGGAGGTCGACGCCATCATGAAGGTCGTCATAGTACACTGTATCTGTGATTCCTTTGATGACACCCTGCAGCATGAATTCCATTTTATTGGGGTCGAGTTCCTGACCGTTGACAAAGAGCTGTTTGCGGACACGTTCGGTGGAGGTCATGAAAAGTGACTTTCCGGTACCGCCGAGATGGGTGCCTTCATCGGACTGCTCAGTCTCCATGGCATAGATTGCGTATGGCTGGCCCGGGATTTTGTGCTTGCTCATCAAATAGCCGAGCGCAAGGACTTTGTTGATGAAATTCAGGTTGGTCTCGGTCTTCTCAGTGTCTGACAGTTCCTGGCCCTGTTCTTCTTTCCTCCAGTAGATCCTCCCTGTGTTATATACAAAGTTCATGAATGAACAATCAGAGCGTAACAACCTCAGCTTGTATCTTTGCGTGTCGGTCATCGAGTCAAGCTGCCTTTTTAGTTTGACAGTTTCGGGGGCAAGGGGGTTCGCCCTCTTGAGCGCGAGTAATAAATTAGAATACTCTTCTGTATACTCTATATCGAAGAATGGATCCTCAGGCTTGAAATCATGGTTTATAATCTTGTCATTGTAGGTCATGAAGTCACAGTCTGCCGGCTTGCATTTGCACACACCTTTGGCCGTGATTCTGAATATTCCATTCCTGAAAAAAAGATAGTCTGACATATTGTCGTATGAATTGAAATTCGGCTCGATGCTCTTGAGGCTCTCGAGTGAGGATGAACTGATTTGGCGGCTTCTATGAATTGTGTTGGCCAAGGTTTTTGAATAGTATTGGGCGTGAGTTCTGATGTATTCCAGCATTGTGGCCGCGCAGGCTGAGGCTATGGCGGATTTGTCAATTAGGTTCACGATATTGTCCTTCACCTTGCAGAAGGTGAAACCCTCCTGGGTGGAAGTCGAGGCTATGCGATAGAAGCCTGTAGCCTGCAGGAAGGAGTAAAGCTGCTCGTTGTCGATTTCGTAGCCGTTGAATTTACCGTCTTTCGTGTGCTTCTCCATCCAGAACTTGAGCCCTCCTGCGAGCTTTACAAGCTCTTTGAAGAGTGAGTGAGGATTCTGGTTTTCCGGACGCCTGAAATACATGAAGAAATCTTTTGCGTCCTTGCATGGTTTGCCTTTACGGTCTTTGAATGATTTCAACTCTTCAGGCAGGCGTATGATGTTGATGTCAAGGTAGCGCATGGCTATCTTGTACATATTTGTCAGGCCTGTGTCGTCGATGTCGTAGAGGATATAGAGTTTCTTGGCCAGCTTTGCCAGAATGCTGTAGTCTACATCGTTCAGATCTGCAGTCTCGGAATTGAGCCAACAGACGTGGTAGCCGGCATTCTTGACGTTGAGAGCGTCCGATGGGCCGCTGCAGATGACCAGATCCTGCCATGTCAAATCAACGGCCGGAGCCTCTTCATCAGCTTCAATATGACCGGGATAAATACCTTTAACAGCATTTTGATACCTCTCGATGAACTCCTTTTCCCCAAATATGAATTTGCTCGGTTTTTCACCGACATAAAGAAAGCGGGTCTGACCGAGAGGACAATAGATTTTCCCCCAGTCTCCATAATCATAGTAGTATATCGGATAGCTTTCATTAGCAGCTATCCTGTAGCTTTTGCCTTTATCGTTGGCCGCTGTGATGTAGTAGTCTACCGGCTTCAGAAGGAGCTCCGCGCATACTTCTTGGGTGATGTTGTAGCCGAGCTGTGCAAGTTCCCTTTCGGTGAACTCGCCTGAAGGGCGCACCATAACTGTGAGATGCTGCTGAGGAGTGGTCTCCTCGATGGACGGCGATGCTGCAGCAACAGGCACTGCTACAGTACTGCAGAGTTGTGGCGCGAACTTGGCCGCTATCCAGTCAATCGCCCGGGGAAAATCAAGCCCTTCTTCCTGCATTACCAGTTGGATGGCCGTGCGTGCCTTGGTGTCGGCTCCACCTTTGTCCTGGATGAACCAGATGTCATCCTTCCGGAACACAGTGCAGGACGGGTGTCTGTCGTCCGGACGGACTCTGAAATTCTTGTTCCCGGATTTTCCGAAACAAGCGGCACTTTGAGGGTAATAGTAGGTAATCACCATCTTGCCGCCCTCCGTTGCATTAAATATGTCTTCCTTTCGTATCATACAACATATGTAAGACTACACCTCTAAAAGTTTGTCAGTTATTATTTCTATGATATTGTCAGTTTCTTTCAGTTCAGTCAGAAGACCTCCTGTTTTTTCGAGCTTTTCTTTGTGCTCACGCAGGGCTTTCTTTATGATCCGAAGCTGTCTTACAGAGAGTTTCATAAGTCATTCAGAAATTATAATTGTAAAAATTTTATTTTCTTTCCCATGAGCTGCACCGCGGCTTTCTTCCGAAGAGGAAAGCGATGATTTCTTTTAATACTGTTGAGTTCATAATTTAATGTTTTAATCGTTAAACAAATTTGCTTGTTGAGGCTGGCCCTTTACGGAGTCCATGATCTTGTTTACTCTGTCTATTTCCCTGTCAATCTCTGTTTCGAGTGCTTTAGCATTGCGCAATGCGATTTGGGAACGGCTTCTGAAATACTCCTTTTGCGAATTTCGCATCTGAACGACTTTCTGAAAAAATGTCTTTGCGTCCATTGTTTGTTCTCTTGAAATGTTTATTGAGTTCGGAACACAGCGTTTCGCACCACCTACGGGCAACTGTTACCTCTACTGCATTGCCGATATATTTCTTCTGCTCCGCCTGTGTGCCGACAAGAACATAGTCCTCCGGGAAGCCCATAATCTTCTTCAGTTCCGGAATCTTCAACATACGCATCTTGATGTCGATAATTCCGTAGAGAGCCATAAACTCCTTTATCTTGATTGCCGTAGGGCTGTCGGTGTCGTACACCTCGATAGCAGCTTCTCCGGTTTCAGTAGCGACAAGATAAGGTGGCATCTTATCCATACGGGCAAACATCGTGAAGCAAGGCTTATCGACAGACTCTCCGGCAGAACTGTATTGTGGGGTCATCAGATAGTGCCACTTGTGGTTTGCTGTTACCACTCTGGACGGCTCATCTATAGAACTGCCCACATTCTTGAAAGAGGTGTCCATAATCCACGGCTTTGCCGTTACAATGTTCATCTTCGGATTTGTAGTTATCGTATTAGCCGGTTTTTCCACCGAAACAGGCGTACCGTTGCCATACTGCATATCAATAAATTTAGCCTGCACAAGTGCCATTCTATCTTTTGTTGTCAATGTGGCGGCAGGAACATCGCACGATGTATTGAACCCATTACCATAGTGAACTGAAACAAATGCGTGATGGTCTACGGTTGTTATCGTTCCGGCAGGTTCATCAACTGATTTATTCTTGCTGAACGGCTCTCCGCTGAATTGCTTAGAGAGGAAAGAGACGTGAGCAACACCAAGTCGGTTCTGTGTTGCAACAGTCGGGCAAGGCTCGTCTATTGACGGTGGAACATACTTTCCGGTTTTCTTGTTTACAGAGTTATATTTGACGATAAAGGCTTCCTTTCCTCCTGCAACGAACTTTATCAGACCGGCATAAATGCGCTCAAGTGTTGCTTCCACGAGCGGCTTCTTGCGTCCGAATATGCTTTCTCCCTCATCATCGAAATCGAGCACCTCACGCACTGGCTTCCATTTTTCCAAATCTCCGAACAGCGAAATAGCACCCTCTTTGCAATGAGTGGCTTCCGGGAACACGATAGGCAGTCCTGCCTTGGCAAAGATGCCGAAGAAGCGTTTGCGGCTCGTATATGCGCCATAATCGGCAGCGTTGAGGATGCGGTGGTCAAACCTGTATCCGTAAGATTTCACTTTGCGCACCCAACGGGTGTAGCTCTTTCCTTTGTCCATAGAAAGCGGTTTGCCATTCTCGTTCACATCGCCCCAACTCATAAACTCCTCTACATTTTCAATCTGTATGTAATCGGGATTGATTGCTTCAACGTAACGGAATAGATGCTCTGCAAGCGTCCTGCTGTCCGCATCTCGTGGCTGTCCGCCTTTCGCCTTGCTGAAATTCGTACATTCGAGCGATGCCCACAAGACCAATAAGGCTTCGGGATATTGTTCCCGACACCTCTTTATGTGTGCAACAAGTGGAGACAGCTCCAATGTGCGAATGTCCTCGGTAAAGTGCAACGCATCCGGATGATTGGCAACATGCGATGCAATGGCGTTCTTGTCGTGGTTTACACAGGCTATCACCTTTGCACATTCCTCGCCATCAAGACGAGCTGAATTTACTACGGTAGAAGTTCCTCCGGCTCCACAGAATAGATCAATGTATAATAGATTCATAATCCGTTAATTCAAATAGTTCAACAATTCTTCTGCACGCTTGTACGATTCAAAGCCTTTGACGTTCACATACTCGGACGTGAACCTCTTATCAACGCACCTGGAATAGACATTATATCCGTGATGTGTAACAACTCAAACAATTCTTCCTTCTTCATCGTTCAGTCTCTTTTCAGGATGTTTATCCGCCCATTCTGCCCGGAAAGCAGAAACGGGACGGACGGTGTCCGTGAGGTACTTGTCGTTGTTGTTCACGCTGCCGTTGTTGCCGTAGAAGACGAACGCGTAGTGCTGACTGTACTCGGGGTCGGTGTCCTGCTCGCACGTCCACGCCCACTCGGTGAACGGCTTTCCGCCGATAAGTTTGAGTGCGGCATCCATTCCGGCAAAACGGGCGTCATACAGGAACACACATTCGGACCTGCTCGGACATCTGCAAGGCTTTCCGCGGAACATCACGCTGGCGGCGTACTGTTGGGCCTCAGCGAATATCATTTCAGATTTTGACGGATTTTTCGCCACAATCAGGCCGTATTGCAGCACCTCGTCAAACACGGCGACAAATTCCGCGCGCTGTGTGGTTTTTGCATCCTGTTTCCACTCATCGATGGAAATAATGTCGTTTGTATCGGGGTTCACGATACCGACTGTTAACTTTGGGAGTGTCATATCGGCTGACACAACGCCGTATGAGTTACATTTTAATGTTTCCATAATCTTAACTGTTGTGTTTGTTGTCGTTGTTGTAAAATACTGAGGATGGAACCTCCTTAAAATGCTTTTCCACCGCCTTCGTGACCTCGGCCGTGTGTTCATAATAAGTGTCCAGGGCGGTGGTCATGATACTTCTGAACTCTTCACTTATGACTATCATACTCAGCAGGCTCCCGATAAGCTGCATTTGTTCCTCTTTGCTGTTGACTTGGAATGCGTTTCTTCCGAAGCCACGTTCGTCCACTTCAATTTTCAATAATGTTTTCATGTCATTTCCTGCTTTCCCGCCTGAGAAGCTCTACAATGTACTCTTTACCGTCCTCAGGAAGACTTTTGTCGTCTTCTATGAGCCTCGCATAGTACTCATCCTTTCCGAGTATCTCGCAGGCTTTCTCCTTGATGTCCGACCAACTCGGATATTCCACCACCTGTTTGTAGATGAATTCCTTCATGTCCTTGTTCTCGGCCAGCAGCGCGTTGGCTTGCTTCTCCGCCGCCTCGCGCTGGGCTTTTAGTTTATAGCCGAGGTCGCAGAGGAAGTCGAGGCATGCCGGGTTGGCGCCATGCATCACCCTGACGATGTCGCAGAACTCGTCAGGGTCCCGTGCCACGGTCATATATACCTCGTTTAAGTTCCAGAACATCTCCTCGATGACAGCGATGTTCGTCCTGTCTTGAAATTCTTTCTGTGTCATGATTGTTTGTTTTTTATTAGTGTTATATTAGTCTTTTCTCCGTTGAACTCTCTCTATCCTTGGAGTGCGTGTACGCTGAGGGCGTACTGCAGACAGTTCCGGGTTGATAGTCTGAGGAAGCAGAATGAGAAGGAATACAATAGCGAGCAGATTCTCCTTGAGCCTTTTAAAAGGCGATTCGGAACTGTCAACCCCGCAAAACCGACAAAACCACCAGGCAGCCAGCTCCGTCGCCTTGCCAATATGTATTTTCACGTATATATTCCTCAGAGTATTCTCCACCGTGTGAACTGATATTTCCTTGCCACCATAAAGCTTTTTCAGCAAGCCCGGCACTTCTTTGGTGGAAGCTCCCCAGGCTACCAGTTCAGCCACCTGCTGCTCTCTTTTCGTCAGTTCAGGCATTTCCCCACACATCTGTAATTCCGTACTCGGCAAAAATAGTCTCTATAGCCTTAGCCTCAGTAACCCTTGGTTCATAAGCGCCGTTAAGACGGGGATAAAATGAAGCAACGCACTTCAATCCTAAAGCATTAATGATTTTTGTTCTAACTTTCGGCTGGTCTTTGCTTCGAAGCTGTACCCAGCCTTTTTTAAATGAAAAATTCTTATCCATAGTCCGTTAGTCTTTTTTTGCTATTTCTCAAATATTGCCACTACATTAATTTTGTAACGCAATACACAAAATGTTTTGTGTATTGCAAAAATAGAAAATAATTTCATTATATGAAAGTATTTCTTGAATATAATGAAATATAATTGAATGATTTGTTATAACTAATTGAAAATCAGTAATTAAATTTGAAGTATGGAAAAGGATGATGTTAAATTACAGGAAAGGCTTCGTAAAAATATACGAAAACTTATGACTGACAGAGATTTACCACAGAGAACAATCGCTGATTATATGGGCACGACGGCATCTCAGTTCAGTAGAATTCTTAAAGGAGAGTGCAATGTAACGCTCAAACATATTTCAAATCTTGCAAGTTCTCTTTCATTAAGGGAAATAGACATTTTCACATATCCGGATGTGTATGTACAGTCTCAGACGATAGTACAACATCCAGAGCCTGTGGAAGCAATCCTTCAAATAAAGTTACAAAAAGAGAAAAAAGATCAGGTCCTGAAGCTGATTTTCGGAGATAGAAATATTGAGATATTAAATGAATAGTGTTATGAGACGATTTATAAATTTTGAACGTCCTACAGGAGGTTTAATATACGTTGATTTGGCTAAGATTTCAGCAGTATTCAGTAAGACATGTTCTGATGACGTAAATGGCACATATGAACAGACTGTCATTATTGTTGATGGTGTTGAAGTGGAAATTTCTGATAAATTATCATTTGTAGTTGACCTTCTGAAAGGTAAAATAAGCCTCGTAAAAAAAGATGGCTTTGAAGCTATTTTTTGAGTTTTATCGGTTCAAAATAAAGTTATAATTAGGCTAATTTACTGGTTGAGAACTAATTCATCTCAACAGACCCGTGTCAGAAACGTGTCAAAATTAGCTCAAAAATGCAATTTTTAGAAAAATAAACAATTGATAATCATATATTTATATGTGTAAAAAAACTGAAAAGCAAATCTTGGTATCTCAACGAATAAAGAAAAGCCACCCAACGGGTGGCTTAAATTATAAAAGTCCCTCCGTTGAAAACTTGTTTTCAAAAGGAAGGACTTTTGTGATTTAATTAGGGAACGAAGTTTCCTTTTTCTTTATTCAAGTGCCCCTGCGGCAGCAGTCGCAAGATGTCGGGCGTTTTATTTCCCCTGTCTCAGTTTGTCGACATAACGGTCGATTTTCCGCAGTTCCTTCGGGATGTCGATGGACTGCGGACAGTGGCTGACGCAATGGTTGCAGCCTATGCAGTGGTTGGCCTGGCGCTCATATTCAATCAGCCTGTCATAGCTGACGAGGTAGGCCCGGCGGGCCTTTCTGTAATTCGGATCCTGATTGCCGGCGGTGACATAGCCTTCGTTCACGCATTTGTTGTAGTGGGTGAGTATGGCAGGAATGTCTATGCCGTAAGGACACGGCATACAGTACTGGCAGTTGTTGCACGGAATGGTCGGATAGGTCTGCATGAGCTCCGCGGTGTGTTCAAGGAAGGCGAGTTCGTCGTCTGTCAGCGGAACCAAAGGACTGAAAGTCTTGAGGTTGTCCTGAAGGTGTTCCATATAGGTCATACCGCTGAGCACGGTAAGTATGTTGGATGGAGTTCCTGCAAAACGGAATGCCCATGAAGCCACTGTGCCGCGCGGATTCCTTTCCAAAAGCGAATCAGCGATATGCTCCGGCACATTTGCCAGACGACCTCCGAGCAAAGGCTCCATGATTACGACCGGAATATTGCGTCTGGTGAGCTCGTCATAAAGATATTCTCCGTCGGTATTTCGTCCTCCTGCGTGTCTGTAGTCCACATAATTGAACTGAATCTGCACGAAATCCCAGTGGTAGAGTTCGTGCATTTTCATGAATTCATCGAAACTCTCCTTATTGCCGTGGAATGAAAATCCGAGATTGCGTATCCTTCCGGCTTGTCTCTCATCCATAAGGAAATCCATCATGCCATTGTCCACATAGCGTCGGTTGAATTCCTTCACTCCGCCTCCTCCGATGGCGTGCAGCAGATAATAGTCGATATAGTCGGTCTGCAGATTCTCCATGGACTTGCGGTACATAAGTATCGAATTGTCCCTCGAAGCATTCGAGAAATTGGACAATTTAGTCGCAAGGAAATAGCTGCTGCGCGGATGTCTCGCGAGGGCTATACCCGTTGCTGTCTCGCTCTGTCCCTGAAGATAGACAGGAGACGTATCGAAATAATTGACTCCGTGCTCCAAAGCATAGTCAACAAGTGAGTTCACTGAATCCTGGTCGATGATTTGCTTCCCGTCAGGACCGTCAATCATCTGCCAGCGCATACAGCCATAGCCCAAAATGCTGACTTTGTCTCCGTTATGTAAATTTGTCCTGTATGTCATCTCTCCCGGCTGTTCCGCAGCCTGGTTTTTGGTGCCGCAGCCCGGCAATACTGAAGCCGCGCCGACTGTAGCTGCAGCCAAAGCTGATTTCTTCAAAAATTCTCTTCTGTCCATAGCGATAAAGAATTAAATATTGTTATGAACTTGTCTGCCTTCCACATGAATTGCGCTGATAGGGCGTGACGGACAGAGATTCTCACAGGCACCGCAACCTATACATCTCTCTGGTCTCACAACAGGAATGCGCAGTGATTCAGGATCATCCGGATCCTTCTTGACCATGCGGATGGCTCCCACAGGACAATGACGGGCACAGTTGCCGCAGTCGGTCCATTTGCGGTTCACTACGCAGAGATCAAGGTCAACTACTGCGAATCCTATTGAAATCGAGGACTTTTCTTCAGGGGTAATAGGAGCGATGGCTCCTACGGGACAAACCTGCGAACAAGTCGTACATTCAGGTCGGCAGTAGCCTTTCTCGTAAGACATCTCAGGCTGCATGAAGGTCTCGAATTGCGTAGACGGCCTGAGCACACCGTTAGGACAGTTCGCTACGCAGAGCTGGCATGCGGTACAATGGTCAGTGAAATGTTTGAGACTCATTGAACCGGCCGGCTTCAACGGAAATTCCCTTTCCGGAGTTTTTTTGCCGACAATAGGAGCGAGACCTCCGTCCACCTTCATGTCCTGGGCCTTAAGGGCAAGCGTTCCGGCAGTAAGTGCGGCTCCGGCCATAAAAGCGCGTTTGCCTGTGTCAACAGTCCCGGACGCTGCTTTCTTCTTGGCCTCGTTGGCAGCCTTCTCTGCTTTGTTTGCCTTGAAGATGTTGTTTTTGCCGTATTTGAAACGGTATTTTATCGCACCTTCGTCGCAGACGTCAAAGCAGTCCATACATGCCACACAGCGGGTATAGTCAACAGTGTGGTTCTCCATGTCTATGCAGGAAGCCTTGCAGCGCTTTCCGCACAATTTGCAGGCACGGCATTTTGAAGTGTCGATGGTAGGACCGAAAAGGCTGTATTTCGACAGCCATCCGAGGATGGTTCCTACTGGGCAGACAGTGTTGCAGTAGGCCCTGCCGCCTTTCCACGCAAAAATGAAAATCACAATCAATGTCACAGCAGCCACTCCGAAAGTAATCCATGATTTGATCCAGACTTCATGAGAATAGAAAGCGTAGCTGTCAAATCTTTCTGCAATCCAAGCCAGACAGTTGTTGCCGAACTGGTAGATAGGGGCGAAAATATTGGCTGCTATACGTCCGTAGGCGCTGTAAGGCGCAATAAGATGAGCGATTGCGCCTCCTCCCAAAGCCAAGGTGAGCAGGAAAACCACTAAAATGGCAATTCTGAGCCATTGTTTCGGCCTGGTGTAGTTGAAACGGAAACGGTATTTTTTCTTTCTCTTGCCGTTGCACCATGAAATGATGTCCTGCATGATGCCGAGAGGGCAGATGACCGAACAGTAGACTCGTCCGAAAATCAGTGTTATCAAAAGCAGACCGACTACCACGCCCACGTTCAGTGCGAGCACTGCCGGAAGAAACTGGACTTTGGCCATCCAGCCCAAATAGTGATGAAGTGCGCCCGTGACATCGAGGAACAGCAGCGTGATACCTGCAAAAAATATTGTTGCAAGTATTATTCTTGTGATTCTTAATGCGTTGTGTTTCTTTTTCATTAGCGTATCGGTTTTATAGTGTCGCTTCGTATTCGTCAAGAGCGGCTTTCATCAGTTCCCTGCCGATTTCTGCAATGTGCTCCGCCTTGGCGTAATCCGCAATCTCGTCGAAGGCGTCGAAAGGCATTCTGACAACGATGTCAGGTTTGTGTGCCTTGATGGAATTCTCCGAATTTGTGTGCAGCATCAGAGAGAATGCTCTTGAAAGTATGTCATAGTAGTTGTTGCCTATGTCAAGGTCTTCTTTGTTTTTGTTTGCCGTGATGTTTTCGGCAATTGCCCTGTGGCCTTCTGCGCTGACCATCTTCACCTTGTCGAAGATTGAAATGTCATCAGCTTTGAGGATTTCCGCGATTTTCTCTTTCGCCTGGCTGGTGCTGGCTTCTATCAGTTCAGTCTGTTCCGCAGCCTTGTCAAGGCTTTCCTTTATGGCGTTGACATTCACGTCATTGACGTCGAATGCCACCACGATGTCGTGACCGTTTCTCACCACTTTGTCTATAGGCAGTGTGTCAACGATGCCTCCGTCAATCAGCACTCTGTTTCCGTATTGCACCGGACGGAAAAGAGAAGGAATGGAAATTGACGCTCTGATGGCCTGGAACAGAGGGCCTTTGTCGAAAACAACAGGCTCTCCTGTGTACAGATCAGTCGCCACAGCCCTGAACGGGATGCGCAGATCCTCGATGTTGACGTTCGGAACTATCTCTTTCATAGCTTCGATGACCTTGTCTCCCTTTACGAGATGATTGGTGCTGACAGAGAGATCCATCAATTTGAACACCTGCCATCCGTCAAGCTTTGTCAGCCATTCCTTAATCTCTTTTAGATAGCCTGCCGCATAGATTCCGCCGACCAGTGAACCTGCGGAAGTGCCGGCTACTGAAGTAATGTTGTAGCCGCGGTTTTCCAATTCTTCAATGGCACCGATGTAGGCCCAGCCACGCGGACCACCGCTTGCCAAAACCAAAGCAACGTCTTTTGTCCTTTCCATAACTGATAAAATTTTTCCAAAATTAATAAGAATATGTCGAAATTTCTCAAACGATGCTGAATTTTCTGAAATTTTTATAAGAAAAACCGCGGTTTGTCAATAGGCAGGCTTAGCACATAGGAACGCCCGGCATAGCTTCAGTCCTATCTGCCGGCGAAGGATATTTGATTATATCCAATGAATCGCAATAAATCTCGTAGATGCTGCGTTCCTCCCCTTCTTTTGAAGTGTAATTGTTGGTGCGTATCCTCCCCGTCACGTGAATGAGCATCCCTTTCTGCAGTTTCTGTAGATCCGACATACCCTTGTCCTGCCATGCGACCACATTGTGCCAGGTCGTCTCCACCCGGCCTTCCGATTCCCTGCCTTTGAACAGCAGGTCAGTTGCCAATGAAATGTTTGCGACAACACTCCCGTTCGCCGCATTTACTCTCAGAGAACCTATGCGTCCCTGGAGTTCCACTTTGTTGATTGAATCCATAATAATAAGTTTTAAAAATTTTCGGCCTTAGCGGGCTTCATTCATAAAGCTGACTTAAGGTCACGGCAAATTAAAGCAAAAGAATCGTGGAATTTGTTGTTTTTGTTGTTGTCGGAAGCAAGTTGTGCTTTTTCTTTATGAAAGAAAAATCTTACATATTTTTTTGTGCTTTTTTTTAATGTAAAAAAAATTTTACACGGCATTCAGATACCCTCGTTTTTATAAAAAAAAGAAAAATCGAACATAAACCGATGTAAGAAAAAGAAAAACTTGCATTTTGCTATTGGATGTTGAAAAACGGAAATTTATATTTGCAGCCATTCAAAATCAGACTAACCACATTTTTATTATGCAATACAGAATACTTGAACCGAAACTGACGCAATGTCAGGAATGCGGAGGTGAGATAGAATACGGCCGCGTTGACAAAAAATTCTGCTGTAGCGATTGCAAGAATAAGTATTACAATCGTATAGCAAGGGATAACAGGGCTGCAAAACGCAGGATACTCTCGGCAATCGCCAAGAACTATGACGTCCTGACGCAATGCATAAAATGCGGGGTGAAATCCATAGATATAGTGGATGCCGTGGCTATGGGTTTTGTCCCGGGAATTGTCACTTCCCACCACAGACGCGGAAACCGTGATGAATACTCTTGCCTGGATATCAAATTCAATGTGAGCAATTCGCGCCTCGGAGGAATAACGAAAATAGAAAATCTTTCGCTATCTTTGCAGGCTGAAAAAGAAAATAATTCAAAAGAAAAATGGAGAAACAACTGATTTGTGCAGGAATGGCTGCACTCGCAATCTTAACAGCTTGTAAAATGGAAAATCCTTTATTGACAGAATCGACGCTGCCATACGGAGCGCCGCAGTTTGACAAAATCAAGACCGGGCATTATCTTCCTGCAATCCGGCAGGGTATTGCCGAGGCAAAGGCAGAAATCGATGCCATTGTAAACAACCCGGAGGAGCCTACCTTCGAAAATACTGTCGAGGCTTTGGAATATTCCGGTGAGACCTTGGACAGAGTGACCGGCATTTTCTACAATCTGATGGAGGCGGACACCAACGACGAAATGCAGGAAATAGCTGAGCAGGCCGCTCCTCTTATGACGGAATACGGTATGTATGTGTCTCTGAACAAACCTCTTTTCGAGAGAATCAAGACGGTGTATGAGAAACGTAATGAACTTGGCCTTGACGTTGACCAGATGAAATTGCTGGAGGATTCATACAAGAGTTTTGCAAGGAACGGGGCCAATCTTGAAGGTGAGGACAAGGAACTTTATCAGAAATATTCTGAGGAGCTTTCTCTTCTGACTCTTCAGTTTTCAAAGAACGCTCTCGCGGCAACGAATGCCTACACCTTGAATGTCACTGACGAGGCTCAGCTTGGCGGTCTTCCTGAGTATGTGAAGGAAATGGGCGCCGAGGCTGCTGCGGAGAAAGGTCTGCAGGGCTGGGCTTTCACTTTAGACTATCCGAGTATGTCAGCTTTCCTGAAATTCAGTACGGAGAGGGAACTCCGCAGGCAGATATGGATGGCAAATGCCTGCAAGGCTGTAGGTGGAGAGAATGACAATACCGGAGTGGTCAAGAAGATTGTTGATCTGAGAATCAAAATCGCCAATATCCTCGGTTATGAGACTTATGCGGATTATGCTTTGGAGGAGAGGATGGCCAAGAACCCGGTAACGGTAAACACATTCCTTGCTGAACTTCTTGAACCTTCATTGGAACCTGCACGTAAGGAAATAGCTGATATTGAGTCTTTTGCAAAAAATAATGGTTTTGAGGGCAAACTGATGCCATGGGATTTCTCTTTCTGGTCTGAGAAATACAAAGAGGCTGAATATTCTCTTAAAGAGGAGGAACTGAAGCCTTATTTTGAACTCAATGCCTGCATCAATGCGGTATTTGATTTGGCCCACCGACTTTATGGCTTGAATTTCACTGAGTTGCATAACCTTCCTGTATATCATAAGGATGTTAGGGTATATGACGTTACTGATGAAAACGGCCGCCACATGGCTTTGTTCTATGCTGATTTCTTCCCGAGGGCAAGCAAGAGAGGAGGTGCGTGGATGACTGAATTCAGAGGACAGAGCATCAGGAACGGTGAAGAGAAACGTCCTCTCATCAGCATTGTGACCAACTTTACCAAACCGACATCTACGACTCCTTCGCTTATAACTCATTACGAACTTACGACTCTGCTTCATGAGTTCGGACATTCTCTGCACGGAATGTTGGCGGAAGGGCGCTACGGTTCGCAGACAGGTACCAACGTAGCCCGTGATTTTGTGGAACTTCCTTCCCAGATTATGGAGAACTGGGGCTTTGAACCGGAGTACCTCAACACTTTTGCAAAACATTATCAGACAGGCGAGGTGATTCCTCAGGCTATGATTGACAAGATTGTGGCCTCAAAGAACTATCTTGCGGCGTACAGTCAGGTGAGACAGCTTCAGTTCGGCATACTCGATATGGCTTGGCACAGCCTGGAGTCAGTGCCTGAATGCTCTGCGACAGAGTTTGAAAAGAATGCTCTGAAAGACAGCCAGGTGCTTCCTGCAGTTGAGGGTACGGCAATCTCTCCGGCTTTCAGCCATATCTTTGCCGGAGGGTACTCTGCTGGGTATTATTCTTACAAGTGGGCTGAAGTGCTTGAAGCGGATGCGTTCTCGCTTTTCAAGGAAAAAGGCATTTTCAACAGGGAGGTTTCCGCTTCGTTCAGGGAAAATATCCTGTCGAAAGGCGGCTCGGAAGATGCAGACATACTCTACCGCAATTTCCGCGGACATGATCCTCAGCCGGAAGCACTTCTAAAGAAATTGGGGCTGACAAAATAGTCAGGACTGGACTACAATAGTCCGAACAGCAGATTCCAGACGAGAAAGCGTAGGAATTTGCCGACGAGGAGAAGGAATATTGTGGCAACGGGACGGGCTTTATAGAAGCCGAGCGCTATAGCTATGACATCGCCGATTACCGGTATCCATGCTATGAGCGCGAGCCATACACCGTATCTGTCTATTTGGGCTTTTTGTCTTGAGAGGGTTTCAGGCTTTACCCTGAACCATTTCTCAATCCACTCCCATTTGCCGAGTCTGCCCATCCAATAGCTGAATACGCTGCCGAGCCAGTTTCCGAGGGTGCCGACTATAAGGCAGCCGACCGGATTCTGTGTCGCGGCAAGAATCGCGAGATAAAGTGCATCGGAACTGAAAGGCAGTATGGTGGCGGCTAAAAAGGTCCCGATAAACAGCCCCCAAAGACCCAATCCTCCGAGCCAGTCCATGATTATTTGCGTTTTGATACAAAGAAACCGGTAACGAGAGCGGAGCACTCATCAGCGAGGATTCCGCTCTCGACTTTTGTCTTGGGGTGAAGCAGAGAGGGTGTGTAGAGACTGTAACCTCGTTTCGGGTCGGCTGCTCCGTAGACTATTGCTCCGATCTGGGCCCATGCGAGGGCTGCAGCGCACATCGGACATGGCTCTACTGTTACGTATAAGGTACAGTCGTTGAGATATTTGCCTCCGAGTGTTTCCGTTGCAGCGGTGAGTGCGATCATTTCGGCGTGGGCGGTGCAGTCGTTGAGTTTCTCGGTCATATTGTGGCCTCTGCCGATGATTCTGCCGTTGCAGACTATGACGGCCCCGATGGGAATCTCGTCCTCTGCCGCAGCACGTTCGGCCTCATGCAGGGCCGCTTTCATATATTGTTCTTTTTTATCCATAAGCATACGTATGTCGGCACAAATTTATAAAAAAGTTTTTGTACCTTTGAAGTTTGCAAAGTAATTTGGAGATTACTTAACTAAATTAATGATGATGAAAACACTTTATCTGATAGACGGTCACGCGCTTGTGTTCAAAATGTACTATGCGTTTGTCCGCCGGCCCATGATCAATACCAAGGGACAGGATACGTCAATACTTTTCGGCTTTACGAAATATATTTTGGAACTTCTGAACAGGGAGAAACCTACGCATTTTGCAGTGGCTTTCGACCCGCCGGGGGGAACTTTCCGCAATCAGATGTATCCCGAATACAAGGCAAACAGGACGGAGACTCCGCAACTTGTGATTGACGCTTTGGAGCCGCTGACGGAAATCTGTCAGGCTTTGAACATCCCGGTGTTGATGATGACGGGTTTCGAGGCTGACGATGTGATAGGTTCTGTGGCGAAACGTGCTGAGAGAGAGGGCTTTACTGTGTATATGGTGACTCCGGACAAGGATTACGGCCAGTTAGTGTCGGGAAAGGTTTTTCAGTTGAAGCCTGGCAAAGGAGGCGCCGACGAGCTGCTCGGTACTGCGCAGGTGTGTGAGAAATACGGCATAGAACGCCCCGAGCAGGTGATTGAAATCCTGACCCTTTGCGGAGACAATGTCGACAACATCCCCGGCGTGAAAGGTGTGGGAGAGATTGGAGCAGGCAAACTGATAGGCAAATACGGCAGTGTGGATAATATTTATGCCCATCTTGATGAGCTTAGTCCGAAGCAGCGGGAAATGTTCGAAGCTGCGAGGGATCATATTGCTCTGAGCCATGATCTGGTGACTATCAGGACTGACATTGATGTACCCGTCGCTGATGAGACTATGCTTGTGAACAGAAATTATTCTCCGCTTGTGAGGACGCTGTTCGACAACTATGAGTTCGGCTCGCTCCTAAAATTCGTTTCCCACGTGGAGGCGGAGGAGAAAGAGAATGTCCGGCTTGAATTTGAAGAGGTCGCTGCCGGGAAATTTGCGGATCTGAGTGCCCGGTCCGGACATTGTGCCATAGCTGTCCATGGGGAGGGTGAAGGGTTTTTCTCTAAGGTGAAAAATGTGACGGCGGCAACTGAATTTGAGGGGAAAAACTATGTTGCAAGTGGCTCTGTGACTGATTTTGCGGAACTGATTGCAAATGCTGAAATAGACAAATTCGGCTATGACCTGAAGCTGCAGAAAAATATTCTGAAATATAATGGCTTTGGGCTTGAAGGAAAATTGTATGACATCGAGTTGCTTCACTATCTGATAAATCCTGAGAAAAGCCATAAATTGGACCTGCTTGCCAAAACCTATCTCGGAGTGGATATAAACGCAGGTGAGGAGACGCCGGCACAGGAAAGCTTTTCTCTTTTCGACGCAATACCGGAGGAGAGTGCTCCGCCTTTTGTGGAGACGGCGGCAACTCTGTCGGTGGGTTTGAAACTCATTGGCGAACTGAAGGGAAGTGCGGACGGGACGGCTCTGAAGCTCTATGATGAAATGGAGGAACCTCTGCTCAAGGTGCTTGCAGGAATGGAAATGGAAGGGGTGAGAGTGGACATACATCAACTGAGGCATTTCGCTGCGGGACTTTCCGAACAATTGAACGATATTCAGACACGCTGCCGTGAACTTGCCGGGGAGCCTGAACTTAATATAATGTCACCCAAGCAGATCGGCGTACTCCTGTATGAAAAATTGAAATTGGATCCGAAGAAAAAGGCGAAGACTGAGAAACGCTACCAGTATCCGACCGACGAGGAGACGCTCACTGCGCTGATTGACAAGCATCCCATTGTGAATGAAATACTGGAATTCCGTGGAGTGAAAAAATTGCTTTCGACCTACATCGAGCCGTTCCCGAGTTTTGTGAATCCGATGACAGGAAAGATACATACCACTTTCAATCAGGCACTTACAGCGACCGGTAGGCTCAGCTCCTCAAAGCCGAATCTGCAGAATATCCCTATACGCACCGATCAGGGCAGGGAAATCCGCAAGGCGTTTGTTCCAAGCCGCCCCGGGGGACTTATACTTTCCGCCGACTACTCGCAGATAGAACTTAGGATCATGGCATATCTGAGTGGAGACAGACATCTGATCGAGGCTTTCCGTGCAGGAGAGGATGTGCATAAAATGACTGCCGCCAAAATATTCAAAGAGGATATCAAGGACGTGACTCCGGACCAGAGACGCATTGCCAAGACTGCAAATTTCGGCATCATGTATGGAATTTCGGCTTTCGGCCTTGCCCAGAGACTGAAAATCGGCAGGGCGGAGTCCAGGAAAATAATAGATGACTATTTTGCCAATTTCCCGGCCATCAGTTCTTTCATAGAGTCCGCTCTGACCTTTGCGAGGGAGAACGGCTATGTGGAGACCATGTTCGGACGCCGCAGATACATTCCTGACATCAATTCCCACAACGTGAATGTGAGATTGATGGCAGAGCGTACCGCCGTGAATGCTCCGATTCAGGGCACATCGGCAGACATCATCAAACTTGCGATGATAAGAGTGGACGAAAAAATCCGTGAGGAGGGGCTTCAGAGCAGGATGGTGCTGCAGATTCACGACGAACTCGTGTTCGATACCATGCCGGAGGAAGTCGACAGACTCAAGGAAATAGTCACCCGTGAAATGGAAAATGTGGTGGAATTGTCAATACCTTTAACTGTAGAATGCAATTATGGAAACAACTGGCTCGAAGCTCACTAATCTTGACGATGTCGCCCTTGTAGAATTGGCCGGACAGCAGAATCAGGCAGCCTTTATCGTGCTTTATACCCGCTATAATATAGGTGTGAAAGCACATATTTCGCACTATGTCGGACAGAGGGAGGATGTGGAGGATCTCTGTCTTGAGAGCTTTCAGAAGGCGTTCAGTCAGATCGGGAGCTACAATCCGGAATACAAATTCTCGACCTGGCTTTACCGTATTGCAAGAAATACGGCTTTTGACCATCTGAGCAGAAGCAATAGGGAGAAGAACAATTTGCCGACAACTTCAATCAGTGACGACCATGCGGAAGTTTCTGAAATTCCGGCACCTATGCACAATCCGGAGCAGGAGGTCATCAATCAGGAGGAATATGACAAATGGCTGGCGAATATAGAAAAGCTGAAGGACGATTATCGTACTGTGGCGAAAATGAATCTGATTGACAATTACGGATATAAGGAAATCGCGGATGCCCTTGATATGCCGCTCAATACAGTGAAAACCAAAATCAGGAGGGCAAAGGCCCAACTGCTGAAAATGATGGATTATTCAGACGAACTTTTATGACATACGAAGAATTTGCAAATACGGCCAAGGCCCTGCTGCCTGAACTGACTGAGCGGCAGATGGAGCGGTTTTGTGCCATGGAGGCTCTGTATAGGGACTGGAATGCGAAAATCAACGTGATTTCACGTAAGGATATAGACGAACTTTACCGCCACCATGTGCTTCATTCACTGGCGATAGCCTGCTATCTGAAAACTCAGAAACCTGAAGTTTATGCCCGAATGCATAATGAAGGCGGAGACAGGATTCTGGATCTCGGCACAGGGGGAGGCTTCCCGGGTATACCGCTCGCCGTGCTTTTCCCGAAAGTCCATTTTACGCTCTGTGACTCGATAGGTAAAAAAATCATGGTGGCGACGGAAGTTGCAAAGTCCCTCGGCCTGGAAAATGTGAACGCTGTCAATGCCCGTGCGGAGTCCCTTGACGGGGAATTCGATTATGTGGTTTCCCGCGCTGTGACGGCCCTCGAAAACTTCCTGCCATGGGTGAAAGGCAAATACAGCCGCAGCATACTTTATCTGAAAGGCGGGGATCTGGTCGGGGAGATTGCAACGGCGATGGGCAGATTCAGGCTTCCTAAAGGCTCGGTCAGCACTTGGAATATCGGTTCTTACATCAAAGATGAGTACTTTTCGGAGAAATTTGTGATTGAAATAGTGAAAAAATAAAAATTATTTTGTAAATCCGTTGAAAAAGTATACCTTTGCAGTCCAATTTACCCGTATGAACATTAACGAGAAAATATAAAAAGATAAGATAATGAAAAGAACATTCCAACCTTCAGAGCGTAAACGTCGCAACAAACACGGTTTCCGTGAGCGCATGTCTACTCCTAATGGACGTAGGGTTTTGGCGGCACGCCGTCGTCATGGACGTAAGAAATTGACAGTATCATCAGAAGACAGATGGTAGTCTGAAATTTCGAAAAGTAACAGAGAGCCAGCGAAAGCGGCTCTTTTTTTATTATCTTTGCAGTTTTCACTTGATAAAATCACTCGGTGTTGGGAATAAATGATATATGGGCGGAATTCCGGCAATCAGGCAGCGCAAAGTCTTTCAAAGAACTTTATGATGCCTGTTATGATGTCCTGTTCCGTTATGCGTCTTTCTATGTTGACAGTCTTGATGCAGAGGAAGTCGTGTTGGACTTGATGCTGTATATATGGACGCATAGAAAGTCCATAGAAGTCCGCTCTTCGGCTGAATCATATCTCCGCCAGGCCGTTCACAACAGATGTCTCAACAGATTGAGGAACAGTGTCCCGTCAGTAAAGCTGGAAGCCGTTGCGGAAATCGGTTCTGACATGGATTTCCAAAATATTGCGGAGGAGGATATCAGTATCGTGGTATGGGAGGCCATGTCAACTCTTTCGCCTAAGTGCAGACAGGTTTTCGAAATGTCCAGAAACGAAGGACTCAAAAACTCGGAAATTGCCAGAAGTATGGGCATGTCCGAAAAATCGGTAGAGGGATATATCACAAAAAGTCTCAAACAAATCCGAATATTTGCGAAAAAACATCTGATTCTGTTGATTTTCTTCGGGATGTGAAAATTACTAATATTAAAATTCAGGATACTTTTTTAAGGGTATCCTTCTTTTTTTGTGTCTATATAGGTAAAAGCCGTAAAAATGGATAAGGAATTAGCTTTGTTCATCAGGTCATTCAAAGGTGAACTTTCAAAACAGGATGAAATGGATTTGTCTTCGCTGCTTGAAGACGGGAGCATTGCCGGGAAATATGAGAACTACAGGAAAATCTGGGATAAGGCTCTGGCGGAAGGAGGAACTCTTGTCCCGGATTCGGACAAAACATGGAACAGGCTGTCAGCGGAAATGGAGTCCGGCAGGAATAAGCGCCGTAGAAGAATAGTTGCCGTCAGTCTTGCTTCGCTGTCCGGAATCGCTGCGATATTGGCTGTATTCTTCAGCCTCAATATGCTGCCTGACAATGATTTCAGCGAGGATATGCTCTCGGAGGCTGCAACGACGGAATGGAAAGTGTCCCCTTCGGACAAAATCATTTTCAGAACAGCTGCAGGAAAGTACTATACCATAGACTCCAAACAGGCGGAAATATCTGCAATGGATGACGGCAGTATTTCGATAAATTCTGTTCTTATTGACAGCAAATCTGTCAAGGGCTATAACAGAATAAAGGTTCCGAGAGGAAAAATGGCAAGACTCAATTTGCCTGATGGCAGTAGAATATGCTTGAATGCTCTTGCGGAACTCACATTCCCGTCAAAATTTCCCAAGACGGAAAGGCCGGTGTATCTGTCGGGCGAAGCGTATTTTTCGGTTTCCAAAGATGAGCGGAAACCTTTTACAGTCATGTCTGACAGGATGGATGTGTCCGTGCTTGGTACGGAATTCAACTTTGAGGCTTCAGGGCAGAGTTCCGTCGTCACCCTTGTGTCCGGCAAAGTCGGTGTGAAAACGGATATGGCTGATTCCTGTGTGCTTTTCCCGAATCAGCAGGTGAGCGCAGAAAACGGAAAACTCGGAGCAGTCAGTCCTGTGGATGTGGAGACGGTAATCTGCTGGACATCGCATAAAATAATCTGCAAAGACCAGAACATCGCAGAAGTTTTTGATAGGCTGTCTCTGTATTTTGACAAGGATTTCATCTGCAGAGAACCGTTGGACGATATTATCATAAGTGGAAAACTTGACCTTACAATGAATTTGGACAGTGTCCTTGAGACCATTGCTTTCATTGCCCCGGTCAGATTCTCCAAACAGGGTGAAAGGATAGCCGTCACAAGAGTAGAATAATTTTCATCACACTAAATTTAATAATCATGAATTACGAAAAACCGGAAATCCATTCTGTGGAAATCGTTGCAGAGCAATGCTTTGCATCATCAATCATTACTGCTGACGAGCAAATCTTCTTTGAAGTCGGAACAAATGACAATGAATTTACCAAAGAAACAAATTACTAATTGCTAATAATCGATAAAATATGAAAAAGAGCGTATTTTTTGCTGCCTTAGCGGTAGCGGCTGTTGTTTCCTGTCAGAAAGAAAATGTCGGGCAGGAAAAGAGTGTCAGTATAAAAGTCAATGCGGAAACTCTGCCAATGACAAAAGTGAGCGTAAAAGACGGAATCCGGCCTGTATGGACAGCGGGAGAATCCGCCGCGCTTATTTCAACCTCGGATTTTGCAGTAAAAGGCACATATTCATTGACAGTTCCTGATATTTCAAACGAGGGTGGAAAAGCTGTATTCACTTTTGACAATATCAAAGCCGGCAACTATAGGATTATTTCTCCGGAATCCGCTTCAGTATCTTCTACGGGAGTCGTATTCGGCATTCCTGCAAATCAGACCCAGAAGGAACCCGGTATATCCGGAAGCCGTGCCTGTCTCGTAGGTGGCGTAAAGGGCAGCACTGACGGCGTTTTAGACGACATTGCCGTAAGTTCTGAAACGACTGTATATGATGCATATTTCAGACTTGCGGGAGCTGTCCTCCAGTTCAATGTCTATGACAGTTCAAACCCTACTGGCGAGCGTATCAGGAGCGTTAGTGTGAGTGCTGCCGGTGCAAAATTGAGCGGAAACATCACCGTAGATTATGACGGCGCAATTCAGGCTGTGTCCGGTAGCGGCAGCAGTGTCAGCGTTACTATTGAGAATCCTGAAATTGTGGTCGCCGACAAAGCTTCAGGCAAGGGCATTTATGCTGCAGTCGTTCCTGCAGAAATAGCTGCAGACGAGGCGGGTTCTGTGACTTATACAGTTGTAACGGATGGCTCTGTCTATGAGTTTGTTTCAAAAGAAGCCAAGACTTGGGTGAACGGTGCCGTGAATACAGTAGAGATAGACTTGGCCTGTGCTACCAAAATAGAGCGTCAGGCTCCGATTATGTCTTCAGACCATCCTGAGACAAAGGGCGATTTTCCGATGACCGAGACCGAAGCCGGAGTCTATACCATTGAGCATGTCTGGCTCAGCGGTCAGGAGAACAATATTTATTTCGCAGCCGGCAACAGCGGTTTTTACTACAATGCAGTGGACGGATGGGTCTCTTCAGAGGACCCTGAATTTGACGTGGTATATTCAAATGAACCTGTTGCATTGAAGATTCAGCAGTGGGGTGGAAAGAATTACACTGAAAAATATTATACCATTGTACTCAATACGAATACAAATAAGTTGAAAGTGACACAGGACAGGGGTGAAAGGTTCTGGATATCAGGTGACAACCTCAGCTGGGAGACAAGAAAATATGAAATGGATGTCGACAAGACTGCGGGCAAGGCCACTTGGAGCGGCTATCTCAAAGCCGGCAGCTTCAAACTTCATGGCGATGAGACTTTGACCGGAGATGATTGGAAGGGTGAATGGTATTTCCTTGATTCATCACGTGAAAATGGTATCGGTCTCAACAGCGATGGTGACAATAAGTGGAATGTTGAAGCGGGTTACTACACTCTTGAATTCGACTACAAGGCGGATCCTATGGTCTTCACAGTCACTAAGAAGGACAATCTCGAGCTCTTCGTCAACGGCGCTGCCCTGACATATTCAGGCAACAACGAATACACCATAACCACCGAATTCACAAAAGGCGGTGATTTCGTCCTTTCAGGCTGCAAGAACCTTGAATACGTAAGAATGGATCCCGACTTCCTCAAAGACGGCAAGTTCAATGCGAAGACAGGGACTTACACATTCGTACTTCATCTCCAGTCCCACGACAATACATGGGAGAATGAGCAGGCTCCAACAAACTCATGGACCCTTTTCAAGGGAATCAATAACGGCGGTACATATTCCACAAAAATTCTTGCCGGAGATGGTGTTGCGGAACTTGCAATCAACAATTGCGTCGGATGGAGTGCTGACGCCTCAAATCAGCCGTTCATGGCAGAGATCGAAGACAATGTTTTCCAGTTTACAGGGCGTTACAGGGAGCAATGGTGGCATCTGGAACCGTACGACAGGTGGGGAAATGCGCTGAATTTCAAATATATGGACAACCAGTGGTGGGGAGGACAGACTCCGAACGGGATCAATCTTGTGGACAACACAGGAAAGATGCAGCAGAGGTCCGATGCAAACCTTACCTGGAAAGACTCAAACATCAAATGGGACGATTGGGGAACCTATCGTATGACAGTGGATATGAATACGGTCCCGGCTACAGTTACTTTTGACAAATTATAAAAGATAAAACATAAGTTATGAAGAAACACCTTCTGACATTTCTGTCTCTGTTTCTTCTTATGGCTTTTGATTTTGGAAACTTAGCCCATGCCCAGACAGACGGGCTAAGTTTTTCAATGGAGAACCAGCCCCTGTCGGCATACATAAGCCATATAGAACAGACAACGGACTATGTGTTCGTTTTCAACAAGGAAGTCGACACTTCCGTGCGCATTACACTTTCCGTCAAGGGGGAAGAACCTATTGAAACGGTTTTGCGCAAGCTGCTCGAAAAGACTGATATAGAATACAGTGTGAAAGGCAAGCAGATTTCCCTGAAGAAAAAGCCGGCCGCAAAACCCGTCGCCGGCAAGCATACGGTGACAGGTACGGTCACGGAATCCGGATCAGACGAGCCGCTCATAGGCGTGGGAGTGATGGTCAAAGGTACATCCATGGGAGCAAGTACTGATGCTGACGGTGTCTATTCCATTGAGGTGGAGCAGAATGCGACATTGATATTTTCCTATGTCGGTTTCAGAGACTCTGAAGTCCTTGTCGGGGACCTTGCCATCCTGAATGTGAAAATGGAACCCGACAACGAGATTATGAGCTCGGTGGTAGTCGGAGCAGGTGTGCAGAAAAGAATTTCCGTGACCGGTTCCATCACATCCATGGAAGGTGACAAGCTGCGTGCTCCGTCATCCTCACTTACAAACAATCTTGCAGGGCAGCTTGCAGGTGTGATTTCTGTGACAACCAGCGGTGAACCGGGCAGTACTTCATCATTTTACATCCGCGGTATCAACACTTTCGGAGGTCGCAGCACACCGCTTATTATGTTGGACGGAGTGGAAATCTCGTCAGCGGACCTGAACAATATCCCGTCCGAGACCATTGAGTCCTTTTCCATTCTCAAGGATGCGTCCGCGACTGCAATCTATGGCGCGAGGGGAGCCAACGGTGTTATGCTCATCACCACCAAAACGGGTACGGAGAATACCAAGGCAAAGATAAATGTGACTTATGAACATTCTTTCCTCCAACCCGTCAATGTGGTGGAATATACCGATGGCGTGACTTTTATGGAAACCTACAATTATGCCCAGAAAATGAGGTCTTCCGATCCCAATCCCAAATTCAGCGGGATCAAAATCGCCGGGACAAGGGACAAAATCAACGAATACGTATATCCGGATGTGGACTGGTACAGTCTGATGCTCAAGAAATTCACTATGAATGAGAGGGCAAACATCAACATTCAGGGAGGCGGTTCGCACGTGACTTATTATATGAGTCTCCAGGTCAACCACGACAGCGGTATGCTCAATGTACCGAAAAACTATTCTCTGGACAACAACCACAATCAGATGAGGTATATTTTCCAGAACAACCTCCAGTATAAGGTGACTCCGTCGACTACTTTGGGACTGAGGATGAATGCCCAGATTTCAAATCTTAAATCCCCTAATACATCGACAGACGAGATATTCAAGCAGGTCTACAACAATAACCCTGTACTTTATCCGGCGGTCTTTCCTGACGACGGAAGCGGCATTATGAAGTTCGGCTCTGATTTCATCAGTTCCGGCAGCTACTACACCAACCCTTATGCGAACATGCTCAATTCCTTTAAGGAGGTTAATGAAAGCAAGCTGAATGTATCGCTGAATTTTGACCAGAAACTTGATTTCATCACGCAGGGACTCTCCGTTACGGCACTTGTAAATTTCAACAGCTGGTCAAGCGCCTCCTACACAAGGTCTCTTACTCCGTATCTGTACCGCGTGGTACCGGGAAGCTATAATGTAGTGGCAGACCGTTATGTGCTCGATCTTCTCCGGGAGGGAGAAACCTATATCAATCAGTCGTCCGTTTCCAAAACTTCGGACAATCTTTTCTACTTTGATGCGAGACTCAATTACAACAGACGTTTCGGCAGACACAGCGTGACCGGAATGTTGATGTATATGATGAGGCAATACCGGTATTCGGTGCTTCCGAGCCGCAATCAGGGCTTTTCCGGCCGTGCCACATACGACTATGACAACCGCTATCTTGCGGAAGTCAATTTCGGCTATAACGGTACGGAACGACTTGGAAAGGGTGAGCGCTTCGAGTTCTTCCCGGCCATTTCATTGGGTTGGGTGCTGAGCAACGAGAAATTCTGGACCCCATTGAAAAATGTCGTCAGCCACATGAAACTCAGGGCTTCTTACGGTCTTGTGGGCAGTGATGATACAGGAGGCAGCGGAGCTCCCTACTATATGTACATGTATTCGGTAAATCTGAGTGGCGGCCCGTATTTCCAGAGCGGCCAGCAAGGTAATTCATCATATTCTTTCCAGGGACCTGTCATTACAGGCTATCCTGTCGAAAACCCTTCATGGGAGAGGTCAAGACAGTTTGACGTCGGTATGGATCTGCACCTGTTCAAAGACTTGCAGATAGTATTTGACTATTTTGACTACCGTAGGGAGAGAATCCTTATAGAAAGGGCTTCATTCCCTGAAATCATGGGATATATGGGAGTGAAACCCTGGGCAAATCTCGGTAAGGTGAACAACAGGGGAGTCGAGTTCAGTATCAATTACAGGAAGGAAATCATTCCTGAGCTGACCATAGATTTCAGAGGAAATTTCACCTACACTGCCAACAGACTCGTTTATAAAGATGAACCGGAATATGAGTATTCATGGCAGACAGAAACGGGAAAACCTCTGAATGCGGTCTACGGCTTCCTCTGCGACGGCTTTTTTGAGGATGAGGAGGATATCAACAGACATGCTGACCAAAGCTTTTTCGGAAGCAAGGTAATGCCGGGAGATTTGAAATACAGGGACATCAACGGAGACGGTTCCATCACTTCGGAGGATAGAGTCATGTTGTCGCCTTTCGGTCCGAATCCCCGTATCCAATATGGCTTTGGCCTCAGTCTTACGTGGAAAGACCTGGATGTCAGTGTGTTCTTCAACGGGTCCGCCATGCGTAAGATTATGTTGGATCCTTCTTCCGTCCAGCCTTTCAACCAATCATGGACTGCTGACCGCAACCTTATGCAATGGATTGCCAATGGATACTGGAAAGAGGGTGCGGACAATTCAGCTGCTGTCTGGCCACGTCCCGGCACGGCCCAGGCCCAGCAGGAAAACAATCTCGCGACAAGCTCTTTCTGGATGAGGAACGGCGATTTTCTCCGTTTCAAAACCATAGAAATAGGTTACAGATTCCCTCATTGCAGGGTATATTTCAGCGGAGACAATATCGCGGTGTGGTCAAAGTTCAGATATTGGGATCCTGAATTGAATTTCAGCACCTATCCTTTGAGCCGTACTTTCAATATCGGTGTTCAAGTAAATTTCTAAAAAATGAAAAATATATACAAACTGATCATATTCCTTTTGGGCGGAGCGTTTATGTATTCCTGCAGCTACCTTGATGTGGTACCGCCTGAGACTGAAGGTCCGGATGACTTCCTTTTGGAGGCTGAGGATGCTCTGAAGTATCTTTACAGCTGCTACGGAACGATTCAGAAGAGCAACACCAAAGTGTTGTCATACAATACTCTCGCATTCGGAAGTGATGAGGTCGTCGGTCCTGAGACGGTTTATGACAATTTCAGGAAACAGCAGTGCAATCAGATTACCGGCTATAATGTGGCCGGCAACGGAGGAGTCTGGGGCGATTATTACTATGCCATAGGCTATTGCAACAAATTCATTGCAGACCTGTCCTCCACTGACGTCAAGAATCTGACAAACAGCGACCGCGTGAATTTTATTGCGGAAGCCAAATTCCTCAAGGCTTATTATCATTACAAACTGATGTCAGCCTGCGGGCCGATTCCGATTATTGATGCCCAGCTGCCGATGTCTCTGCCAAAAGAGAAAATCCCGGGACGTTCCCATTTCGATGCCTGCGTGGACTATGTCGTAAAAATCTGTGATGAGGTTTATCCGGATCTGAAAAGCAATTTCGATTCAAACGACCGCTACTACGGACGGGCTACGAAAATGGCAGCCAAAATGCTGAAAGCCAAAGTGCTTGTGCTTGCGGCATCACCGCTTTGGAATGGCTCGTTTCCGGACAAGTCATGGAAAAACAGGAAATATGAGACTCCGGGTTATGGATATGAACTTGTGTCAAAGACTTATGACCCCGCAAAATGGGAAAGGGCCGAGAAAGCCTGTCTTGAGGCTATTGAGGAAGCACATTCCGGTGGTCACAGGCTCTTTGATCTTGCTGAGTCGGAATCTCTCAGAAAGGCGGACGGAATAGCTCTGCCAAAGGTGCCCGTAAGTGATGAGACTGCCCGTGAGGAAATCGCGAAAAGGACTATGCTGATGCGCTACCTTCATGTAGCAAAGCCGAGTCAGGGCAATTCCGAGATATTGTGGGGCGCTCTTTGGCTCACAAATGAAATCTGTTCATGGGCATCTTATCCGCACTTTGTGCTCATCAAAGAAAACGGTCAGGCGGCAGGCGGCTGGGGAATGATAAGCCCTACTCTGCAGACGGTGGAGTCGTTCTTTACCCGAAACGGAAAGCGTCCGGCTGATGACCCGGTGTTTCCAAGTGAAGGGGACTGGTTCAGAAAGGCCGGCTTCAGCGGACTGCAGGAGAATGTCATCAATCTCTGCGCCAACCGGGAACCCCGCTTTTATGCTGCCGTGTCTTTTGACGGAGATGAATATTCTCCTGTAATCGCCAATGGCTCACCACTTTATGTCAATGCATTGAATCCTGATGAAAACGGATACAACACTGACAAATATGGGGTCAACAACAATTCCCGGACCGGATTCTGGAACAAGAAACTGGTTCATCCCAACACGCGCTATGACCAGTGGGGCAACGATAACACCGGTTCCATGATTGACCATCCGTCCGCTATTTTCAGGCTTGGCGACCTCTATCTCATGTATGCCGAGGCCTGCGCCCACACAGGGCATCTTTCCGAAGGATTGGAGTACCTCAATATGATAAGGACAAGAGCCGGCATACCGGAATATACTGCTGCCGAGGTATCTGATTCTGAAAAGTTCCTCAAGGCTGTCCTTGAAGAAAGATTCTGTGAACTGTATCTCGAAGGAATGCGTCTGGAAGATATCAGGCGTTATGTGAACGGCCCGAAATACATGAGCCATGACTGTTATCAGGGCCTGAATGTTCTTGCCAGGAATCCTTCCTTTGAGACTTTCAACACGAGAACCAATGTCGAACAGCAATATGTATGGCACAACAGGATGTATCTGCAGCCGGTTCCTGATTCGGATGTATATGCAAACCCTCAGATGGTGCAGGCGCCCCTTTATTAAAGTTTTCACGATATGAATACAAGAATATACAGATTTTTATGGATTCCGCTTTTTGCGGCTTTACTTCCGTCCTGCTCTGACGGCGAAATGGATATTTTTCCTGAGCAGTACAAGACCATTGTCTACATAAAAGAGAGTACGGCGAATTATGTCACTATAGACGCCACTTCCGGGAACCGGTCCTTTGATTTCACGGTGTGCAAGAGCGGGAGCGAGATTGACAACGAGGTTAAGGCGAAGCTCAGTCCGCTGACTCAGGATTATGTGGATGCGGAGTACAATGCGTCTGAAAACAATATTGAATACAGGATGTTGCCGGCTGACGCGTATGTGATTGACAGCCCTCTCGATTTGCATTTTTCGAAGGATGACACTTACAAGGTCGTGTCCTATACGCTTGTTTCCGAGAAACTTGCGGCACTTTCTTCTGCGAATCCGGATGTCCGCTGGCTCGTGGGGTTCAGCCTCGAAAGCGAGTCTGCTTCGGTAAATGAAAAATGCGCAAGATATGTATGTGAAATCAGTGATGTGATTGTACCTGCACTCGGTTTTGAAAAAGCCGGTCTCAACAGGCTGAGCACTCCTGTCGATGAGACATATCAGAATGACGAGCTGCAGATCAGTATTCCCGTTGAGGTCAAATCCCTCACAAACCGCTGGGATATCAATGCCAAAGTCGTGGTTGACGAGAATTGGCTGAATACCTTCAATGCTGTGAATTCGACGGATTATGCAATGCCGGCTGACTATAGTTTCTCCACCGAAGTGAAACTTGGGTCCACAGAGCAGAAAGCTTTCGTGAAGGTCACTCTGAAAGGGGTTTCATCCATTCTGAAAGCTGTAGTCCTTCCATTGAAACTGACAGACGTTTCGCAGTTCAAAGTGTCGGAAACGGATGAGATATATGCACTGATGATAGACCCGACAATCGCTCATCCCTATGAGTTTGACCGCGATGGATGGGCATGGAAGGAATGCTGTCATGAGCCGTATGAAAACGGCGGCAACTGTACTGCATATTATATGATTGACAATGATGTGAATTCCTACTGGCATTATTCGTGGGAGAACTCAAGCCCTTGTACGGGCAAGGAGAACCATTGCTTTGTTTTCGATATGGGCAGCTCAAGGGTAATCTCCGGTTTCGGATATGTTTCAAGGCAGAACTTGTGGAGCGGCAACAGTCTCAATGCCCTTAGTTTCTATCTCAGTGACTGTTCTTCCGTATGGACGCAGGATGTTCATGACCACAGCAATTGGACCAAGATAGTCGATGCCTTTCCTGTCGCTTCCCAAAATGAGGAACAGGCGATTCCTGCAAGTCTGGCCCAAGGCCGCTATCTCAAGGTGACGGTTGCAGGCTCGAATGGCAGGGAAAGCAACAACGGCGTGATGAAAGGCTGTATTGCAGAAATAAAGGTTTATGGAAAAAACAAATGACAGAAAAATGAAATTTCAAATTTATATTTTTGCATTGTGTCTTGCAATGATAGTGGGATGCAATAAAAACGAGGCAAAAGAAAGAAATAATGATCCGACCGGAAAATTTGTCGTGACAAAGGAACGTTCTCTGTATCAGGCGGACGGAAGCGAATTCAACATCAAAGGCGTAAATCTGAATCATTGGCTGACACCTGAGGCGTACTGTTTCAATTTTACAAACATTTCTGTCACGGAAGTTGACAAGGCTCTGCGCCAGATTTTCGGGGATGAATATATGAACGGATGGTGGAAACGCTTTCTTGACAGTTACATTTCCGATGAGGATTTCGTGTATCTCAATTCAGTGGGTGCCAATACGGTACGTATGCCATTGACTTACAAACTGTTCAATGATTCATTTTATCTGTGTGACAACAATCCTGAGGCCGGTTTCGAGTATATCGACTATGTCGTGAAAATGTGTAGGGAGGTGGGACTCTATCTGATACTTGATATGCATGTGGCTCCGGGCGGCCAGAGCGGTTCCCCTAATATTGATGATAGTGATGGTTATCCTCATCTGTTTGAAAATCAAGAGAATATGGATGAATATTGCAGGATATGGAAAAAGATTGCAGAGCGTTATGCGGATGAACCCATCGTGCTTGGCTATGAACTTCTCAACGAGCCGCTTGACAAGAAGTTCTCAGCCCTTTATCCCCTCCTGGAGCCTACGTTCAAGAAGGCTGCCGCTGCGATTAGGGAAGTGGACAAAAATCATATAATAATCATCGGAGGCGGCAATTATTATGACGATTTCTCCATGCTGTCGGATTATGCTTTCGATACCAAACTCGTACTTACCTGCCATCGCTATGGAAGCACGGATGTCAACAAATTCGCAGAGTTGTCCGCTCAGACCAATCTGCCGATGTTTATGGGCGAGTTCGGGCATTGGAACGGAGGCACGGACATGACATTCCAGGTGGTCTCCAACATGAAGTCCAAAGGTATAGGATACACCTATTGGCCATATAAGAAGATGGATGACTGGGAGTCCCTGCTTGGCTTCACAGTCCCTGAGGGCTGGTCTTCCATTGCCGATTATGTCAAGGCTCCGAGGGAAACTTTGGTGCAGATTCAGATTGCATTGAAGAATGTGAATATGGAAAGTGCCAGAGAGGCGATGGAGACTTATCTCGAAAACTGTAGATTCGGGAATTGTTTTGAAAGGTCTGATGTCAGGGAAGGATTGCAGTTCAAATGATGCTTATGGTCAGGTTTGTTCGTATGTTTGTTGCTGTGGCCGTCTTTTTCGGTGGCTTCTGCAGTTTGAATGCCGAAGTGGTGCCCAATCCGATCTTCGCTGACAATATGGTGCTTCAGCAGAATGCGGATGTGGCGCTTTGGGGAGAAGCGAAAGCCCGGGCAAAGGTCAGAATCATTCCTTCGTGGGGTGGAAAGCGTGTCGTGACGACTGCCGGTGCGGATGGGAAATGGTTCGCAAGACTTGCGACTCCGTCTGCAGGAGGACCCTACACGATAGTTTTTGATGACGGGCATAAGACTGAAATCAAGAATGTCCTCATAGGTGAAGTCTGGCTCTGTTCGGGACAGTCCAATATGGAGATGCCGATGAAAGGCTGGAAAGCCCAGCCTGTCAATGGAGCTGCGGAACTGATTATGAATGCGAGGCCTGAGACGGCGATACGCCATTGCTATGTCAAGCGGGAGACTTCCCTGAAAGTTGAGGATAAATGTAAGGCGGTCTGGACGGAGAACACTCCGGAAGGCGTTGCCGAATCCAGTGCATACGCATATTTTTTCGCAAGGAAACTCAATGAAATCCTGGATGTTCCTGTAGGGGTCATCAATGTCTCATGGGGAGGCAGCGGCATTCAGGCGTGGATGAGCAGGGAACTCCTTGAAAAGGAATTTCCCGGAAAGGCTGATCTGAGGGCTTACGAACTTGGCAAATGGCCTGAAGGACAAAAAGGTTTTGTGCCGGCGTGTCTTTATAATGCGATGCTGCATCCCCTCGCTCCGTATACAGTGAAGGGATTTATCTGGTATCAGGGTTGCAACGACCGGTCTGACTATGAGTTATATAAGGAAATGCAGCCTGCATTTGCCTCCATGCTGAGACGTGAATGGGGAAACGGAAGCCTGCCTTTTTATTTCACCCAAATAGCTCCATACGGGTATGACAATCCGGATTCGCCTTTGTCAGGCTACTTCATGTGGGCACAGGCACAGACTCTTGATTCCATTCCGTATAGCGGCATGGTTGCCACTGCAGACTGTGGGGAAAAGAATTGCATTCACGCCGCTGACAAAAGGACTCCTGCCGAGCGTATGGCATATCTTGCGCTTGTAAATGACTATGGATACCCTGAATTGGTCGATGTCCACACCCCTGTGGCAGAATCCTTCGTTTTTAAGGATGGCGTTGCAGAAGTGACGTTCCGTACCGGTCCTCTGGGACTTAATCCGTTGTCAACGGATCTGCCCGGTTTTGAACTGGCAGGAAAGGACGGCAAGTTTTATCCTGCAGTCGGAAGAGTCGATGGGACACGCCCGAATGTCGTCACAGTGCGCTCGGCGGGAGTTTCTGCTCCGGTGGCTGTCAGATATTGTATGAAGAACTGGTTTGAACCGGGCCTGTTCAACTGTTCAGGTATTCCGGCAAGCCCCTTCCGCTCAGACAATGATGGGATGACTCCCTGCGACAGCTTCGTAAGCGGACTCATGTCAAAAATGACTTTGGAAGAGAAAATCGGACAACTTTCGCAGTATGACCCGTGGACCGGACCTGTAACCGGACCGCAAGGCGAAAAATATGATTTGGATTTGATTATAAAAAAAGGACTTTGCGGTTCAATATTAAATGAACCCCAGAATGAGGTGATGGCCAACAGACGTCAGAAGATTGCCGTGGACAGTTCCCGTCTTGGCATACCTATTCTTATGGGCCGGGATATAATTCATGGTGCGAGGACTACTTTTCCGGAGAATATAGCGCTTTCATGTTCTTGGGACCTTCCTCTTGTTGAAAAAATAGCGGAAATTTCCGCAAAGGAAACAGCGGCATGTGGTTACAACTGGACTTTTTCGCCAATGTGTGACCTTGCTGTCGATCCTCGTTGGGGCAGGGTGTCTGAAGGTTCCGGTGAAGACCCTTATCTTGCCGGAGAGATGTCAGCCGCCATGGTCCGCGGCTATCAGGGGAGTGACCTGTCCTCTCCGGAGACTGTTCTTGCCTGTGTGAAACATTTTGCAGGCTACAGCGCTGCGGAGGCCGGACGCGACTACAATACCGTGGATATGTCCGAAATGATGTTCCGGGACAGATTCCTGCCTGTGTATAAGGCAGCGATTGATGCCGGAGCATTGAGCGTGATGGCTTCATTCAATGATTTCGATGGTATCCCTTCAAGCGGCAACAGACATCTGTTGACAGACATTCTCAGAAATGAATTGGGATTCAAAGGTCTGGTAGTTGCCGATTACAAATCAATCATTGAAATGGTCAGTCACGGAGTCGTTCCTGATGCCAAGGGAGCTGCCTGTCTCGCCCTCAATGCGGGGCTGAATATGGCAATGGTGGACAATACTTACAACACATACGGTGCATCATTGGTCAGAGAGGGCCTGGTCTCGGAAGAACAGATAGACAGACTCTGCAGAGAGGTCCTGACTGTCAAGTACAAATTGGGACTGTTTGAGAATCCGTACCGCTACGGGAATAAGGATAAATGGGAGAACGGGACTTGTCTCCCTGAATATCTGGAGACGGCCCGTGAAGCTGCCCGCTCTTCGATGGTACTTCTTAAAAATGAGGACAATATTCTCCCTCTTGGAGGTATGGAGCGTATAGCGCTTATAGGTCCGGCTGCCGATTCCAAAGAATGGATGACCGGAGCTTGGGAAGGAATGGCGGAAACACAACGGATGGTGAGTTTCAAAGAAGGGCTTTCCAGACGCTTCCCTAATGCTGTCATACGTTGTGAGACAGGTTGTTCGGATTTCGAGACAATTCCAGGCGGAATAAATCGCGCCGTGTCTGCGGCTCTCAAATCCGATATTGTGCTCTTTGCTGCAGGCTTGCCAAGTTACTGTTCCGGGGAAGCGACATCCCTTACATCGCTGGATCTGCCTCAGGCACAGAAAGAACTTTTCGAGGCATTGGCGAAAACCGGGAAACCGATAGTTCTGCTTCTTTCGACCGGACGACCTATGACAGTAGCTCATGAAGTGGAGAAATCCAAGGCGGTCCTGCTTACCTGGCACCCGGGAATAAGCGGCGGAGACGCTCTTGCCGACATCCTTTCCGGAGATTTCAATCCCTGCGGAAAACTTACGATGACTTTTCCTCTGGAATTGGGGCAGATACCTATCCGTTATAATGAAAAAACAACCTGCCGTCCAAGAAAAAGCCCGTCAGATAACGGTAAATATCTTTCAAGATATATGTTCACTCCTAATGAGCCTCTGTTCGCTTTCGGAGAGGGTATGAGCTATACTTCTTTTGAATATTCCGATGTTGAGGTACTTACGCCTGTGGTGAAAATGGACGGGCCCCTTATGCTCCGTTTCAGGCTCAGGAATACCGGTCGGGTGGACGGCTATGAAGTGGCGCAGGTGTATTTTCATCGCAAGGTCGCATCCACGACACGTCCGGTCAAGGAATTGAAGGCTTTCAAAAAAGTTTTTGTAAAAGCGGGAGAGACCGTGGAAGTGACTTTGGAAATTCCTGCCGAAAGGCGGATGTTCTCCCGCGCCGACGGGACATGGGGAGACGAAGCCGGTAAAATCGAGGTCTTTGTCGGAGGCAGCTCCAAAGCATCAAAACAGTCTGAGTTTGAGATATTGAAATGAATTTTGTATATTCAATTTGAGTAAATTAAAGCTCTTTCAAAAAAGGAGGTTGGAGACCCGTTAAATGTCGGTATATAAAATTTCTGCCGGTAATTTCAAAACGGGTTTTAAAATTCATTATCTTTGCAGACTGATATGGTTTTGGAATAATGGATTACACTCTCTTCAAGGATATGCTGCTGTGGGATTCGACTTCGGGGAACGAGGCCGGATTCATGGACTTTCTTTCCGGGGCCCTCAAAAGGGGCGCCAATGTGCTGGAGTCATACGAAGCGGGTGATGGTAAGCGTAATCTGTTTTTTGCCTGGGGGAAACCGAAAGTGGTGTTCTGCACCCATGCCGACACTGTGCCTCCGTATATTCCTCCGGTGATGGGGGACGAATGCGTGAAAGGGCGCGGAAGCTGTGATGCGAAAGGTCAGATTCTTGCTATGTATGAGGCCTGCGTGGCGCTTGAAAATGCCGGTCTTGACGGCTTCGGACTGCTGATAATGTCAGGCGAGGAGACCGGGTCCAAAGGTGCGAAGGCGTTTCAGAAGACGGTGGATTTCAAGTCTTTGCATCCAGAGGCCAAGACCGTGATAGTGGGAGAGCCTACGGACAACTGCATGGCTTCGGCGGCTAAGGGAACAAAATCGTTCGGCTTGAGTTTCAAGGGCCGGCCCTGCCATTCCGGCTATCCCGGGCAGGGTGCAAGTGCCGTGGATTATTTCAACGATTTCTGCAACGCTCTCAGGACGGTGGCTTTTCCCGAGGACGAAATTCTTGGCGCAACTACTTGGAACATAGGTCTTCTGCGCAGCGACAATCCACAGAATATTCTTAGCGGCGAGCTGAAATGCAGAATTTATTTCAGAACGACTTTTGAGTCTGATGCCCTGGTAACGGGCATAATGAAGAATATGGCCGGGGAGAATGCAAGACTGCGTTTCGGCCGGGATGCGGTGAAATTCGACGGCCCGGCTCTTTGGCAGCGCGCCATGACCGTGGAGGCCTTCGGAGGTGATGCTCCGTTGAGGTATATGACTTTGGAAGGGTTTCCTTCGAAGCCGGTGTCTTTCGGCAGCGATGCTCCGTATCTTGATATGTTCGAGAACAGGATACTCTGCGGACCCGGGTCGATACTGACGGCCCACACTGATGGGGAATTTGTCAGCAAGGCGGAACTTGAGACCGCGGTGGAGAATTACAAGAGAATGTTTTGTCTGTTGGTTCAGACAGAAAAAGAGGAGAATATATGATAGTAATGAAATTCGGCGGCACGTCCGTCGCAAATTATGAAGCGATTACACGCACGATATTCATCATCGCAGGCAAACTTGACAAGAAGCCGGTAGTGGTGGTGTCGGCGCTGTCGAAAGTGACGGATACTCTGTATAAAATTGCGGATGCCGCAGTGGCCAAAGACACAGTGGCTACGGGGGAGCTTCTCAGAGGATTGAGGAGACGCCATATAGAACTTTGTGAGGAGCTTCTTGCCCAGACTCCGATGCTGAGGGAGGAGGCTGAGTATCGCGTGAACCTGCTTTGTGATGATTTGACCCAGTTTGTGAATGCAATCTGCGAGGTGGGCGAGCTGTCGGACAGAAACAAGGCGATAATCATTTCAAACGGCGAGCTGTTGTCTTCGACCATCATCTGCTTTGCAATGAATGCAAAAGGCATCAAGACCAATTTCATAGATGCACGCAAGATGATGATTACTGAGGGGGCTTATCTGAAGGGCGAGCCTGTCATCGAAGAAATTGTAAAACGTGTGCCTGAGGAGGTCTCAAACGCATACGACGGAATGGATGCCGTCATCACTCAGGGTTTCATCACATCAAATCCGAAAGGCGAAGGCTGCGTGCTCGGCCGCGGAGGCTCGGATTATTCCGCTTCTCTGATAGGTATGGCTCTTGATGCTTCGGCAATTGAAATCTGGACAGATGTGGACGGAGTGCGTACTGCAGATCCGCGTGTAGTGAAGAATACGAAATATTTGGAGCAGATTTCATTCGAAGAAGCAGCTGAAATGGCTCATTTCGGAGCGAAGGTCCTTCATCCTCTGACGATCGAGCCTGCCGTAAAAAAGAACATTCCGCTTTATGTGCTCAATTCAACCAATCCTTCGGGCAAGGGTACAGCGATCCTGCAGAGCGCATTCATCGAGGACGGTGTGAAGTCCGTTTCATTCAAGGAGAACATCAAGGTCATCAATATTTTTTCAATGAAGATGATCAACGCTTCGGGCTTCCTTCGCAGAGTGTTCGAAATATTCAGCGAGAGCAAGGTATCAGTGGATTTGATAAGTACTTCAGAGGCAAATATTTCCGTAACTGTCGATGCTTCCGAGAATGTTGATGTAGTGGTTGCACAGTTGTCTGAATTTGCCGAGGTCTTCGTGGATGATGACAAGTCACAGGTCAGCGTCATAGGCAAGAACATCGTGAAAATCAACGGTATGCTCAAGCGTACTTTCGCCCCGTTGAAGAACAGCAACATCTATATGATTTCGCAGGGCGCTTCGTTCGTGAACATCAGTTTTGTCGTGGACAGGGAAGGACTTCATGAGGTGGTCCAGTCTCTGCATGACTATCTTTTCAATTCTGAGAATGATTTGACCATAGAATAATTGGATTATGAGATATTTTATAAGTGGATATGGAAAAATGGGAAAGATGGTCGAGAAGAATCTTCTTTCCAAGGGCTTGGATTACGCGGGTTGGACTGAGGATGTGAAGAACGTCAATCCTGAGCTTGCTAAAGAGTGCGTGTGCATAGATTTTACTGTGCCTCAGGCATTCAGGGAAAATTACAGATTTCTTGCAGAGAATTTCAAGGCTGTGGTGGTAGGTACTACGGGTTGGGATGACATCAGGGATGAGGTGATCGCATATTTCGGGAAATGCGGCACTCCTATGATTTACGCTTCGAATTTCTCGATAGGGGTGAATGTGTTTTTCGCCCTGGCTGACTTGGCTTCAAAGAAATTGGGTGCTGCAGGCGGCTATGCTCCGTACATTGTGGAAATGCATCACTGCCACAAATTGGACGCTCCGAGCGGTACAGCCAAGACCATAGGCGGGATTGTGGACGGAAATATGGGGGGCAAAACAGACATACAGTCGGTGCGTTGCGGAGAGATTTCAGGTATACATACCCTTGGTTTCGAGGGACTTAATGATAGAATAACAATGACTCACGAGGCATTTTCGCGCGAGGGTTTTGCAGAGGGCGCGGTGACTGCCGCCCAGCGTATAGCCGGACTCAGCGGAGTGCATGAGTTTAAAGATATAATACTATGATCAGATTATCCGGATTGGGAACGGCTTTGGTTACTCCTTTCAGGGACGGGGCCGTTGATTATGATGCATTTGTTGCATTGGTCGACAGACAGGTGGCTGCCGGGGTGGATTTTCTCGTGCCGCTCGGGACAACGGGCGAAACCCCCTGCCTGACTGACGAGGAAAGACTCAATCTCTTGCAGATTACCAGGGAACATTCTGGAGGCAAGCCTGTGCTTGTCGGCGCAGGTTCCAATTCTTTGATTGCTACTTTGAAGAATATCAAACAGTTGGATGCCTATGAGCCTGATGGCTACCTTTTGGTAGCCCCATATTACAACAAACCAGGGCAGAACGGCCTGTATGAGTATTTCAAAGCTGTTGCGGAGTCCACTGACAAAGCTATTGTGCTCTACAATGTGCCGGGCAGGACAGGCTCCAATATAGCTGCCGAGACCACTTTGAGACTTGCTGAAATCGGGAACATCATTGCCGTGAAAGAGGCTTCGGGCAATTACGCCCAGATTTCGCGCATCATAGGAAATGCTCCTGAGGGCTTCTCTGTATTGAGCGGCAATGACGATGAGACTCTGTCTTTGATGGCAACAGGTGCCAAAGGCATCATCAGCGTGGCTTCAAATATAGCTCCGTCCTATATGGTGCAGTTCGTGCGTGCTCTCCAGAGGGATGACATGGTGGCTGCCCGCAGTCTTCATCACATGCTTTTCCCGCTCTTCAAAAACTGTTTTGTGGAGAGCAATCCTATTCCGGTGAAAGCCGGGCTTGCAAGTATGGGCTTGATACAGAACGAATTGAGGCTCCCTCTTACACCTTCGTCCGAAGAGACTTATGCTTTGATGGAGGAGACTGTCAAAAAATTAATGAAAAACTGAGATGGATACGGAATTTAATACAACGCTTAATCCTGAATTGGAGAAATTCTACGAATTTCTGATGGATTTGGAGACCGGCCGCGTGAGAGTGGCGGAGAAAACGGACGGGGAGTGGAAAGTGAACTCTGGCGTTAAAGAAATGATATTGAGCGGTTTTCGTTTGGGTAAAATCACGGATATGTCGCAGGGACAGTTCAGCTTTATGGACAAGGAGACCTTTCCTGCCCAGCAGTTTGATGTGGAGGACGGCGTGAGGATAGTGCCTGGCGGAAGTTCGGTGAGACGCGGCGCCTATCTGGCTCCGTCAGTGATTATGATGCCGCCATCGTATGTGAATGTCGGTGCTTACGTGGATGAGGGAACCATGATTGACTCCCATGCATTGGTGGGTTCGTGCGCTCAGGTGGGCAGACATGTGCATCTTTCGGCGGCTTCGCAGCTCGGAGGTGTACTCGAGCCTGTCGGTGCTATGCCTGTCATTATCGAGGACAATGTGTTCATCGGAGGCAATTGCGGCATTTACGAGGGTACTATAGTGAAAGAGAATGCCGTCATAGGTACCGGAGTGATCATCAATGCTTCCACTGCAATTTTTGATGCCACTTCAGGAGAATATATACGTGCAAATGAGAACGGCCGGATGGTAGTCCCCGAGGGCGCGGTAGTTGTTGCCGGCAGCCGCCCTGTGACAAAAGGCCCCGGTGCCGAGGCCGGAATACATCTTTATTGTCCGGTAATCGTGAAATACAGGGACGCCAAGACTTCCGGCTCCATCACCCTTGAAGACCTTTTGAGATAATGTATAGCGAATTATATTCTGACGATGTGTCCAACTTTTTCAGATCTCCTGTAAGGGATTTGTTCAAAAAAGTGGATTTGGAGTCAATCTATTCATTTGCAGGAGGTTATCCTTCTGCTGAAACCTTTCCTTTGGAGGCGTTCAAGCAGACAATGGCTGAGGTCGTGGACAAATACGGAGCCAAGGCATTCCAATATGGTGCCACCCAGGGAGTCCCCGAGCTGAGAGCCGCAGTGGCAAAACGCTGCGGAGTCCCTGTGGAGAGAGTGCAGATTACTTCTTCTTCGCAGCAGGGTATCGATGTCTGCACGCGCATATTGGTCAATCCCGGTGATGTGATACTGACTTCCCGCCCTACATATCTTGGGGCGCTGCAGTCTTTTGCTTCCTACCGCGCTGAGGTAAGGGGAGTCGAGCCTTGCGACGCCGAAGATATAGAGGCCTATCTTCACAATTATGAGACAGCCATAGAGAAGGCCTTGGCTGACGGAAAGAAAATCAAGTTTCTCTATATGATACCTGATTTCCAGAATCCTTCCGGGGAGTCGCTCAGCACGGCTCAGAGGCGGATTTTGGCTGATTTGGCGGAGAAATATGATTTCCTCATCGTTGAAGACAGCCCGTACAGGGAAGTGCGTTTCGAAGGCGAGCCATTGCCTACGATTTATTCATTCAGCCCGGATAAAGTCATACATTTAGAGTCTTTCTCAAAGATTTTTGCCCCCGGTTTCCGTCTCGGCTGGATAATAGCAAATCCTGAAATTCTCGACAAGATATGTGTCTGCAAACAGTCTCTCGACCTCTGTCCGCCTGTCTTCGACCAATATCTGGCAGCGGAATTTTTGGAGAGCGGCCGTCTGGACGCCAATCTGCAGCACAGCATTGCCCTGTACCGCCGCAAACGCGATGTGATGCTCGGACTGCTTGAAAAATATATGCCGGAAGGTGTGAAATGGACGCATCCGGAGGGCGGCCTGTTTCTGTTCCTGACTATGCCGGAGGGTTTCAGGGCTGTGGATTTTTATGATACTGCATTGACCAATGATGTCGCCTATGTGGCAGGAGAGTTTTTCGATCCGGAGAAGAAGATGCACAACACAATGAGACTGAATTTCTCCTTTATGACTGAGGACAAAATACGCAGGGGCATTCCGCTCCTTGCCCGCCTTATTGCAGAGGAATTGAAGAAATGATTAATCTATACAAATACCAGGGAGCGGGAAACGACTTCCTGATTGCCGACAATCTGAGCGGAGACTACCGTGTAGAGGCTGGTTTTCTGCTGTCGAAGAATGGAGAAAAATATTCAATATCCGGACTTTGCGACAGACGTTACGGTATCGGTGCCGATGGACTGATGCTGCTTTGCCGGAGTGACGGATATGATTTCCGTATGGAATACTACAACAGCGACGGTTCCGGAGGAATGATGTGCGGAAACGGAGGACGCTGTATTGTTGCTTTCGCAGATATGCTCATGGGTGCGGACCGCAAGAAATTCTATGAGTTCGAGGCTGCGGACGGCTATCATTGCGCTGAAGTGCTGTGCACAGACGGGAAGAAGAAAATCGTGCGCCTGAAGATGATGGATGTCTGTGGAATGACGGAGTATGACAGTCTGCAGCTCCCCGACGGGAAAGCCGGTTTTGACACTAAGGGTGTTTTCATGAATACCGGTACACGTCATTTTGTGCATTTCGTGCAGTCCCGGGATGAATTTTCAAAAGTCGTCGGGTACGGACGCATGATGCGGTATGCCCGGGAGTTCGCTCCTGAGGGCGCCAATGTGAATTTCGTCTGGCCGGCAGAGAATGGAATAGAGGTGCGGACTTACGAGAAGGGTGTGGAAGATGAGACTTATGCCTGCGGTACAGGAATTGTTGCATCTGTCCTTGCAACGTATCGCTACAATCCTGCATCTTGTATTATCGGTGAATGTCCCGGAAGTTTCAGTTGCATGGTGCAGGCAAAGAAAGATGAACTCAGCGTGGATTTCTGTCCATGCGGTGATGGTTTCAATTCGGTGTACCTGACAGGTCCGGCCTGTTTTGTGGCTGAATTTTCGTTGTAAGTTTGATTTAATAATAAATAATGGAATAATGAAGAGAATTTTAATTTTTGTTTCTGTTTTGACCTGTGCTATGATGATGGTTTCCTGCCTTGACGGTGGCGGAACAAAGGCCAGTTTCACTTCAGTTTCGTCGTTTTCATACAATGACCGGGTTGTTGACCTTGCGTCTGCTGACAGTATTTCGGTGTCAAAATTGAAAAACCTTGACGAGAAGCTCGCGGCTTTCCCAAGTCAGTCCATATGTTTTTACAGCAAAATCGATGAGAACGGGGAATATGCAGGCGGATTCATTTATTCTCAGCTTTCAGAAAATATCAAGGTGAATGCCCTTGAAGATGAGGAGGCAGCAGTCACGACACGAAAGTCCCAGCACAGGGCTTATGCGAAAAAGCCTAAAACTGACAATTCATATCTTGTCTGGAATGAGACGAGCGGTTTGGCGTGTGACCTTGCTTTTCTTACGAACTACAATGAAAATTGTACTGCCACTGCAGTCGGGATGTTTGTTGCCAACACTTTGTATAATGCCCAGAAAATCCGTGAGGTGTTTGAGGTGGGCGACAGACTTGTGCTGACTGTACAGGGATATCTGAAAGACACTCCTGCCGGAGACCCTGTAAATGTGATTTTAGCGGAAAAAACTGCAGCGAAAGATTCAGTCATGGTTGATTGGCACGCAATCAGTCTTGACAAGATCGGACAGTTCGACAAAATCAAGATGTCAATCACCGGTACGAATATAGACGTCCTTCCTGCATTTTGTATGGATGACTTCACTGCAAAAGTCAATCTTGAATATTAAAGGCTCTTCGTTGTTATAACAATCCGTTAGGAATAATAAGAGTGATTTCCTGAGACTCAGGATCTAAATCAAGAATCAAATCTTCATGGAGCGGTAGGGTTACTGCTCCATTTTTTGTGTCCACCTCAATGCAGGGATTCTGCGGAATATCAAGAAAATCAATGATTTCACCTATTTCTTCCACTTCGATTTCCTCTTCCTCCGATTCGTCCTGTCCATTGACAGGAGCGTATAGTGTCCATCCTATGAGAGCCCCGAAACCCTCAGCTTCTGCTTCGGATGAAGACCGCTCCGCATATACAGCCTTGCCGACAATCTCCTCACTGTCCTCCTGACTGTCGATGTCGACCAGATGAACCACAGCCTTCGTATTGCTGCGCCGTGAGATTGAGTCAATAAAAAAAGGAACCGGCAGTCCATCAAAATAGATGAACACCGGTTCGGCAATGTTGATTTCATCAGGATCGATGTCACGGAAATGCATAATAAGCTCTCCGTTCACACCGTTTGATTTTACGGCCTGTGCTACCTGTGTCAAGTCGCCAGCCATAGAAATTACTCTGCGGCAACTTCTTCAGTTGCAGCAGCTTCTGCCTCAGCAGCCTTAGCGGCAGCCTCTGCAGCTGCAGCAGCCTCAGCTTCTGCTTTTTTCTTTGCAATAGCCTCTGCGCGCTCCTGATTTACTTTTTCTTCTGCATCAACAGCAGCTTTGGCTTTGGCAGCAGCGTCTTTTGCAAGACCTTCTACCTTGGCGTTCACTTTTGCATCTTTGGCAGCTTTCCAAGCCTCAAATTTCTTGTCAGCCTGCTCCTGAGTGAGAGCTCCTTTTGCCACACCGCCCTGGAGGTGCTTCTTGAGAAGAATACCCTCGTAAGAGAGGATACGGCGTGCCGTAAGGGTAGGCTGGGCACCTACGTTAAGCCATGCAAGGGCTTTCTCTTCGTTGAGAACGATAGTTGCAGGGTTTGTGTTAGGGTTGTAAGAGCCGATCTGCTCGATGTAACGACCGTCGCGAGGTGCGCGGGTGTCTGCCACAACAATGTGGAAGAATGCGAAATTCTTCTTACCGTGGCGCTGAAGTCTGATTTTAACAGCCATTGTTAATCTGTTTTAAAATGTTAAAAATAATACCTGTTTTTCCCTTCTCGAGGAAAATCGTGCAAAAGTACGCATAAAAACTTAATTTTCAAAGTTTTTGTGCGTACTTTTGCACGTACTTTTATGCGTCTTGAGCGACCGAAGCGGGTCGGAAGATCTTATCCGCAGTGGAAATGACGTTTTACAATGTCGCTCATCAGACTCGGATTCTTTCTGATTTTCTCGCGTATATCCTTGTCGTCAAATGCTTTGAGTCTGGCGGCGGTCGCGTCAATCATATCAGGCGTGAAAATGCCTTTTGCCTCATACAGAGCGCGGTTTGCAAGCAGTGCGTCCGCAGATTCGCTGCAGGACGTCGGGAGCTGTTCGAGACTGTTCAGCAGTTCCGCATTCCGTGCGTCGTGGATGTTGACATCGACGTAGGTTTTTGCAGCCGTTTCGAGCGCATTTTCCATCTCGAAACCGGTGCGTGCTGCTACTACGAGGCCTGCGAGTATGCTGTAGATATCTGCCGAGCCGTCGCCTGAGCGGAGTTCCACTGTCTGTTTGTCCGGGATGGCATTTGTCCCTGCCGGCAGGCCGTTGGCAATGGCCGACATGTCCGTGTTGCCTGTCCATCCGAGAGGGACGCGCACGAGTACGGAGCGGTTACGGTCACCCCAACAGATGCTTGTCGGAGCCTCCTGATGCGGTACAAGACGGAAATATGACGTCGGATTGGTATTTCCGAATGCCGTGAGTGACGACGCGCATTTGATGTAGCCGGCAATCATCTTCCTGGCATTGTCCGAAAGTCTGCCGTTCTCCACCATCACCGATTTGCCGTCCTTGGTGATTCTCGTGTGGAAATGCAGTCCGCTTCCTGCCTTGCCTGTCGTGATTTTCGGAGCGAAGGTGATGTCCATATTATATTGGTATGCGAGCGTGCGCAGTATCCATTTTGCCATAAGCAGTTGGTCTGCAGCGGATTCCACAGGGCTTACGAGAAATTCGATTTCATTCTGCTCATAGACTTTGCCGTCGAGGGTGAAGCAGCCGACCTCTGAATGGCCGTATTTGATCTGGCCGCCGACTTCAGCAATGAGTTTCATAGCCTCTGTGCGGAACGCCTCGACTTTGGTGAACGGTGATGACTCGTGATAGCCTCTCTGGTTGGCTGTAGGGAACATTCCGTCGTCTTCATATATAAGGTAGAATTCCAATTCGCCCATAGCCTCGAAGCAGAATCCTGTTGTCTCCTGAAATGCCTTGTGGGCCTTGCGGAGTATGTATTCCGGCGCGATTTCGAGTGGCAGTCCGTCTTTTGTAAAGAAAGTGCAGAGCATGCCGAGGGTCGGAATCTCAGCGAATGGATCAACATAAGCCGTTGCAAATCTTGGGATTACATAAAGGTCTGAAGAGTCTGCGGCGATGTAGGGGAAGAGACTTGAGCCGTCCACTCTTTCGCCGTAGGTCAGGATGGACTCGAGGTACTCCCTGTTTGTGACAGGGAAATTCAGTGTCTTCAATCTGCCGTCCGCAGCCGGATAACGGAAATTTACTATGCGTATTTCGTTGTCAATCACGAAGTTGATGATGTCATCCTTCGTAAATTCCTTTGGGGTCTTTCCCAATTGACTGACAATGGGATTGATTTCGTAGTTATTATTTTTCATTGTTCTTACGTTTAATGCTTTCAATGCAAAATTAGATATAATAATCTGATTAAAAAAATTAAGAAGCTGTTTTGAAATGATTGAGATAAAATTTTTTGGAGCTGTATTCCTTAAAAAAGAGCAAAATATTAAAAAATGGCAAAAAAAATAAAATTTATTTTGCAGTTAAATAAAAACGTACTATATTTGCAGTCCCAAATGAAAAGCGGATGTGGCGAAATGGTAGACGCGCTACTTTGAGGGGGTAGTGGGAGTTGTCCTGTGCGAGTTCGAGTCTCGCCATCCGCACAAAAAAAATCTTCAGCAGTCGCTGGAGATTTTTTTGTTGCAATCAGGCTTCTTTTAAATAAATTTATTCTTACCTTTGTGCCCTGTAAAATTGCACACAAAAATTCAGAGAAATGAAGAAAATGATTCTTATGGCACTTTCGATGGTGCTGATGGCTTTCACAGCCAATGCGCAGAGTGCGCTCAATGATTCGGCGGACAGTATTGTGGGACTTTATGAGAGCGATTTCGGCGGGGATGCGAGCAAAATCCGTGTTACCAAAGAGGATGACGGCACATACAAGGCTCAGGTGTGCTGGTTAGAAAATCCGCTTGACAAAAAAGGCAAACCATTGCTTGATGAAAAGAATCCTGACAAAAAACTGAGGAATACACCCGTAGATCGCGTCGTTCTCATCGAGAAACTCCAGTACGTGGAGAAAAAGCACAACTGGGGCAATGCCAAAATCTATGACCCGACGAGAGGCTTCAAAGCCCATGTGACCTGCTGGTTCTCCGATGACAGCACTCTCAAGGTCAAAGGTACTTTAATCGGCATTTCCGAGACTATTGTATGGAAGAAAGTTCAGTAAAAAAATCCCTGCTACATCATTCAACTGTAGCAGGGATTTTTATGTAAGGTTTCTCAAGCAGGCTATTTTGCTGCTTCTGCGGCAGCCGGTTTGGGATTCTTGAAAAGTATCATGAAGAGGATGCCTACGACAAGGGCATAGCCTGCGAAGATGAGCCATACCGTTGACCATGAACTCTCATTGTTGCCCATAAGGTAGCTTGCTCCGTCAATTGTCTCGTAATGTGTGAAGGCGTTGATGATGGCCTGGGCCGAGAGGGTTCCGACAGTGGCGCCTATACCGTTTGTCATCAGCATGAAGAGGCCCTGAGCGCTTGAACGTATGCTTTCGTCAGTCTGGTTGTTGACATAGAGCGAACCGGAAATGTTGAAGAAATCGAAAGCCATACCGTAGACAAGGCATGAGAGGAAAAGCCAGATGACGCCAGGGAAGCCTGTGTCACCGATGCCGAAGAAGCCGAAGCGGAGCACCCAGCAGAACATTGCAATCAGCATGACTCCTTTGATTTTGAATTTCTTCATGCAGAAAGGAATCAGCAGGATGCAGAGAGTCTCCGAAAGCTGTGAGAATGAAATCAGGAAGTTCGCATTCTCAGAAAAGAACTCGTTTGCAAATTCAGGCACGGCCTTGAAATGGGTGATGAAAGGATTTGCAAAACCGTTGGTAATCTGGAGGGAAACACCGAGCAGCATGGAGAAAATGAAAAAGATCGCCATGTCTTTTCTCTTGAAGAGGGTGAAGGCCCTGAGTCCGAATACATCCACGATTGAGGTGGAACCCTGGGTTTTCTTGCAAGGGCAGTCCGGCATGGTCAAAGCGTAAGCACAGAGCACAAGTCCGAGAACTCCTGAGGTAATGAACTGATTATATGAATGCTGGAACTGTATGCCGTCGATTGCAATGAAGTTCACGAAAAGCATTGCGCAGATGAAGCCGACTGTTCCGAAGACCCTGATTGGAGGAAAGTCCTTGACTGTGTCGTAACCGTTGTTTTCAAGCACTGAATACGCAACTGAGTTGGAAAGCGCGATGGTCGGCATGTAGAATGCCACGCTGAATGAATACAGGGTAAAGAGCGTAGCGAAGCTTGTGTGGCCGACAGCTGACATTCCGTAGAGACCTGCCGCCAGCATGAAAGCTCCTGCGAGCCCGTGGCAGATGCTGAGGACTTTCTGCGCCGGGAGAACTTTGTCTGCGATGATGCCGATGATTGCCGGCATGAAAATGGACACGATACCCTGCATTGCGTAGAAGATTCCGATGTTGGCACCGAGCCCTGCATTGCCGAGATAGCTTCCCATGGATGTGAGGTATGCACCCCAAATCGCATACTGCAGGAAGTTCATGGCAATCAAGCGTGATTTAATTCCTTTTTTCATACTATCAAAAATTTTTACGTTTTTAAAAATTTTATGAGAGTCTGATAGCCGTTCGCTATCGCTCACTCTCACGATGAAAATCATTTGATATCGCCCTTGGGCGAGTATATATCAAAGATTTTCATGTTCGGTTTCATAAATTTTTTATTTGAGTTTTCAGTAATGAGGAACAAATATAATAACTTTTGCTTAACTTTTCGTATCTTTGACGGCTAAAAGATTTTTTTAAACATTTATTTGCTGATTGGATATGCAATTTGAGTTGACAGCAAAAGACCCTCAGTCATCTGCCCGTTGCGGAGTCATTACCACTGACCACGGACAGATACAGACGCCGATTTTCATGCCTGTGGGCACGGTCGGCTCGGTCAAGGGTATATATCACAGGGATTTGAAGGAAGACATAAAGGCGGAAATAATACTTGGAAACACCTACCATCTGTATCTCCGTCCGGGGCTGGACGTGCTCAAAGCTGCCGGCGGACTCCATAAATTCGAGTCGTGGGACAGGCCCATACTGACGGACAGCGGCGGATTCCAGGTCTTCTCGCTCAGTCCGATACGCAAGCTTACTCCGGAAGGCTGCACTTTCCGCTCGCATATCGATGGTTCGAAGCATGTTTTCACTCCGGAGAACAATATGGACACCCAGCGTATAATAGGAGCCGATATCGTGATGGCTCTTGACGAATGCTGTCCGGGAGACGCCGACTACCGATATGCGCGCAAATCTCTTGACCTCACGAAATCGTGGCTGGAACGCTGCATAAGGCATTTTGACGAGACAGAACCGCTGTACGGCTATCATCAGGCGCTTTTCCCGATAATTCAGGGCTGCGTCTATCCGGACCTGCGTCGCGAAGCGGTGGAGCATGCTGCGGCTTTTGACAGGGAGGGCTATGCCATAGGCGGTCTCGCCGTGGGGGAACCTACTGAAAAAATGTATGAAATGCTCGAGACGGTGTGCCCGATAATGCCTCAGGACAAACCACGCTATCTCATGGGTGTCGGCACTCCTGCAAATATCCTTGAGGGCATAGACAGGGGCGTGGATATGTTCGATTGCGTCATGCCTACGCGCAACGGACGCAACGGTATGCTCTTCACATGGAACGGCATAATGAACATGAAAAATAAAAAATGGGCGGACGATTTCTCGGAGCTTGATCCTGCAGGCACTTCCTTTGTGGACCATGCCTACAGCAAGGCTTACCTGAGACATCTTTTCATCGCAGGCGAACTTTTTGCGGGGCAGATAGCCTCGGAACACAACCTGGCTTTCTACCTCGATGTGGTCCGTCAGGCGCGTGAACACATCAAGGCGGGTGATTTCCATACGTGGAAAGAGGCGGCCGTGAAAAAAATAATGACCAGACTGTAGTATGTTCAAAAAAATAGACAAATACATAATCAGGAAGTTCCTGACAACATTCGTTTTCGCATTGTTGCTGATTATTCTTATTGTCATCATCTTCGATATCAGTGAGAAAATCGACAAGTTCGTGGCGAATGAGGCCCCTTTGAAAGCGATCGTATTTGACTATTACCTCAATTTCATACCGTATTTCGCCAATATGTTCAGTCCGCTCTTTGTCTTCATTACGGTGATTTTCTTCACCTCAAAGATGGCACAGAACTCTGAAATCGTGGCGATACTCTCCTGTGGTATCAGTTACCACAGGATGATGGTGCCTTATATGTTCTCCGCGACCCTCATCGCCGCCGTATCCTTGGTGCTGAATCTCTATGTCATACCGGATTCCAACAAGACAAGGCTGGATTTTGAAAATCAATATGTTAAGACAAGGTTCAAAAGTGTCGGACGAAATGTGCACTATCAGATTGCTCCGGGCGAATTCGTCTATGTCGAGTCCTTCGCTTCGTGGAACAATACGGCCTACCGCTTCACTCTCGAGAATGTGAAAGACAACAAATTAGTGTCGAAAATATCAGCGGAATCAGCCGTTTACGACAAAGACACGGAGAAGTGGAAACTGAAAAAATACGTAATCCGTACCTATAATGATGATCTGACCGACAAAATCCGCACGGGTGCCCAGCTTGACACGGTCCTAAATCTGACAGTCAATGACTTCTACCGTCTCAACAAGACCATTGAGACCTACAATTATGATGAACTGGAGAAATGTATCGAAATGCAGAAGCTGCGCGGTGACGCCGATGTGAAATACTCGCTCATCGAAAAGCACAACCGTTTCTCCATGCCTTTTTCCGCTTTTATCCTCACAATCATGGGCGTCTCGCTTTCTTCACGCAAGAAACGCGGCGGCATAGGCTGGAACATCGGCATCGGCATCGGCCTGGCCTTCACCTACATACTTTTCCAGCGTTTCAGCCAGATGTTCGTCTTCACCGACACCCTGCCTCCCGGCATAGCCATCTGGCTTCCGAACATTCTCTACGCCGTCGTGACCGCCTTCCTCTACTCCAAAGCGCAGAAATAGTGTTATTCTGAGTCTGTTCCGGAACTCTTTTTCATTTACTGAAAAATAATTGTATATTTGTGGATGATATCATGTTTCGCATGGAGGAAAGTTTATGAGATACCCGATTGGAATACAGACTTTTGACAAGATCCGCACAGATAATTACGTCTATGTGGACAAGACTGCTATGATTTATGAATTGGCCCATGGCAGCGGTCAGTATTATTTCCTGAGCCGTCCGCGCAGGTTCGGAAAGAGTCTGCTGATTTCGACTATGGATGCGTATTTCAGCGGCAGAAAGGAACTGTTTGATGGCCTGGCAATTGCAGAACTGGAGAAAGAGTGGGCGGAATATCCGGTGTTGAGGATTGATTTTTCCGCCAAATCGTATACTTCTCATCTTGATCTGGAACAGCAGTTTGATAAAAAACTCTCGGCTCTGGAACAGCAGTACGGTGTGGAGAACAAATACACTTTGCCTGATGTACGCTTTCAGAATCTTATAGAGGGAGTTTATAAAAAAACAGGAAAACAGGTTGTTATTCTGATAGATGAATATGAGAAACCTATTGTGGACAATCTGGACAATCCTGAACTGATGGAGACATTCAGGCGAATAATGCAGGGATTCTATAGTGTTATTAAAGGTTACGACCAATATATTCGCTTCGGTTTTCTGACCGGTGTGACAAAGCTTGGCAAGCTTAGTGTTTTCAGCGGTTTGAACAATCTTCAGGATATTTCTATGGATGCACGTTATGTCGGTATTTGTGGAATTACTGAGGGCGAATTAAAATCGTATTTTGGAGAAAGTGTCGCAGAACTGGCTCGGGCGAATAATCTGAGTACGGAAGAATGCTATCGGAAATTGGCGAAGAAATATGATGGCTATCATTTTATTGAGGATAGCGAGGGTATCTACAATCCTTTCAGTTTGATTAATGTATTCAATACCGGACGGTTTCGTGATTACTGGTATGCTACGGGTACTCCGGATTTTCTTGTAAGATACCTCAAAGCCGGTAAATTCAAACTGAATAACCTGTCCAATATGAAGGCAAGTCCGTCCTTGCTTACGGGTTCGAACTACAGCAGTCCTGATCCTGTCACTCTGATGTATCAGGCCGGTTATCTGACGATTGTCGGCTATGATGAACGTTTTGGAAAATATGTACTTGACTACCCGAATGACGAAGTCAGAAGCGGGTTTTTGGAATCATTGAGCCATGTTTTTGCCCCTAAATTGGCGAATGGAGAATTTTCAGCGGATAGTTTTGTTGAAGATATTTGTGCAGGAGACATCGAGGGGTTCATGACCCGTTTCACGGCCTTCCTTGCAGACAACAGCTACCTTGTGCAGGGCGACCTGGAACTTTATTTCCAGAACACAATGTCCATTATGCTGAAGATGATGGGCTTCTATGTCAGGACGGAATACTATACCTCAAACGGTCGCATTGATATAGTCTTCGAGACTGATAAATATGTCTATATCATTGAGTTGAAACGCGACTGCGACCCTGAAGCGGCACTTGGGCAGATTGAAGAAAAAGGCTATGACAAACCTTTTCTCGCCTCGGGTAAAGAAATCTTCAAACTGGGCATCAACTTCTCTTCCGAGACACGGACGGTGGACGGCTGGAAGATGAGCCGATAAATTTGGGCAAAAAATAAAAGCGATGGGGATGTCCTCATCGCTTTTATTTGTCGGTATTTTGATGCTTATTTCTTCAGCACCATGATGACTTTTCCGTCAGCATCGAGAAGCTGGAGGGTGTTGTCGGCAGCTTTGACTTTTGCGGATTTCTCGATGGTGTCAAGAATGGTTCTTTCGAGTTCCATATCCTCCATCGGTCCGGCCATCATGGTTGTCGCCATCTGTCCGAGACTGAGCTTGTTGCCTTCCAAAGTATAACTTCCGTTCATGATATTCACCCCGGTGTGACCGTGGACTCTATGGTTTTCAACATCAAATTCCATAAAAGGTGTGTGCTCTGAAGCTTCAATTGTCTGTCCGCCAACTTCTGAAATCTCCCATTTTCCGCTCAAATCCACCGGATTGTTGCAGCTTGCTATAGCCAGACTTGCCAAAGCGATACCCGCTAATTTCATCAATTTTTTCATAATATCCTATATTAAAAATGTTAATAATTTATTCTATTAAGCAATCTTCAAAAAATTTCAAAGGAACTTCAAAAAAAAATCCGGAACTAATCTCCCGACCTGTCCCGGATATGTATTGTAAAGTTTAAAATCAAATATTTATGTTTAATTTCTTTTTCGGTGGAGTGTATATGCCAATACCGTGCCAAAGTTTCAGTCCCGTGCATATTTCTGTCCTACCGAGCTGGTCCGGATGAAAAACAGCAGCTGGGCGAGATAGTATGGAACCATAATCAGATAACGCTGTCCTTCAAGAGGTTGCACGAATTTGTTTATTGCCAGAATCATGTCCGAAGCTACGAACAGAGCTGCCGCTATGGTCAGCATGGGACTTCTGTGCATGACTGCGGTCACAAACATGGCGACAATCAGGCAGGTGTAGACAATGGTGCCGATCTGCACGACCCCGGCAGGTGCGTGCGGAACTATCTTGAGGAACGAAATGCAACACAAGGTGCCTGCAGTGACTGCCGTAGCCATGATTTCAGGTTTGCTGAGCCTTATCTTTCTGATTTTCAACAGTTTGATGAAATATGACAGCATGCAGATGTGAGCAAGGGCGAAAAAGCCGAGCTGGGCCATGAAAATGTGCAGGTCTCCCATCAAGTCCCCGATGCCGGAAAACAGCATGGCAAGGAACATCTGCCATGGCAGCAGGAAAAGCCCTCCAAGGGTGAGGACCGGGAGGGTAACGCTTTTCTTGAAAGCAAAACTCACTTCGGGCATGAAATAAAGTACCGCCCAGACCGTGGCGATGGCCAGAGTGAGAATAAATATTGTTTTTTCCGCCTTTTCGTTTTTCAAATTGATCAGTGCCATGTTTTATTATAGTTTATTCGTTTCGCATCAATTGACTTTTTCCTGCATCTTGTCCTGTTGCGCGCCCGTGGTGAGCGGAAAACCAATCGCAAACTGCAGGTTTGACAGTCAGGCGTGGCGGCAGAGCAGCGTAGCGGAGGTGCAGCTTTCGACCACGACTTCGACATAGTCTCCAGGCTGTTCGCCGCCGGACGGGAAGACGCACATCTTATTGTTGCCGGCCCTGCCGCAGAGCTCCTCAGGATTGCGTTTTGACGGCCCCTCAACCAGCACTTTCATGGTTCTTCCTATTTCCTTTTCATTGCTTTTCAGGCCCATACGTCCCTGGAGGGCAATTATTTCATTCAGACGTCTTGTCTTCTCTTCATATGGAATGTCATCCGGATATTTGCGCGCTGCAAGGGTTCCCGGACGCTCCGAATACGCGAACATGAACGCCGAATCAAAGACAACCTGCTCCATAAGACTCAGAGTATCAAGATGATCCTGCTCGGTTTCTCCGCAGAAGCCTGCAATCACGTCTGTCGTAATTCCGCAGTCAGGCATCACCTCGCGTATTTTCGCCACACGGCCCAAGTACCATTCCCTGTCATATTTGCGGCGCATTTTTTCGAGCATGGCCGAACTTCCCGACTGCACCGGCAGATGGATATGCCTGCAGATGTTTTCGTGAGCGGCCATAGTGTAAATCACCTCGTCGCTGATGTCCTTCGGATGTGATGTTGAAAAACGTACGCGAAGATCCGGATTCACCGCAGCCACCATTTCGAGCAGTCTGGCGAAATCCACCTCTTCCCCATCGGTCTTCCAATGATACGAGTCCACATTCTGGCCAAGCAGGGTGACCTCCTTATAGCCGTTGTCCCACAGGTCTTGAGCTTCGGCCACGATAGTATGGGGACAGCGCGAACGTTCCGCACCGCGGGTGTAAGGTACCACGCAGTATGAGCATGCATTGTTGCAGCCGCGCATGATCGAAATGAAGGCACTGATGCCGTTCTTGTCCATTCTGACCGGCGAGATGTCTGCGTAAGTCTCTTCGTGTGAGAGCATTACGTCAATCTGCGGCGAGTCCGGCGTGATGGCCGCAATCAGTTCCGGCAACTTCCTGTACGAATCAGGTCCTGCGACCAGATCTACCACGCGGCCCTCCAGGAGCTTGTCTTTCAGCCTTTCAGCCATACATCCGACTATGCCGATGATCACTTTCCTGTTCCTTTTCTGCAGTTTGAACTGATCAATACGGCCCCAAATCCTCTGCTCGGCATTGTCCCTGATCGAGCAGGTGTTCGCAAGTATGATATCCGCCCTGCTGATGTCTTCGGTCCACACATAGCCCGCTTTCTGCAGCAGCGCAAGGATCACCTCGCTGTCATTCACATTCATCTGGCAGCCGTAGGTCTCGATATACACTTTCGGCTTGCTTTCGTCTATAATAGGTTTGATATTGTTCATATTTTTCAAATAAATAATTCAATGAGTGCACAAAGATATTATTTTTCGCTGAAATATTTGTAACTTTGTCCGGATTGATTTATTTAAGTATGAAACCGAACATGAAAATCTTTGATTTTTATTCGCCGAACGGCGATATCAAATGATTTTCATCGTGAGAGTGAGCGATAGCGAACGGCTATCAGACTCTCATAAAATTTTTATAAATGTAAAAATTTTTGATAGTGTGAAAAAATTGAAAAGAATAGCGTCTTTTGTAGCGATTGTGGCTGCTGTGCTTATGCTTGGCTCCTGTGGAAAGATAAGCGACATCAGGCCCACATCGTTTGAAATACAGTCACTTCGTCCAAACGGTTTCCGTGCCGTGGATGCGATTGTGACAGTGGGTATACACAATCCGTTTATGAAATTCAGAGTTGAGGATGGCACGGGAGTCGTTTACGACAAAGGAATGGAGCTGTGTACCTTGAACATTCTGCCTTTTGAGGTGGAGAAAAATGATGACGTGTATTCTTTGGACTGCACACTGAAGCTTTCAGACGATGTCAGTCTGCTTACAGTCATGTCATTGGCGACGAATTACAATCCCGAAGACATAACAATCGATGCTTCAGCGACGGTCAAGGCTATAGGCTTGAATAAAAAAATCGTCAGGAAGGGAATACCGCTCAGTAAATTGATGGAGAAGAAATAGTATGAAGAAAATTGTCATATCGGTCATGGCAATGCTTTTCGGTTTTGCCGCTTTTGCCCAGGAAATTGTGGTACCCGCAGGTTATGAACTTGTGGATTCGTTAGTGTATAGGATTGTGTCTCAGGTTGATAGCACTTTGGCGGGAAAAGATGTATTTGAATCCATGCCTTCCATGTCTAAAGGAGGAAATGCCGATGTTCTGATACGTCAGGATGCTAATCTTGCCCGCGCGATGCGCAGCTTTGTGGAAGACAATGGACAGCGCACCATCACGGGCTATCGGGTCAGGGTGTTCTTTGACAACAAACAGACGGCGCGTGCGGAGTCGGAGGAAACTCTGAAGCGTTTCAGGGCCTTGTTTCCCGGCATTGAGGCTTACCGGACTTATGCAAATCCCTATTTTAAGGTGACAGTCGGCAATTTCAGAACAAAATCCGAGGCTATGGCAAAGTTGGAAGACATCAAACCGTATTTTCCGTCTGCCTTTGTCATCAAAGAAAATATAGATTTTCCGCTTGTGGACAGCAGAAATTCGTATGTGGTTGATACAGTTAAGGTTCTTCGCCCTGTGGCAGTAAACTTGTAGCGCGTATGTTAAAACAGGAATTAGGATTAAAACAACAGCAGAAACTTTCTCCCCAGCAGATATTGGCAATCAAACTTCTTGAACTTCCCGTTCAGGACCTGGAACAGCGTATTCGCAAAGAAATAGAAGAAAACCCTGTCCTGGATGTGGACAATCCGACGGAGAAGGATGAGGATGGAGATACCCAGCAGCCGCGTGAAGTGTCGCTTTCGGAGTATAAGGATGACGACAGCATACCGAATTACAGGCTGCGTTCGGACAATTATTCTTCGTCAAAGGACGACAGGCCGCAGTACAATACTTTTTCCGTCAAGGAGAGTTTTACGCAGAGTCTTTTCGAACAGCTCGGTTACCGCAATCTGAGCGAGCACCAGCATGCTGTGGCCGCGTTCATTATCGGCAGTCTGGACGATGACGGCTATTTGCGCCGCAATGTGGATTCGCTTGTTGATGACATTTCATTCAGGGCGAATATCGAGACCACTGAGGATGAGGTTCTCTCCATGCTCAAAATCGTGCAGGAATTTGAACCGGCGGGTGTCGGTGCGAGGGATTTGAGGGAGTGTCTGCTGCTTCAGATACGCAATCTGACTCCGAATGAGGATGTGAAGAACGCCAAGACGATACTTGAAAATTATTTCACTGAGTTTTCCAACAAGCATTTCCACAAAATCATGTCCAAAATGGGCATTGATGAGGTTCAGCTGAAGGCTGCTATGGCCAAAATCGTGAAACTGAATCCGTCTCCCGGCGGACAGATAGACGACAGCTACAATGACCAGGCCCAGCAGATTGTGCCGGATTTCCTGCTTGAATACGAGAACGGGGAATTGAAGCTATCAATGCCGCGTTTCAGTGTTCCCGAATTGCGTGTGAACAAACGCTATGCGAACATACTTATGGATGCCGCCAATTCATCTTCGCGCGAACAGAAGGAGGCCGCGGCTTTCGTGAAGTCCAAAATGGACAGCGCAAAATGGTTCGTCGAGGCCATCAAACAGCGTCACAACACGCTCTTTTCAACCATGCAGGCCATTGTGGATTTCCAGCACGACTATTTTGTCGACGGTGACGAGTCCAATCTCAAGCCTATGGTTCTCAAGGATATAGCTGAGAAGACAGGCTTCGATATTTCGACTATTTCACGTGTGGTGAACAGCAAATATATCGAGACACATTTCGGCATTTATTCTCTGAAATATTTCTTCTCCGAAGGACTCGAGAATAAAGAAGGCGAGGAAGTGTCGACCCGCGAGCTTAAAAAGGTGCTTCAAGAGTGCGTGGACGGCGAGGACAAGCGCAAGCCTCTCACCGACGACGAGCTCGTGGAAAGGCTCTCTGCCAAAGGTTACAAAGTCGCCCGCCGCACCATTGCCAAATACCGCGAACAGCTCGGCATCCCAAAAGCCCGCCTCCGCAAGGAACTGTAATCCTTCATCATTCCCAATGTGACTTTTGCGCTGATGGTCAGTTTGTCGGAGACTCCGGTCGCTGGAGCTTCGCAAGGCGACCTCCGTACTTCGCCAGACTGATTGATTTGCAATAAGTTTCTTTGGTCTCGGGCATTAATACGGGCTGTTTCGTTCCCGAGATTGCCGTTTTAAGGCTTTCGGGCACGAAAAGTGGCTTTTTCATTCCCGAGTTTGCGACTTTCCTTTTTCTGTCGCTTTGCCCAATCAACTTGCCCCATGCTTTTTGCCTGACCTCGGCAGTGGTGTGGGTTTGGAGAGGTTTCGGCAGAACCGGGTTCTGCCTTCATCCCTCCCACGCCTGTGGCGTGGGTCCCTCCCTCTAACGAGCCGAGGGTGGCTGGCCTCTCCAAACCCACACCACCGCCGAGGTCGCTCTACATCATTCCCAATGTGACTTTTGCTCTTTTTTATAATTCCATATTGGCAAGTATCTAATAATCAGATTTTTTTTGTTTTGACTGTTTTTGTCATAACAGAGCTATTTTGCTTTTTCTTACATTTTTACCCCCGAAATGTAAAAAAAGGCAATACAAAGTTTAATTTTTTCTTACATAGTTGTGTCAAAAAATTACTTACCTTGCCGGCAGTTTCATTTTTGGAGTGAAAGCTTTTTTTCTTTACTTGTCCGTCGGATGTCTGGAAATTGATAATCAATAAAATATATTACTAT
>JBJEBQ010000028.1:0-2725 GCA_051870215.1 Candidatus Cryptobacteroides sp. | reverse complement strand
ATTATTACTATACGTTTTGTACTCGTATAGTGTCAACTTTTTTCAGTTTAAGTCATGTCTATGCCAGCTTCACGGTAAGGGCGATGAAATCCTCAACGCTCAGGCGCTCGGGGCGGAGATCGAAAACGGGGTCGGAAGAGAAAGCTGCAATTTCCTCCTCATTCCACCCAAGGCGTTCGGCTTTGGAGCGTATCATAGGTCTCAGGGAATTGCGCAAAGTCTTGCGACGCTGGTTGAAACCGGTTTTGACAATGGCCTTGAACAGGCTTTCGTCGCAGCCGAGGTCCTGACGTGTGTTGCGTACAAGGCGTATGACAGCGGATTTGACCTTGGGCGGCGGATTGAACGCGCCTTCGCCGACAGTGAACAGATAGTCAATGTCATACCAAGCCTGCAGCAGTACGGACAGAATGCCGTAGGTCTTGCTGCCGGGCTTTTCCGCAATGCGCTCAGCCACTTCTTTCTGTATCATGCAGACCACCTGTGGTACTGCCTCCTTGTAATCGAGAATCTTGAAGAAAATCTGAGAGGAAATGTTATACGGGAAGTTGCCTATAACGCAGAATTTCCCGCTGAAAAAGTGCGCTAAGTTCATTTTCAGGAAATCCGCTTCAATCAGCGAACCGTTCACCTGAGGAAAATTCACGAGCAGATAGTCCACAGACTCCCTGTCGATTTCCACCATTTTCAATTCGATATCCTCACGTTCAAGCATATACTGAGTCAGCACGCCCATGCCCGGGCCTACCTCGAGAACATCATATTTTCCGTTTGCATTTTTCGCTTCATCTGCCATTTTTTCCGCTACGGCAGCATCAAAATCCGCGCTTTCACGACTCGATGCCGAATCGGTCAGAAATGCCCAGGCAATCCTGCGTGCTATGCTCAAATCAGTCAGAAAATGCTGTCCCAATGCTTTTTTAGCCCTTACTTCCGCCATAATATTCTATTTGAGTTTCATATCTTTTCCGAAGGAACATAATATTTTATTCTTTCGAAATTCCCCATAATCCTGCAAATTTACATATTTACAAAATAACTTCTCCATTATTCGCCCAAAATTCTTAATTTTGCAAGTTGGAAAAGTGAGAATTGTTCCATTTTTCAAAAAATATCCAACCCGGATAACGAAATAATAAAATACAATATGCAAAGTACAAAGTACAGAACAATGGATTGCGGCCAGCTTCGCATTGAGAACGTCGGACAGACAGTCACTCTCGCCGGCTGGGTGCAGAAATCACGAAAGCTCGGGGGCATGACCTTCATCGATTTGCGAGACCGCTATGGCATCACTCAGCTCGTTGTGGACGCTTCGGCAGACGCAGCTCTTGTCGAGACGGCTTCATCTCTCGGAAGGGAGTATGTCATTCAGGTGCAGGGCACTGTGGTCGAGCGTCAGAGCAAAAACCCTAAAATGCCTACCGGTGACATTGAAATAGCAATTTCGGACATAAAAGTGCTTAATGCCGCCCAGACTCCTCCATTTACCATCGAGGAAAACACCGATGGCGGTGAGGACATACGTGCAAAATACCGTTACCTCGACCTTCGCCGTCCGCAGCTTCAGCGCGCTCTCAAACTCCGCCACAAAATCGCTCACGAGATCCGCAACTATCTGGATGCCGACAATTTCATGGAAATCGAGACACCCTACCTGATTAAGTCGACTCCTGAGGGTGCACGCGACTTCGTGGTGCCTTCCCGTATGAATCCGGGGCAGTTCTATGCACTTCCGCAGTCTCCGCAGACCTTCAAGCAGCTGCTGATGGTGGCAGGATACGACCGCTATTTCCAGATTGTACGTTGCTTCCGCGATGAGGACCTGCGTGCTGACCGTCAGCCTGAGTTCACCCAGATTGACTGCGAGATGTCATTCGTGGAGCAGGAAGACGTGCTGAACACCTTCGAGGGTATGATGAGGACGCTGTTCAAGAATGTGCTTGACGTGACCATCCCTAATCCTATCCCTCGTATGTCCTGGTACGATGCAATGGACAATTACGGTTCGGACAAGCCGGATATCCGCTTTGGCATGACTATCCATGAGCTTACCGACCTGCTGAAAGGCCATGGTTTCTCCGTGTTCGACGGCGTTGACTATGTCGGCGGTATCTGCGTCGCGGGCGCTGCAGCCTATACGCGCAAGCAGATTGACGAACTCACAGAGTGGGTCAAGAGACCTCAGGTCGGCGCCAAAGGCCTGGTTTACATCAAAGTGAATGAGGACGGCAGCATCAAATCCTCTGTCGACAAGTTCTTCACTCCGGAGCAGTTGCAGGAAGTCGCTGCCCGTATGGGGGCAAAAAACGGCGATATGATTCTAATTCTTTGCGGCGCCAAGAGGAAGACCCAGACCATGCTCGGCGTGCTCCGTATCGAAATGGGTGGCCGTCTCGGACTTCGTGACCCTCACAATTTCGCACCGCTCTGGATTGTGGACTTCCCGCTTCTTGAGTGGGATGACGAGACACAGCGTTTCTATGCCATGCACCATCCTTTCACCGCTCCTAAGCCTGAGCACATGGAGCTATTCTACAGCGACAAAAAAGAGGACTTAGAGCAGGTTTGCGCAAATGCCTACGATTTCGTGCTGAACGGCACCGAGCTCGGTGGCGGTTCAATCCGTATCCACAACGCTGAGGTACAGCAGAGAATGTTCGAGGTGCTCGGCATCAGCAAGGAAGACGCTGAATACAAGTTCGGCTTCATTATCAACGCCTTC